>NZ_JBIUXR010000013.1:0-18135 GCF_044744085.1 Streptomyces sp. NPDC087428
TCCGCACCGAAGGCATCGAGAAGAACACCCACGACAACCCCTTCGGCGCCGTCCTCTCCTTCCGCGGCACCGTCACCGACACCACCGTCAAGCACAGCCTGAGCGCGGCGATGCCGGATCTCTCGGACCTCTTCGAGGTCGGCGACTCCTCGAAGTTCGCGGTCGGCCAGTGGTGGGCGGTGGAGATCAACGCCCTGTCGGGGCAGTACGAGAAGGAGATCCAGCGGCTCGTCCAGGTCACCGACGTCGTCGACGCCACCCGCGTCCGGGTCAACTACCAGATCGGCTGGGACCTGGCCGCCGGCCGCACGCTGACCTGGACCCGGATCGAGCCCGTGGACCGCGCCCATGTGCGCAACATGGTCTTCGAGGGCTGGGGCGAGGACGAGATGACCGGCTCGCACCCGGTCGCCTACGAGTACGCGGTGCGCTGCGACGTCTCCGGGATCGAGGCCATCGGCACGTTCTGGCCGGTGGTGATGCGCCGCTGGTGCACGTACTACCGCACCGAGCAGTGCTCGCTGACGAACCCGAAGTCCGTCACCTACGGCGGCGCGGGCTACCTCACCCAGCAGATCTACTGCCTGTACGGGCACGTGGAGGACTGTCACACCTCCAACGCCCGTCACCTCAACGACTTCACGGCCTCGGCCTACTGCTACGTCACCAACTGCCACGGCGACGGTGACGACGAGGGCCCCTTCGTGACGCACGGCCAGTTCGAGCACGACCTCACCTACACCGGCAACTCCGGGCTGATGACCTTCGCCAACTCGGGCGCGGCCTGGGGCGGCCGGGCCAAGCGGATCACCGTACGCCGGCACGCCTGCTCCTGGTTCGTGGCCCGCGTCAAGATCACCGATCTGACGCTCGAAGACGTCCTGGTCATCGGCAAGAAGTCGCTGGCCGGCTCCGGAATGCTCTGGGTCAACGCGGACGGCGTGCAGATGCGGGGCTGTACGGCGACGGGTCCGCTGATCGTCTCGCGGGCCTCCGACCTGTCCGCCCGGCCCAACGTGATCGCGGACTCCTCCTTCGCCTTCGCGGCGGGCGCGGAGATCACCCAGGCCAACGTCACCGCCCCGCTCACCCTCCAGCGCACCACGCTGAAGGGCGTCGGCGGCGCGGTGTTCAACGGCACCGGGCCGCTCGTCGTCGACCAGTGCACGCTGACCGGCGCCGCGGACGCCGCGCCGGTCTCGCTCGCCCACTTGGACGTCACCGTCCTCGGCGGCGAACTCCGCGACACCGGTCTCAAGCTGACGTCGGTGAAGGACCAGCGGCTGCGCGTCGACGGAACGCGGCTGTCCGGCACCAACAAGGACGGCGCCCTGCTGGCCCGTACCGGCTCCGGACGCACCGTCGACTGGCAGCTCGGCGGCCTCGACTCGACCGCCCCCAAGGGCACCGCCCATGTGCTGCTCACCGAGGGGCCCAACCGCTACCGGGCCACCGGCTCCACCTTCACCGGTGGCCGGCTCGAACTGCGGCCCGCGGCGTTCGGCGGCTCCAGCCATCTGCTGCACACCGGCTGCGTCGAGGACGGCACCGAGCGCACCGCGCTCCCCGACGAGGGCGACCGCGTCGCCCACACCGCAGCCACGCTGCGCTTCTGAACACCCCGCCCATCGAGTACCAGGGATTCCCCGTGTCCACGCATACCCCGATCACCGGCCGGCCCGTACGCGTCGCACTCGTCGGCGCCGGTAACCGCGGTCTGACGTACGCCGAGTGGATCAAGGCGCACCCGGAGCGTGCCGAGCTCGTCGCCGTCGCCGATCCGCGCCCCGCGGCGCGGGCGGCCGCCGGCGCACCCGTCGAGTTCGACGACTGGCGGCCGCTCGTGGAGAACCGCGTCGCCGACGCCGTCATCGTCGCCACCCAGGACCGCTTCCATGTGGAACCGGTGCTGGCCCTGGCCGAGGCCGGTTACGCGATCCTCGCCGAGAAGCCGCTCGCCCCGACCGAGGAGGAGACCCGGCGGATCGTCGAGGGGGTGGAGCGGGCCGGAGTGCTGTTCGCCGTCTGCCACGTCATGCGGTACACCCCGTACACCGACCTGGTGAAGGAGGTCGTGGACTCCGGTGTGCTCGGGCAGCTCGTCTCACTCGACCATCTGGAGCCGGTCGGCTGGTGGCACTACGCCCACAGCTACGTGCGCGGGCCCTGGCGCAGCGAGAAGGACTCCTCCCCGATGCTGCTCGCCAAGTCCTGCCACGACCTGGACTGGATCACGTACGTCATGGGCGGCCGGATCGAGCAGGTCACCGGTTTCGGCGGGCTGAAGCACTTCCGGCCCTCGAACGCCCCGGCCGGGTCCGCGGAGCGCTGTCTCGACTGCGCGGTCGAGTCCGGCTGCCCGTACAGCGCGCTGAAGCTGTACATGCCGACGCTGCGGGAGAAGGGCGCGGTCTGGCCGGTCACCCATGTCACGGAGGCGACCGACGAGGCCGGTCTCGTCCAGGCCCTGCGCGAGGGCCCGTACGGGGTCTGCGTCTACCGGAGCGACAACGACGTGGTGGACCACCAGGTTCTCGCCATGCAGTTGACGGACGGGGTGACCGCGACCTTCCAGATGGTCGCGTTCACCGAGCAGACCCACCGCCAGACCCGGATCTTCGGCTCGCACGGCTGGCTCATCGGTGACGGTGAGCGGGTCACGGTGCAGGACTTCCGGACCGGCGAGTCGGCCGTCCACGAACTCGGCGCGTCCGGTTCGAACGCGGCCGACGGGCACGGCGGCGGGGACGCCGCGCTCGTCGAGGCGTTCGTCACCGCGGTCGCCACCGGTGACTCCGGGGCCGTCCGCTCCGGTCCCGCCACCTCGCTCGGCAGCCACCTCGCGGCGTTCGCCGCCGAACGCGCCCGGCACACCGGCACCGTCCAGACGGTCCCGGCCACGTGACACCCCTTCTTGCTCGCCCCACCCTCATGTCCTCGGAGGACCACCTCATGTCCCGTCTCCTCACCCGCCGTTCCAGAGTCCGCGCCCTCGCCGCCCCCGTTCTGGCCACCGCGCTCGCCGCCGGTGTGCTGGCCGGCTGTTCCGGCAGCGGCAGCGACGACAACACCGTGACCATGTGGACCTACCCGGTCATCTTCGACGAGGCCAAGAACAAGGCGTACTGGGACGGCCTGGTCAAGGCCTTCGAGAAGAAGCACGAAGGCGTCAAGGTGAAGGTGGAGACCTTCCCGTGGGCCAACCGCGACACCGCGCTGGCCACCGCGATCGCCTCCGGCAAGGGCCCCGACGCGGTCTACCTGATCCCGGACCAGCTGCCGAAGTACACCAAGAGCATCGTCCCGGCGGACGAGTACATGCCGGCCTCCGCGAAGTCGGACTACACGGACTTCGCGCTGAAGTCCGTCACGGTCGACGGCAAGCCGGTCGCCACCCCGATCCTGACCAGCGCCAACCCGCTGATCTGCGACAAGCGGGTGTTCGCCGCGATCGGTGAGAAGACCTACCCGTCGAGCTGGGCGGATCTGGAGGCGCTGGCCCCGAAGCTGAAGAAGAAGGGCTACTACGCCACCAGCTACAGCGGTGACACCCAGCAGACGCTGAACATGACCTTCTACCCGCTGCTCTGGCAGGCCGGCGGCGACGTCTTCTCCGAGGACGGCAAGAACGTCACCTTCAACGACGCGGCCGGCGTCAAGGCCCTGACGTACCTGAAGAAGCTCGTCAACGACGGCTACACCGACCGGGACCTGGTCACGACCACCCCCAAGCTGGAGCAGACCCCGACCGCCAAGGGGAAGGTGGCCTGCACCTGGCAGAACACCCCGGCGGACGTCGAGCCCTTCTGGGGCAAGGAGAACATCGTCGTCCAGCCGCCGCTGAAGGACACCGCATCGGTCGGCTACGGCACCGTGGGCGCGCTGGCGATGCTGAAGGGCGCCGACAAGAAGAACACCGGCGACTGGCTGAACTTCGTCGCCGAGTCGAAGAACGCGGCCGGACTGCAGAAGGCCGCCGGCTACTTCCCGGCCCGCAAGTCCGGCGGCGACCTGTACCCGGACGACGCCCTGCAGACAGCGGTCGGCGCCACGCTGCCGAGCATGGACGTGGGCCCGCTCCAGGACAAGGCGCGCGAGGTCCAGGGCGTGCTCGCCCCGGAGATCCAGGCCGCCCTGCTCGGCAAGAAGAGCCCGCAGGACGCGCTGAACGCCGCACAGAAGGCCGCGCAGGCGATGCTCGGCCGCTGACCGCTGCGGGGCCGGGGTCCGGCCGCACCCGGATCCCCGCCCCGCAGCCCCCAGGGGGCACACCCCCCGATCCTCCGCAATTCCCCCGTACCGCAAGGAGATCCCCGTGGCAGTCGTCGCGGAACCCACCCGCCGGGGCCGTCGCAGCGGGCCGCAGGCGCGCCGCGAGGCCCGGATCGGCCTGCTCTTCGTCCTCCCGTGTTTCCTGCTCTTCCTCGCCTTCCGGTTCGGTCCGGGCGTCGCCGGTGTGCTGATGAGCTTCACCGACTACTCCCTCACCGGCGGCGGGAGCTTCGTCGGGCTCGACAACTTCACCCGCCTGTGGGCCGATCCGCTGTTCTGGCAGGCGCTGAAGGTCACCGTCCTCTACACCGTGATCGCCGTGCCGGGCACCCTCCTCGCGTCGGTGTCCCTGGCCCTGATCACCCGCCGCGCGTTCCGCGGCGCCAAGTTCTTCCGTTCGGTGTTCTTCCTGCCGGTCGTCACCTCACTGGTGCTGGCCGCCACCGTCTTCGTCTGGATCTTCTCGACCGGCGGCCCGTGGTCCACCCTGATGGGCTGGTTCGGGATGTCCGAGGGCTCCTGGCTCTCCGACGACGTGCTGGTGCTGCCCGCGCTCGCGCTCGTCGGCGTCTGGTCCCGCTTCGGTTACGGGATGCTCATCCTGCTCGCCCGGATGCAGGACATCCCGCGCGAGCTGGAGGAGGCCGCCCTCACCGACGGGGCCGGCCCCTGGCAGCGGTTCCGCTACATCGTGCTGCCGCAGCTCAAGCCCGCCCTGTTCTTCCTCGCCGTGATCGAGACGACCGCCTCGTTCCAGGTGTTCGACGCCGTCTACACCATGACGGGCGGCGGGCCGGCCAACGCCAGCTACACGCTCGTCTTCCAGCTCTACGACGCGGGCTTCAAGTACTTCGACCTGGGTTACGCCGCCGCCATCGGTGTCGCGCTCTTCGTGCTGACCGTGGTCGTCGCGGTGATCCAGCGGCTCGTGATCGGGAAGGACCAGTGACCATGACAGCGGCACCCGAAGAGATGAAGGCCCCGCCCGCCCCCAAGGCCCCCGCAGCCCAGGACCGGGCCGAGCGCCGGGCGATCCGCAAGCTGCGCAAGCTCTCCGAGCAGGACACCGTCCCGTACGGAATGCGCTCCACCCGGGCCGGCCGGATCGGGCGCGGCGTGCTGCTGACGGTGGCCGCGCTGGTCACGGTCTTCCCGTTCTACGCGATGGTCGTGCTCTCGCTGAAGCCGTCCGCCGCGGTCGACTTCCCCGGCAGCCTGCTGCCCTGGCCGCTGACCGGCGAGGCGTACGACACCGTCATGGGCGCCCAGGACGTGCCGCGCTGGCTGTTCAACACGCTGATGTACTCGGTCGTCTCGGTCGTCGGCGTGCTGCTGCTCGCCTCGCTCGCCGGGTACGCGTTCGCCAAGAAGCGCTTCCCCGGCCGGGAGGCGATGTTCTGGTCGTTCCTGTCGATGGTGATGGTCCCGTACCACGTCACGATGATCCCGACGTTCGCGATGATCGCGAAGCTCGGCGGCGTCGACACGTACTGGGGACTGATCGTGCCGACCCTGGCCAACGCCCAGGCGGTGTTCCTGATGCGGCAGTTCATCCAGGGGCTGCCGGACGAACTCTTCGAGGCGGCCCGGCTCGACGGGTGCAGCGAGTGGCAGATCTTCTACCGCATCGTGCTGCCGCTGCTGAAGCCGATCCTCGCCACGCTCGGGGTCTTCGTCTTCCTCTGGCACTGGAACGACTTCCTGTGGCCACTGGTGATAGGCCAGTCCACCGACATGCGCACCCTCACCGTCGGAATCGCCTCGCTGCAACAGCAGAACGTGCCGCTCAACGTGGTGCTCTCCGGCTCCGTCATCGCGTTCGTCCCCATCTTCGCCGCGTACATGGTGGGACAGCGCTACTTCACCGAGGGCGTCACCGCGTCCGGAATCAAGGGATAGCCAGGTATATGTTCACCGATGAGGCCGCACTCGAAGAGCGGCTCGCCACCCCCTCCCCCGCGCTCGTCGCCGACCTCGGCCGCCTCGAAGGCGATCTGCTGGTCCTCGGGGCGGGCGGCAAGATGGGACCCAGCCTGTGCCGGCTGGCCCGCCGCGCGCTGGACGCCGCCGGCCGCACGGACGTGACCGTGTACGCGGTCTCCCGCTGGTCCGACCGGGCCGCCGCCGACGAGCTGGAGGCCGCCGGGGTCCGCACGGTCGCCTTCGACCTGATGGACCCGGCCGCCGATCTGACCCGGCTCCCCGACGCCGGGAACGTCGTCTTCATGGTCGGCGCCAAGTTCGGCTCCGCCGGGGCGCCCTCGCTCGCCTGGGCGGTGAACGCCGCGATGCCGGACCGGGTGGCCCGCCGCTGGTCGGAGTCGCGCATCACCGCGTTCTCCACCGGCAACGTGTACCCGCTGGTGCCGGTCTCCTCGGGCGGCTGCACCGAGACCGACCCGGTCGGCCCGGTCGGCGAGTACGCCATGTCGTGCCTCGGCCGGGAGCGGATCTTCGGCCACGCGGCACTGACCCTCGGCACCAGGGTCGCCAACATCCGCCTCAACTACGCCGTCGACCTGCGCTACGGCGTCCTCGCCGACATCGCGTACCGCGTACAGGCGGGCGAGCCGGTCGATGTGACGACCGGTCACGCCAACGTGGTGTGGCAGGGGTACGCCAACGAGGTCGCGCTGCGCTCGCTGCTGCACGCCACCGGCGGCGAGGCCTTCACCCTCAACCTCACCGGCCCGGAGACCGCTTCGGTGCGCCGCGTCGCCCAGTGGTTCGGCGAGGAGTTCGACCGCGAGCCGGTCCTCGCCGGTACCGAGGCGCCCACCGCGCTGCTCTCCGACGCGAGCCGCTGCCACGCCCTCTTCGGCTACCCGGACGTCGCACTGCGCACCCTCGTCGAATGGCAGGCCGACTGGCTGCGGCGCGGGCTGCCGCTGTCCGGCAAGCCCACCAAGTTCCAGGTACGTGACGGAAGGTTCTGATCCACTCCATGTCCACTCCCTCCCGCCTGCCCACCCCCGCCCTGGAACTGCTCGCCCGGGGCGCGGCGATACCCGCGCACCCGCTCGCGCTGCACGCGGACGGCACGTTCGACGAGCGCCGGCAACGCGCGCTCACCCGCTACTACCTGGCGTCCGGCGCGGGCGGCGCAGCCGTCGCCGTCCACACCACGCAGTTCGAGATCCGCGAACCCGGGGTCGGTCTGTTCCGGCCGGTCCTGGAGCTCGCGGCCGAGACCATCGACGCCGAGGCCGGCCGGCCGTTCGTCAAGGTCGCCGGCGCCTGCGGCTACACCGCGCAGGCCGTCGCGGAGGCCACCACCGCCGCCGAGCTCGGCTACGACGCGGTGCTGCTCAGCCCGGCCGTGCCCGGTGCGGACGAGAAGGGGCTGCTGGAGCGGGCGCGGGCGGTCGGCGAGGTCCTGCCCGTCATCGGCTTCTACCTCCAGGAGGCCGTCGGCGGACGGTACTTGTCGCCGGGCTTCTGGTCCGCGTTCACCGACCTGCCGAACACCGTCGCGGTGAAGATCGCCCCGTTCGACCGCTACCGCACCGCCGATGTCGTACGGGCCGTGGCCGCCGCGGACCGGGCCGGCGAGGTCGCGCTGTACACCGGCAACGACGACGACATCATCGGCGACCTGCTCACCCCGTACACCACGGCGGACGGCGCGCAGCGCTGGTTCGCGGGCGGGCTGCTCGGCCAGTGGGCGGTGTGGACGAGCTCCGCGGCGACCCTGCTCGACGACGTCCGCCGGGCCCGCGCCGGGGACCACGCGGCGACGGTCCGCTGCCTGGCCCGCCGCACCGAGCTGACCGACGCCAACAGCGCGGTCTTCGACGTGCGGGGCGCGTTCCGCGGCTGTATCGCCGGGGTGCACGAAGTGCTGCGCCGTCAGGGCCTGTTGGCGAACATCCGCTGCCTTGACCCGGCCGAGACGCTCTCCCCGGGACAGGCCGAGGAGATCACCCGGGTGGCCGCGGCCTACCCTTGGCTGACCGATGACGCCTTCGTTGCGGAGCACCTCGATGCCTGGCTCTCCTGAAACCGCCGACCGCTCCTCCCGGGTGGTCGTCGCCGTACCGCCGCACCTGCGCGCCCAGTTCTTCACCGCCGAGGTGTGGCAGGAGCTGGAGCGGGCCGCGCGGCTGACGGTCATCGACGACCACAGCGACCGGGCGGCGGTCGCGGCCGCACTGCCCGGCGCGCGTGCGCTGATCACCTCGTGGCGGGCACCCAGGGTGGACGCCGAACTCCTCGGCCACGCGGACCGGTTGGAGCTGGTGGCGCACACCGGCTCCGCGGTCGCCCCCTATGTCACCCAGGACGTGTTCCGGCGGGGCATCCTGGTCACCCAGGCCGGTGACGAGATGGCCCGCCCGGTCGCCGAGGTGGCGCTCGCCTTCACCCTCTCCCTGCTCCACCGCATCCAGCGCTTCGACCACGCCCTGCGCGGCGGGCAGGACTGGGCGGCGGCGAGCGAGGCGCCGCCGCGCCACGAGATCCACGGCAGCGACATCGGGGTGATCGGCGCCTCCCGCACCGGGCGCGCCTACATCCGGATGGTGCGGGCGATGGGGGCGCGGGTGCGCGTCACCGACCCGTTCCTGTCCGATGCCGACGCCGGGACGCTCGGCGTGGAGTCCGTACCGCTGGAGACGCTGCTCTCCGGCAGCCGGATCGTGGCCGTGCACGCGCCGGTCACCGAGGAGACCCACCGGATGCTCGGCGCCGAGCAGCTGGCGCTGATGCCGGACGGCGCCGGCCTGGTGAACACCGCCCGATCGTGGCTGGTCGACGAGGACGCGCTCCTGACCGAACTGACCACGGGCCGGCTGGACGCCGCCATCGACGTCTTCGACGCCGAACCGCTGCCCGCCGGCCACCCCTTCCGCTCCCTGCCGAACGTGCTGCTCACCCCGCACCAGGCGGCCGGCAGCGTCGAGTGCCGGCAGCGGCTCGGCACCAGCGCCGTCAACGAGGTGCTGCGACTGCTCGCCGGGCGTCCCCCGGTCCACGCCGTCACCGCCGACGCCCTCGTCAGGCTGCGCTGACCGTCCCCGTACCCGTAACGCCCCCCGTACCCCGTACCCGTCAGGAGATCCACCCGTCATGCGACTGATGCGCATAGGCGAGCCGGGCCATGAGCGCCCGGTCGTCGTCTGCCCCGAGGGCCGCCACTACGACCTGTCGGGCATCACCGACGACATCGACGGCGCGTTCCTCGCCGCGCTGGCCGAGAACCCGCACCTGATCCCCGCCGAGCCGAAGCTCCCGGAGACCGACATCACCGGGGAGCGGATCGGCGCCCCGGTGGCCCGGCCCTCCGCGCTGCTGTGCATCGGCCAGAACTACGCCGCCCACGCGGCGGAGTCCGGTGCCGAGCCGCCCGAGCAGCCGATCCTCTTCTACAAGTCCCCGAACACGGTCGTCGGCCCGTACGACGACGTCCTCATCCCGCGCGGCTCGAAGAAGACCGACTGGGAGGTGGAGCTGGCCGTCGTCATCGGCCGCCGCGCCTCCTACCTGGACTCCCCCGCCGACGCAGCCGCCCACATCGCGGGGTACGCGGTGAGCAACGACGTCTCCGAGCGCGCCTTCCAGCTGGAGGAGTCGGGCGGCCAGTGGTCCAAGGGCAAGAGCTGCGCCACGTTCAACCCGCTGGGCCCGGTCCTGGTCACGGCCGACGAGGTCGGTGACCCGCAGCGGCTGCGGCTGACCAGCCATGTCAACGGGGAGCCCCGGCAGAACTCCTCCACCGCGGACATGATCTTCGGCGTGGCGCATCTGGTGCACCACCTGTCGCAGTACCTGGTGCTGGAGCCCGGCGACATCATCAACACGGGTACGCCGCAGGGCGTGGCCCTGTCCGGCCGCTTCCCGTACCTGGGCCCGGATGACGTGATGGAGGTCGAGATCTCCGGCCTGGGCCGGCAGCGCAGCGTCTGCCGGCCCGCGTAACCGCCCTCAGTCCTCCGGGAGTTCGACCGGGGCGATCTCGTCGAAGACGTCTCCGGGGCCGGGGTTGGCCGCGTCGGTCGCACCGCCGAACTGGGTCATCACGCCCCAGACGGCGTTCAGCGCGGTCTGGACGGCCCCCTCGGCCCAGCCGGCCGTCCAGGAGATGTCGTCGCCCGCCAGGAACAGGCCCCGCTTGTCGGCGGGCAGCCGGTCCTGCATGAAGTGGGTGAACAGCCGCCGCTGGTAGCGGTAGTGGCCGGGCAGATTGGCCTTGAACGCGCCCATGAAGCAGGGCTCGTTCTCCCAGGAGACCGTCACCGGGTTGCCGATGATGTGCTTCCTGATGTCGACGCCCGGATAGATCTCACCGAGCGACTTCAGCATCACGTCCATGCGCTCGGTCGCCGAGAGCGGCAGCCACTTCAGGCTGTCGTCGCACCAGGTGTAGGAGAGGCAGATGCTGGCCGGCTTGTCCGGGCCGTCGTCCAGGAGGTACGTGCCGCGCGTCATCCGGTCGGTGAGCGTCATCGACATGGTGTCGCGGCCGGTCGCCTCGTCCTTGTCCAGCCAGAACGGCCGGTCGACGGGGACGAACAGCTTGGAGGACTCCATGTAGTGGGTGCGCTCCATTGCCGTCCAGTGGTCGATCGGGAAAAGTGCGTCATCGCAGGCGATCTTGGAGAGCAGCAGCCAGGACTGCCCGGTGAAGACGGCCGCCCGGAAGGTGCGGATGTCGCCGGAGGCGTCGGTGACGGTGATCCGGTTCCCGGCGGTGCGGTTCAGCCGGGTCACCGCGGGCCGCGGCTCCCCGTCGTGCAGGGAGGCCAGCGAGGTGCCGAGCGGCCAGTGGATGATCTTCTGCGGTTCGCGTTCCCAGAGGCGCAGCGGAAGCTGCTGGCTGCCGCCCACGATGGAGCGGTGGTGGTCGTCCGCCTCGGTGTAGACGACGCGCAGGATCTCCAGGATGGAGTTGGGGAAGTCGGTGTCCCAGCCGCCGGTGCCGAAGCCGACCTGCCCGAAGACCTCGCGGTGGCGGAAGGACTTGAAGGCCTCCGAGTCGCAGAGGAAGCCGTAGAAGGTCTGGTTGTCGAGCTTCTCGACGAGCCGGGCCCAGATCTCCCGGATCCGCGGGACGTCGCGCTCGCGCATCGCCCGGTTCATGTCGGAGAAGTCGGCGCCCTCCTCCAGGCAGCTGTTCCAGGCGTCCATCACGTCCCGGTAGATCTGCGGGAGGTCGTCGATCGTCCGGGCGTAGTGCGACGCGCCCTTCAGGTCGACGACGGTCGAAGGGGTGACCGGGGAGAGCGGGTTGGGGAACGGCTTCGTCTCCAGTGCGACCAGGTCGATGTAGTGCTGGAGCGCGGTCGAGGACGGCGGGAAGCGCATCGCGCCCATCTCGGCGGTGAGCGGCTGCCCGTCGACCGTGCAGCCGTCGAACTCGACGGTACGCAGCCGTCCGCCGATCCGGTCGGCCTCGTAGAGGACGGGCCTGAGGCCCATCTTCATCAGCTCGTAGGCGGTGATGATCCCGGAGAGCCCGCCGCCGATGACCGCGACCTCGCTGCCGTGCTCGGTCGCCGGTATCTGTCCGAGCCCGGCGGGATGCGCGAGGAAGTCGTCGTACGCGTAGGGGAAGTCCGGCCCGAACATGGTGATCGGCGGGGCTGCCTCGGTGTGCTGGACAGCGGTGGGCACCGTGGACGTCATGGGGTACGGACTCCTTGCGGGAAAAGTGAGTGAGCGGAGCGGCGGGCTCAGACGAGGGAGCCGTACAGACCGGGGCGGCGGTCGCGCAGATACGGGTTGCCGGCCCGGGACGCGGTCAGGAGCGCCGGGTCCACGTCCCCGAGGACGAGTTCCTCGCCGCGTCCGGCGCGGGTGCGGACGGTGCCGTCGGGACCGGCCAGGCAGCTCAGCCCGACGAACTCGAACTCGCCCTCGGAGCCGGTCCGGTTGGCGTAGGCGACGTACAGCTGGTTCTCGAAGGCACGGACCGGGACGAGGGACTCGGCGACGAACGGGAAGGGGTGCATCAGCGCCGTGGGCACCAGCAGCAGATCGGTGCCGGCGAGGGCGTGCGCCCGTGCGTTCTCCGGGAACTCGACGTCGTAGCAGATCAGGAGCCCGACGCGGACGCCGTCCAGTTCGGCCTGGACGAGCGGCTGCTCTCCGGGGGTGAACCACTGCTGCTCGAAGTCGCCGAAGAGATGCGTCTTGCGGTAGTTCGCGAGCGAGGTGCCGTCGGGGCCGATGAGCTGGGCGGCGTTGTACAGGGTGTCGCCGTCCCGCTCCGGGTAGCCGTAGTGAACGGCGATGCCGTGCCGTACGGCGATCCCGGCGACGGCGTGCGCGGCGGGCCCGTCGGCGGCCTCGGCCAGCCGGTCCACGTCGTCCCCGATCGCGTACCCGGTCAGGAACATCTCGGGACAGACGAGCAGCCGGGCCCCGCCGGCGGCGGCGTGCCGTGCGGCGTCGTCGAGCACCTCGATGTTCCGGGTCACCGAGCCCGGATGTCCGGAGCTCTGGAGCAGGGCGGTGCGCAACGGCGGCATGGCAGACCTCGGGCGGTGCGGGCGGGGCGGGGACGTATTGACGGTACGGTCCGCGCTCACCCCCGGACAAGGCGCGACCGTTGCGCATGGACCGTCGATCCGTTGCGTCCGAGCGGCGGTACGCAACGATTCGTTGCGCCGCACGTTTCCGCAGGCCACGAACGTGACCCAGCTCTCCCGGGCGCCCCAGCCCTTAGGCGGGCGACCCCGACGAGTACCGCCGCAGCAGCGGCGAGAGCACCAGCACGGACTTCGTCCGCTCCACGTAGGGCTCGCCCGCGATGCGCTCCAGCACCTGCTCGAAGTGGCGCATGTCCGCCGCGAACACCTGAACGATGGCGTCGGCGTCCCCGGTCACCGTGGACGCCGACGCGACCTCCGGATACCGGGCGAGGCCGCTCTTGATCGACTCCGGCGAGGTGTTGCGGCTGCAGTAGATCTCGATGAACCCCTCGGTCTCCCAGCCGAGCGCCGCCGGATCCACCCGCACGGTGAATCCCGTGATCGCGCCCTCGGCCCGCAGCCTGTCCACCCGGCGCTTCACCGCGGGCGCGGACAGCCCGATGATCGAGCCGATGTCCGCGTAGGAGCGACGGGCGTCTTCGGCGAGGGCGTGGACGATGCGTTCGTCGAGGTCGTTCAGTCGCACGTCGTACGGATCACTTCTCTGCGAGGGCGATGGCCGGGTGACGGCCATGGCGACGGCCGGTTCGGGGGCGGCGGTGCCGCCCCCGAAGTAGACCATGGGCCCGCCCGGCAGGGCGCGCTCACCGCAGGTGGAGCGGGGTCAGAACGGGAACTGCGAGCGTCCGTGCTGAACGGAGATCCACTTCTGGGTGGTGAAGGCGTCGAGCATCGAGTCGCCGTTCAGCCGCCCGAGCCCGGAGCTCTTCTCGCCGCCGAAGGGAACGATCGGCTCGTCGTGGACGGTGCCGTCGTTGATGTGGATCATGCCGGTTCGGATCCGCTGCCCGACCCGGACACCGCGCTCGACGTTGCCGGTGTGCACCGCGCCGCTCAGCCCGTACGGGGTGTCGTTGGCGATCCGGACCGCCTCGTCCTCGCCGTCGAACGGCACGAGAAGCGCGACCGGGCCGAAGATCTCCTGGGACAGCACCGGCGAGTCGGCCGCCAGGCCGGTCAGCACGGAGGGGCTGACGAGATTGCCGTCGGCCCGCCCGTGCAGCAGCGCGGTCGCACCGGCCTCCACGGTCTGGTCGACGAGCGCGGCGATCGCCTCGGCCTGGGTGGAGTTGATCAGCGGCCCGATCTGGGTCGCCGGGTCGGCCGGGTCGCCGACGCGCAGCGAGGCGACCTTGGCCACGAACTTCTCGGTGAACTCCTGCTCCACCGCGCGGTCGACCAGGATCCGGTTGGCGGCCATGCAGACCTGCCCCTGGTGCACGTAACGGCTGAAGACCGCCGCGTCGACCGCGTAGTCCACATCGGCGTCATCGAGCACGATGAGCGCGCTGTTGCCGCCGAGTTCGAGCACGGAACGCTTGAGGTTGGCCGCGCACACGGTCGCGACGTGCCGCCCGACCTTGTCGGAGCCGGTGAAGGAGATGACCTGCGGAATGGGGTGCTCCAGCAGTGCGTCCCCGATCTCGGCGATGTCGGTGACCACCACGTTCAGCAGGCCGGCCGGCAGTCCGGCGTCCTCGAACACCTTCGCCACCAGGGTGCCGCCGCAGATCGGCGTGTTCTGGTGCGGCTTGAGCACCACGGCGTTGCCGAGCGCCAGCGCGGGGGCGACCGATTTGAGCGACAGCAGGAAGGGGAAGTTGAACGGGCTGATGACACCCACCACGCCGACGGGCACGCGGTACACCCGGTTCTCCTTGCCCTCGGTCGGCGAGGGCAGGATCTGACCGGTCGACCGCAGCGCGAGGTGGATCGACTCGCGCAGGAACTCCTTGGCCAGATGCAGCTCGAAGGCGGCCTTCAGACGCGTGCCGCCGAGCTCCGCGACGATCGCGTCACCGATCTCGGCCTCGCGGTCCTCGACGATCCGCAGCGCCTTCTCCAGCACGGCGCGCCTGGCGTACGCGTTGGTGTCGCCCCACGCCTGCTGGGCGGTCTCGGCCGCGCGGTAGGCCTGGTCCACCTCGCCGGCCGTGGCGACCGTGATCGAGGCGAGCTTCTCCCCGTCGAAGGGGTTGAAGTCGATGATGTCCCAGGACCCCTTGCCCGGCCTCCACTCGCCGTCGATGTACTGATGGGCCAGGTCAGTGAAGAAGGACATGAGATCCCTTACCGCAGAGTGGCGGGCAGTTGATGGAGATTCATATTACTTAATCTTCAAGTGAGTTGGAAAGCGTGAAAGCTTTCACAGGTACCCGGATCCGGACAACCGAAACGACCCGCGCGAGCTCTCCGGGAAGGACCGCAGGCTCTCCGGGAACGCCCGTGCCCCCTCCGGCGCGAACGGCCGGAAGGGGCACGGATGGTGCGGTGGTGCGGGATCAGCTCCAGCTGGCGTGCAGCGGCTTGCCCTCGGCGTAACCGGCGGCGCTCTGCACACCGACGACCGCCTTCTCGGCGAACTCCGCGAGGGAGGCCGCACCGGCGTAGGTGCAGGAGGAGCGGACGCCCGCGATGATCGAGTCGACGAGGTCCTCGACACCCGGACGCGACGGATCCAGGAACATCCGCGAGGTGGAGATGCCCTCCTCGAAGAGCGCCTTGCGGGCCCGGTCGTACGCCGACTCGTCGGAGGTGCGGTTCTTCACGGCGCGTGCGGACGCCATGCCGAAGGACTCCTTGTAGAAGCGGCCGTCGGCGGACTGCTGGAGGTCGCCGGGCGACTCGTACGTCCCGGCGAACCAGGAACCGATCATCACGTTGGACGCGCCCGCGGCGAGCGCCATGGCGACGTCGCGCGGGTGGCGGACGCCGCCGTCCGCCCAGACGTGCTTGCCGTACTTCTTCGCCTCCGCGGCACATTCCAGGACCGCGGAGAACTGCGGGCGGCCCACGCCGGTCATCATCCGGGTGGTGCACATGGCGCCGGGTCCGACACCGACCTTGATGATGTCGGCGCCGGCCTCGATGAGGTCGCGCACGCCCTCGGCGGCGACGATGTTCCCCGCGACGATCGGCACCCGGGGGTCCAGCGCCCGGACCGCGCGGACCGCACTGATCATGGACTCCTGGTGACCGTGGGCGGTGTCGACGACCAGGGTGTCGGCGCCGGCGTCGAGGAGCTGCTTGGCCTTGCCGGCCACGTCACCGTTGATCCCGACGGCCGCGGCGATCCGCAGCCTGCCGCCCGCGTCGGTGGCGGGGGTGTAGAGCGTCGCGCGCAGTGCCGCCTTCCGGGTGAGTATGCCGACGAGCCGGCCCTCCGCGTCGACCGCCGGGGCGAGCTTGCGGTTGGCACCGTCGAGCTTGTTGAACGCGTCACGCGGGTCGATGTCCGCGTCGAGCAGCACCAGGTCCTTGGACATGACCTCGGAGAGCTGGGTGAAGCGGTCGACGCCGGTCAGGTCGTGGTCGGTGACCACGCCGACGGGGCGACGCTCGCTGTCGACGACGACGCCGGCGCCGTGGGCGCGCTTGGGCAGCAGGGACAGCGCGTCGGCGACCGTCTGGCCGGGGGCCAGCACGATGGGGGTGTCGAGCACGAGGTGGCGCGTCTTGACCCAGGTGATGACCTCGGTGACGACCTCGATCGGGATGTCCTGCGGGATGACGACGAGTCCGCCGCGACGGGCGATCGTTTCGGCCATCCGGCGGCCCGCGATAGCCGTCATATTCGCGACAACGAGCGGGATGGTGGTGCCGGTGCCGTCGGGCGAGGACAGGTCGACCCCTTGGCGGGATCCGACCGCGGAGCGGCCCGGAACCATGAAGACATCGTCGTACGTGAGGTCGTACGGGACCGCGGGGGACTCTGTGTAGCGACCGGTGCCGGGCTCAAGAAAACGCATAACACTCATATTTTCATACGAAATGGCGCAGGTCGTTTCCACGATGACACAACAAATGACTCCCGCGCTCGTATGTTCCTCCGAGGAACAGGGCCGGGAGCCCCGGGCAAGTGGAACCTGCCTTGCCCACAGACCCTACCCGCACGGCCTCCCGATCATTCGGGATCATCATCCCTGGACCTGGTGACAAGGGGTCGGGTAGCTTCAAACCCGCAGGTCCCGAGGGTCAGCCACACGCCCCGGAGGAACAGGCGGAATGGTCACAACTTCCGTCATACGCACGACCGGAGAGGATCACGACCCGCCCGTGGAGAGCGAACTGCCGGACATCTACTGCCCGTTCCCCCAGCAGACGAACCCGCATGTCGGGCACGTACGGGAACACCTCGACGCCTGGACCCGCAACACCGGTCTGGTGCACCGGGATTCAGCCAGGGAACGCTTCGAGCAGGCGGACTTCGGCGCCTTCGTGGGCATGGTGTACCCGACCGCCGACAGTGAGAATCTGGACCTTGTCGCCGACTGGTTCGTCTGGCTGTTTCTCGTCGACGACCAGCTGGACGACGGCCACCTCGGCCGCAGCCCGGACCGGGTGCGCAGCGTGGTCGCCCTGATGCAGTCCGTGGTCGACGGCACGGGCACGCCGCCGGGCGAGGAGTTACCGGCCGCCGTCGTGGCCCTCGTCGATCTCTGGGAACGCACGGTGCCGGCCGCCGCACCGCAGTGGCGTCGGCGCTTCACCTATCACCTGATGACGTACCTCACGACCGCCACCACCTGGGAGGCCGGGAACCGGGCCGACGGCGTGGTCCCGGCCGAGGCGACGTACATCGAGAAGCGCCGGCACACCGGTGCGATACATGTCTGCATGGACCTGATAGAGATCGTGGCCGGCGTCGAGGCGCCCGAGTCGATCCACAACGACGCCCGGTTCATCACCGCGCTGGAGGCCTCGTGCAACGTCGTGTGCTGGGCCAATGACGTGTACTCCTACGAGAAGGAGCAGGTCCTCGGCGAGATCCACAATCTCGTCCATCTGGTCCGGCACCACCGCGGGTACGGCAAGCAGCAGTCGCTCGACCACGTCTGCGCGGAGATCGCCGCGGAGACCGAGCGCTTCCTCGGCGCGGAGGCCGAGCTGCTCGGCGCGTATCCGCAGCTCAACTGGATGCTGAAGCCGTATCTGGACGGGATGCGGAGCTGGATGCGTGGCAATCTCGACTGGTCCCGGCAGACACCCCGGTACGACCCGGCCGACGTCAGCCAGTACAAGGAACCGGAGCAGTATCTGGAGGCGACGGTCCTGGGCGTCCGGCAGGACTGACCCGGGTCTGCGGCGTCAAGGACGCGGGGGGTGGGGGCGGGGGGGCCCCCCCCCCCCCCCCCCCCCCGCCCCCCCCACCCCCCCCGCGCCCCCCCCCCCCCCCCCGGCGCCCCCCCCCGCCCCGCCCACGCGGAAGGGC
>NZ_JBIUXR010000013.1:18145-273803 GCF_044744085.1 Streptomyces sp. NPDC087428
GGGGGGGGGCGGGGGGGGGGGGGGGGGGGGGGGCGGGGGGGGGGCGCGGGGGGGCGGGGGGGCGGGGGGGGGGGGGGGGGGGGGGGGCCCCCCCCCCCCCACCCCCCGCGTCCTTCGCTCACTCCCCGTCCGGGTCGGCCCGGTCCAGCGCGGGCCTGCGCGGCGCGGGCGAGTCGGTCAGCAGGTAGTCGGCCGCCGCGGTGTCCGTCACCAGGCTGGTGACCAGGCCGGACCGGAGCACCGCTCCGATCGCCGCGGCCTTGCGCTGGCCGCCCGCGATCGCCACCACCTCGGGGATCCGGCGCAGCCGGTCCGCCTCGACCGTGATGCAGCGCTCGCCGAGGTCCCGGCCGACCCTGCGGCCCTCCGAGTCGAAGAGGTGCGCCGACATCTCGGCGGCGACGCCGAGCGAGGCGTAGTGCCCGCGCTCCTCGTCGGACAGCATGTCGTGGACCGTGGAGATGCCGGGCTCCCAGGAGCCGATGGACACCGCCGCGACCGTCACCTTGTCGAAGTACTCGAAGGCGCGGGCGATCCCGGTCTGGTGGCGCAGCGCGGCGGCGGTGGCCGGGTCGGGCAGCAGCATCGGTGCGTAGATCGGGTGGGCCTCGCCGCCGGAGACCTGGGCGGCCCGCCGGACCGCCTCGACCGAGCCGCGCTCGGCGGTACCCGCGTCGTACACCCCGGTGAGCTGCACGACCGTGCAGGGCGGGAGCCGGTCCAGGGCCGCCGCCATGTGGATGGTGGACCGGCCCCAGGCGAGCCCGAGCACATCGCCCTCGTTCACCAGTTCGCCCAGCAGATCGGCCGCGACCTCGCCCAGGTTCTCCGGGTCGGCGGCGTCGTCCTGTTCCTCGGCCGGGGATTCGACCACGACCGCGTGGCGCAGCCCGTAGCGGGCGCGGAGCGCGTCGGAGCGCTCGGCGTCCAGCTCGGCCGGGACCCGGATCTCGATCCGTACGAGGTCACGCTCCAGCGCCGTCTCCAGGACCCTGGCGACCTTGAAGCGGCTGACGCCGAACTCCTCGGCGATCTGGATCTTGGATTTGCCCTCAAGGTAGAAGCGGCGGGCCATGGCCGCCGCCTGCACCAGCTCCGCGGGCCCCATCCGCAGGGCGGACCGGCCCGCCGACATTGCAGACACCGCGTTCTCCTCACTGCTGTTCACGCTCTCGATACGCCGTTCATCCTGTCAGATACGGCGATCCTTGATCGGTCCCGTCGGACCGCGTTCATCTGCCCTTGGCCGGGTCGACCGGCGATCGGGGACCGGAGCGGCTGCCTGCTCCGCCGCCCGCGTCAGTGGCCGCACGCCCACTCCGCAGAGGCGATGGCTCCGTCGGCCCTGGCGCGCAGGGCCCGTACCGCCGCGGCCGGGTCCTTGGCGCCGTACACGGCGGAGCCCGCGACGAAGACGTCGGCGCCGGCCTCGGCGCACCGCTCGATGGTCGACTCGGAGACCCCGCCGTCGACCTGGAGCCACAGTTCGAGACCGTGCCGGGAGATCAGCTCACGGGTGCGTCGGATCTTCGGCAGCATGATGTCCAGGAAGGACTGGCCCCCGAAGCCCGGCTCCACCGTCATGATCAGCAGCATGTCGAGCTCGGGGAGCAGGTCCTCGTACGGCTCGATGGGCGTCGCCGGCCTGAGCGCCATGGAGGCGCGGGCGCCCTTGGCCCGGATCTCGCGCGCCAGCCGCACGGGGGCGGCCGCGGCCTCCACGTGGAAGGTGACGGATCCCGCCCCCGCCTCGACGTACTGCGGGGCCCAGCGGTCCGCGTCCTCGATCATCAGATGACAGTCCAGCGGCGTGGCCGTGGCCCTGCTGAGCGATTCCACGATCGGAACGCCGAGGGTCAGATTGGGCACGAAGTGGTTGTCCATGACATCGACATGGAGCCAGTCGGCGCCTTCCACGGCCTGCGCCTCGTCAGCGAGGCGTGCGAAGTCGGCGGAGAGAATACTGGGGTTGATCTGGGCCATGGGTCCAGCCTGCCATGTTCTGCGGCACTTCCCCGCTTCGGTGCGCTCCAAAGCCTCACGGGATCATTACGGTTCGCACATTCCCGGCTTTATCGCCCCCGGACGATCACCGGGACAGCGGCCGTTGCCCGGCGTCCGCGTCGCCGGCAGACGATGTCCGCGCCATGAACAGGAACCTCCTCAGAGGCCCGTGGCCCTCAGGAAGGCCTCCGCGATCCGTGCGGGGGTGTGCTCGGCGACCTGGAGGGGCGCCTGCCGTGCGGCGGCGTGGTAGGCGTCCGGGTCGTCGAGGAGTTCGGCGGTGGCCCGCCAGAGGCGTTCGGGTCCGTCGACGAGGTCCGGCATCCGGCCGGCCGCGCCGATGAGCGTGGGCAGGTGCCCGAGTCCGTAGCCCACCACCGGGGTTCCCACCGAGAGAGCTTCCGCGGCCACGTTGCCGAACGTCTCGGGGAGAATCGAGGGCAGCACGGCGACGGCGGCGCCCGCCAGGAAGGGCTGGACCTCCTGCCAGGGCAGGGCGGGAAGGATCGAGACGCCCGGCAGGGACGCGGCCAGAGCGCGGCACTCGGCGGTCACCCGGTCCTGCATGCCGGTCCGGAACTCGAATCCGGCCGAGGCCAGCACGATGTCCACCGGGCGGCCGAAGTCGCGGGGAAAGGCACGCAGGAGTTCGGAGATCCCCTTCTGCGGATCGGCGCGGGCCAGCGTCCGCACCGGACCGCCGCGGCGCAGCCGTTCACGCTCGGCCTCGGCCGGCACGGTGCCCTGCCGGGGCAGGGCGTTGGGCAGCGATAGCCAGCCTTCGGTGTCGAGTCCGGCCCGGCGGGCCTCCCCGGTCAGGAAGTCGCTGACGGTCAGCACGGTGTCCGGGCTGTGGGCGAGGCTCTCCAGCATGCGTTCGTCGGTGCGCAGGAAGTGGACCATGAGAGCCGTGCGCACCCCGGGCGGCGCGGGTGCGAGGTAGCCCAGGCCCACGACCGCGTCGACCCAGCACACCAGGTCCACGTCGTGCTCGCGCAGAAGCCGGCGGACTTCGCGGCACACCGGTTCCGGATCTGCGAGCAGGTTCAGTGCCTCGTCGTAGACGATCGGCCGGGGCAGGGCCAGGCTGCCGAGCCGCAGGAGGTGGGGATCGTCCGCGCCGGTGGCCGGACCGGCTGCCACGATCACGGCGTGATGGCCCAGTTCGCGCAGACCGTCGGCGAGCGAAGCGACGCTGCGCTCGATCCCGGCGGGTTCGCTGGGATTGTGCGTCAGCAGGACGAAGGCGATGTTCACGCGGGGTGGTCCTCCGTGGCCGGGTGCGGGGGAAGGGTGCCGGGCGGGGGCGGAAGGCCGCTTGCCCCGGCCCGGCGGCAACGCGGTTACTCCTGGGGCGGGTTGGGGCGGGCGATGAGCGCGACGCCCTGATCGCCGATGGCGTGGGGGCGTCGTGCGAAGTGGCGACGGAGCGCGGGGGCGATGGCCCGCCGCATGTCGGGGGCGCGCGGATGGTCCTCGTACCAGAGGTCGACGAGAGATCTGGCGGCGGCGTGGACCCGTTCCTCCGGTGCGATCTCGGGGAAGTGCAGGGCGGCCTCGGTCCGGTGCAGCGAGAAGTGCCGGAAACCGAGCGGGGCGAGGATCTCGGCGGCGGTGGCCAGCAGGAATCCCTGATGGTCGAGGGGTTCGCCGGTGAGCGGTACACAGGTCTCGTTGAGCAGGCCCACGAGTTCGTTGTCCGGGGCTCCGCCGATCAGCACGACCCGGGCCTGGGGGTGGCCGATGTCGCACACCCGCGCCATCTCGCGCACGGACTGTTCCAGGTCGTCCACGTAGGGAAGGACCCAGGCGGCCAGCACCGCGTCGAAGCTCCGGTCGGGGAAGGGCAGCGACTCGGCGTGCCCGGGGACGGGCTCGACCGTCCCGGTGCGGCTGTCGCCGGCGTGCGCGTTGAGCGTGGCGACCCGGGAGCCGTGCGGTTCGACGGTGGTGCAGCGGCCCAGCTGGCTCGCGACGGCCCGGGTCAGTTCGCCGGTTCCCCCACCGACGTCGAGGACGCGGTGACTGGCAGCGGTCGCACTGCGGACGAAGGCGATCTCCTCGCGGCGCTCCAGCCGTCCGGTGAAACCCAGCCAGCCCGCGTGGCCGAGGCGGTGGGGCCCCCGGTAGCGGGCCGGCATCCGGTCGGAAGGCCCGCAGAGGGGATGGCGGCGCACCTCCAGGACATCGGTGACGGACGGAGTGACGGCGGTGGGTGTGTGGGTGGGCAAGGCGTTCTCCTGTGCCAGTCGCGGGACAGTCGGTCGGGTCGCGACGCGCCGTCCGGGGAGTGCGCGCCGTCCCATCGGCCGGCGCGCGTGCGTCGCCGCCCGGTGGGCGTCAGCGTCCGGTGCGGGTCGGTGCCAGGGCGAGGACCTGGGCGCGCAGGCCCGGGTCGGCGCTGAACCGGCCCGTCAGATGGGTGGTGACCATCACCGCGCCATGGGCCTGGGCCCCGCGCTGGGTCATGCAGGCGTGTTCGGAGCGGATCAGACAGGCCGCGCCGAGGGAGTCCAGATTCCGGGTGAGGGCGTCGATGACCTGGCCGCCCAGCCGCTCCTGCACCTGGGGGCGCGCGCCGTACTCCTGGAGCAGCCGGGCGAGTTTGGACAGGCCGACGATGTGGGCGTCGGGCCGGGGGAGGTAGGCGACGGTCGCCCGGCCCACGAACGGCAGGACGTGGTGCTCGCACAGGGCGACGAAGGGGACGTCGACGGCGGCGATGACTCCCTGGTCCGTGGACTCGGGCGGGAACTGGACGCGCAGATGACGGTCCGGGTCGAGGTGGAGTCCGCGGGTCATCTCGGCCAGAGCCGTGACGAACCGGTGCGGGGTCTGTTCGGTCGAGGTGGTGTCGCAGTCGATGCCCAGGGCCGAGAACATCTCTCTCGCGTGTGCGGTGGCCTGTGCCAGGGAGGGTTCACCGGGGGCGTCGATCGCGGCCGGGTCCGTTTCTGCTTCCGCCGTGCTCGGGTGACTCGTGATGGTCATGCGCACCATTCCTGAACGGGTGACACGGAGGAACGGCCGCTGGACGGGTCAGGTCCGAGCATGGCGCCATCCCGCGGTGTTGACGTGTGTCTCGCTCACGACGACCTCGCTGACGAAGGCGCCGGCGGCGGCGGACAGCTCACGGAGGGCCTGGCCGACCACGCGTGCGAGCAGTTCGGCGACCGCCTCGACGGTCGGATGGGGAAGACCTACCGCGAAGCGCTCCGCCGGGCCGGGGTCACTCGCGCCGAAGCGGAAGACCTTGCTGCGGTGCTCGGCCAGGATGCCCGCGAGGGGGTCGTCGGCTCCGAGCATGGCCCCGTGGTCGAGGTAGGTGTCGATCCAGGCTCTGACATGGCCCTTGAAGGCCCCGAATTCGACCACTGTCCCCCGGTCCAGCAGCGGGGCCGTGACGGTGGCCTCCATCCACCAGGAATGGCCGTGGAGGTTGACGCATTTGCCGACCAGATGCGGAATCCGGTGCGCGGTCTCGAAGTTGTGCCGTACGGATACCGAATGGGCCGGCCTCGGGCCTTCGGGTAACTCCGGCGGATGTACCGCGCCCATCAGGGAATTCCGAGGTACTTGTGGGTTTGCAGGGAGAAGTTCCACAGCGGGTGCTCCAGGCAGTACTCGACGGTGGCGCGGGTGTTGGCGGCGATGTCCGGTCCGTCCATCGGCTGGAGGCGGAACGAGTCGAAGTCAAGGTGCTCGAACCGTGCGGGGTCGCCGTGCTGCTGGGGGTAGACGAGTTTGAGTTCGTCGCCGCGCTCCACGACCATCCGCGAGCCGATCTTCGGGCTCACGCACAACCAGTCGATGCCCGGGGGCGGCACCCTGGTTCCGTTGGTCTCGACCGAGACCATGAAGCCGCGGTCGTGCAGGGCTTCGACGGCGGGGGCGTCGAGCTGGAGAAGCGGCTCTCCGCCCGTGCAGACAACGAACCGCTGGGCGTCGGTGCGGGGCGCCCACTGCTCCAGGACGGTGTCGGCCAGCGCCTCGGGGGTCGCGAAGCGGCCGCCGTTCTCACCGTCGGTACCGACGAAGTCCGTGTCGCAGAAGGCGCAGACGGCGCGGTGGCGGTCCTTCTCCCGGCCGGTCCACAGATTGCAGTTGGAGAAGCGGCAGAAGACCGCGGGCCGTCCCGCGTGCCGCCCCTCGCCCTGGAGCGTGTAGAAGATCTCTTTCACCCGGTAGGTCATGCGGGCGCGCCCTGATAAGTGATCGGGTCGGGGAATCCGGCCTCGGTGAATCCCTTCAGCCGCAGCAGGCAGGTGTCGCAGTGGCCGCAGGCCCGCCCGCTGTCGTCGGGGTCGTAGCAACTGGAGGTCAGCGCGTAGTCGACACCGAGAGCGGTTCCCGTGCGGATGATCTCCGCCTTGGACAGGTGCAGCAGCGGCGAGTGCAGCGTGATCCGGCGCTTCCCCTCGACCGCCGACCTGGTCGCGAGGTTGGCCATCGCCTCGAAGGCCTCCAGGTACTCGGGCCGGCAGTCGGGGTATCCGCTGTAGTCGACGGCGGTGACTCCGGTGAAGATGTCCGCGGCCCCGACGACCTCCGCGTAGGCGAGCGCGAACGACAGGAAGATCGTGTTGCGGGCCGGCACGTACGTGGCCGGGATGCCCTCCCCCATCTCCGCTTCGCCGCGCCCCTTGGGGACATCGACGCCGGCATCGGTCAGCGCAGAACCGCCGAAGACGCGGAGGTCGATGTCCGCGACGACGTGCCGCTCCACCCCTTGCCGCTCCGCGACCCTGCGGGCGGCCGCCAATTCGACGGAATGCCGCTGCCCGTAGCTGAAACTGAGAGCGTAGGGAGTGAATCCCCGGTCTTTCGCCACCGCCAGGGTGGTCGTCGAGTCGAGGCCGCCGCTGAGGAGTACGATCGCCGGTTCCGCCATAGCATGTACCTTTCGCCCGCGCGAGCAAGGACACTTCTTGCATATACATGCGCGGAGAAAAAGTCACCCAATCGGCCGCCTCATTAAATATACGGCAAAGCCGGGAAAGTAATTCAATATTCTGTTGGTATTCCACTTCTTTTCATATACCGGGAAAGGGGCATCGGACACGCGAATACACGGGGAGCCGGTGCGATCAGCCGGTACGCCGCAGCACTGCGAGGTACATCGCGTCCGTGCCGTGCAGATGCGGCCACAGCTGGACGTCCGGTCCGTCGCCCAGCGCGGGCACCCCGGGCATCAGCGGACGGGCGTCCACCCACTCGGCCTCGACCGGCGCCCCGCCGCGGCCCTTGAGCACGTCCTCGACGACCACCCGGGTCTCCGCGAGGTGCGGGGAGCAGGTCGCGTACCCGACGACGCCGCCGATCCGTACGGCCTTCAGCGCCTCGCGCAGCAGACCGCGCTGGAGCGGCGCGAAGCTCTCCAGGTCCTCCTTGCGGCGTCGCCAGCGAGCCTCCGGCCGGCGGCGCAGCGCGCCGAGGCCCGAGCACGGGACGTCCATCAGGATCCGGTCGAAGGTGTCGGGCCGCCACGGCGGGCGGGTGCCGTCGGCGGTGATCACCTGGTACGGGCCGGGGTTGCCGGCGAGGGAGCGCTCGACGAGGCGGGCCCGGTGCGGCTGCTTCTCTGCCGCCAGCAGGGTGGCGCCGCGTCCGGCCGCGAGGGCGGCCATCAGGGCGGCCTTTCCGCCGGGGCCGGCGCAGCCGTCGAGCCAGCGGGTGTCCCTGCCCTCCAGCGGCGCGTTGGCGAGGGCCGCGGCGACGAGCTGGCTGCCCTCGTCCTGGACACCGGCCCGGCTCTCCTGCACGGCGGTCAGGGCGCCGGGCTCGCCGCCCTCGGCCATCCGCACGGCGTAGGGCGACCAGCGGCCCGGGAGTCCGTTCTCCTCGCCGAGCGCGTCGAGCAGCTCATCGGTGGTGGAACGGCCGGGGCGGGCGACCAGGGTGACCTCGGGCCGTTCGTTGTCGGCCTCCAGCAGGTCCTCGATGCCGGCGCGGCCGCCGCCGAGGGCGTCCCAGAGCGCGGAGACGACCCAGCGCGGATGCGAGTGCACGAGGGCGAGGTGGTCCTCCGCGTCGTCCTCGTACGAGGGGGCGACCCGCGCCACCCAGCCGTCGAGGTCGTCCGCGGAGACCTTGCGCAGGACGGCGTTGACGAACTTGGCGCGCCCCTCGCCGAGCACCACCCGGGCCAGTTCCACACTGGCGGAGACCGCGGCGTGGGTCGGGATGCGGGTGCCGAGCAGCTGGTGCACGCCCATGTTCAGCACGTCCAGGACCGGCGGGTCGACCTCGCGCAGCGGCCGGTCGATGCAGGCGGCGACGATCGCGTCGTACGTGCCCTGCCGGCGCAGCGTTCCGTAGACCAGCTCGGTCGCCAGCGCCGCGTCCCGGTTGTCGAAGTCGCCCTTGGCCCGTGCCTTCTTCAGCAGCGGGGGAAGGACGAGGTTGGCGTACGCGTCGCGTTCGTCGACGGCCCTGAGGGCCTCGAAGGCGAGGAACCGGACCGGGTCCTTCTGCGGGCGGCGGTGCGGGGTGGCGGGACGGCGACGCGGCTGGTCGTTCACGTGAAAGGTGCTCCGCTGATGGTGAGAGGGCGAACTGCCCCAGCCTACGTCCCCGACCCACCCCGCCCCGCCGTCCCGACGGATCCCCAGGGCCTGTATGGGGTTGTCCCGCGGCGTCACGGGGCTGGGCACGCACGCTCGCTGCGTTGCCGAAACGCCCTGGTGGCTCCGCTACAAGGGCGCTCCGGCGCCTTGCGATCGCACGCACCCAGCCCCGCTCCTCCTTCCGCGGGACAACCCCATACAGGCCCTAGATCACAGGCCCTAGATCCCCACGAGTTCGCCGGGAACGATGCGCACCCCGCGCGCCCAGTCAGCGGCGCGCATCGGCTTCTTGCCCTGCGGCTGGACCCAGAGCAGCTCGATCGCGTGCGATCCGGTGCCCACGTGGACGTTGTTCTTGCTCGCGGACAGCTCGCCGGGCGCCAGGTCGGTCCGGTCCAGAACGGGTACGGCCTGGACCAGCTTGAGCCGTTCCCCGCGGAAGAGGGTCCAGGCGCCGGGGGCGGGGGTGCAGCCGCGGACCACCCGGTCGACGCGCAGCGCGGGCGCCGACCACTGGACCTGGGCGTCCTCGACGGTGATCTTCGGCGCGAGGGTGATTCCGCTGTCGGGCTGCGGTACGGCGTGCAGGGTGCCGTCCTCGATGCCGTCCATGGTGGCGGCGAGCAGCCCGGCCCCGGCGAACGCCAGCCGGGTCAGCAGATCACCGCTGGTGTCGGTGGGCCGGACCTCCTCGGTGAGGACGCCGTACACGGGACCGGAGTCCAGCCCTTCCTCGATCAGGAAGGTGGAGGCGCCCGTCACCTCGTCGCCCGCCATGACGGCGTGCTGCACGGGTGCGGCGCCGCGCCAGGCGGGGAGCAGCGAGAAGTGGAGGTTGACCCAGCCTCGGGCGGGCACGTCGAGCGCGGTTCTGGGCAGCAGCGCCCCGTAGGCGACGACCGGGCAGCAGTCCGGGGCGATCTCCCGCAGCCGCGCCAGGAAGTCCTCGTCCCGTGGCCTGGCCGGCTTGAGGACCTCGATCCCGGCCTCCTCGGCCCGTTCGGCGACGGGACTGGCGACCAGCCGGCGGCCGCGTCCCGCGGGTGCGTCGGGCCGGGTCACGACGGCGGCGACCTCGTGCCGGCCGGAGGCGATCAGGGCGTCGAGTGCGGGTACGGCTACCTCGGGGGTGCCTGCGAAGACGAGCTTCATGGGTGGCTGACTGCCTCTCAGGCCGAAACGTTACGGTGACGAGCAACGCACAAGTCTATGGGCCCGGCGGCCGGGGGGCGTACGCGCCATTGCGCGCCCCTCGCAGGGGCGTATACGCCCCCGGAGCGTGACCACATCCCCGGCTGAGGCGTTGGTCAAGAGAGATTGACCGAAGCGAGCCGCCACGGTGCGGCCCGATCCCTTTCAACGCCGGTTCGAGAGGCTTCTTCATGGCCGACCACGCAACCCACGACGCCCAAGCGCGGGCCAGCCTGCATCTTCTGGTGCGGGACATCGAGCGGGTCCGGCGGCAGGTGGACGCGCTGCGCACCCTCACCGCCCAACTGGGCAACGTCTACCGTCCGCGCCGCTCCGGCCCGTCCGCGGGCTTCGTCGTCTACGGCAGGGCCCCGGCCCCCACCGTCAGGCTGGCGCAGGAACTGCGGGACAGTGTCGAGACCCTGGTGACGGCGGCAGTGGACTTCGACCGTTCGCTGGGCTTCTCCTGGGACGCGGTGGGATCCGCGCTGGGAGTCACCAAGCAGGCGGTCCACCGCCGCTACGGCACACGGCGTGCCACCCCCCAGCCGTTGGCGGCCGAGGCCGCCGAGCCCGTGGTGCAGCGGCCGGTGCCGGCGGTTCCCGGCTCCCCCGCCGCTCCCGCGCTGCCCGCGGTGCCGGCCGCGCGCTCGATGCCCCCGCAGCCGTCGGCGGACCGCCCGTCCCTGCGCGACGACCTGCGCCCGGGGGCCTTCCCCGGCCCGCGCAACGGCTGACGCCGTCCGGCTGTGCCCCGTCGCTTCCCGGCGGGGCACAGCCGTCCCGCGCCAACGCGGCCCCGGCCCGTCCGCCTGCGCCGTCAGCCGATGTCCGGCGGATCCACCCGGATCCGCACCACGCCCCCGCCGCCCCGCGACATCCGCGCCGACTGCGCCGCCTTCAGCGCGGCCGCGAGCGCCGCTCCGCTGCCCGGACGCACCCGGACCAGGGCCCGCTCCCAGGTCTCCCCCGGCGGTGCGTCGAAGGGCCTGCGGGGCCGTCCCGGCTCACTGCCGGGGACCGGCACCGGACCGAGCACCTCCGCGTCCGGCGGGAGTTGCGCGGCGGCCAGGAACGCGGCGAGTGCCTGCGGCTCTCCCGTCACCGAAGCCATCCGGGACACCGGCGGAAAGCCCAGCTCGGCCCGTTCCGCGAGCTCTCGGCGCGCGTGCCCGACCGGGTCCCAGCGCACCAGGGCCTGCACCGGACGCAGCGTCGGCTCGGCGACGATCACCACCGTGCCGCCCTCGGGCTGCCCCCGTACCAGCGCGGCGGCGGCCGTCCAGCGGCGCAGCGCCTCCTCCCCGGCCCGCAGGTCGGGGCGGCCGACCATCGCCCAGCCGTCCAGCAGCAGCGCCGCCGCGTACCCGCCCTCGGCCACCGGTTCGGCGCCCGGGGTACTGACCACGAGCGCGGGCTGGTCCGGTACGGAGTCCAGCACATGGTCGCGCCCGGAGGTCCGCACCGGCACGGCGGGAAACGCCCGGCCCAGCTCCTCCGCCGTCCGGCGGGCGCCGACGATCTGCGCGCGCAGCCGGCGGGCCCCACAGGCGACACAGTGCCAGGACGTCTCGGCCCGGCCGCACCAGGCGCAGTTCAGGTCCTGCTGGTCGGGCGCCTCCAGCGGCCCGGCGCAGTGCAGGCACCGCGCGGGCTCCCGGCAGCGCTCGCAGGCCAGCCGCGGGGCGTACCCGCGACGCGGCACCTGCACGAGCACCGGGCCGCTGCGCAGTCCGTCCCGCACGGTCTGCCACGCGAGGCTGGGCAGCCTCGCGGACCGGGCGGCGCCGTCCCGCGCGAGTTCGCCGTCGCCGACGGTGCGCACCAGGGGCGCAGCGATCCGCGTCTGCTCCCGGTCGGCGCGCAGCGGCAGTGCCCAGCCGCTCTCCACCAGTTGGGCGGCCTCCACGGTGCAGTTCGTACCGCCGAGCAGGAAGGCGCACCTGCTGTGCGCGGCCCGTAGTTCGAGGACCTCGCGGACGTGCGGGAAGGGGGCGTTGTCGTCGCTGTGGCTGGAGTCGCCGTCGTCCCAGACGGCGACCAGGCCGAGGTCGGCGACCGGGGCGAACATCGCGGCCCGCGTCCCGACCACCGCCCGGACGGACCCGCGCCGTACGGCGAGCCACTCCCGGTACCGCTTCTCGGGCCCCGAGTCGGCGGTCAGCAGGGCGTGGCGGCCCTCGTCGAGGATCCCGGAGAGTGCGGCGTCGACCCGCCCCGCGGTCCGTCCGTCGGGGACGACGACCAGTGCGCCGCGCCCCGACGCGAGGGTCGCGGCGACGGCCCTGGCGATCTCCTCCGGCCAGTGCGGACCCGGCAGCGCGGTCCACACGGCCCTGGGCGCGCCGCCCGAGGCGAGCGCCTCCAGGAACGCCGCGCCCTGCCCGTACCGCGCCCAGGTGCCGGGCGAGGGCGCCGGGGGCGGCGGCAGCGGTTCGGGAGAGGGTCTGGACTCGGCCCGTGCGTTCCTCGGCGGGACCGCGAGCTGGAGGACGTCCGCGAGGCTGCCCGCGTACCGGTCGGCGACGGCCCGCGCGAGGCCGAGCAGCTCCGGCCCGAGGACGGGTTCGGGCGACACGACGGAGGCGAGCGCGGCCAGTGCGCCGCTGTAGTCGGACTCGGCCAGCCGCTCGACCAGGAATCCGTCGATCAGCCCGCCGCCCTCGCGCCGCCCGCCCCGGACATTGCGTCCGCCTGCACCGAAGCGCACCCGCACCCGCACTCCGGGCTGCGCGTCGGCGTCGAGCTCCTCGGGGACGGCGTAGTCGAAGTACTGGTCGAGATGGAGCGCGCCCTTGTTCACCAGGACACGGGCGACGGGCAGTTCGGCGGCGAGGGCGGCCCCGCGCCAGGTCCGTGGTTTGGCCCGGGGCACCTTGGCCTGGCGCACCGTCTCCCGAATCAGCGCAAGCTGCTCCGGCGCCCCGGTGCCGGGCTCGTCGGACCGCTCGTTGTCGCTGCTCACAGCCAAATTCCTACCAGATGCCACTGACAGTGCGCGGTGCCGACCGCTCCGGCCCCGCGCCGAGCCCGCCCGTTCCGGCGGGGAGAAACACCGGAGCCCGGACACCGATGAGGTGTCCGGGCTCCGGCGGAAAAGTGCGCCCCCGGGGGCGCCGACCGCGGACCTACAGGCCCGCGGCCCTGCGCAGTGCGTCCACCCGGTCCGTGCGTTCCCACGTGAAGTCGGGAAGCTCGCGGCCGAAGTGGCCGTACGCGGCGGTCTGGGCGTAGATCGGGCGGAGCAGGTCGAGGTCCCGGATGATCGCGGCCGGGCGGAGGTCGAAGACCACGCCGATGGCGTGCTCGATCTTCTCGGTCTCGATCACCGCGGTGCCGAAGGTCTCGACGAAGAGGCCCACCGGCTCGGCCTTGCCGATCGCGTAGGCGACCTGGACCTCGCAACGGGCCGCGAGGCCCGCGGCGACGACGTTCTTGGCGACCCAGCGCATCGCGTACGCGGCCGAGCGGTCCACCTTCGACGGGTCCTTGCCGGAGAAGGCACCGCCGCCGTGCCGGGCCATGCCGCCGTAGGTGTCGATGATGATCTTGCGGCCGGTCAGACCGGCGTCGCCCATCGGGCCGCCGATCTCGAAGCGTCCGGTCGGGTTGACCAGCAGGCGGTAGCCCTCGGTGTCCAGCTTGATGCCGTCCTCGATCAGCTGGGCGAGCACGTGCTCGACGACGAACTCGCGGATGTCGGGCGCGAGGAGCGAGTCGAGGTCGATGTCGCTGGCGTGCTGCGAGGAGACGACGACCGTGTCGAGACGGACGGCCTTGTCGCCGTCGTACTCGATGGTCACCTGGGTCTTGCCGTCGGGACGCAGGTACGGGATGGTCCCGTTCTTGCGGACCTCGGACAGCCGGCGGGACAGCCGGTGCGCGAGGTGGATCGGCAGCGGCATCAGCTCGGGCGTCTCGTCGCAGGCGTACCCGAACATCAGGCCCTGGTCGCCGGCGCCCTGCTTGTCGAGTTCGTCCTCGTCGCCCTCGACCCGCTTCTCGTAGGCGGTGTCGACTCCCTGCGCGATGTCGGGCGACTGCGCGCCGATGGACACCGAGACGCCGCAGGAGGCGCCGTCGAAGCCCTTCTTGGAGGAGTCGTAACCGATTTCGAGGATCTTGTCGCGCACCAGCTGGGCGATCGGGGCGTAGGCCTTGGTCGTGACCTCACCCGCAACATGCACCTGACCTGTGGTGATCAAGGTCTCGACGGCGACACGTGACGTCGGGTCCTCGCGGAGAAGTGCGTCGAGAATGGTGTCGCTGATCTGGTCAGCGATCTTGTCGGGGTGACCCTCGGTAACGGACTCCGAGGTGAAGAGACGGCGGGACACATCGCTCCCTGGGGTTGCAGCGGCTGCTGGCTGATCATTTGGCGGACGGCCCGGGAGCTGCGCCCGGTAAGGTCCGGGACCAGTTTATCGGTCGGCTCCGGCTGTCGGACAACGTGTCTCGCCCTTTGGGAGTTCTGTGACATGCGGCACGGCGGCCCGGATGCCTTCCGGCGGCGCCGGAAAGCCCGGTCGGAGCCCTGTTTCCCAAGGGTTCCGACCCGCCGGGCGAGGACACGGGAAATTCATCCAAGACGCGGCGACACGAGGTCCCAGACCGTGTCGGCGAGCGCCTCCTTGGGCCCGAACGGCACCGGGGTCTCGCCGCCGTCGGCCGCGAGCACCACCGCTTCGTTCTCCTCCGAGCCGAAGGTCCTGCGCTCCCCCACCTCGTTGACCACCAGGAGGTCGCAGCCCTTGCGGCGGAGCTTCTCGCGCCCGTTGGCCAGGACGTTGTCGGTCTCGGCCGCGAACCCGACCACGATCTGTTCCGGGTGGGCGCGCCGCGCGGCGACCTCGGCGAGGATGTCCGGGTTGCGGACGAGCGTGATCGGGGCGGGCTCCTGGCCGTCCTTCTTCTTGATCTTCCCCGTGGCGTACTCGGCCGGGCGGAAGTCGGCCACCGCCGCCGCCATCACCACGACGTCCGCGTCCGCCGCCGCCTTCAGCACGGCCTCGCGCAGCTGCATCGCGGTCCCGGCCCGGACGACATCGGCCCCGGAGGGGTCGGGCAGGCCGGTGTTGGCCTCGATGAGCGTGACCCGCGCGCCGCGGGCGACCGCGGTGCGGGCGAGCGCGTACCCCTGCTTCCCGGAGGAGCGGTTGCCGAGGTACCGGACCGGGTCGAGCGGTTCCCGGGTGCCGCCCGCGCTGATGACCACATGGCGGCCCACCAGGTCGGGGGCGACCGGGCCGCGGGCCAGCACGCGGCGGCAGACCTCGAAGATCTCCGCCGGGTCCGGCAGCCTGCCCTTGCCGGTGTCGACGCCGGTGAGCCGGCCGACGGCGGGCTCGATGACGAGGGCGCCCCGGCGGCGCAGGGTGGCGACGTTCTCCCGGGTGGCCGGGTGCTCCCACATCTCGGTGTGCATGGCGGGCGCGAAGACGACCGGACAGCGCGCGGTGAGCAGCGTGTTGGTGAGCAGGTCGTCGGCGAGCCCGTGGGCGGCCTTCGCCAGCAGGTCGGCGGTGGCGGGGGCGACGACGACGAGGTCGGCGTGCTGCCCGATCCGTACGTGCGGGACCTCGTGGACGTCGTTCCAGACCTCGGTCGACACCGGGTGGCCGGAGAGCGCCGACCAGGTGGCCGCGCCCACGAAGTGGAGCGACGACTCGGTCGGCACGACCCGTACGTCGTGGCCGGACTCGGTCAGCCGCCGCAGCAGCTCGCACGCCTTGTAGGCGGCGATGCCCCCGCTGACGCCCAGAACGACCTTCGGCTTCTCCACTGCGTCTCCCCGCACTCGGATACGTACTCGGCCCCGTACGCCCCCATGCTGCCTCACCGTCGCGGACGCCGGCCTGCCGCCCCGGGACACACCACAGGCCCGGCGGTGGAGACCGCCGGGCCTGTGGTGAAGGTGCGTTTTCCTGCTTACTGCGCGGGGCCCTCGATGGCCTCGGAGGTGAGCAGGCCCGCGTTGATCTCGCGGAGTGCGATCGAGAGCGGCTTCTCGTGCACGTGGGTGTCGACGAGCGGGCCGACGTACTCGAGGAGTCCCTCACCGAGCTGCGAGTAGTACGCGTTGATCTGGCGCGCGCGCTTGGCGGCGTAGATCACGAGGCTGTACTTCGAGTCGGTTGCTTCGAGGAGCTCATCAATCGGCGGGTTGATGATGCCCTCGGGCGTGGTGATGGAAGAGGACACTCTCTGCCTTCCGAAGGGGGTGAAGATCAAAGAAATCTTTGACAGTCAGGGGCTGTGTGGTGCGGTCCCGTGTCGGTGCGACGCGTTCGTTCAGTCGCCGGCGGCACGGTGGCCGGAAGCCTCCAGCATCAAGGCTAGCAGCTCACGTGCCACATCCTCGACGGAGGTATTGACAAGCGTCGTATCGAACTCGGATTCGGCAGCCAGTTCGATCTTGGCCGCGCCGAGACGGCGCTCGATCACCTCGGGCGCCTCGGTGCCGCGGCCGGTGAGCCGGCGGACCAGCTCGTCCCAGCTCGGCGGCGCCAGGAAGACCAGCTGGGCGTCGGCCATCGACTGCCTGACGAGCCGGGCACCCTGGAGGTCGATCTCCAGCAGCACCGGCTCACCCGCCTCCAGCCGCTCCTGCACGGCGCGGCGCGGCGTGCCGTAGCGGTTGCCGGCGAACTCGGCCCACTCCAGCAGCTCGCCGTTGGCGATCAGCTTGTCGAACTCCTCGTTGTCCACGAAGAAGTAGTGGACTCCGTTGCGTTCACCGGGGCGGGGCTTGCGGGTCGTCGCCGACACCGAGAGCCATACCTCGGGGTGGACCTTGCGCATATGCGCGACGACCGTGCTCTTGCCGACCCCCGAGGGGCCGGAGAGCACGGTCAGCCGCGGACGTACGTCCGGGGGTGCGGGGGACGTCCCCCGGGATGTTGCAGCCATGGAGCGATTATCCAGGTTCTCAGGAGTGCCTGAGAACGTCAGGCGGCGCTGCCGCCGAACTCACGCTCCAGGGATGCGATCTGGTTGGAGCCAAGACCCCGGACCCGGCGGCTCTCGGAGATGCCGAGCCGCTCCATGATCTGCTTGGCGCGGACCTTGCCCACGCCGGGCAGGGACTCGAGCAGGGCGGAGACCTTCATCTTCCCGATGACGTCGTTCTCCTGGCCCGACTTGATGACCTCGTGGAGGGAGGCGCCGGAGTGCTTGAGTCGATTCTTGACCTCGGCCCGCTCCCGGCGAGCCGCGGCGGCCTTTTCGAGCGCGGCTGCGCGCTGTTCAGGGGTAAGGGGCGGAAGAGCCACGCCTACGTCACCTCGGATGTCGATCTGTCGGATACGGACCGGTGAGGCAACTGGATCGCCCCTCACCTGGTGAGCAACGAACAACCTGTGCGCGTTGGCTCTCGACGGAGACTAGCGGCCAGGGCCGCCGGAGTCAGCGAGAACAGACTAAAAGTCCTGGTCAGCCTTTCCCGACCGGGACATTCCAGGCATAACAGCCGAGATTTTTGGTCAGGATTACGTCAACACGCTGTTACGTGGGATGGTCAGCCGTCCGAGACGGCCGCGCGGACCTCGTCCGCGAACCGCTCGGCGGCTTCGCGCAGCCCTGCCGCGTCCGGACCGTGGCGCAGCACGCCCCGGCTCACGCTGGGCAGCACATGGCCCACCGCGTCACCGAAGACCCCCGGCAGATCCGCGGGGGTCGCGCCCTGTGCGCCGATGCCGGGCGCGAGCAGCGGACCGTTGATCGCGAGGTCCACGCCCGCGTCGCCGAGCGTGGCCCCGACCACCGCGCCGACCGAGCCGAGCGGCGTGGCCCCCTCGTTCTCGGCCGCCATGTGGTCGAGCATCAGCTGGGCCAGCGAGCGGCCGTCGGCCGCGGTGGCGCGCTGCACCTCCGCGCCCTCCGGGTTGGAGGTGAGGGCGAGCACGAAGACCCCGGAACCGGAGAGCGCGGCCGCGTCGAGCGCCGGCCGCAGCGAGCCGAAGCCGAGGTACGGCGAGACGGTGACCGCGTCGGAGAACAGCGGCGAGTCCTTGTCGAGGTAGGTGGCGGCGTAGGCGCCCATGGTGGAGCCGATGTCACCGCGCTTGGCGTCCATCAGGACCAGTGCGCCGGCCTCCCTGGCCTCCGCGACGGCCTTCTCCAGGACGGCGATGCCGCGCGAGCCGAAGCGCTCGAAGAACGCCGACTGCGGCTTGAGGACGGCGACCCGGCCGGCCAGTGCCTCCACGACCGTACGGGTGAAGCGCTCCAGGCCCGCCACGTCGTCGTTCAGCCCCCAGGAGCTGAGCAGGGAGGCGTGCGGATCGATGCCGACGCAGAGCGGGCCACGGGTGTCCATGGCCCGGCGCAGCCGTGCGCCGAAGGGTTCCTGGGTCATCGGGCGGCCTTCCTGGTTTCGGCGCCGACGGCGTCGGCGAGGGTGGCGTACGGGGAGGCGGCCAGCCGCGCGGCCAGGCCCTTGTGGATCGCGCGTGCGTAGAACGGGCCCTCGTAGATGAAGGCGCTGTAGCCCTGTACGAGCGTGGCGCCGGCGAGGATGCGCTGCCAGGCGTCCTCGGCGTTCTCGATGCCTCCGACGCCCACCAGGGTGATCCGGTCGCCCACGCGCGCGTAGAGGCGGCCCACGACCTCCAGGGAGCGTTCCTTGAGGGGTGCGCCGGAGAGCCCGCCGGTCTCCCCGGTCAGGGTCGGCGAGGACTTCAGGCCCAGGCTGTCGCGGGCGATGGTGGTGTTGGTGGCGATGATGCCGTCCAGGCCCAGCTCGACCGCGAGGTCGGCGACCGCGTCGATGTCCTCGTCCGCGAGGTCGGGGGCGATCTTGACGAGCAGCGGGACCCGGCGTCCGGTGACGGTCCGGTCGGCGGCCTCGCGCACGGCGGACAGCAGCGGGCGCAGCGACTCGGTGGCCTGGAGGTTGCGCAGGCCCGGCGTGTTCGGCGAGGAGACGTTGACGACGAGGTAGTCGGCGTGGGCGGCGAGCCGCTCGGTGGACTTCACGTAGTCGGCGGCGGCCTCGGCCTCGGGGACGGCCTTGGTCTTGCCGATGTTGACGCCGACCGTGGTCCGGAAGACCGGCACGCGGGCGGCCAGCCGCTCCGCGACGGCGGCCGAGCCCTCGTTGTTGAAGCCCATGCGGTTGATCAGCGCGCGGTCCGCGACCAGGCGGAACAGCCGCTTCCTGGGGTTCCCGGGCTGCGGCTCGCCGGTGACCGTGCCGATCTCGATGTGGTCGAAGCCGAGCATCGCCATGCCGTCGATCGCGACGGCGTTCTTGTCGAAGCCGGCGGCGAGGCCGAAGGGGCCGTGCATCCGCAGGCCGAGGGCCTCGGTGCGCAGCTCCTGGTGGCGGGGGGCGAGCGCGGCGGCGACGAAGGTGCGCAGGACGGGGACGCGGGCGGCGAGGCGGATCCACCGGAACGCGGCGTGGTGGGCCTGCTCCGGGTCCATGCGCTTGAAGACCAGCTGGAAGAAGAGTCTGTACATCGGGGGTGTCCTCGGTGTTCTCACGAAGAGGGGGACACCGTTTCCGGTGTCCCCCTGCTGGGCTCTAGTCGCGGGCCGCGGTCAGGCGTTCCGCGTGTTCCTGGAGGGAACGGACGCCCACGTCGCCGTGGTTGAGGGCGTCGATGCCCTGGACCGCCGCGGCGAGCGCCTGGACCGTGGTCAGGCACGGTACGGACCGGGCGACGGCCGCGGTACGGATCTCGTAGCCGTCGAGCCGGCCGCCGGTTCCGTACGGCGTGTTGACGATGAGGTCGACCTCGCCGTCGTGGATCAGCTGGACGATGGTCTTCTCACCGTTGGGGCCCTCGCCCTCGGACTGCTTGCGCACGACGCGGGCGTTGATGCCGTTGCGCTTGAGCACCTCCGCGGTGCCGGAGGTGGCCATCAGCTCGAAGCCGTGGGCGACCAGCTCGCGGGCCGGGAAGATCATCGAGCGCTTGTCGCGGTTGGCAACCGAGATGAAGGCGCGGCCGGTGGTGGGCAGCGGGCCGTACGCGCCGGCCTGCGACTTGGCGTACGCCGTGCCGAAGACCGAGTCGATGCCCATGACCTCGCCGGTGGAGCGCATCTCCGGGCCGAGGACCGTGTCGACGCCGCGGCCGTGGATGTCGCGGAAGCGCGACCACGGCATGACGGCCTCCTTGACGGAGATCGGCGCGTCGAGCGGCAGCGTGCCGCCGTCGCCGTGCCGGGGCAGCAGTCCCTCCTCGCGCAGCTCCGCGACGGTCGCGCCCAGCGAGATCCGGGCGGCGGCCTTGGCGAGCGGGACCGCGGTCGCCTTCGAGGTGAAGGGGACGGTGCGCGAGGCGCGCGGGTTGGCCTCCAGGACGTAGAGGATGTCTCCGGAGAGCGCGAACTGGATGTTGATCAGTCCGCGTACGCCGACGCCCTTGGCGATGCCCTCGGTGGAGGCGCGCAGCCGCTTGATGTCGTAGCCGCCGAGGGTGATCGGGGGCAGTGCGCAGGCGGAGTCCCCGGAGTGGATGCCGGCCTCCTCGATGTGCTCCATGACGCCGCCGAGGTAGAGCTCGGTGCCGTCGTAGAGCGCGTCGACGTCGATCTCGATCGCGTCGTCGAGGAAGCGGTCGACCAGGACCGGCCGGGTGGGGCTGATCTCGGTGGACTCGGAGATGTACGAGGCGAGCCGGGTCTCGTCGTACACGATCTCCATGCCGCGGCCGCCGAGCACGTACGAGGGACGTACGAGGACGGGGTAGCCGATCTCGTCGGCGATGGCCTTGGCCCCGGCGAAGGTGGTGGCGGTGCCGTGCTTGGGGGCGGGCAGACCGGCCTCGGCCAGCACCTGGCCGAAGGCGCCGCGGTCCTCGGCGGCGTGGATCGCCTCCGGCGGGGTGCCGACGACGGGCACGCCGTTGTCCTTGAGCGCCTGGGCCAGGCCGAGCGGGGTCTGGCCGCCGAGCTGCACGATGACACCCGCGATCGGGCCCGCGAGGGACTCCGCGTGCACGATCTCCAGCACGTCTTCCAGCGTGAGCGGCTCGAAGTAGAGGCGGTCGGAGGTGTCGTAGTCCGTGGAGACGGTCTCCGGGTTGCAGTTGACCATCACGGTCTCGTAGCCCGCGTCGCTCAGCGCGAAGGAGGCGTGGACGCAGGAGTAGTCGAACTCGATGCCCTGGCCGATGCGGTTGGGGCCGGAGCCGAGGATGATCACCGCGGGCTTGGTGCGGGGCGCGACCTCGCTCTCCTCGTCGTAGGAGGAGTAGAAGTACGGGGTCTTCGCGGCGAACTCGGCGGCGCAGGTGTCGACCGTCTTGTAGACCGGGCGGATACCGAGCGCGTGCCGCACCTCGCGGACGACGTCCTCGCGCAGGCCGCGGATCCCGGCGATCTGGGCGTCCGAGAAGCCGTGCCGCTTGGCGTCGGCCAGCAGTTCGGGCTGGAGCTTGTCGGCGGCGGCCAGCTCGTCGGCGATCTCCTTGATCAGGAAGAGCTGGTCGACGAACCAGGGGTCGATCCTCGTGGCGTCGAAGACCTCCTCCTGGGTGGCACCGGCCCGGATCGCCTGCATGACGGTGTTGATCCGGCCGTCGGTCGGGCGGACCGCCTCGGCCAGCAGCTCCGCCTTGTCGCCGGGCTCGCCGGTGAAGGTGAACTGCGAGCCCTTCTTCTCCAGGGAGCGCAGTGCCTTCTGCAGCGCCTCGGTGAAGTTCCGGCCGATCGCCATGGCCTCGCCCACCGACTTCATGGTGGTGGTGAGAGTGGAGTCGGCGGAGGGGAACTTCTCGAAGGCGAAGCGCGGGGCCTTGACCACGACGTAGTCGAGGGTCGGCTCGAAGGAGGCCGGGGTCTTCTCGGTGATGTCGTTGGGGATCTCGTCGAGCGTGTAGCCGACGGCCAGCTTGGCGGCGATCTTGGCGATCGGGAAGCCGGTGGCCTTCGACGCCAGTGCCGAGGAGCGGGAGACGCGCGGGTTCATCTCGATCACGATGACCCGGCCGTCGACCGGGTCGATGGCGAACTGGATGTTGCAGCCGCCGGTGTCGACGCCGACCTCGCGGATGATCGCGATGCCGATGTCGCGCAGCCGCTGGTACTCGCGGTCGGTGAGGGTCATCGACGGGGCGACGGTGATGGAGTCGCCCGTGTGGACGCCCATCGGGTCGAAGTTCTCGATGGAACAGACGACCACGACGTTGTCGTTCTTGTCGCGCATCAGCTCCAGCTCGTACTCCTTCCAGCCGAGGATGGACTCCTCCAGGAGCACCTCGGTGGTCGGGGAGAGCGTGAGGCCCTGTCCGGCGATGCGGCGCAGCTCCTCCTCGTCGTGGGCGAAGCCGGAGCCGGCGCCGCCCATCGTGAAGGAGGGGCGGACGACGACGGGGTAGCCCCCGAGGGTGTCGACGCCCTTGATGATGTCGTCCATGGAGTGGCAGATGACGGAGCGGGCGGACTCGCCGTAGCCGATCTTCGCCTTGACCGCTTCGACGACGCCCTTGAAGAGTTCGCGGTCCTCGCCCTTGTTGATGGCCTCGACGTTGGCGCCGATGAGCTCGACGCCGTACTTCTCCAGGACACCGTTCTCGTGCATGGAGATCGCGGTGTTCAGCGCGGTCTGGCCGCCCAGGGTGGGCAGGAGCGTGTCGGGGCGCTCCTTGGCGATGATCTTCTCGACGAACTCGGGGGTGATCGGCTCGACGTAGGTGGCGTCGGCGATCTCCGGGTCGGTCATGATCGTCGCCGGGTTGGAGTTCACCAGGATGACGCGCAGGCCCTCGGCCTTGAGGACGCGGCAGGCCTGGGTGCCGGAGTAGTCGAACTCGGCGGCCTGGCCGATGACGATCGGACCGGAGCCGATGACCAGGACGGACTGGATATCGGAGCGCTTAGGCACGCTGGCCCTCCATCAGGGATACGAAGCGGTCGAAGAGGTACGCGGCGTCGTGCGGGCCGGCGGCCGCCTCGGGGTGGTACTGGACGCTGAAGGCCGGCCGGTCGAGGAGCTGGAGACCCTCGACGACCTGGTCGTTCAGGCAGACGTGGGAGACCTCGGCCCGCCCGTAGGCGGTGTCGGAGACCTGGTCGAGCGGGGCGTCGACGGCGAACCCGTGGTTGTGCGCGGTGACCTCGACCTTGCCGGTCGAACGGTCCTGCACGGGCTGGTTGATGCCGCGGTGGCCGTACTTCAGCTTGTACGTGCCGAAGCCGAGCGCGCGGCCCAGGATCTGGTTGCCGAAGCAGATGCCGAAGAGCGGGGTCCTGCGCTCCAGGACGCCCCGCATGACGGAGACCGGGTGGTCCGCGGTGGACGGGTCGCCGGGGCCGTTGGAGAAGAAGACGCCGTCGGGGTTGACCGCGTACACCTCCTCCAGGGTGGCGGTGGCGGGCAGGACGTGCACCTCGATGCCGCGCTCGGCCATCCGGTGCGGGGTCATGCCCTTGATGCCGAGGTCGACCGCGGCGACGGTGAACTTCTTGGTGCCGATCGCGGGGACGACGTAGGCCTCCTTGGTGGCGACCTCGGCGGAGAGGTCGGCGCCCGTCATCTCGGGGGCCCGGCGCACCCTGGCGAGGAGGGTGTCCTCGTCGGCGAGTGCGTCGCCGGAGAAGATGCCGACGCGCATCGCGCCGCGCTCGCGCAGGTGGCGGGTGAGGGCGCGGGTGTCGATGCCGCTGATGCCGACGACGCCCTGGGTCGTGAGCTCCTCGTCGAGCGAGCGCCGCGAGCGCCAGTTGGAGGGCACCCGGGCGGGGTCGCGCACGACGTAGCCGGCGACCCAGATCCGCTTCGACTCGGGGTCCTCGTCGTTCACACCGGTGTTGCCGACGTGCGGGGCGGTCATCACGACGACCTGGCGGTGGTACGAGGGGTCGGTCAGCGTCTCCTGGTAGCCGGTCATGCCGGTGGAGAACACCGCCTCGCCGAAGGTCTCCCCCACAGCCCCGTAGGCGCGGCCGCGGAAGGCGCGGCCGTCCTCCAGGACGAGTACGGCGGGAGCTTTGGCGGCTCCCCGGGTGGAGATCGTCATCGTGCGGTGCCTTCCGTAGAGCTGGTGAGGTGGTTGACGGCCTCGACCCAGGCAGGGTGTTCGGCCGCGTGGTCGGAGCGGAATCCGGAGTCGATCAGCTGGTCGCCGAGCGCCCAGGTGATGATCAGCAGGCCCCCCTCGGGGAGGACCTTGCCCGCGAGTGCCTTGTCGGTACGGGCCGCGCGCAGGTCGGCGGCGGGGACGAAGAAGTCCGCCGCGCCGGGCCGTACGACGTCGAGGCCCTGCTCGGTGAGGGTGAGCTCGACGCGGCTGCGGGTGCCGAGGCCGTGGGCGACGATGCGGTCGAGCCACTGCCCGGCCGTCGTCGAGGCGTGGTAGCGCCCGGTCAGGGTGAGCAGCTTCTCGCCGTCCGCGAAGCCGTCCGGGCGGGCCGCGAGGTCGGACAGTCCGGACTGGAGGCTGCCGCGCCACTTCCATCCCTGGCGCATCAGCCAGTAGACGAAGGCGACGAGGACGGCCAGTCCGATCACCCAGCTGATCCGGGCGGACCAGTCGGTCACCTCCGCCGACTTCTGCTCGGCGGCCAGTTGGTACAGCTGATGCTTGGGGCTGAGTGTTGTCACGCGAGCTTCCCGTCGACGACCGTGGCACGGCCCCGCAGGAAGGTGTGCGTCACTCGGCCCGGCAGCTCGCGCCCCTCGTACGGAGTGTTGCGGCTGCGGGAGGCGAAGCCCGCGGGGTCCACCGCCCCACGGTATGCCGGATCGACCAGCGTGAGGTTGGCGGGCTCGCCCGCGGCGACGGGGCGGCCGTGGCCGTCCAGCCGGCCGATGGCGGCCGGGCGCAGCGACATCCGGTCGGCGACGCCGGCCCAGTCGAGGAGTCCGGTCTCGACCATCGTCTGCTGGACCACGGAGAGCGCGGTCTCCAGGCCCACCATGCCCATGGCGGCCGCGGCCCACTCGCAGTCCTTGTCCTCGTGCGGGTGCGGGGCGTGGTCGGTGGCGACGCAGTCGATGGTGCCGTCGGCGAGGGCCTCGCGCAGGGCCAGGACGTCGGCCTCGGTGCGCAGCGGCGGGTTCACCTTGTAGACCGGGTTGTAGGACCGTACGAGCTCGTCGGTGAGGAGCAGGTGGTGCGGGGTGACCTCGGCGGTGACGTTCCAGCCCTTGGACTTGGCCCAGCGGACGATCTCGACGGATCCGGCGGTCGACAGGTGGCAGATGTGCACCCGGGAGCCGACGTGGGCGGCGAGCAGCACATCGCGGGCGATGATCGACTCCTCGGCGACCGCGGGCCAGCCGCCGAGGCCGAGCTCGGCCGAGACGATGCCCTCGTTCATCTGGGCGCCCTCGGTGAGGCGGGGCTCCTGGGCGTGCTGGGCGACGACTCCGTCGAACGCCTTCACGTACTCCAGGGCGCGGCGCATGATCACCGCGTCGTCGACGCACTTGCCGTCGTCGGAGAAGACCTTCACTCCGGCGGCCGAATCGTGCATGGCGCCGAGTTCGGCGAGCTGCTTGCCCTCCAGGCCGACGGTGACGGCGCCGATGGGCTGCACGTCGCAGTAGCCGGATTCCCTGCCGAGCCGCCAGACCTGCTCGACGACGCCGGCGGTGTCGGCGACCGGGAAGGTGTTGGCCATGGCGTGCACGGCGGTGAAGCCGCCGACCGCAGCGGCCCTGGTGCCGGTCAGGACGGTCTCGGAGTCCTCCCGGCCGGGCTCGCGCAGGTGGGTGTGGAGGTCGACCAGGCCGGGCAGCAGGACCTGGCCCGCCGCCTCGACGACGGTGGCGCCGGTGGCGTCGAGGCCGGTGCCGACCGCCGCGATGGTCTCGCCGTCGATCAGGACGTCCCCCGGCTCGCCGCCGAGGATCTTCGCGCCGCGGATAAGGATCTTGCTCATGGTTACTTGTTCTCCTCGGTACGGGCGGCGGGCGACGGGTGGGAGGGGGCGGCGGGTCCGGAGCCGCCCAGCAGCAGGTAGAGCACGGCCATCCGGATGGAGACCCCGTTGGCGACCTGCTCGACGACCGTGCACCGGTCGGAGTCGGCGACCTCTGCGGTGATCTCCATGCCGCGGACCATCGGGCCGGGGTGCATGACGATGGCGTGCTCGGGCATCTTGGCCATCCGCTCGCCGCCCAGGCCGTAGCGGCGGGAGTACTCCCGCTCGGTTGGGAAGTACGCGGCGTTCATCCGCTCACGCTGCACCCGGAGCATCATGACCGCGTCGGACGCGGGCAGCACCTTGTCGAGGCTGTAGCTGACGTCGCACGGCCAGTGCTCGACGCCGACCGGGACCAGGGTGGGCGGCGCCACGAGGGTGACGTGGGCGCCGAGGGTGGTCAGCAGGTGGACGTTGGAGCGGGCGACCCGGCTGTGCAGGATGTCGCCGACGATCGTGATCCGGCGTCCGTCGAGGTCCTTGCCGAGTCCGGCGTCGGCCCCGACCAGCCTGCGGCGCATGGTGAACGCGTCCAGGAGGGCCTGGGTGGGGTGCTCGTGGGTGCCGTCACCGGCGTTGACGACCGCGCCGTCGATCCAGCCCGAGGTGGCCAGGCGGTAGGGGGCGCCGGAGGCGCCGTGCCGGATGACGACGGCGTCCGCGCCCATCGCCTCCAGGGTCAGGGCGGTGTCCTTGAGCGATTCGCCCTTGGAGACGGAGGAGCCCTTGGCGGAGAAGTTGATGACATCGGCGGACAGCCGCTTGGCTGCCGCCTCGAAGGAGATGCGGGTACGCGTCGAGTCCTCGAAGAAGAGGTTGACGACGGTCCGGCCGCGCAGGGTGGGGAGCTTCTTGATCGGCCGGTCCGCGACTCTGGCCATTTCCTCGGCGGTGTCGAGGATCAGGACGGCGTCGTCGCGGGTGAGGTCGGCGGCCGAGATGAGGTGGCGCTTCATCTGGGTGTTCTCCGGGTGGCTGGAGGGTTCAGGCGTGCGGGCGTGCGGAAGCCGCCGTACGGCAGGTGAGCCGTGCGGATGCGCAGCTACCGCTCGACCGCCGGGGCGGCCCGCCCGACGCCGAGGAGCACGGCGTCGCGGCCGTCCTCCTCGTCGAGCTGGACCTTGACCGTCTCCCGCAGCGACGTGGGGAGGTTCTTGCCGACGTAGTCGGCGCGGATCGGGAGTTCGCGGTGTCCGCGGTCGACGAGGACCGCGAGCTGCACCGCGCGGGGCCGGCCGATGTCCCCGAGCGCGTCGAGCGCGGCGCGGATCGTACGGCCGGAGAAGAGGACGTCGTCGACGAGGACGACCAGGCGGCCCTCGATGCCCTCGCCGGGGATCTCGGTGCGGGCCAGGGCCCGTGCCGGGTGCATCCGCAGGTCGTCGCGGTACATGGTGATGTCGAGGGAGCCGACCGGCATCGTGCGGCCGGTGATCTCTTCGAGCTTGTCGGCGAGCCGGCGGGCGAGGAAGACGCCCCGGGTCGGGATGCCGAGAAGCACCACGTCGTCGGCGCCCTTGGCGCGTTCGACGATCTCGTGGGCGATGCGGGTCAGTACTCGGGCGATGTCGGGAGCCTCGAGAACGGGGCGTGCCGCATTGCCGGTGGCGTCGTGCTGTGCGTCCATAAGAAACGGACCTCCTTCTCCGCCTCACTGGACGGATCTTAAAGGACGTCGAAATTGCGTCATCCACGTTACCAGGGCTTGTGCAGGGCCCTCGTCGCACCCCCGGGAGGTACCGGTCCCCAGCTTTCAGCTTGACGCACCCAAGTAACGCTGCGTAACCTCACAGTGAGTTACCAGCCACGCGGCGGAGCCGCGAAATGTTCCAGCGTCCCGGGAGCCTTATGTCCAGCGAATACGCAAAGCAGCTCGGGGCCAAGCTCCGTGCCATCCGCACCCAGCAGGGCCTCTCCCTCCATGGCGTCGAGGAGAAGTCCCAGGGCCGCTGGAAGGCCGTCGTGGTGGGCTCGTACGAGCGCGGCGACCGTGCCGTGACGGTACAGCGCCTCGCCGAGCTGGCCGACTTCTACGGTGTCCCCGTGCAGGAGCTCCTGCCCGGCACGACGCCCGGCGGAGCCGCCGAGCCGCCGCCGAAGCTCGTCCTGGACCTGGAGCGCCTCGCCCACGTCCCGCCGGAGAAGGCCGGACCGTTGCAGCGCTACGCGGCGACGATCCAGAGCCAGCGCGGCGACTACAACGGCAAGGTGCTCTCGATCCGCCAGGACGACCTGCGCACGCTCGCCGTGATCTACGACCAGTCGCCGTCCGTGCTCACGGAACAGCTGATCAGCTGGGGCGTGCTCGACGCGGACGCGCGTCGCGCGGTCGCCCACGACGAGGGCTGAGCACCCCCGCAGAAACGTACCGCCGGATCGGCGGGGCCCTTTCCCGGATGCCCCGCCGCTCCGGCGTTCCTGTTTTCCGGGAGCCGCACCCGGCCGGCGGGCGCAGTACGACGAAGGGCCCCCGGTCTGTCGACCGCGGGCCCTTCGTCGGCTGAGCGTCTCCGGCGGCTACTGCTCCCGGCGGAGGTTCGGCTTGAGGTCCTTGAAACGGGCCAGCAGGCCGTTCACGAAGGACGGGGAGTCGTCGGTGGAGAACTCCTTGGCGATCTGCACCGCCTCGTCGATCACCACCGCGTCCGGGGTCGCGTCCACCCAGATCAGCTCGTACGCACCGAGCCGCAGGATGTTCCGGTCGACGACCGGCATCCGGTCGATCTCCCAGTCCACCGCATAGGTGATGATGAGGTCGTCGATCCGGTCCGCGTACTGCGCGTACCCCTCGACGAGCTCCATCGTGTACTCGGTGACCGGCGGCTGACGGGTGTCGGACCGCGAGTGCCGCACCCAGTCCGCGAGGACCGTCTGCACGGACTCACCGCGCTGGTCGGCCTCGAAGAGGATCTGGAAGGCGCGCTTGCGGGCCGTATTCCGGGCAGCCACGGTTAGCTGTTCACCCGGCCGAGGTAATCGCCCGAGCGGGTGTCGACCTTGATCTTCTCACCGGTCGTGATGAAGAGCGGAACACCGATCTCGTAACCGGTCTCCAGCGTGGCGGGCTTGGTGCCACCGGTGGACCGGTCGCCCTGGACGCCCGGGTCCGTGTGCTGGATGACGAGCTCGACGGCGGCCGGCAGCTCGACGTAGAGCACCTCGCCCTCGTGCTGCGCGACGGAGGCGGTGAAGCCCTCGATCAGGAAGTTGGCGGCGGCGCCGACGGACTTGCGGTCGACCATCAGCTGGTCGTACGTGTCCATGTCCATGAAGACGAAGTACTCGCCGTCCATGTACGAGAACTGCATGTCGCGCCGGTCAATGGTGGCCGTTTCGACCTTCACACCGGCGTTGAACGTCTTGTCGACGACCTTGCCGGAGAGCACGTTCTTGAGCTTGGTGCGCACGAAGGCAGGGCCCTTGCCGGGCTTGACGTGCTGGAACTCGACGACGGACCAGAGCTGGCCTCCGTCGAGCTTGAGCACCAGGCCGTTCTTGAGGTCGTTCGTGGAAGCCACGGTTGCGGAATCTCCTGGACTGAAGCTGGTGGAACGACCGAGGATGCGCGCTAGAGCGCGAGCAGCTCCTTGGTCGTAATGGTGAGTAGCTCGGGTCCGCCGTCCGCCTCGGGGCGCACGACGAGCGTGTCATCGATCCGGACCCCGCCCCGGCCCGGGAGGTGGACCCCGGGTTCGACGGTGACCGGCACACAAGCGTCCAGTTTACCCATGGCCGCAGGTGCCAGTTGCGGGTCCTCGTCGATTTCGAGCCCCACCCCGTGCCCGGTACGGACCGGGAGCCCCTCACCGTGGCCCGCGGAGTCCAGGAGGTGGCGGGCCGCGCGGTCCACGTCGCGGTAGGCGGCGCCGGGCACAAGTGCCTCTCGTCCAGCCCTCTGAGCGGCGAAAACCAGGTCGTAGAGCTCGATCTGCCAATCGGCCGGAGCCGTTCCGATGACGAAGGTGCGGCCGATCTCGCAGCGGTAGCCGCGGTAGTTCGCACCGAGGCAGACGGAGAGGAAATCTCCTTCCTCCACCCTCCGGTCCGAGGGCCGGTGACGGCCCCGGCCGGAGTTGGGACCGGTGGCGACGGAGGTCGCGAAGGCGGGGCCGTCAGCCCCGTGGTCCACCAGCCGGCGCTCCAGTTCCAGCGCGAGGTGCCGTTCGGTGCGGCCGACCAGGATCGATTCGAGGAGTTCACCGAGCGCCTGGTCGGTGATCTCGGCGGCGATCCGCAGACAGCCGATCTCTTCCTCGTCCTTGACGATGCGCAGTTGCTCGACGGTGACCCCGAGGTCGGCCAGCCGGAGCTTCGGAGCGACCGCGCCCATGGCCCGGTGCCGGGCCACCGTCAGATCGTGCTCCTCGACGGCCAGGGACTCCGCACCGCGGGAGGTGGCCAGACCCGCGGCGGCGACCACCGGATCGCCGCCGGTGACCGACAGCAGGTCCACCCGGAGCTGCTCGTCGGTACGCCCGTCGGCCGGGTCGCCGGTCGGGGGGCGCGGGCAGAGCAGAACGTCCTCGTCGGGGCCGAGCAGCAGCACGGCGCCCGGGGGCGCTCCCCCCGCCAGGTAGCGGACATTGGCGGGGCGGGAGACCAGGGCGGCCGCGGATCCGACGGCGGCGCACCGGTCGCGGAGCAGCCCGCGGCGGACGGCGTACACCTCTGACATGCATCGAGCGTACGAGCGCTGACGCGGGCCCGCTCGGTCAGCGCACCCGACCGGGGCACGGCGGGCCGCGCGGCTACCAGGCCGGGGGGCTGGCTATGGAGCGGGCGAGTATGTCGTCCAGGACGCGGGCGGTGGTCTCCACGTCGTACGTCGAGTTGTCGATGATCGGCAGCCCGGAGCCGTACCAGCCGGCCATCCGGCCGTGGATCCGGGCGACCTCCTCGTCCGAGAGCCGGCGGTTGCCGCTGCGGGCGGCGTTGCGCTCCAGGACGACCTCCAGGCCCGGCAGCAGGACGACGGGCAGCAGTCCGGGGCCGACGTGGCGCTTCCAGCCGCCGAGGCCGACCACGGGGCGGTCGGGGAAGACCGCGTCGTCGAGGATGCAGGAGATCCCGTTGGCCAGGAAGTTGCGGGCGGCGAAGCCGCAGGTGCGGCGGGCCAGCCGGTACTGGGCCTCCGACTGGTCGTTCCACCCCGCCTGCGGGTCGGCGAAGCCGGAGCAGACCCACTCGCGGACGTCGTCGAGGCTGACGTGGGCGGTGGGGACCCGGCGGCGGCTGGCCCAGAGCTTGGCCACGGTGGTCTTCCCGGCGCCTGCGGGGCCGATCAGGAGCACGGCGAGGGTCGCGGTGCCGGTCCCGGGCTCGGCGGGCGGTGCGGGCAGCGGTACGGGCCCGCCGGGCGGCAGCTGGATGTGCCCGGTGGTCTCCCTGGAGACCGGCGCCGGCGCCTGGTGCGGCGCGGGTCCGCTCCAGCCCTGGTTCTGCCCCTGCCGGGCGGGCGGTGCCTGCGGCGGCGCGGCGGGCCGGCCGGCCGGGGGCGGTGGGACGGGCGGGCTCGACGGGGGCGGGCCCGGGGGGCCGGCCGGGGGCGGAACCGGCGGACCGGGGTGGCCGGGGTGCTGGGCCTGGTGCGGCCAGCCGACAGGCCCGGTTCCGGGTCCCTGGGGCGGCGGCAGCGGTGCCCCCACTGCGTGCTGCATCCGGTGGCACTCCGTCTCGTACAGGCAACTGGCGCTGGTGGAAGGCCAACCGTACCGTCCCCGGCCGCCACAGAGGGAACGGCCGGGGGCGGTGCGGAGTGCCCCGTCGGCCAAGTCGGCCGTCCGGTATGACGGTTGGTCAGTCCGTCAGCTCGTCCGCGAGAGCCCGCAGGGCGAGCCGGTAGGAGCCGATGCCGAATCCGGCCACGGTCCCGGTGGCCACCGGTGCGACCACGGAGTTGTGGCGGAATTCCTCCCGCGCGTACGGGTTCGAGATGTGCACCTCGATCAGCGGGGCGGTGCGCTGGGCGGCCGCGTCCCGCATTCCGTACGAATAGTGCGTGAAGGCACCCGGGTTGAGAACGACCGGAATTGAACCGTCCGCTGCCTCGTGGAGCCAGCGGATCAGCTCCCCCTCGTCGTTGGTCTCCCGGACGTCGACGTCGAAGCCGAGTTCCTTGCCGAGGGTGCGGCAGGCGTCGACGAGACCGGCGTACGAGGTGGCTCCGTAGACATCGGGCTCGCGGGAGCCCAGCCTGCCGAGGTTCGGCCCGTTGAGCACGAGGACCCGGCGGGTCACGCGGACACCTCCCCGTAGGCGGCGAGCAGAACGGCCGGGTCGGGCCCCTCCAGGACGGTGGGCTTGCCGAGGGCGTCCAGGACGATGAAGCGCAGGAGGTCGCCGCGGGACTTCTTGTCGACCTTCATGTTCTCCAGCAGCTTGGGCCACTGGTCGCCGCGGTAGGTGAGCGGCAGCCCGACGGACTCCAGGACGGCGCGGTGCCGGTCGGCGGTCGCGTCGTCCAGGCGCCCGGCGAGGCGGCCCAGCTCGGCGGCGAAGACCATGCCGACCGAGACGGCCGCGCCGTGCCGCCACTTGTAGCGCTCGTTCTTCTCGATCGCGTGGGCCAGTGTGTGGCCGTAGTTGAGGATCTCGCGCAGTCCGGACTCCTTGAGGTCGCTGGAGACGACCTCGGCCTTGACCCGGATGGCGCGCTCGATCAGCTCGGAGGTGTGCGGTCCGGCGGGCGTGCGGGCGCCCTGCGGGTCCGCCTCGACGAGGTCGAGGATCACCGGGTCGGAGATGAAGCCGGCCTTGATGATCTCGGCCATGCCGCTGACGTAGTCGTTGACCGGCAGCGAGTCGAGGGCCGCGAGGTCGCAGAGCACTCCGGCCGGCGGGTGGAAGGCGCCGACGAGGTTCTTGCCCTCGGCGGTGTTGATGCCGGTCTTACCGCCGACGGCCGCGTCCACCATGGCGAGCACGGTGGTGGGTACGGCGATCCAGCGCACCCCGCGCAGCCAGGTCGCCGCGACGAACCCGGCGACGTCCGTGGTGGCGCCGCCGCCCACGCCGACGATGACGTCGGTGCGGGTGAAGCCGGTCTGGCCGAGCGCCTTCCAGCAGTACGCCGCGACCTCGACGGTCTTGGCCTCCTCGGCGTTCGGCAGCTGGATGGCGATGGCCTCGTAGCCCTGGTCGGCGAGGTCCTGACGGACCGCCTCGCCGGTGCCGGCGAGTGCCTCGGGGTGCAGGACCGCGACGCGCTTGACGCGGTCACCGATGAGCGTGGGCAGCTCGCCGAGGAGCTGCCTCCCGATCACCACCTCGTACGGGTCGGTGCCCGCGCTGCCGGCGACCTGGATGCGTGTGGGGCCCTGATCCGTCATCGTTGCGTTCTCCCGGCCGGACGACGGCGCGTCCGGCAGTTCCAGTGCGTCGAGGACCGCCTGGGCGACCTCGTCGGGTGTGCGCTCGTCGGTCGCGACGACCGCGCGGGCCACGTCCGTGTAGAGGTGGCGGCGGGCCTCCATGAGTTCGCGCCACTGCCGGCGCGGATTCACGGCGAGCAGCGGACGCGCGGTGTTCAGCCCGACCCGCTTGACCGCCTCGTCGACGTCCATCGAGAGGTAGACGACGGCGTGGCCGGCCAGCAGCGCGCGTGTCGCCTCGTCGAGGACGGCGCCGCCGCCGAGCGAGAGCACACCCGTGTGCTCGGCGACCGCGTCCCGGACGGCCCGGCTCTCCAGCTCGCGGAACCGCTCCTCGCCCTCGTCGTAGAAGATCTCGGCGATCGGCTTCCCGGCCGTGGCGACGACGTCCGCGTCGGTGTCCCGGTAGGTGGTGCCGAGCCGTCCGGCGAGCAGCTCGCCGACGGTGGACTTGCCGACGCCCATCGGGCCGACCAGAACGACCAGCGGGGCGCTCATCGGATCTGCAGGTGGTCGAGGTACGACTGCACGTTGCGGTGGGTCTCGGGGACGCTGTCGCCGCCGAACTTCTCCGCGACCGCGTCCGCGAGCACCAGCGCGACCATCGCCTCCGCGACGATCCCGGCGGCCGGAACGGCACAGACATCGGAGCGCTGGTGGTGGGCCTTGGCGGGCTCACCGGTCACCACGTCGACGGTGGCCAGGGCGCGCGGCACGGTCGCGATGGGCTTCATCGCGGCCCGCACGCGCAGCAGCTCACCGGTGGTCAGCCCGCCCTCGGTGCCGCCGGCGCGGCCGGAGGCGCGCTTGATGCCGTCCTCGGTCACCAGGATCTCGTCGTGCGCCTGCGATCCCGGCACCCGGGCCAGATCGAAGCCGTCCCCGACCTCGACGCCCTTGATGGCCTGGATGCCCATGAGCGCGGCGGCGAGGCGGGCGTCGAGGCGGCGGTCCCAGTGCACGTGCGAACCGAGGCCGACCGGCACTCCGTACGCCAGCACCTCGACCACACCGCCGAGGGTGTCGCCGTCCTTGTGGGCCTGGTCGATCTCGGCGACCATCTGCTTGCTCGCGGTGGCGTCGAGGCAGCGCACCGGGTCCGCGTCGAGCTTCTCGACGTCGGCGGGGACCGGGTAGACGCCGTAGGGCGCCTTGGCGGCGGCCAGCTCGACGACATGGCTGACGATCTCGATGCCGGCCGTCTCCTTCAGGTACGACCGGGCGACGGCCCCGAGGGCGACGCGCGCCGCGGTCTCCCGGGCGCTGGCGCGCTCCAGGATCGGCCGGGCCTCGTCGAAGCCGTACTTCTGCATGCCGGCGAGGTCGGCGTGACCGGGCCGGGGACGGGTCAGCGGGGCGTTACGGGCCTGGGCGGCGAGTACCTCGGGGTCGACCGGGTCGGCCGACATGACCTGCTCCCACTTGGGCCACTCGGTGTTGCCGACCATCACCGCGACCGGCGAGCCCATGGTCAGGCCGTGCCGCACCCCGCCGAGGAAGGTGACCTCGTCCTTCTCGAACTTCATCCGAGCGCCGCGGCCGTATCCGAGCCGCCGCCGGGCGAGCGCGTCCGCCACCATCTCCGTGGTGACCGGGACACCGGCGGGAAGACCCTCCAGCGTCGCCACCAGTGCGGGGCCGTGCGACTCCCCCGCGGTCAGCCAGCGCAACCTGCTCAACGGTGCTCCTCATGCTCGCGCCTGAAATCCAACGGCGCGACCGGGTGCGCGGCCCTGGCCCGCCGCCCCCGATCCTCCCACGGACGGGGACGCCGCCTCGCCGCTGGTCCAGCAGACGGACGGATCCGGCCGCGGGCAGCAGGGTCAGCGGGCGGCCAGTGCCTGCTCCCCGGCCTGCCGCATGGCGGCCAGGGGCGCCGCCGCATGGCCCGTCATCTGCTCGACCTGGAGGACGGCCTGGTGCACCAGGAGATCGAGACCTCCGACGACTGCACCCTCGCGGGCCGCCCAGGCGGCTGCGAGTCCGGTGGGCCAGGGCTCGTACAGCACGTCGAACAGCGTGCCGGGAGCCTTCGGTACCGATTCCGTCAGCGCGTCGGTGGCACCCGCCGGGGTGGTCGCGATGACCAGCGGGGCCCGCAGGGCCTGCTCGGCCTCCGCCCAGTCGGCGACGCGGACGTCGACGCCGAGCCGTTCGCCCCAGCCGCGCATCTCGTCACCGCGTTCCCGGCTCCGGACGTAGGCCGTGACCGGTCCCGTGCAGATCTCGGCGAGGGCGGCGAGGGCGGAGGAGGCGGTGGCTCCGGCGCCGAGGACGGCGGCGGACTCGGCCTTCTCCACGCCGCGCTCACGCAGAGCGGCGATCATGCCCGGGATATCGGTGTTGTCGCCGGCCCGCCTGCCGTCCTCGGTGAGAACAACCGTGTTCACCGCCTCCACCGAAGAGGCGGTCTCGCTGATCTCGTCCAGCAGGGGGATGATCGCCCGCTTGAGCGGCATGGTCAGCGAGAGCCCGGCCCAGGAGGAGTCCAGCCCCTCGACGAACCCGGGCAGCGCGGCCTCGTCGATCTCGAAGCGGTCGTAGGACCAGTCGTCGAGGCCGAGTGCGGCATACGCGGCCCGGTGCAGGACCGGGGAGAGCGAGTGGGCGATGGGCGAGCCGAGGACGGCTGCCCGGTGACGCCCGTCAGTCGAGACCATGCTGTTCCTTGAATTTCTGGTTGAGCTGCTCGTGCTCCGCGGCCGTCTTGGTGAACTGGGTCTTCTTCCCGTCGAGCGAGATGAAGAACATCCATCCATTGCCGGTCGGATTCAGCGTTGCGCGCAGTGCCTCGTCCCCGGGATTACTGACGGGGCCGGGCGGAAGACCGGCGTGGAAATAGGTGTTGTAGGGATCCGGATTGTTCCGGATATCCTTCGACCTGATCTTGATCTCGCTCTGATTCGTGAGGTAGTTGTACGCTGAGTCGAATTCGAGCTTACGGTTCGTGACCGTGTTATCCGGCTTCAGACGGTTGTAGACGACTTCGGCCATCTTGCGGAAGTCATCGTGCGTGAGACCTTCCGCCTGAACCAGGCTGGCCACGGTGAGCACCTGCCACGGACCGTCCAGCTTGTACTTCTTGGCGGTTCCTTCGAGGTCGAGCTTTTTGTACTCGTCGTTGGACCGCGAGACCATCTTCTTCAGGATCGCCTCCGGCTTGGTTTCCTTTGTGACCGGATATGCGGCCGGGTAAAGGAATCCTTCCAGAGGGTCCTTGATGTCCTTGTTCTTGCTCACCCAGCCGGGCAGGCCCAGATCGGCCTTCTTCGACGTGGCGATGCCCTTCGTCGTGCCCTTCTTGAGGCTCAGCTTCTGGTCGATCTTCGCGTAGACGGCGACGTTGCGGGAACCCTCGGGAATCACCAGAAGATTCTGGCTCTTCGGGTCGAGCATCATCTTCAGGGCCTCGGACGCGGACATCTTCTCGTGCAGGAGATAGACGCCGGCCTGGATCGACTTCCCCTTGGGGTCCTCGCTCTGCGCGGAGACGAAGGCGTCGACGCTCTTGACCACACCCTGCTTCTTCAGGATGTTGGCGATGTCGTACCCGTACGAGCCCTTGGGGATCTCGATCTCGATGGTCCCGGAGCCGCTGCCCGCGTAGTCCTCGGCCGGGCCGAACTTGTCCTGGTAGTACGAGTAGCCGAAGTAGCCCACTCCGCCTACGCCGCCGACCAGGACGAGAGAGATGACCAGGCAGGCGCAGCCGTTGCGGCCCTTCTTCTTCTTGCCCTTGCCCCGGCGCTCGTCCCCGCCTCCCCGGCGGGAATCGCGGGGGTCATCGTCGTCGTCGTAGTCGTCGTCCTTGCCGTCGCTGTCGTCCACGCCCGTGAAGAAGGGGTGAGTCTCCTCCGGCTGGACCTCGGGGTCCCAGTCGGGGTTCTGCGCGGGGTCGGGGTTCTGCGCGGGCGCCGGTTCGGCTGCCTGTTCGGGTGCGGCCTGGCGGCGGCCCGGGGGCTGCGGAGGCGGGTAGGCCTCGGGGGTGCCGTAGTAGTCGTTCGTCTCGCCGTAGCCGTACGCGGCGGCGGGCTGGCCCTCGTACGGCATCGCGGCCGGCTGCTGGCCGGTGTCCCAGCCGCCGTTGTAAGGAGGCTGCTGGCCGTACGGGTCCTGCTGGGCCCCGTACGGCTGCTGCTGGTACTGCTGCTGGGCGTAGGGATCCTGCGGGTGCTGCTGCGCGTACGAATCCTGCTGCTGGTGCTGCTGTTGCTGCGCGTACGGGTCGTGCTGCTGCTGCGGTTGGGCGTACGGGTCCTGCTGCTGCGGCGGCTGGTGGTGCTGCTGCTGCTGCTGCTGCGCGTAAGGATCCTGCGGCTGGTGCTGCTGCTGCGCGTACGGGTCCTGCGGCTGCTGCTGGGCGGCGTACGGGTCCTGCGGGTAGGGCTGCTGCTGGCCGCCGTACTGGCTCTGGCCGTGGGCAGGCTGCTGGCCTCCCCATCCCTGGTCCCCGTACAAGGGGTCCTCGGGATGCCACGGTTCGGAGCCGGGGCCCCGGCCATACTCAGTCATCGATCCCCTTGAGCCGCGAGACGACGTTCCGTCTCTTTGCTGTGCGGTGTTTGTTCGAACACCGCCGCATCGCGCGGAACGTTACCGTATCGCGATCAGACCACCACTTCGACGCCCTCGCCAGGAGGATTACCCGAAGCCCGTTCGGACTCCAGAGCGTTCTGAAGGATCACCACAGCGGCAGCCTGGTCGATGACGGATCGGCCTTTTTTGGACTTCACGCCCGATGCGCGCAGGCCCTGACTCGCCGTCACTGTGGTCATCCTCTCGTCCACCAAGCGCACCGGAATGGGTGCGACCGCGCGGGCGAACACATCGGCGAAAGCGCGGACCTTGACCGCGGCCGGGCCCTCTCCCCCGCCCAGGGAACGGGGCAGCCCGACGATGACCTCGATCGGCTCGTACTCCGAGACGATCTGGCCGAGCCGCCGGTGGGCGGCCGGGACATCACGTCCCGGCACGGTCTCCACCGGCGTGGCGAGGATCCCGTCGGGGTCGCACGAGGCGACCCCGATCCGGGCGTCCCCGACGTCGATCGCCAGTCGGCGACCGCGGCGCATCTGTGTCATGTCCGGCGTCACGCCGTCTCGGTGACGAGGCGTTCGACAGCGGCGACTGCGTCCCCGATGGCGTCCGGGTTCGTGCCGCCGCCCTGGGCGACGTCCGGCTTGCCGCCGCCTCCGCCGCCGAGCGTCTTGGCGGCGGTGCGGACCAGGTCACCGGCCTTGAGGCCGCGCTCACGGGCGGCCTCGTTGGTGGCGATGACGGTCAGCGGACGGCCGTTGGCCGTGGTGAACAGGGCCACGACGGCCGGGCGGCCGCCCTGGATGCGCCCGCGCACGTCGAGGACGAGCCGGCGCAGGTCGTCGGCCGAGGTGCCGTCCGGTACCTGCCCGGTGACCAGGGCGACGCCCCGGACGTCCTGAGCCGATTCGACCAGTCCGGCAGCGGCCTGGAGGACCTTCTCCGCGCGGAACTTCTCGATCTCCTTCTCGGCGTCCTTCAGCTTGCCGAGCATCCCGGCGATCTTCTCCGGGAGCTCCTCGGGACGGCCCTTGACCAGCTCCTGGAGCTGGGCGACGACCGTGTGCTCCCGGGCGAGGAAGTTGTACGCGTCGACGCCCACGAGGGCCTCGATACGGCGCACGCCGGAGCCGATGGACGACTCGCCGAGCAGCTTGACCAGGCCGAGCTGGGCGGTGTTGTGGACGTGCGTACCGCCGCACAGCTCCTTGGAGAAGTCGCCGATGGTGACGACCCGCACCCGCTCGCCGTACTTCTCGCCGAACTCGGCGATGGCGCCCTGCTTCTTGGCCTCGTCGATGGACATGACCTCGGCCTGGACGTCGAGCTCGCGGGACAGCACGGCGTTGATCTTCTGCTCGACGTCGGTGAGGACCGTGCCGGGTACGGCGGCGGGCGAGCCGAAGTCGAAGCGGAAGCGGCCCGGGGAGTTCTCCGAACCGGCCTGGGCGGCCGTCGGGCCCAGGGCGTCGCGCAGCGCCTGGTGCGTCAGGTGGGTGGCGCTGTGGGCGCGGGCGATGGCGCGACGGCGGGTGTTGTCGATGGAGGCGAGGGCGGCGGCACCCACCGTCACCTCACCCACCTGGACGACGCCCTTGTGGACGTGGACGCCGGGAACGGGCTTCTGGACGTCGCGGACCTCGATCACCGCGCCGGTGTCGAGCCGGATCCGCCCGGTGTCGGCGAGCTGGCCGCCGCCCTCGGCGTAGAACGGGGTGCGGTCCAGGACGACCTCGACCTCGTCGCCCTCGGAGGCGGCGGGCGAGGGGACACCGTCGACGAGGAGGCCGACGATCGTCGACTCGCCCTCGGTCGTCGTGTAGCCGGTGAACTCGGTGGCGCCGGAGTTGTCGGCGACCTCGCGGTAGGCGGACAGGTCGGCGTGACCGGTCTTCTTGGCGCGCGCGTCGGCCTTGGCCTTGTCCCGCTGCTCCTGCATGAGGCGGCGGAACCCGTCCTCGTCCACGGACAGGCCCTGTTCGGCGGCCATCTCCAGGGTGAGGTCGATCGGGAAGCCCCAGGTGTCGTGGAGCAGGAACGCCTTCTCGCCGGCGATGACCCGGCCGCCGGCGGCCCTGGTCTCGGTGACGGCGGTCTCAAGGATGTTGGTGCCGCCCTTGAGGGCCTTCAGGAAGGCGGCCTCCTCGGCCAGGGCGACGGTCTCGATGCGCTTGCGGTCGGTGATCAGCTCGGGGTACTGCAGCCCCATCGTGGTGATCACGACGTCGACCAGCTCGGTGACGACCGAGCCGGTGGCGCCCATCAGCCGCATGTTCCGGATGGCGCGGCGCATGATGCGGCGCAGCACGTAGCCGCGGCCCTCGTTGCCGGGGGTGACGCCGTCACCGATGAGCATGACCGACGTACGGATGTGGTCGGCGACCACGCGGAGCGAGACGTCCGTGCCCTGGGCGGCGCCGTAGCGCACGCCGGTGAGCTCGGTGGCCTTGTCCATGACGACGCGCAGGGTGTCGGTCTCGTACATGTTCTGCACGCCTTGCAGGATCATCGCGAGGCGTTCGAGGCCGAGGCCGGTGTCGATGTTCTTGGAGGGCAGGTCGCCGAGGATCGGGAAGTCGTCCTTGCCGTCGCCGGCGCCGCGCTCGTACTGCATGAAGACCAGGTTCCAGATCTCCACGTACCGCTCGTCGTTGACGGCGGGGCCGCCCTCGGCCCCGAACTCGGGACCGCGGTCGTAGTTGATCTCGGAACAGGGGCCGCAGGGACCGGGGACGCCCATGGACCAGAAGTTGTCCTTCTTGCCCAGGCGCTGGATGCGCTCGGCCGGCACACCGATCTTGTCGCGCCAGATCTGCTCGGCCTCGTCGTCGTCCAGGTAGACCGTGATCCACAGACGCTCGGGGTCGAGGCCGAAGCCGCCGTCCGCGACGGAGCCGGTGAGCAGCTCCCAGGCGTACTCGATGGCGCCTTCCTTGAAGTAGTCACCGAAGGAGAAGTTCCCGCACATCTGGAAGAAGGTGCCGTGCCGGGTGGTCTTGCCGACCTCTTCGATGTCCGGCGTACGGACGCACTTCTGCACACTGGTGACGCGCGGGGCGGGCGGCTTGACCTCGCCGAGGAAGTACGGCTTGAAGGGCACCATGCCGGCCGGGACCAGCAGCAGAGTCGGGTCGTCCGCGATGAGCGACGCCGAAGGGACGACGGTGTGACCGCGCTCCTCGTAGAAGCTCAGCCAGCGGCGACGAATTTCAGCCGACTCCATCAGTGGTCCTCATTCCGGTTGTACGAGTTGTAGGGAAGCGTGCGGTGGTTGACGGGCGTCTGGCGTCCGTCGGGCTCCGCCGCCTCGACGGCGAAGTGGCGCCGCACGGGGAGATCGGGGTCGACCGGGGCTTCGAGGCCCAGTGCCTCACCCAGTTCGGCCTCGCGTCTGGCCATGCCGTCGCGGACGTCGAGGGCGAAGTCCTTGAGCTTGTGACCGGCCACGACCGCCTTGTCGGCAGCCTGCGCCGCAAGGCTCTCGGGGGTCAGCTGCTTGATCTTGCGGTTGACCTTGGCGGTGGCCCAGACCCCGGCGGCTGCGCCGGCGGTGAACCAGAACGTACGGCGGAACATCGCTGCGTCAGTCCTTCGATCCGCGGGAATTTCTGCCGTTGCGCTTCCTGCCACGCGCGGACGGCACGGTCCGGCCGACGATCACCGATCGCCGGGAACGCGCTTCCGGTTCGGGAGCGGCCTTGCGGCCGATGGCCTGCCGGACGCCGTAGCCGAACGCCGCGACCTTGACCAGCGGGCCGCCGAAGGTCGAGGCGACGGTGGTGGAGAGCGCGGAGGCGTTGGAGGTGACCTCCTGGACGTCCGTCGCGATCGCGTCGACCTTGTCGAGCTGGGTCTGCGCGGAACGGACGGTCGCGGAGGCGTCGGCGAGCAGCGGGACGGCCTGTTCGGTCACGTCCGCCACGAGTTTGGTGGTCGCCCTGAGCGTCTGGGCGAGCCTCACCAGCACGACGGCGAGGAACGAAACCAGGATCGCCCAGAAGACGGCCACCAGGATCCCGGCCACCTCACCACCGGACACAGTGCACCGCTCTCTCTGGCTTGTCGTCTGTCTTTGCGTTGTTCTCTGCTTGCCCGGTGACGGCCTTCGTAGCAGCCCGTCACCGGCTCCGAGCCTATCGCGCCGGGCTCACACCCCGTACCGCATTACCGCTGGGCACGGCGGGAGTTCCTGCTACAAGATTGTACGGAGCGCTTTCGGGCCAGTACTCTGCGTGTTTCATGCGACGCTCTCAGCGCCCCTTCCCCTCCTCCGACGGTCCGGGTCCGCCGGCCGGCGCCCGCCGCGGACCACTGCGCGGCCTTCCGGGCAATCTCCCGGCGGAACTGAACAGGTTCGTGGGACGTGACGACGAGTTGGCCGACCTCGCCGGACTCCTGGAGGAGTCCCGGCTGGTCACGGTCGTGGGCGTGGGCGGTGTAGGCAAGACCCGGCTGGTCACCAGGGCCGCCGCCCTGCTGGAGAAACGGTACTGCGACGGGGTCTGGCTGGTGGAGCTGTCCGCCGTCCACGATCCGGAGCTGCTGGAGCACGCGCTCGTCGACGCGCTGGGCCTCACCGATCACACCAACAGGCCGCCCCGCACGACCCTCCTCGAACACTGCGCCGGGCGCCGGCTCCTGCTGGTGATCGACGGATTCGAACATCTGGTGGACGACTGCGCGGAGTTGGTACGGGACCTGTTGCGCCGGGCCCCTCGGCTCCGGGTCCTGGCGGCCGGCCGGCTGCCGCTGGAACTGGACGGCGAGGCCACCTACCCGCTCGCGACCATGACGGACGAGGACGCGCTCCGGCTCTTCGCGGAGCGGGCCGCCGCGGTGCGGCCCGGGTTCCGCCTGACCGAGCACAACCGGGGCGCGGCCCGGGAGCTCTGCCGGCGGCTGGACGGGATTCCGCTCGCCCTGGAGCTGGCGGCCGGGCGGCTGCGGGCGCTGTCGACCGAGCAGGTGCTGGAGCGCCTCGACGACCGCTTCCGGCTGCTCACCGGCGGCAGCCGCAGCGCACTGGCCCGGCATCAGACGCTCCGCACGGCCATCGGCTGGAGCCATGAACTGTGCGCCCCGGAACAGCGGCTGCTGTGGTCGCGGCTCTCGGTCTTCGCCGGACCGTTCGATCTGGAGGCGGTCGAGTACATCTGCAGCGGCTCCGATCTGCCGGCCGACTCGGTGCTCGATGTGCTCTCCGGCCTGCTGGCGCAGTCCATCGTGCTGCGCGAGGACACGCCGGCCGGCACCCGCTACCGGCTGCTGGACACGGTGCGCGAGTACGGCGCCGAGTGGCTGGCGGCCACGGGTGAGACGGAGCGCCTGCGCCGGCGCCACCGCGACTGGTTCCTGGGGCTCGCGACCTGGTGCGAGCTGGACTGGTTCAGCCCCCGGCAGAGCGAGGTCGCGGCCCGGGTGGAGAGCGAACTGCCCAATCTTCGGCGGGCCATGGAGTGTTCGCTGGAGTGCCCGGAGGAGGCGCATCTCGCCCAGTACCTGGCGGGCACGCTCTGGTTCCTGTGGGTCGGCTGCGGGCGGCTCTCGGAGGGGCGGCACTGGCTGGACCATGTGCTGGAGGAGGAGACCCCGTACGACTCCTCGCGGCTGAAGGCGCTGTGGGTGCTCGGCTATGTCGCGGTGCTGCAGGGGGACCCGGTGGGGGCGATCGCGGCGCTGACCGAGTGCCGGGAGGAGGCGGAGCTGACCGGTGACGCCTCGGCCTCGGCGTACGCCCTGCACCGCACCGGCTGCCTGGCACTCGTCACCGACGACACGGCGCGCGCCCAGGAACTGCTGCACGAGGCGCTCGGCCGCTACCGGGAGCTCGGGGAGCTGAACAGCAATGTGCTGATGGCTCAGGTCGAGCTGGCGATGTCGGTCGGGTTCCAGGGGGAGCTGGAGCGTGCGGTCACGATCTGCGAAGAGGTCCGGGACATCTGCGAGGACCACGGGGAGCGGTGGACCCTCAGTTACGCGTTGTTCGTTCTGGCCTTCGCCGCGCTGGAGCGGGGCCGTCCGGCCCGCGCACGGGAGCTCCTCGGGGAGTCGCTGTCCATCAGCCATGCCTTCCACGACCTGCTCGGCACGGTGCTCTCGCTGGAACTGCTGGCGCTCGTCACGGTGGTCGAGGGCGACGCGGACGAGGCGGCGCTGCTCCAGGGGGCCGCCGAACAGATCTGGCCATCGGTGGGACTGCCCCTGTTCGGTTCGGCGCACTACGGGGCGCCGCGGGCCCGGTGCGAGGAGCTGGCCCTCCATGACCTGGGCGAGGAGCGGTACGTGTCGCAGCGGCGCGCCGGCGGAGTGCTGGGCGCGGACGCGGTGGTGGCCAGGGCGCTGGCGGGCCGGCCCGGACAGCGGCAGAACGACGGGGATGCCGACGGGCCCGAGACGCCCGGCCCGCAGCCCGCGGCCGGGAAGACGCGAAAGCCCGCCGCCTCCCCGGCTTCGGGAAGGGGCGGGCCTGAGCGCTGGTGAAGAGCGGCTACGCCTGAATCAGCGGGCGTAGTACTCGACGACGAGCTGCTCGTCGCAGATCACGGGGATTTCCTTGCGGTTCGGGTCCCGGTCAAGGCGGAAGGCCAGGGCCTTCAGGTTCACCTGCAGGTAGCGCGGGGTCTCACCGTCGGTGTCGTAACCACCCTCGCGGGCAACCTGGAAGGGGTACTTCTCGCGGCTGCGCTCGCGGACCATCACGATGTTGTCGGGACGGACACGGAAGGACGGCTTGTCCACCTTGTGGCCGTCGACCTCGATGTGACCGTGCACGACCATCTGGCGGGCCTGGTAGATCGTCTTGGCGATGCCCGAACGCAGCACCAGCGCGTCGAGACGGCGCTCGAGCTCGACGACGAGCGCCTCGCCCGTCTTGCCCTCGGCCTTCTTGGCGCGGTCGTAGGCACGCGCCATCTGGCGCTCGCTGATGTCGTACTGGGCGCGCAGACGCTGCTTCTCCAGCAGACGGACCTTGTAGTCCGAGTTCTGCTTGCGGCCGCGGCCGTGCTCGCCCGGCGGGTAGGGGCGGGCCTCGAAGTACTTGACAGCCTTCGGCGTCAGCGCAATGCCGAGCGCGCGGCTCTTCTTGACCTTGGGACGCGACTGATTAGGCACGTTCTCCAGACCTCCGTTGTAGGTTAGGTTAGGCTCACCTTACTCAAGGAGATCGCATGTCTCGCCCTGGGAACACCACACACGTCACGGACAGCACAGACAGCGGCAGCACACAGGAAGGTGCTGCTACGACGGAAGGCCGATCTGATCGTGGTCAGCCGCGTCCCAGCGGGCTTGAAAACAGTCGGATGCCGTCAGCAGCCGAGCGCACACGAACTCTCGTACAGAGTACCTGCTCCTCGGCACTGCTCGTCCCCGGCCTCGACCCGACGGGCCCGGACCAGCTGATGCCGCTGTCGCGCAGCGTGGGCCCGGACGGCGATCTCTTCCTCGAATTCCCCGCGGACTCCCCGGCGGTACGGGCCGCGTCGCACGCCGAGGACGACGGGCTGACGGCTGTGCTGGAGATCACCGACGTGGCCCCGGTCTCCGTACCCCACCGCATCCGCGGCCGGGCCCGGGTCTTCGGCCGGCTCACCACCGTACCGGGCCTGGCGGGCCCCGGCCGGATGCTGCTGCGGCTGGAGACGGGCGAGGCGTACGTCGATGACCTGTGGGGTGCGGAGAGCGTCGGGCCGGAGGAGTTCAGGGACGCGTCCGCCGACCCGCTCGTCATCCACGAGGCGGAACTGCTCCAGCATCTGCACGCGGCGCACGGGGAGCAGCTGGGGACGCTGTGCGGGCTGCTCGGCGAACGGGTCCCGGCCGGCTGCCCGGCGCACCGGCCGGCCGTCGTGCCGCTCGCGCTGGACCGCCTCGGACTGCGGGTGCGACTGTGCGAGCGGGACGGCAGGTGCTTCGACGCGCGCTTCGAGTTCCCCGAGCCGGTGCGTGATGTGACTGAGCTGCGTCACGCCATGCACACGCTCTTCGAAGCGGCCGCGCGCTGAGGGGCCGGAGCCCCGGGGGCCCGGCTAGGTACCGGACGGGCTCGCGTCGCCGTCGCTGTCCGTGCGGCCGAGCCGCTCGCGGACCCGGTCCGCCACGTCCGCGTACCGCGCCTCGGCTCCGTACCGGGTGGGCTGGTAGTAGCGCTTGTCGCGCACGGCGTCCGGGGCGTACTGCTGGGCGGCGATACCGCCGGGGACGTCATGCGGATAGACGTAGCCCTGCGCGTGCCCCAGCTTGGCGGCTCCCTTGTAGTGCCCGTCGCGCAGATGGGCCGGAACGGGGCCGGCCAGGCCCTTGCGGACATCCTCCTGGGCGGCGGAGATCGCCATCGTCGCCGCGTTGGACTTGGGGGCGAGGGCCAGGGCGATCGTGGCGTGGCTGAGGGTGAGCGCCGCCTCCGGGAAGCCGATCATCGCGACGGCCTGGGCCGCCGCGACCGCGAGGGGCAGCGCCGTGGGGTCGGCGAGACCGATGTCCTCGCTGGCCGAGATCATCAGCCGCCGGGCGATGAACCGGGGGTCCTCCCCCGCCTCGATCATCCGGGCCAGATAGTGCAGCGCGGCATCGACGTCCGAGCCGCGGATCGACTTGATCAGCGCACTCGCCACGTCGTAGTGCTGGTCGCCGTCCCGGTCGTACTTCACCGCGGCGCGGTCGACCGTCTCCTCCAGGGTCAGGAGGGTGATCTCCCCGTCCCCCTTGGACAACGCCGCGCCGGCCGCCGCCTCCAGCGCCGTCAGCGCACGGCGGGCGTCGCCGCCCGCGATGCGCAGCAGATGCTCCTCGGCGTCCTCCGGCAGCGTCACCGCGCCGCCGAGTCCGCGCTCGTCGGTCAGGGCCCTGTGCAGCAGATCGCGCAGGTCGTCGTCGGTCAGCGACTCCAGGGTCAGCAGCAGTGAGCGCGAGAGCAGCGGGGAGATGATCGAGAAGTACGGGTTCTCGGTGGTGGCCGCGATCAGCGTCACCCAGCGGTTCTCCACGGCCGGGAGCAGCGAGTCCTGCTGCGCCTTGGAGAAGCGGTGGATCTCGTCCAGGAAGAGGACGGTCTCCTTGCCGTAGCCACCGGTGGCGCGGCGGGCGCCCTCGATGACCGCCCGGACCTCCTTGACTCCCGCGGTGATCGCGGAGAGCTCGACGAAGCGCTTGTTGGTGGCCTTGCTGACCACGTAGGCCAGGGTCGTCTTCCCGATGCCGGGCGGTCCCCAGAGGATCACCGACGAGGGGCCCGCCGGCCCCCCGCTTCCCTCCCCGACGAGGCGGCGCAGTGGCGAGCCAGGCTTGAGCAGATGCTGCTGGCCGACGACCTCGTCGAGGGTACGCGGACGCATCCGGACAGCGAGGGGGCTGCTGGACGGGTCCTTCTCCTGGCGGTCTTCGGCTGCTGCGGTAAAGAGGTCGGGCTCCACGTTTTGAAGCCTATGTCACCGCACTGACATCCCTGCCGGGCCCCGGTGCGACCCGGCGCCGGCGCGCGGGACGCTCAGCTGGTCCAGAAGTCCCACCAGCGGGTCAGGATCAGCATGCCGATGATGCCGATCCACAGGACCGGCGGCACCCAGTGGAACTCGGTCAGCCCGTTGCGCAGCCAGTTGGGCGCGGGGATGATCCGGTGCTTGATGTTGTGCGTGGTGACGTAGCAGAACATGAGGATCGTGGCGACCCAGGCCAGGCAGCACCAGAGGCAGAGGGAGTTGATGTTGTAGAGCGACTGGTACTGGAGCCAGGTGCAGAATCCGACACCGAACAGGGTGCCCGCGTTCATCCCCAGCCAGTACCAGTTGCGGAAGCGCGCTCCGGCGAGCAGTGCCAGGCCGATGCCGATGATCACGGAGTAGGTGGCCAGGCCGAGCATCGGGTTGGGGAAGCCGAAGGCCGCCGCCTGGTCGCTCTTCATGATGTTGCCGCAGGCCACCACCGGGTTGAGACTGCAGCCCGGGACGAAGCTGGGGTCCTCCGCCAGCTTGAGCTTGTCGATCGTGATGACCCACGCGGCGAGGAGTCCGGCAGCGCCCGTGATCACCAGCAGCAGTGCGAACGCACGACTGCCGCCGATGGTCCTCTTCCCGCTGTCCTCGTCCTGGTCGGATGAGGGATGGTCAACCGCTGCAGTCGTCATATCGCCATTCCGTCACTGAGTAGCCTGCTGGGCACGGTCATTGTGCCGTACCGTTCCGCCGGTCTTCCGTTCGATGAACATAAAGAGGCGCGTAAAAATGCGCGGCGCGCGGGCCGGACGGGGCCGGAAGAACGTGGCCTCAGGGCTGTCACTGGCGTGGCCGGGTGTCTGCCGCTCTCGGCGCGGTCCGGCCGGAATCGTCCGGCAGGATGAATCCGCACCCGCCGGGTTGACGGTACGGGCGGTCGCGGCGGAGCGGGCCGGGGGCCGCGAACTCCCGCCCGGTCGCGGGCGGGCGGCCGGAAGCCCGCCCGCCCGCGACCGGGCGAGGGAAATTACGCGAGGCGCGTCCGGATCGTCTCGGTCACCTCGGACAGGGCGACAGCCGTCTGCTCACCGGACTCCATGTCCTTGAGCTGCACGACGCCCTCGGCCAGGTCGCGCTCGCCGGCCACGACGGTGAACCGCGCGCCCGACCGGTTGGCGCTCTTCATCGCGCCCTTGAGCCCGCGCCCCCCGAAGGCGAAGTCCGCGGCCACGCCCTCGCGGCGCAGCTGCGTGACGACGGCGAACAGCTTGCGCCGCGCCTCCTCGCCGAGCGGTACGGCGAAGACACTGGTGGTGGAGGGCAGTTCGAGCTCGATGCCCTCCGCCTCCAGAGCGAGCACGGTGCGGTCCACGCCGAGTGCCCAGCCCACCGACGGGAGCGCCGGGCCGCCGATCATCTCGGAGAGGCCGTCGTACCGGCCGCCGCCGCCCACCGCCGACTGCGAGCCCAGTCCGTCGTGGACGAACTCGAAGGTGGTGCGGGTGTAGTAGTCGAGCCCGCGGACGAGCTTCTCGTCGTCCTCGTACACCACGCCCGCCGTGTTGAGGAGGTCGCGGACCTCCTCGTGGTACGCCTTGCAGGCGTCGCAGAGGTAGTCGCGCAGCACCGGGGCGCCGGTCAGCTGCTGCTGGACCTCGGGGCGCTTGTCGTCGAGGACCCGGAGCGGGTTGATCTCGATGCGGCGGCGGGTCTCCTCGTCCAGGTCGAGCTCGCGCAGGAAGCCCTGGAGCGCGTCGCGGTAGACGGGCCGGCACTCCTTGTCGCCCAGCGAGTTCAGCAGGATGCGGAATTCGCGCAGTCCCAGCGCGCGGTACGCCTGGTCGGCCAGGATGATCAGCTCGGCGTCCAGCGCCGGGTCCTCCGTGCCGATGGCCTCGGCCCCGACCTGCGAGAAGTGGCGGTAACGGCCCTTCTGCGGACGCTCGTAGCGGTAGTACGAACCCGAGTACCAGAGCTTCACCGGCAGGTTGCCGAGCTTGTGGAGGTTGGCCTCCAGAGCGGCGCGCAGCACGGACGCGGTGCCCTCGGGACGCAGCGCCAGCTCGTCGCCGCCCTTGGTCGTGAGGGTGTACATCTCCTTGCTCACGATGTCGGTGGACTCGCCGACGCCTCGGGAGAAGAGGGCCACGTCCTCGAAGCCGGGGGTCTCGATGTAGCCGTAGCCGGAGTTCCTCAGCGGCGCGGAGATCGCCTCGCGCACCGCGAGGTACTTCGCGGAGTCGGGCGGGGTCAGGTCGTACGTGCCCTTGGGGGCCTTGAAGGTGCTCACGATTTCGCTCTCGTCACATTCCTCGTCGGGGCGCGTCCATACCGTGCAGATACGGATTGGTGGCGCGCTCGCGGCCGATGGTCGTCTGGGGGCCGTGGCCGGACAGCACCACGGTCGAGTCGTCGAGCGGCAGGCACACACGGGCCAGCGACTCGAGCAGTTCGGCGTGGTCGCCGCCGGGCAGGTCGGTGCGTCCGACGGAGCCGGCGAAGAGCAGGTCGCCCGAGAAGAGGACCTGCGGAACCTCCGCGGCCTCGGGCATCCTGAACGTCACCGACCCCTTGGTATGGCCGGGCGCATGCGAGACACCGAACTCCAGACCGGCCAGCGTCAGCCGGGCACCGTCGGTCAGCTCCCTGACGTCGTCCGGCTCCCCCACCGTCAGCTCGCCCATGAGCGGCATCCCGATGGAGCGGCCGAGGGCCTTCTCCGGGTCGCTCATCATGTAACGGTCCTCGGGGTGGATCCAGGCAGGGACGTCATGCGCGCCGCACACCGGGACGACCGAGGCGACGTGGTCGATATGGCCGTGGGTGAGCACGACGGCGACGGGCTTCAGCCGATGCTTCCTCAGCGCTTCCTCGACCCCGGACGCGGCCTGATGGCCCGGGTCGATGATCACGCACTCCTCACCCGCGGCGGGGGCGACCAGGTAACAGTTGGTCCCCCAGGCCCCGGCGGGGAACCCGGCAATGAGCACGATCGTCCTTAATGGTCGTCCGACGAGGGGTTGCGGCTACGAGGTCGCAGCAGTTCAGAGCCTACCGGCGCTCCTCATTCCACAGCTAACCCATATACGGTACGGGGCAACTCAGGCCCGATCACACGACGTACAAGGAGATCACCCGGTGGTCAGCAGCGATCAGCGGCGGCGGCAGCTCGCCAGGGAGAAGTTCGAGCGGCAGCAGCAGCGCCGGGAGGAGGCTCGCCGCCGGACCCGACGGCTGACGGTCATCATCGCCTCCGCGGTGGCCGTGGTGGCCGTCATAGGCGGCGTCACGTACGTCGCCACCGGCGACGACGACGGCAAGAAGGACAAGACCGACGCGGCCGCGAGCGCGAGCCCGTCGGCGTCCCCCTCGGCGAGCGAGAAGAGTGCGCCCGAGCCGGCGATGAAGATCGACAAGAAGGCGAAGTACACCCTGTCGCTCAAGACGAGCCAGGGCGACATCGCGTTCACGATGGACGCGGCGAAGACCCCGCACACGGCGAACTCCTTCAAGTCACTCGCCGACAAGGGCTTCTTCGACGGCACGAAGTGTCACCGGCTGACCACGCAGGGCATTTTCGTCCTCCAGTGCGGCGACCCGAAGGGCGACGGCACCGGCGGTCCCGGTTACACGATCCCGGACGAGAACCTGACCGCGCTGGGCAAGGCGGGCAAGGACGGCACGGTGACCTACCCGGCGGGGACGGTGGCGATGGCCAACACGGGCCAGGCGCACACCGGCGGCAGCCAGTTCTTCCTCGTCTACAAGGACAGCAAACTGCCGCCCACCTACACGCCGTTCGGCACGATGGACGAGGCTTCCCTGAAGGCCGTCGAGGCCATCGGCAAGGCGGGGGTCACCGGCGGCGCCGCCGACGGTGCGCCGAAGAAGGCCGTGAACATCTCGAAGGCGGCCGTCGACAAGGCGTGAGCCCGGCGGCCCGGCGTGATCCGCACCACAGGCGCCCTGCGCGGGGCCGGATAATTTCGGCCGCGCGGAGTGCGGACAGCCGGGCGGCCCGTCGCCTAGATTGGCGTTGTGCAGGGCGGGCGCTGCCCGCCCCAGGAAACTGTGGACGATGCCAGGGGGGCGAACCCTCTCGCGGGCATCAGGTGGAGGAGGCGCTGTGAGCAGCGACCCGTGGGGCCGTGTCGATGAGACGGGCACCGTGTACGTGCGTACAGCCGACGGCGAGCAGGTCGTCGGATCGTGGCAGGCCGGTTCTCCGGCGGAGGCCCTGGCCTACTTCGAGCGCAAGTACGAGGGCATTGTGGTCGAGATCGGCCTCCTTGAGCGGCGGGTGAAGACCACCGATCTGTCCGCGAAGGACGCGACGACCGCCATCGAGCATCTGCGTGCGCAGGTCGACGAGCACCATGCCGTCGGCGACCTCGACGCGCTGCGCAAGCGGCTGGACGCCCTGGTGGCGACGGTCGACTCGCGGCGCGAGGAGCGCAAGGCCCAGAAGGCGAAGCAGACCGACGAGGCGAAGCACGCCAAGGAGGCGCTGGTCGTCGAGGCCGAGGAGCTGGCGCAGAGCGAGCAGTGGCGTTCCGCGGGCGAGCGGCTCCGTGCCCTCGTCGACACGTGGAAGGGGCTGCCGCGGCTCGACCGCAAGTCCGACGACGAGCTGTGGCACCGCTTCTCCCATGCGCGCTCGGCGTTCTCCAAGCGCCGCAAGGCCCACTTCGCCTCGCTGGACGCCCAGCGCGAGGAGGCCCGCAAGGCCAAGGAGAAGCTGGTCGTCGAGGCCGAGTCGCTGTCCCGCTCCTCGGACTGGGGCACGACGGCCGCCCGCTACCGCGACCTGATGACCGAGTGGAAGGCCGCGGGCCGCGCCCAGCGCGAGGCCGAGGACGATCTGTGGAACCGTTTCCGCGGTGCCCAGGACGTCTTCTTCGCCGCACGCGGTGAGGTGTTCGCCGAGCGGGACGCGGAGCAGGGCGAGAACCTCAAGCTCAAGGAGGAGCTCGCGGTCGAGGCCGAGAAGCTGGTGCCCGTGAAGGACCTGAAGGCCTCCAGGGCGGCGTTCCGGGCCATCAACGAGCGCTGGGAGGCCATCGGCCACGTGCCGCGCGACGCCCGCCCGAAGATCGAGGCCCGCATGCACACGGTGGAGCGGGCGCTCCAGGAGTCCGAGGAGTCGGAGTGGCGCCGGACCAACCCGGAGGCACGTGCCCGTGCCGCGGGTCTGACCGGCCAGCTCCAGTCGGCAGTGGACAAGCTGCGTACCCAGATCGACACGGCGCGCGCCTCGGGCAACAACGCCCGTGCGGACAAGCTCGCCCGCGAGCTGGAGGGGCGGCAGGCGCTCCTGGACCAGGCTCTGAAGGGCCTGGAGGAGTTCGGCGGCTGAGACCCGGTTCGCCGGTTCCGTCGTGAAGGGCCCCTCCGCCGTGGCGGAGGGGCCCTTCTCCTGTGGCGCGGGAGCCGTGCGACACGCGAGGGGCTGCACGGCCCGTCGGAGGGCCCGGGTCAGGGCCGGCGGGCCGAGGTCACCCGGTAGACGTCGTAGACGCCCTCGACGCCGCGTACGGCCTTCAGGACGTGGCCCAGGTGCTTCGGGTCACCCATCTCGAAGGTGAACCGCGAGGTGGCCACCCGGTCGCGGGAGGTCTGCACGGCCGCGGACAGGATGTTGACGTGCTGGTCGGACAGGATCCGGGTGACGTCCGAGAGCAGCCTGGACCGGTCCAGCGCCTCGACCTGGATGGCGACGAGGAAGACCGAGGACTGGGTGGGCGCCCATTCGACCTCGAGGATCCGCTCCGGCTCCTGCGAGAGCGAGTCGACGTTGACGCAGTCCGCCCGGTGGACGGAGACTCCGCTGCCCCGGGTGACGAACCCGATGATCGGGTCTCCGGGAACGGGCGTACAACAGCGGGCCAGCTTGACCCAGACGTCCTCGACGCCCTTGACGACGACGCCGGGGTCGGCGTTCGCCCGGCGCTTGTTCCGTCCGTGCGAGGGCGGCGAGCTCTCCGCGAGGTCCTCGTTGGCCTCGTCCTGGCCGCCGAGCGCCTGGACCAGCTTCTGCACGACACCGGCCGCCGCGACATGTCCCTCGCCGATCGCGGCGTACAGGGACGAGATGTCGGGGTAGCGCATCTCGTGGGCGAGGGTGACCAGTGAGTCGCCGGTCAGGATCCGCTGGATCGGCAGGTTCTGCTTGCGCATGGCCCGCGCGATGGCGTCCTTGCCCTGCTCGATCGCCTCGTCGCGGCGCTCCTTGGAGAACCAGGCGCGGATCTTGTTGCGTGCCCGCGGCGACTTGACGAAGCCGAGCCAGTCGCGGGAGGGTCCGGCACCGGCCGCCTTGGAGGTGAAGACCTCCACCAGATCGCCGTTGTCGAGCGTGGACTCCAGCGGTACGAGCCGCCCGTTGACCCGGGCGCCTATGGTCCGGTGGCCGACCTCCGTATGGACGGCGTACGCGAAGTCGACCGGTGTCGCCCCTGCCGGGAGCGCTATCACGTCGCCCTTCGGTGTGAAGACGAAGACCTCGTTGCGCGAGAGGTCGAAACGCAGGGACTCCAGGAACTCGCTCGGGTCCTCGGTCTCCTTCTGCCAGTCCAGGAGCTGGCGCAGCCACGCCATGTCGTTGACGGTGTCCTGGCCGCGGCCGGTGTTCTTGGGGACGTCGGTGCGCACCTTGGAGGCGCCCGCGACGGCCTCCTGCTTGTACTTCCAGTGCGCGGCGATGCCGTACTCGGCCCGGCGGTGCATGTCGAACGTACGGATCTGCAGCTCGACGGGCTTGCCGCTGGGACCGATCACCGTGGTGTGCAGCGACTGGTACATGTTGAACTTGGGCATCGCGATGTAGTCCTTGAACCGGCCGGGGACCGGATTCCACCGCGCGTGGACGGTGCCGAGCGCCGCGTAGCAGTCGCGGACCGTGTCGACGAGGACACGGATGCCCACCAGGTCGTAGATCTCGGCGAAGTCCCGGCCCCGCACGATCATCTTCTGGTAGACGCTGTAGTAGTGCTTCGGCCGGCCCGTGACGGTGGCCTTGATCCGGGCGGCGCGCAGGTCGGACTGGACCTCGTCGGTCACTATGGCGAGGTATTCGTCGCGCTTGGGCGCCCGCTCGGCGACGAGGCGGACGATCTCGTCGTACATCTTCGGGTAGAGGATCGCGAAGGCGAGGTCCTCCAGCTCCCACTTGATGGTGTTCATGCCCAGGCGGTGGGCGAGCGGGGCGTAGATCTCCAGCGTCTCGCGGGCTTTCTTCTCCTGCTTCTCCCGCTTGAGGTAGCGCATGGTGCGCATGTTGTGCAGCCGGTCGGCGAGCTTGATGACCAGCACCCTGGGGTCCTTGGCCATCGCGACGACCATCTTGCGCACGGTCTCGGCCTGCGCCGCCTCGCCGAACTTGACCTTGTCCAGCTTGGTCACGCCGTCGACCAGCAGGGCCACCTGGTCCCCGAAGTCGCGGCGCAGGGTGTCCAGGCCGTACTCGGTGTCCTCGACCGTGTCGTGCAGCAGTCCCGCCATCAGAGTGGCCGGATCCATACCCAGCTCGGCCAGGATCGTGGTCACGGCGAGCGGGTGGGTGATGTAAGGGTCGCCGCTCTTGCGCTTCTGGCCGCGGTGCCAGCGTTCGGCGACCTGGTAGGCGCGCTCGATCTGGCGGAGCGTGGCGGTCTCGATCTTGGCGTCGTTGCTGCGGACGGTACGCAGCAGCGGTTCGAGGACCGGGTTGTACGGGCTGGAGCGCTGGACGCCGAGACGGGCCAGCCTGGCCCGGACCCGGTTGGAGGAGCCGCCGCCGGTGCGTGCCACCGGGCCTGCGGGCGCCGACGCGGCGGGCTTCGCCGGGGGCTTCGGTGCCGTCGGGGGCGGCGAGACGGGTGCGGCCGGCTGGGCGGGGGAAGCGGGCGCGGGCCCGTTCGCCTCCGCGGGGGCCGGGCCCGTCCCGGGCTCCGGCGCGGGAGGCTTCGGCTTCTCCGCGGGCTGCTGCTTCGCGGGCGTGGCTGGGGCCGCCGCGGGCTTTTCGGGCTGCGGGGCGGCGACTGGCTGGGCCTCGTCTGGCAAGAGCGCTCCTCGTGCGGATCCGGACACCCGGAAAGGCCATCGTAACGACCCTGCGGCCGCTCCTCCCCCGGGGACCGTGAGAGCCCGCACAACGCGAAGCGGGCCCCCGGTTGTTCCCGGGTGCCCGCTTCCGTGCGTGTGATGCGGTGCCGCGTACGGTCCGCCGGCGCTCAGACCGTGATCAGGGCCTCCAGCGGAGCGCCCCGCAGGCTCTCCTCCAGGCGGGCCCGGCCGGCCAGGAACCCGAGTTCCATGAGGACGGCGACGCCGACGACCCGGGCCCCGGCCCGCCGGATCAGTTCCAGCGAGGCACCGGCGGTGCCGCCGGTGGCCAGGACGTCGTCGATGACCATGATCCGGTCGTCGGCGGACAGGTCCTCGGCGTGGATCTCGATCTCCGCGGAGCCGTACTCCAGCTCGTAGGACTGGCTGAGCGTGGCGCCCGGCAGCTTTCCGGCCTTGCGGACGGGGACGAAGCCGAGCCCGGCCCGGACCGCGACCGGTGCGGCCAGGATGAATCCGCGGGCCTCCAGGCCGACGATCTTCGTGGCGCCGTGCCGTACGCACAGGTCCGCGAGGGCGTCGGTGAGGGCGGTGAAGGCCACCGGGTCCGCGAGCAGCGGGGTGATGTCCTTGAACACCACTCCCGGCTTCGGGTAGTCCGCCACGTCACGGATCCGGCTGAGCAGGAGGTCCCTCGTGCTCGCGGTGGTGCTGCTGGTCATCGACGCTTCCCCGGGGTCCGGCCGTGGCCCCTGGGGGGCTCCTGGCGCTGGCCGACGACCGCTGCGGCGGGTTCGGCGTCCGCGGGGATGCCCTCGTCCGCCTGCTCCGCCTCGGAGAGCTCGCCCTTGGCGGCCGCTGCGGCGCGCTTGGCGAGGACCCGCTTCTTCAAGGCCTTCATCTGCGGGTCGCGTTCCTTGAGGTCGGCGACGAGCGGAGTGGCGATGAAGATCGAGGAGTACGCACCGGCGGCGAGGCCGACGAAGAGTGCCAGGGAGATGTCGTTCAGCATGCCGGCGCCGAGGACGCCGCCACCGATGAACAGCAGACCGGCGACCGGCAGCAGGGCGACGATCGTGGTGTTGATCGAGCGGACCAGCGTGCCGTTGATGGAGCGGTTGGCGATCTCGCTGTACGTCCACCGGGTCTGCTTGGTGATCCCCTTCGTGCCCTCCTTGAGGCTGTCGAAGACGACGACCGTGTCGTAGAGGGAGTAACCGAGAATCGTCAGCAGACCGATCACGGTGCCCGGGGTGACCTCGAAGCCGACCAGGGCGTAGACACCGACCGTGATGGTGATGTCGTGGATCAGCGCGACCAGGGCCGCGATGGCCATGCGCCACTCGAAGGCGATGGCCAGGTAGATCACGACCAGGACCATGAAGACGCCGAGTCCGGTCCAGGCCTTGTTGGCGATCTGCTCACCCCAGCTGGGGCCGACCAGGTCGGCGGCGATCTTCTCCTCGGAGACGTTGAGGCCCTTGGAGAGGTCGCCCTTGATCGCGTCCGACTTCGAGGTGTCGACCTCGGTGATCTGGATGCGCAGTCCGCCGTTGCCCAGCTTCTGGACGATGGCCTGGTGGCCCGAGGACGTCGCCGCCAGCTCCTCCGCCTTGGCGACGGAGACGCTCGTCTTCGGGGTGGTGAAGACGGCGCCGCCCTTGAACTCGATGCCCATGTTCAGGCCGCTGACCGCCAGGCCGACGATGGCCGTGATGGTGATCAGGATCGAGATGCCGTACCAGATCTTGCGGTTGCCGATGAAGTCGTAGCCGACCTCGCCGCGGTAGAGACGGGCGCCGAGATTGCCGAGTCGCGACATCTCACGCCTCCTTCGGGTCGGTGGGGGCGTTGACACGGCGCGAACGACGCAGCGGCGGCTTGGCGCCGAGCCGCTTCGGGTCCAGTCCGGACCACGGGTGACCGCTCGAGAAGAACTTCTTGCGGGCCATCAGCGTCATGACGGGCTTGGTGAAGAGGAACACCACGACCACGTCGAGCAGGGTGGTGAGACCCAGCGTGAACGCGAAGCCCTGGACCTTGCCGACGGTGACGACGAACAGCACCGCGGCGGCGAGGAACGACACGAAGTCGGAGACCAGGATCGTGCGCCGGGCACGCGGCCAGGCCCGTTCGACGGCGGGGCGGAGCGTACGGCCCTCGCGGATCTCGTCACGGATGCGTTCGAAGTACACGATGAACGAGTCCGCGGTGATTCCGATCGCCACGATGGCGCCGCACACAGCGGGCAGGTTCAGCGCGAATCCGATGGCCGGTCCGAGCAGCGACATGATCGTGTACGTCAGGATGCCGGAGACCAGGAGGCTGAGGAGCGCGATGAGCGCCAGCCCGCGGTAGTAGGCCACCAGGTAGATGATGACCAGGACCAGGCCGATGGCACCGGCGATCAGGCCCGCCTCGAGCTGCTCCCCGCCGAGCGCGGCGGTGACGGTGGTGACGCTCTGCTCCTGGAAGGAGAGCGGCAGCGCACCGTAGGAGAGCACGTTGGCGAGGTCCTCGGCGGACTGCTGGGTGAAGTTGCCGGAGATCTCGGCGTCGGCGCTCAGCGCCTCCTGGACGGAGGGCGCCGAGACCACTTCGCCGTCGAGCGCGATGGCGAACTGGTTCTGCGGGGACTGCTGCTGCGCGAGCGTGCCGGTGATCTTCTGGAACTTCTTGGCGCCGCCGCCGGTGAAGCCCATCTGAACGATCCACTGACCGTTGTTCTGGTTGATGGCCGCCTTCGCGGTCTTCACGTCCGTGCCGTCGACCTCGGCCGGGCCGAGCACGTACTTGGCGCTGCCGTCCTGCTCACAGGCGATCACCGTGTCGGTGGCCTTGGAGCCCAGGGCCGCCTTGGAACGGCCGGCCTTGGTGGAGCAGTCGAGCGCCTCGAACCGCTTCTGCAGCTTGGCGGCCGCCGCCTGCTCCTCGGCGGACGCCGTGGGCGTGCCGCTCGCCTTCGGGGTGGGCGTGGCGTCGGCCTTCAGGGCGCCGGTGACCGCGCGGCCCTGGGTGGTGGCGCTCGGGCTCGGCTTGTCGGACGGGCTGGTCGCCTTGTCCGAGGCGGAGGAGCTCGGCGATGCCGACGGGCTGGCCTTGCCGGACGACGAGGCGCTGGGTGTCGGGGTGGGCGCACCCTGGGCGACGGTCAGCACCGGCCGGAAGTAGAGCTTGGCGGTCGTACCGACCTGCTCCCGGGCCTGGGCGGAGTTCGTGCCCTTGGGGATGTTGACAATGATGTTGCTCTTGCCCTGGGTCTGGACCTCTGCCTCGGAGACGCCGAGACCGTTGACGCGGCGTTCCATGATCTGGACCGCCGTGTCCATGTTGGTCTTGTTGACCGCCGACTCCTGGCCGGGCTCGGCCTTCGCCTCCAGCGTGATGGACGTGCCACCCGCCAGGTCGATGCCGAGTCGCGGCGTCGGCTGATCAGCCAGGAACATCCCGCCGGTGAGCGCGACCATGGCGATCAGGATCAGAGCCAGGGAACGCCCCGGCCTGCCCTGACCACCGGCCGGCGCTCGGCCCTTCTTCGGTGCTGCCACCTTTTCGTTTCTCCCTGTCCAACCGCCCCGCGCCGGGTACGCGCCCAAGCGGCCACGAAGTGTAGTGGGGACCCGCCCCCGCAGAAGACCGCACGGTCCGGGGACTGCCGGATGCCTGTGGGCTCACGGCATCCCCGGGTCGTGTGCTACTTCGCGTCGGCCTCGCCGTCGGCCTTGCCATCGGACTTGCCATCGGACTTCTTGTCGGCCTGGGTGTCGGCCGGCTCGGTGTCGTCCGCCTCGGCCTTCTTGCCCAGATCGATCTTCGCGTCGTCGGCGTCGGCGTCGTCCTTGGCGTCGTCGAGCTCGGTCAGCGAGGAGGCGTCGTCGGGCACGACGGCACCGTCGACGTCGAGCTCCTCCTCCTCGTCACCGTGGACGATGCGGTTGTACTCCGCGTCGTCGAGGACGGCACCGATGGAGTTCTTCGCATAGACGGCATGGACGCCGGGAGCGATCTCAAGGAGGACCGAGTCGTCGTGAAGCTCCTTGACGGTGGCGTACATGCCCCCGATCGTCCGGACGCCGGTACCGGGCTGCATTTCATTGCGCATGTTCGCAGCCGCCGCCTGCTTCTTCTTGGCGGACCGCGTCATCAGGAACATGGCCCCGATGAGCACGATGAAGGGGAGGAGAGTCACGGGATTCACGGGACGAGTTTCCTTCGCACGACCGCGCTGGAAGGCGGCCTGGTCTACGGGGGTGGGTACACCGACCTTTAAGGGCGGCATCGGCGGAGTCTAAGCGAGTCCGCATCGATGGAACAACGCCCAGCATGGCACCCGGGTTCCTCTGCGGGCCAACCTGTGATGCATCACGCCCCGAACAGGCCCTGTTGTCCCTTTCCGCCTTGCTGCGGCGGAACCAGCCCGAGGTGGGCCCAGGCGGCCGGTGTGGCGACCCGGCCGCGCGGCGTCCTGGCCAGCAGGCCCTCCCGCACCAGGAAGGGCTCCGCGACCTCCTCGACCGTCTCGCGTTCCTCCCCCACGGCGACCGCGAGGGTTGACAGGCCGACCGGACCGCCGCCGAAAAGTTTCATCAGGGCGCCGAGCACCGCCCGGTCCAGCCGGTCGAGACCGCGGGCATCGACCTCGTACACCCGCAGGGCCGCCGCGGCGATGTCCCGGTCGATCCTGCCGTCGGCCTTGACCTGGGCGTAGTCCCGGACGCGGCGCAGCAGCCGGTTGGCGATGCGGGGCGTGCCACGGGAGCGGCCGGCGATCTCCGCGGCGCCCTCCACGTCTATCGCGACGTCGAGGAGCCGGGCCGAGCGGTGGATCACCCTTTCCAGTTCGACGGGGGTGTAGAACTCCATGTGCCCGGTGAAGCCGAAGCGGTCGCGCAGCGGGGGCGGCAGGAGCCCCGCCCTGGTGGTGGCGCCGACCAGGGTGAAGGGCGGCAGCTCCAGCGGGATGGCGGTGGCGCCCGGCCCCTTGCCGACGATCACGTCGACCCGGAAGTCCTCCATCGCCATGTAGAGCATTTCCTCGGCGGGCCGGGACATCCGGTGGATCTCGTCGAGGAAGAGGACCTCGCCCTCCTGGAGCGAGGACAGGATCGCCGCCAGATCGCCCGCGTGCTGGATGGCGGGGCCCGAGGTGATCCGGATCGGCGCGTTCATCTCCGCTGCGATGATCATGGAGAGGGTGGTCTTGCCCAGGCCGGGGGCGCCGGAGAGCAGCACGTGGTCGGCGGTGGCGCCACGGGCGAGGGCCGCTTTGAGGACCAGGTCGAGCTGTTCGCGCACCGTCTCCTGGCCGACGAACTCGTCGAGGTCCTTGGGGCGCAGTGCCGCCTCGACGGCGGTGTCCTCGCCGTCCGCGCCGGCGTCGACGAGGCGCTCGTCGACGAGCTCGTCGGTGTCGGGTCGGGTCTCGTCCCAGTTCATCGCGTCAGTCCCGCCTCGGGTGTTTCGGTGCCGGGCCGTGCGGTGCCCGGTCCGGGGTGGAGAAGGGTGTCCTCCGGGGTCGCTCAGCGCGCGCGGTTGAGTGTCTGCAGGGCGGCGCGCAGCAGCTGGGGTACGGGCGGCTGCGCGCCCTCCGCCAGGGCCGCCTCCGCCTGCGGGGCCACGGCGGACACCGCCTCGTCGGCCTCGCGGGTCGCGTAGCCGAGGCCGATCAGGGCGGCCTGCAACTGGTCCCGCCAGGAGGAGGAGACCGCGGTGCCGATGCCCTGCTGGCCGATGTGGGCGCCGACGGGCTCGCCGAGCCTGTCCTTGAGTTCGAGCAGAAGCTTCTGCGCGCCCTTCTTGCCGATGCCGGAGACCGCGGTGAGCGCCTTCTCGTCCCCGGTGGACACGGCGATGCGCAGGGCGTCCGGGCTGTGCGTGGCGAGCATGGCCTGGGCGAGGCGGGGGCCGACGCCGCTCGCGGTCTGGAGGAGCTCGAAGGTCTGCCGCTCGTCGTCGTCGGTGAAGCCGTAGAGCGTGAGGGAGTCCTCCCGTACGACGAGGGAGGTGGCGAGCCTGGCCTCCTTGCCGATGCGGAGACCGGCGAGGGTGTTCGGCGCGCACTGGACGGCCATACCGATGCCGCCGACCTCGATCACGGCTGTGGTCGGGGCGAGAGCGGCCACGGGGCCGCTGACGAAGGCGATCATCGGGGGACCTTCCGGACGGGAGCTGTTGCGGAGCGCGGAATGCGCGGGGTTCGGGCCGCGGCGGCCGCCGCGTGCGCCTGCTGGAGGCGGTTGACCGCCGGGGCGCGCCAGATGTGACAGATGGCGAGGGCGAGGGCGTCGGCCGCGTCGGCCGGTTTCGGCGGGGCGTCCAGCCGCAGGAGCCGGGTGACCATGGCGCCGATCTGGGCCTTGTCCGCGCGGCCGCTGCCGGTGACGGCGGCCTTGACCTCGCTGGGCGTGTGCAGGGCCACGGGGATGCCGCGGCGGGACGCGCAGAGCATGGCGACCGCGCTGGCCTGGGCCGTGCCCATGACCGTACGGACGTTGTGCTGGGCGAACACCCGCTCGACGGCGACGCATTCGGGCCGGTGCTCGTCGAGCCACTCCTCGATGCCGCGCTCGATGGCCACCAGCCGGTGTCCGAGCTCCGCGTCGGACGGGGTGCGCACGACTCCGACGCCGAGCATCGTCAGGGGACGGCCCGCGACGCCCTCGACGACGCCGATGCCGCACCGGGTCAGCCCGGGGTCCACACCGAGTACCCGCATGGGTCGCCCCCTCCCTGCCGATCGGTCAACTGTTCCCGCAGGCTATCGGCTCGCAGTGACAATGCGACGGGCCGACGGGGTGTGTCCCCGTCGGCCCGTCCACGGAAGCTGCGTCGCGAGGCGCGGCTCAGGCGTCGACCTTCTCCATGACCTCGTCCGACACGTCGAAGTTGGCGAAGACGTTCTGCACGTCGTCGCTGTCCTCCAGCGCGTCGATGAGCTTGAAGATCTTGCGGGCGCCCTCTTCGTCGAGGTCGACCTGCATGGTGGGCAGGAAGTTGGCCTCGGCCGAGTCGTAGTCGATGCCCGCCTCCTGGAGCGCGGTGCGGACCGCGACCATGTCGGTGGCCTCGCTGACGACCTCGTAGCTCTCACCGAGGTCGTTGACCTCCTCCGCGCCCGCGTCCAGAACAGCGCCCAGCACGTCGTCCTCGGACAGCTCGCCCTTGGGGACGATGACGACGCCCTTGCGGTTGAACAGGTACGAGACCGAGCCCGGGTCGGCCATCGAGCCGCCGTTGCGCGTCATGGCGACACGTACGTCGGAGGCGGCGCGGTTGCGGTTGTCGGTGAGGCACTCGATGAGCACCGCGACACCGTTCGGCCCGTAGCCCTCGTACATGATCGTCTGGTAGTCGACGCCGCCCGCTTCGAGACCGCCACCGCGCTTGACCGCGGAGTCGATGTTCTTGTTCGGGACCGAGCTCTTCTTCGCCTTCTGGATCGCGTCCACAAGGGTCGGGTTGCCCTCGGGGTCCACACCGCCGGTGCGGGCCGCGACCTCGATGTTCTTGATCAGCTTCGCGAAGAGCTTGCCGCGCTTGGCGTCAATCACGGCCTTCTTGTGCTTCGTCGTAGCCCATTTAGAGTGGCCGGACATCTGCCTTCTCCTTCGCGTCACCAAATTCCGTACGAACCCGAGAGATCCTACCGGGGTCGAGTCAGCCCGATGCGCGCACCATGTCGACGAAGTACGCGTGGAGCCGGTGGTCACCGGTCAGTTCGGGATGGAATGACGTGGCAAGGGCGTTTCCCTGCCGTACCCCCACGATATGGCCGCCGTGCTCGGCGACGACCCGGGCCCGCGCGCCCACGGATTCGACCCAGGGGGCCCGGATGAAGACGCCCTCGACCGGACCGCCGTCGATTCCGGCGACCTCGACGGCCGCCTCGAACGACTCGTTCTGCCGCCCGAAAGCGTTACGGCGCACGATCATGTCGATGCCGCCGATGGTCTCCTGGCCCGAGCGCGGGTCGAGGATCTTGTCGGCGAGCAGGATCATTCCGGCGCAGGTGCCGTAGACCGGCATCCCGGCGGCGACGCGTTCGCGCAGCGGTTCCAGCATCCCGAAGAGCGTGGCCAGTTTGGACATCGTGGTGGACTCGCCGCCGGGGACGACCAGGCCGTCGACCTCGGCGAGTTCCTCGGGCCGCCGGACCGGCCTGGCCAGGGCGTCCGCCGAGGCCAGGGCGATCAGGTGTTCCCGTACGTCGCCCTGGAGGGCCAGGACTCCGATCACAGGGGTGTCGCTCATCAGTGACTACCAGCCGCGGTTGGCGTAGCGCTCGGTCTCGGGCAGGGTGTCGCAGTTGATGCCGACCATGGCCTCGCCCAGGTTGCGGGAGGCGTCCGCGATGATCTTCGGGTCGTCGAAGAACGTGGTGGCCTTCACGATGGCGGCGGCGCGCCTGGCCGGGTCGCCGGACTTGAAGATGCCGGAGCCGACGAAGACGCCCTCGGCGCCGAGCTGACGCATCAGCGCGGCGTCCGCGGGGGTGGCGACGCCGCCCGCGGAGAAGAGGACGACGGGCAGCTTGCCGAGCTCGGCGACCTCCTTGACCAGCTCGTACGGGGCGCGGAGGTCCTTGGCGGCGGCGTACAGCTCGTTGTTGTCGTAGCCGCGCAGCCGGGCGATCTCGTTCTTGATCTGGCGCAGGTGACGGACCGCCTCGACGACGTTGCCGGTGCCGGCCTCGCCCTTGGAACGGATCATGGCCGCGCCCTCGGCGATGCGGCGCAGGGCCTCGCCGAGGTTGGTGGCGCCGCAGACGAACGGGGTGGTGAAGGCGAACTTGTCGCTGTGGTTGACCTCGTCGGCCGGGGTGAGCACCTCGGACTCGTCGATGTAGTCGACGCCGAGGGACTGCAGGACCTGGGCCTCGACGAAGTGTCCGATGCGGGACTTCGCCATGACCGGGATGGAGACGGCCTCGATGATCTCCTCGATCATGTTCGGGTCGGACATCCGGGCCACGCCGCCGTCCTTGCGGATGTCGGCCGGCACCCGCTCCAGGGCCATGACGGCCACGGCGCCCGCGTCCTCGGCGATCTTCGCCTGCTCGGCGTTGACGACGTCCATGATCACGCCGCCCTTGAGCTGCTCGGCCATGCCGCGCTTGACGCGGGCTGTGCCGGTCGCCGGGGAGTCAGCGGACTGCGGGGTGGTGGGAAGCGTGGACACGGATCGACCTCACTGGGAGAAAAGACGCTGGGCGTGCAGGGGGGTGGTGCACTGCCGAGCAAACGCTCCGGGACCGGTCCACAGCAAGGGCCAATAGGAGGCCGGTGGATCGTTTTGGCCTGACGGCAAACGGACCGGGGCCCTTCTCCCTGCTCCCGCTCGCGCCGCGGACGTCAGCTGACCGGACGCGCGGCGAGGGCGACCGGCGGCTCGTCGTCCATCTCGAAGGCGAGCGGGAACGGGGCGTGACCGGCCAGCCGGAACCAGCGCACCGTGCGGTGGCGGCGCAGCGCTCGGGCGGCCCGCACCGCGTCGTTGTGGAACCGGCGCGCCATCGGCACCCGGCGGACGGCGGCGGCGAGTTCGGACGCGGCCTCCTCGCCGCCCGGGATCTCCTGCACCGCCTCCACCTGCGCCGGTTCGCCGAACACCGCGCGCAGGGCGGCGCTCAGTTCGCTCTCGGCGACCTCGCGGTTCTCCTCCTCGGCCTGACGGGCGGCGTGCGCGGCCTCGTACAGCACGATGGAGGCGGCCGGGTCGAGGACGCCGGACGTGGCGAGTTCCTGGGTGACCGAGGCCCGGCGCAGCAGTTGTGCGTCGAGCGCGGCGCGGGCCGCGTCGATGCGGGTGTGCAGCCGGTCGAGCCGGCCGGCGGTCCAGCTGAGATAGAGGCCGATCGCGACGAGGACGACGGCGGTCCAGATGAGGGTTTCGGTCACGGGCGGAAGGCTACCGGTGACCGGGCACCGTACGGCCGCCTCGGCCGGCCGGAGAGCCCGCGGGTGATCCGCCGGGGAGCCGGAGACGGCTCAGGGGCCGCCGGGCGGCCCGGCGGCCGCTCAGTCCCGCGCCAGCCCGAACCTGGCCCGCAGCCCGGTGCGTTCGTCGGCCGCGACCGACGCGGCCCCGTCCGCCACCGTCTCGTACACCGCGAGGATGTCCGCCCCCACGGTCGACCAGTCGAAGCGCCGTACGTGTGCGCTGCCGCGCTCGCGCAGTTCCGCGCGCCGTTCCGGGTCGCCCAGCAGCCGGACCGCGGCCGCGGCCAGCGCGTCCGCGTCCTCGTTGGCGAACAGTTCGCCCGCCTCCCCCAGGTCCAGGACCTGCGCGAAGGCGTCCAGGTCGCTGGCGAGGACCGGGGCGCCCGCCGACATGGCCTCGACCAGGATGATGCCGAAGCTCTCGCCGCCGGTGTTGGGCGCGACGTACACGTCGACGCTGCGCAGCAGCCGCGCCTTGTCCTCGTCGCTCACCATGCCGAGGAACTCGACCCGCTCGCGCATCTCCTTCGGCAGCGAGGCGACGGCCTCCTCCTCGTCGCCCCGGCCGGCCACCAGCAGCCTGGTGTCCGGGCGGGCGGCCAGGATCGCGGGCAGGGCCCGCATCAGGACGGGCAGGCCCTTGCGGGGCTCGTCGATGCGCCCGATGAAACCGATGGTGCCGCCCTGCCACTCGGGCCTGGGCTCGGCGGCGGCGAAGAACCCGACGTCGACGCCGTTCGGGATGACGACGGCGTCGCCGCCGAGATGCTCGACCAGGGTGCGGCGCGCGTACTCGCTGACCGCGATGCGCGCGCTGATCTTCTCCAGTGCCGGCTGGAGGATCGGGTAGGCGGCGATCATCGCCCGGGAGCGCGGGTTGGACGTGTGGAACGTGGCGACGATCGGCCCCTGCGCGGCCCAGCAGGTCAGCAGCCCCAGCGAGGGCGAGGTCGGCTCGTGGATGTGGATCACGTCGAACGTGCCGTCGTGCAGCCAGCGCCGCACCCGTGCCGCGGACAGGAAGCCGAAGTTCAGCCGGGCCACGGAACCGTTGTACGGGACGGGCACGGCCCGGCCCGCGGACACCACGTACGGCGGGAGCGGCGTCTCGTCGTCGGCCGGGGCCAGCACGGACACCTGGTGGCCGAGCCGGATCAGGTGCTCGGCCAGATCACGGATGTGGAACTGGACTCCGCCCGGTACGTCCCAGGAGTACGGGCAGACGATGCCGATCTTCACTGCGGGTCTCCGAGGGGTTCGAGGTCGGCGAGCCAGAGCCGTTGCAGCATGTGCCAGTCCTCCGGGTGCTCGGCGATTCCCAGGGCGAAGGCGTCGGCCAGCGCCTGTGTCATGACAGACGTCCGCTGCGCGCGGTCACCTGAGCCGGGAACCTCGACGGGCGGATGGATCCGCGCCTTCATCACCGGCGTGTCGTCGTAGTGGAGCGTGACCGGCAGCAGCAGCGCCCCGGTCTGCTGGGCGAGCAGCGCCGGACCGGCCGGCATCCGGGCCGTGTCGCCGAAGAACGTCACCTCGACGCCGGAGGCCGACAGATCACGGTCGGCGACCAGGCAGACCAGGCCGCCCGCCCGCAGCCGCTGCGCCAGGGTGCCGAACGCGGTCCCTCCGTTGTGCGCCAGGACCTCCATGCCCAGTCCCTCGCGGTACGCCACGAACCGGTCGTACAGCGACTCCGGCTTCAGCCGCTCGGCGACCGTGGTGAACGGGACCTTCAGATCCGTGGTGACCCACGCGCCCGCCAAATCCCAGTTCCCCAGGTGGGGCAGGGCGAGGACGACGCCGCGCCCCGCGTCGAGGCCCTCGGTCAGCCGGTGCGTGTCCGCCACCTCTATGGAGTCCTTGATCCGCCCCGCACTCCAGGTGGGCAGCCGGAACGACTCCATCCAGTACCGCATGTACGAGCGCATCCCGGCCCGGGACAGTTCGGCGAGGCGGGCCGGGCTCGCGTCCGGCACGACCCGCGCCAGATTCGACTCCAGCCGCAGCACGCTCTTGCCGCGCCGCTTCCACACCTGGTCGGCGATGGTGCGGAAGAGCGCCCGCGCGGCCGGCTCGGGAAGCTTCTTGACCGCGGCCCAGCCGAGTCCGTACAGCCCGTCGCTGATCCGTTCCTTGGGGCCGGGCCTCGTGTCCCCGGGGGCGCGGCTCACTGCGTGGCCTCGCTCCCCCGGTCCGCCGCGGCCGACTCGGCGGCGGCCGCGTCGGCCTCCGCGGACTCGCGGCGCACCGTCACGACGCGCTGCACGAGCGTCACCAGGCTGCCCGCGGCGACGAACCAGAGCGCGATCGGGAGGAGGTGCTCGATCCACGGCACTCCGAACTTGTGCAGTCCGGCGAGCCCGGCCGCCACGAGGGAGATCACCAGCCGCTCGGCCCGCTCCACGAGCCCGTTGACCGCGACCGGCAGACCGATCGACTCGCCGCGTGCCTTGGTGTACGAGACGACCTGGCCGCTCGCGAGGCAGAAGATCGCGACCGCGCACAGGACGTTGTCGTCGCCGCTGCCCGCGTACCAGAGGGCGAAGCCGGCGAAGATCGCCCCGTCGGCCACCCGGTCGAGCGTCGAGTCGAGGAAGGCGCCCCACCGGCTGGAGATGCCGGCCTGCCGCGCCATGTTCCCGTCGACGAGGTCGGAGAAGACGAAGATCGTGATGACGATCGTGCCCCAGAAGAACTCCCCCATCGGGAAGAAGACCAGCGCACCTGCCATCACCCCGGCCGTGCCGATCAGAGTGACCGCGTCAGGACTCACGCCGAGACGGAGCAGCAGTGCGGCGAACGGCGTGAGGACACGCGTGAAGAATGCACGCGCGTACTTGTTCAGCATGGCCTTCCCGAGGGTTCGGTGGGCCGCATGGCCCCATCGGCCACCGGCTGGAGGGTGCTGAAGGTCCTGGCCGGATCAGGGAACGGCGGCCGGTGCGTGCGGCTGCGAGGCGCCGGAGCGTCCTCATGGCGGGGCCATGGGGACGTTTCGGCAACACCGCAGACGTGCGTTCCGGGCACCGCGAGCCCGGCCAGGGCCTTCAGCACCCTCCTGGCCCATCGTAGTCACGACCGGCGCAGTCCACCGTCCGGGCACCCCCGGGCTCCTGTGCCGCGCTGCCCGGATCCTGCCGCGGCGTGCGACGTATGGACGGAACCGGGACACGGTGGAAAGCTCGGAAGTACCGCGGGCGTCGCCGAAGCCGCCGCGGCGGCTCCCCTCTGCCCGTGCCCCACTCCCCATCCCGCGCCCGGCGGTTCTCCCGCCCCGCGCCATCACCTGGGAGGAACGCACCATGGGCGACAAGGCACACGCACACACCGGGGCCGCCGGAAGAGCGGCGACGGCCGGCCACCCCTCCTCCATACGGAACGTGGTGCTGGTCGGCCACAGCGGCTCGGGCAAGACCACCCTGGTCGAGGCCCTCGCACAGACCGCGGGCGCGGTCAACCGGGCCGGCCGGGTCGAGGACGGCAGCACGGTCTCCGACCACGACGGGATCGAGCACCGGCAGCAACGCTCCGTACAGCTCTCCCTGGTCCCAATCGAATGGGACGGAGTCAAGATCAATCTGCTGGACACCCCCGGCTACGCGGATTTCGTCGGGGAACTCAGGGCCGGTCTGCGGGCGGCGGACGCCGCCCTCTTCGTCGTCTCGGCGGCCCAGGAGGCCGACGCCGTGGCCGGTGCCACCCGTGCCGTCTGGGAGGAGTGCGCCGCCGTCGGTATGCCGCGCGCCATCGTCGTCACCCACCTCGACACCGCCCGCACCCCGTTCGACGCGATGACGCGGATCTGCGGGGAGATCTTCGGCGGTGACAACCCCAACGCCGTGCTCCCCCTCTACCTGCCCGTGCACGGCCCCGAGGGCTCCGACGGCCACGCCCCGCTGACCGGGCTCACCGGGCTGCTCTCCCAGCGGGTCTTCGACTACTCCGGGGGCGAGCGGAGCGGGAACCCGCCCGCAGAGGCCCAGCGGGCGCCCCTGTCCGACGCCCGCGCCCGGCTCATCGAAGGGATCATCGCCGAGAGCGAGGACGAGACCCTGATGGACCGCTACCTCGACGGCGCGGACATCGACATCAGGACACTCGTCGACGACCTGGAGCGCGCCGTCGCACGCGGCACCTTCCACCCCGTCCTCACCGCCGCCCCCGCCGCCGAGGGCGCCCGGCAGGGCGTCGGCACCGTCGAACTCCTCGACCTGATCACCGGCGGCTTCCCGACCCCGCCCGAACGCCCGCTGCCCGGCGTGACCACCCTGCACGGGGCCCCGCTCCCCGCCCTCGGCTGCGACGCCCGGGGGCCGCTGCTGGCCGAGGTCGTCAAGACGGCCTCCGACCCCTATGCCGGCAGGCTCTCCCTGGTGCGCGTCTTCTCCGGCGCCCTGCGCTCCGACGACACCGTGCACGTATTCGGCCACGGGCTCAACGATCCCGGCCACGAGGCCCGCCCCTTCCACGAGGCCGAGATCCGCGTCGGCGCGCTCTCCTCACCGTTCGGCAAGCAGCAGCGGCCCCTCACCGAGTGCATCGCCGGGGATCTCGCCTGCGTCGCCCGGCTGGGCACCGCGGAGACCGGCGACACCCTGTCCGACCCGGACCGTCCGCTGCTGATGGAACCCTGGACCATGCCCGACCCGCTGCTGCCGCTCGCCATCGAGGCACACGGCAAGGCGGACGAGGACAAGCTCTCCGAGTGCCTCGCGCGGCTCGTGGCCGAGGATCCCACCATGCGCCTGGAGCAGAACCAGGACACCCACCAGGTGGTTCTGTGGTGCCTCGGCGAGGCCCATCTGGACGTGGCGCTGGACCGGCTGCGCAGCCGGTACGCGGTCCACGTCGACGCGGTCCCCCACCGCGTCGCCCTGCGCGAGACGTTCTCGGGCCCGTCCACCGGACGCGGCCGGCACGTCAAACAGTCCGGCGGCCACGGCCAGTTCGCCATCTGCGAGATCGACGTCGAGCCGCTGCCGGCGGGCTCCGGCATCGAGTTCGTCGACAAGGTGGTCGGCGGATCGGTGCCGCGCCAGTTCATCCCGTCCGTCGAGAAGGGCGTCCGCGCGCAGGCCGCGCACGGCGTCGCCACCGGACACCCGCTCGTCGATCTGCGGGTCACCCTGCGGGACGGGAAGTCCCACTCCGTGGACTCCTCGGACGCCGCCTTCCAGACCGCCGGCGCCCTGGCCCTGCGCGAGGCGGCCGCGGACACCCGCATCCAACTGCTCGAACCCGTCGCCGAGATCCGCGTCCTCGTCCCCGACGACTGCGTCGGTCCGGTGATGAGTGATCTCTCGGGCCGCCGCGGCCGGGTGGTCGGCACCGAGCAGTCCGGGCCCGGACGCACCCTCGTACGGGCCGAGGTGCCGGAGCTGGAGATCGGCCGGTACGCGGTCGACCTGCGCTCCCTGTCCCACGGCGCCGGCCGCTTCGACCGCTCGTACGCACGTCACGAAGCCATGCCGGCACAGCTCTCGGACCGTATGCGCGAACAACAGCACAACGGGATGAACGGTACGTAGTCCCCCGCGTCCCCCACGGTTGTCCACAGGGCCGGACAGCGTATCGATCCGGACGATACGCTGTGGTCCCAGCTCAGAAAGTGTGCCGGGCACGGCAGTTGGGAATCAGCCGCAACAGCGGTTCCTTGGCGGGCGAGTGGGGGCGACAGTGGCCAACGACGGATTCGATTTCTCTCCAGGAGCGCAGATTCCGCTCCAGGGGGCGGCGGGAGCGGCGGTGGCGACGAACGCCCTCGCCTCTGCCGCGTACCGCGACAGCCCGGTGGACGAGATCCTCAAGGCCAACAGCGAGTGGCACAAGTCCGAGGTGAAGGCCGGCCGGTCCAAGTTCCTCAAGTCGGACTACTTCAAGCCCAACCTCGGCGAGGCCTTCTCCCGCGCCGTTCAGGAGCGCACGCTGGGCGGTGCCCGTGGTGCGCTCATCCAGTCCTTCGGCAGCGATCCGCAGACCGTCGTCGAGCACTGCCTGTCCGCGTCCCGGCTCCGCAAGGCGCGCGACACCAAGCTCACCGCCGTGACGGCGATTTTCGGCTTCCTCTTCCTTCCCGGAATGCTGCTGTGGGTCATCGTGTTCCGGCTGCGTGACGGTCTCGCCAAAACCAAGGACAAGGGGCTCTCCGTCATCGGCAACGCCCTGTTGCCGATCATCGGGATCGCCGCGGTGTTCCTCCTGATCAAGATGCCCCTCAACGGCTTCCTCGGGCTCTACGTGCGGGCGATGGTCGTCGCTCCGGTCATCGGCTGGCTGATCGCCAAGCGGATCGCCGAGACCTCCGCCCAGGACATGCGCGTCCGCTGGGAAGGGCTCCTCTCCGGCGGCGGCGTCGTCGCCAAGATCCCCGAGGCCGTACCGAAGAACCCGAGCGAGACCGCCCGCGAGGCGCTCCGGCAGGGCCTGGAGAAGCTCTCGGCGGAGCAGCAGTCCAACTCGGTCTTCTACGCCGGCCCCAAGGGCATCCTCGGCATGGGCACCCGCTGGGGCAGCTGGCAGCTCGCGGAGGACCTCGTCTCCAAGGATCCCGGCAAGGAGTTCCACCAGTTCCGCAGCTGGGACCTGGTGCGCGTCATCCACGACCAGCTCAAGATGCTGGAGCGCGGCCCGCTGAACACGGGCGGCTTCCCCAAGCCCTCGGTCACGCACTGGATCGTGTCGCCCGTCGGTGAGAACGCCGGATCGGTCTCCCGCCCGGAGGGCGAGGACGTCGCCACCTTCCAGGTGAAGCCGCACGAGATACAGCGGATCTGCAACCACCAGCAGTTCGGCGGCGGTGACCGCCACTACCTCGGCGTCCAGTTCACCCTCTGGGACGGCCAGCTGGTCATCACCATGATGATCACCGTCACCGTGCTCTTCGAGACCCTGCGCATCGAGGTCACCGGACACGCCCTCGGCCCGGTCCACTCCCTCTTCACCAGCAAACCCTCCGCCAAGACGAAGACGGTCAACAAGACCGTCAAGTTCTGGGAGACCCGCAGCATCACGCTGGCGCTGGTCGAGTCCAGCGAGGTGGTCCGCCTCGCCCTGCGCGCCCCGTTCACCTGGTACCCGCCGTTGCTCGACTACCTCGGCGGCAAGATCGCGCTGCCGGAACCCTTCGGGCTGCGGCACGCCTGGGCCGAGAAGCCGTGGCGCCACCGCTTCATGGCGGACGACGCGATGCGTGCGGCCACGCCCGTCCTGCGCGTGGTGCACAACGCCGTCATCAAGGTGCTCGACGAGAACGGCGTCGACACCGAACGCTTCGGCAACCGCTCGTCGACGCTCAGCGGAGCCGTCCAGGACCCGACCCCGCGCAAGGCCGACCTGTACGACGCGTAGGGCCTTCCGCACGAACGCGCGAGGGGCTCCCCGGTCCGCCGGGGAGCCCCTCGCGCGTTCGTGTACCGGACGGATCAGACGGGCCAGGCGTCGGCCAGCATCTTCCGGGTGTCGGCCAGCAGCTGCGGGAGCACCTTGGTGTGACCCACCACCGGCATGAAGTTGGTGTCACCGCCCCAGCGGGGCACCAGATGCTGGTGCAGGTGCGCGGCGATGCCGGCGCCGGCCACCGCGCCCTGGTTCATACCGATGTTGAACCCGTGCGCGCCCGACGCCGCACGCAGCGCCGTCATCGCGCGCTTGGTGAAATCGGCGAGCTCCACCGTCTCCGGACCGTCCAGCTCGGTGTAGTCCGCGACGTGCCGGTACGGCACCACCATCAGATGCCCACCGTTGTACGGGTAGAGGTTCAGCACGGCGTAGACCTTCTCGCCGCGTGCGACGACGAGCCCGTCCTCGTCCGACATCGACGGAATCGCACAGAACGGACAGCCGTCGCCGGCCTCCGGACCGGTCGGCTTGTTCTCGCCCTGGATGTACGCCATCCGGTGGGGCGTCCACAGGCGCTGGAACGCGTCGGGCGTCCCCACTCCGATCTGCTGCTCGGGCTCACTCGTCATGCCGATCAGCATATTGCTTACCCCGTGCGGAGCGTGTCGCCGGGGCCGGACCCGCCCCCGCCCCGCGATGCTTGGCCGATGAGCGACCGCCCCACGGCCCAGTCCACACCCGCTCTGACCCGCTGGGAGCAGCGAGCGGAGGCGCCGCTCTTCGTCGCCTCGATACTGTTCCTGCTCGGCTACGCGACCCGTGTCCTCGCCCCGCGCGACGCCGAACCCTGGCGCGACATCTCCCTCGCGCTGGTCGGCGCCACCTGGCTGCTCTTCGTCATCGACTACGCCGTCAGGATCCGGCTCAGTGGTCTCGGCCACCGTTTCGTCCGGGTGCACTGGCTGGACACGCTGGTGCTTCTCCTGCCGCTGCTGCGGCCCCTGCGGATGGTCAAGGTCTACACGGCCGTCCAGAAGCGCCGCGACGAGCCCCGGCTGAGCCTGTACGCCCGCGTGATGTCGTACGCCGGTATGACGTCCGTGCTGCTGGGTGTCTCGGCCGCCCTGGCCGTCTACCGCCTGGAGCGCGATGCCCCGGGTGCCTCGATCCGGACCTTCGGCGACGCGGTCTGGTGGGCGTGCGCGACGCTCACGACGGTGGGGTACGGGGACGCCGTACCGGTGACGCCGCTGGGCCGGGTCGTGGCGGCGGGTCTGATGGCCTGCGGGCTGGCGCTGCTGGGAGCGGTGACGGGTTCGTTCTCGTCGTGGCTGATCCAGGCGTTCCGCCGGGAGGACGAGAAGGGGCCCCCGGCGAGCGGATAGCTCGCCGGGGGCCCCTTCTCGTGACCGGTCAGACCTGGACGCGGTCCTCGACGGCCTTCGCGATCTTGGCGAGGGCGTCCTCGACGGGGATGCCGTTCTCCTGCGATCCGTCGCGGTAGCGGAAGGAGACGGCGCCGTTGGCCATGTCCTCGTCGCCCGCGATGATCATGAAGGGCACCTTGGCCCGCTGCTGGTTGCGGATCTTCTTCTGCATCCGGTCCGACGAGGCGTCCACGTCGACCCGCAGCCCCTGCTTGCGGGCCTTGGCGGCGAACTCCTGGAGGTACGGGATGTGCGCGTCGCCGATCGGGATGCCGACGGCCTGGACCGGGGCCAGCCACACCGGGAACGCACCCGCGTAGTGCTCGAGCAGCACCGCGAAGAAGCGCTCGATGGAACCGAACAGGGCACGGTGGATCATGACCGGGCGCTGCTTGGTGCCGTCGGGGCCGGTGTACTCCAGGTCGAAGCGCTCCGGCAGGTTGAAGTCGAGCTGCACGGTCGACATCTGCCAGGTCCGGCCGATGGCGTCCTTGCACTGCACCGAGATCTTCGGGCCGTAGAACGCGGCGCCGCCCGGGTCCGGGACCAGCGGCAGCCCCTGCTTCTCGGCGACCAGGCGCAGCGTCTCGGTGGCCTCGTCCCAGGCCTCGTCCGAGCCGACGAACTTCTCCGGGTCCTTGGTGGAGAGCTCCAGGTAGAAGTCGGTCAGACCGTAGTCGCGGAGCAGGTTCAGGACGAAGGTGAGCGTCCGGTCCAGCTCCTCGGCCATCTGCTCCTTGGTGCAGTAGATGTGCGCGTCGTCCTGCGTGAAGCCGCGCGAGCGGGTCAGGCCGTGCACGACGCCCGACTTCTCGTACCGGTACACCGTGCCGAACTCGAAGAGACGAAGGGGCAGTTCACGGTACGAACGGCCGCGGGCGTCGAAGATCAGGTTGTGCATCGGGCAGTTCATCGGCTTGAGGTAGTAGTCCACCCCGTCGTCGAGCTGCATGGGCGGGTACATGCCGTCGGCGTACCAGTCCAGGTGGCCGGACTTCTCGAAGAGCTTGCCCTTGGTGGCGTGCGGCGAGTAGACGAACTCGTAGCCCTCTTCCTCGTGGCGGCGCCGCGAGTAGTCCTCCATGGCCCGGCGGATGACGCCGCCCTTGGGGTGGAAGACCGCGAGGCCGGGGCCGATCTCGTCCGGGAAGGAGAAGAGGTCCAGCTCGCTGCCGAGCTTGCGGTGGTCGCGCTTGGCGGCCTCCTCCAGGAACTCCAGGTGCGCCTTCAGCTCGTCCTTGGTGGGCCAGGCGGTGCCGTAGATGCGCTGGAGCATGGGGTTCTTCTCGCTGCCGCGCCAGTAGGCGGCCGCGTTGCGCATCAGCTTGAACGCCGGGATGAACCGGGTGGTCGGCAGGTGCGGACCCCGGCAGAGGTCCTTCCAGCAGAGGTCCCCGGTCTTCGGGTCGAGGTTGTCGTAGATGGTCAGCTCGCTGCCGCCCACCTCGACGTCCGCGCCGTCGTCCGTGGAGGCGGAGCCCTTGATGCCGATGAGCTCCAGCTTGTACGGCTCGTCGGCCAGCTCCTCGCGGGCGGCCTCGTCCGTGACGACCCGGCGGGAGAACTTCTGGCCCCGCTTCTGGATCTCCTGCATCTTCTTCTCGATGGCCTTGAGGTCCTCGGGCGTGAACGGCGTCTCGACGTCGAAGTCGTAGTAGAAGCCGTCCTTGACCGGCGGGCCGATGCCGAGCTTGGCCTCGGGGTGCAGCTCCTGCACGGCCTGCGCCATGACGTGCGCGGTGGAGTGCCGGAGGATGTCGAGGCCGTCCTGGGACGAGATCAGGACGGGCTCCACGGTGTCGCCGTCGGCGACCACGTACGCGAGGTCCTTCAGTTCACCGGCGATGCGGGCGGCGACGACGGTGCGCTCGCCGGGGAAGAGCTCGGCTGCCGTAGTGCCCGTCGTCACCACGCGTTCTTCCCGCTCGGAATCGCGCTGGATGATCACACGGACGTCTGACACCGGTCTCTCCTGACTCAGGGGGTGCGGCGCGTTCCTTCCGCGCGCGCAAGAGGAATCGTACCGAGCCCGCACCCCTCTTAGCGAAAGGGCCGGATTCGGCGGCCTCCGCCGGGCCGCGCGCCGGCGCCTTCGACGTCCGCGGCGGGGCCCGATACCACTCGACCGGCGGGACCGCTCCGTCGGCGCCACCGCAGCGGGCGGCCCGTATACGGCGTACCAGGCAAAGGGTGCGGGTATCACCGAACCGGGCAGGGGAATCACGCCATCTGCCGCTCGGGCGCGAGGAGTTCGGGGATGACTCATTGGTACGAGGGGCCACTGGCCGCTTTTGACACAGAGACGACGGGGGTGGACGCGGAGGGGGACCGGATCGTCTCGGCCGCCCTCGTCCTCCAGGACGGCGCCTGCGGGCGGACGCGGGTCACCCGCTGGCTGGTGAACCCGGGGGTGCCGGTGCCTCCGGGAGGGACGGCGATCCACGGGCTGACCGATGACCACCTCCAGCGCAACGGGCGGTGGCCCGCGCCGGTGATGGAGGAGATAGCGAGGGCCCTGGCCGAGCAGAGTGCGGCCGGCCGGCCGCTGGTGGTGATGAACGCGCCGTTCGACCTGACGCTGCTGGACCGGGAGCTGAAGCGGCACCGGGCGTCGTCGCTGTCCGGCTATCTGGGGGCCACGCCGCTGTGCGTGCTGGATCCCCGGGTGCTCGACAAGCATCTGGACCGCTACCGCAAGGGCCGGCGCACGCTCACGGATCTGTGCGAGCTGTACGGGGTGGTGCTGGACGGGGCGCATGACGCGGCGGCCGGTGCGGCGGCCTCGCTGGAGCTGGTCCGGGCGGTGGGGCGGCGGTTCGCCACCCGGCTGGAGCGGCTGACCCCGGCGGAGCTGCACACCCTCCAGGCGGTGTGGCACGCCGCCCAGGCACGTGGTCCGCAGGCCTGGTTCACCAGGAGCGGCGCGCCGGAGCCGGTGGACCCGGCGTGGCCGTTGCGTCCGGAGCTGAGCGCCGCCGCGTGAGCGGGTGTGCGCCCGGGGGCTCCACGAGGAACGGCCGCGGAGCCGGACACGCAGAGGCCGGTCCGTCGGTGCTGCTGACGGACCGGCCTCTCCCGGGGTGGGCGATACTGGTTTCGAACCAGTGACCTCTTCGGTGTGAACGAAGCGCTCTCCCACTGAGCTAATCGCCCGGGAACGGGTTGAACCATACAGGGCTCTGCGGGTGTGGTTCAAACCGCTTCCAGCCGGGCCGCGAACCCCCGGCGTCCGGCGCGCATCATCAGGGCGTGATTGGCCCGGAACACCGGGCGCCCCGGCAGCGCGAGCAGCCGCATCAGCCTCTTGCGCACCTCGACCTCCTGTTCGTAGGTGGCGCGGCTCCCGGTCCCGTGCGGGACGACGGTCCAGCGGGCCCAGCCTTCGAGGTCGCCGGTGAGGGCGACTTCGAGGATCCCGGCGACCGGGTCCCGGCGGCGTTCGCTGACCGTGATGACGAGGTCGTACGGGAGCAGGGAGCGGATGCGGGTGGTGCCGGAGGTGTCGTCGACCGGGGTGACCTCTCGGATCTGCGGCCACCAACGCGGGTACTGCTCCACCTGTTCCAGGAGCCGGTACACGGCACCGGGCGGGGCGTCGAGGTCCCAGATGCTTACAAAACGGTAGTGACTCCAGTCCATGCGTCCAGGATGCGCATACTCAGCCGGGGAACTGAGTATCCGTGCGCATGTCCGAATGCGTGACCGCCACCACACTCACGTTCATGGAACATCTGCCGCCGCCCGCCGAGGAATTGGCGCTCCTCGACCGCGAGCTCGCCGGGCTGGATCTGCGCCGGTCCCAGCTGCTGCACCGTCGCGCCTGGCTGGTCAGCGTCCTGCGGACGCCCGGCCCGCTGCCCGTCGTACCACCTCCCGTGCCCTCGTTCCCGCCGCCCGCGGGCCGCCCCCCGACGCCGTTCGCGGCTCCGGGCCGGCCGCCCGTTCCCGCGGTCCGCACCCGTGGTGCGCAGAACGTGCTGCTCGTCCTCGGCGGACTGCTGCTGACGATCGCGGCCATCGCGTTCACCCTGGTCGGCTGGGGCCAACTGGGGATCGGCGGACGCTCGGCGGTTCTGGCGACGGTCACGGCGGCAGCCCTGGCCGCGCCCGCCGCGCTGCTGCGCCGGGGGCTGTCCTCGACGGCCGAGTCGCTCGCGGCCCTCGCCTCCGTCCTGATGGTGCTGGACGCGTACGCGCTGCACGAGGTGGCGCTTGCGGGGACGAGCGGCCTGGGCTTCGCGGCGGCCGCTTCGGCGGTGCTGGCCGTGCTGTGGGCGGGGTACGGGCTGCTGCTCGGCGGGCTGCGGCTGCCGCTGCCCGCCGCGGTGCTCGGCGCGCAGTTGCCGCTGCTGCTGTGGGCGTGGGCGGAGCGGGCGGACGTCCTGGTGTTCGCGGGTGCGCTGCTGGCGACGGCGGCTCTGGACTGTGCGATCGCGGTGCGGGGCAAGGGGATCGCGGTACGGGTGACGGCCTGCTCCGGCCTCTGGGTGACCGGTGGTGCGGGGCTGTTGCTGGCACTGGTGAAGTCGCTGGTGGCCGATGCGCCGGCGGGCGCGGTGGCGCCGGGGGCGCTGCTGCTGGCGGGTGCGGCGATCGCGCTGTGCGGGGCTCGGCGGGCGCCGGCGGCGGTTGCGGTGGCCGGTGGTCTGGTGGCCGGTCTGGCGGCCGTGGCCGGCGTCGCCGGAGTGGTGGTCGCGGGGGTGCCCGGTGGCTGGGTGGTGCCGGTGTACCTGCTGTGCGGCGGGGCGTTGGCGGCCGGCGTACGGGCCCCGCTGGGACGTCCGGCCGGGCAGGGGCTGGTGTGGGCTGCGGGCGTGGTGGCGGCGGGGTCGGTGCTGTTCTCGCTGCCGCCGGTCGTGGTGTCGCTGACGGGTCCGGTGGTGCAGCTGGGCCGTGTGTGGTCGGGTGCGCCGCACGGCGGTGCCCGGGGCGTGGCGGGTGCGGAGGGACTGCCGTGGACGGAGATGGCCTCGGCCCCCGTCGTACTGCTCGTGGTGGCCGCGGTGCTCGCGGCGGCCTACCGGTCGTGGGAGGGCGTGCTGCGGTGGGCCGGGCCGGTGCTCTCCCCCGGGCCCTCGGCACGGGGCGCTGTCGGGGCGACGGCTCCGGTGCTCGGCTGGGCGGGACTGACGGTGCTGCCGGCCGCTCTGGACGCCTCGTACGCGGTGGCCGTCTCGGTTCAACTGGTGCTGGTGGCCGTCGTGTTCGCGGTGGCGGTGGCCGGGCTGCGGCGCGGGGCGACAGGGGTGGCGCTGACTGCGTCGGTGTGCGGGGCGGTCGGCGCGGTGGATGTGGCGCTGCTGTCGCTGAGCACGGAGGCGGCCACGTACGCGGTGTTCGGGACGTTGCTGGTGGCGCTCGTGGCGGCCGCGGCCGCGCTGGAGGTTCCCGTGGTCCCGGCGTCGCGGCCGGACCGGGTGCCGGCGACCGTGCAGGCGGTGGCGGCGTGCGCGGCGGTGCTCTGCGGCGTCGTACTGGCCGGTGCGTGCGGTGCCTCGCTGGGGCTGGCCGCGCATCGGGCGGCCCCGCTGCTCCTGGCCGTACCGGCGGTGACCGTGCTGCTGGGCGCCCGGCTGAAGGCGCACGCGGTGGCGCTGCCGGTCGAGCTGACCGGTGCCGCGGCGGCGCTGCCCGCGGTGGGCATGGCGTTGGGCGACCTGCCGTTCCTGGCTCTGGTGCTGGCTCTGTGCGCGGTGCTGGCGGCCGGCACGGCGTTGCGGCCGGAGCGGCGGCCGGTGGCCGGATATGTGGCGACGGGGCTGTTCGTGACGGCGTCCTGGGTCCGGCTCTCGGCGTCCGGGGTGTCGTCCCCCGAGGCGTACACCCTGCCGGTGACGGTGGCGGCGCTGGTGATCGGCGTGCTGCGCCGGCGCCGTGATCCCGCCGCGTCGTCGTGGACGGCGTACGGGGCGGGTCTGGCGGCGACGCTGGTGCCGTCGCTCCTCGCCGCCTGGGCCGATCCGCACTGGCTGCGGCCGCTGCTGCTCGGTGCGGCGGCGCTGCTGATCACACTGCTGGGGGCGCGGTGGCGGCTGCAGGCCCTTCTGGTGCTGGGCGGTGCGGTGCTGGCGCTGGACGCGCTGCACGAGCTCGCGCCGTATGTGGTCCAGGTGGTGGGTGCGATGCCGCGCTGGGTGGCTCCGGCGCTGGCCGGGGCGCTGCTGCTGGCGGTCGGGGCGACGTACGAGAAGCGGCTGCGCGACGCCCGGCGGCTGAGGGACGCCCTGGGCCGGATGCGGTGACGTGACCGCGTGGCCGGCCCGGGGCGCCCCCGGGTGCCTCGGGCCGGCAGGTGGTCGCCGACGAGGGCGAGGTTCCCGATGGCGGCGAGTCCGTACAGCGCGGTGTCGTTGGTGCGGGGAGCGCCGTCGACGGCGCCACGAGTGGGGACGAAAACCGGTGGAAGCGCTTGACCGGCGCACGCGGGAACGCCGACGGCCCGGAAGCTTCAGGAAGCTTCCGGGCCGTCGGTCCGGGGTGGGCGATACTGGGTTCGAACCAGTGACCTCTTCGGTGTGAACGAAGCGCTCTCCCACTGAGCTAATCGCCCCGGGCGCACGCCAAACATTACCCCATGTCAGCGGCGCCCCCGACCGGCTCCGGGTCATTCGTGGATCTTCCACGGCATGACGATTCCGAACTTCCAGACATAGATCCCCACCAGCACCGCGATGATCACGAGGCCGATCACGGTGAGCGCGATATTGCGCCGCCGGACCTTGGGATCCAGGGCCCGCTTGGCGGCCTCGGTGACCTTCCGCCGCGTCCAGCGCAGCACCAGCTGCGCCCAGACGAACTCGGTCGCCCAGATCGCCATGCCGCCGAAGATCACCAGCCACCCGGGGCCGGGCAGCGGCAGCATGATGATGCCCGCCACCACCACGGCGAGGCCGACCAGGAACACGCCGACCTGCCAGCTCAGGTGCAGCGCTCTGGAGGCCTTGATGAACCCGGGTGCCCTGGAGCCGAGCTCCGGGCCCTCCTTCGTCACATCCGGCGTGACGTCCCCCGTCCCGCTCGCCACGTCCCCCGTCGCGGGCTCCCGATCCGCCGAGGCGGCGGCTCCGTCCCGCTCGTCACTCTCCGCATTCATGGGGGTCAACCTACCGGAACGGCTTCCGTCACTGGAATGGCCGCATGACCCAAAGTTACACACCGCTGTACGAGCTAGCCGAAGGATCACAAAACGGTCAGAGGGGTTTACAACGCCACCGTAGGTGGCATGTCGATTTCGCCGACGTGCGAATCCCCGAGCGCACACTGAGCGAAAGGCCCTGGCGCTTATGAACACCACGGTCAGCTGCGAGCTGCACCTGCGCCTCGTTGTGTCGAGCGAGTCCTCACTGCCTGTACCCGCGGGCCTGCGGTATGACACGGCCGATCCGTATGCCGTGCACGCCACCTTCCACACCGGAGCGGAGGAGACGGTCGAGTGGGTTTTCGCCCGCGACCTCCTTGCCGAGGGGCTGCACAGGCCCACCGGCACCGGAGACGTCCGCGTCTGGCCATCCCGTAGTCACGGCCAGGGCGTCGTCTGTATCGCGCTGAGCTCCCCGGAGGGCGAAGCCCTGCTCGAGGCCCCGGCACGGGCCCTGGAGTCGTTCCTGAAGAGGACCGACGCCGCGGTTCCGCCGGGCACCGAGCATCGTCACTTCGATCTCGATACGGAGCTCTCACACATCCTGGCGGAAAGCTGAGCCAGGCCGAGAACTGCACGACGCCGTCCGACTCGGGGAGACGGCGTCGCGCGGACAACCTCATACGGCAGAAACCGGCGCCGTCACCACGGAATCCACCGTGGTGACGGCGCCGGTCCGCGTGCGCCCGCTCCCGCGTCCCGGCCGGACGGCCCTCCCCGGCCCCGCCGGGCCGGGTAAAGCACCCCCGGGGGCCCCGGAGGCCTTCTCGGGCCCCTGGACACCGCGGCCGAGCCAGTAGAGTCAGCCCGCATCGGTGGGCGCCCCGCCCGCCGGAGGCCAGGGAGCGAAAGCGTGCTGATCCCACACGACACCCGGATCGCCCTCGACACGGTGGTCGATCTGGTGAACACCGCGCCCGAGAGCGCACAGCCGGAGGACGGGGCGCGGGCCGACGGGCTCGCCGGTATCCCCGCGCTCTACGCGTTCGCCGGGCGCCATCGCCTGAGCGGGGTGAACGAGCTCGACGAGAAGGACCTGCGGGCCGTGCACGACGTACGCGCCAGGTTCGCGGCGGTCTTCGCGGCCGCCGACGCACAGGCCGCCGCCTCGCTCGTCAACTCCCTGGTGGCCTCCGCGGGCACCACACCGCAGCTCAGCAACCACGACGGCTACGACTGGCACGTGCACTACTTCGCGCCCGACGCCTCGATCGCCGACCACCTGGCGGCCGACTGCGGGATGGCCCTCGCGTTCATCATCGTGGCGGGCGAGACGGAGCGGCTGCGGCGCTGCGAGGCGCCGGACTGCCGGCACGCCTTCGTCGACCTCTCCCGCAACCGCTCCCGCCGCTACTGCTCAAGCCGCACCTGCGGTAACCGCTTGCACGTCGCCGCGTACCGGGCGCGCCGCAGGGAAGCGGCCGGCGAGCCGCTCACAGCACGAAAAGATCATGCAACGCGGCCATCAGCAGCAAGCCGCCGATCACCGTGAGGAAGATCATCAGAGGGGGCTGGGAAAGCGCGAAGAGGCAGCCACGCGGCTCTTCGGCGGGGGGTGCGGGGGCATCGCCCCGGGAGGTGTCCACCATCTCCGGACGATCATGACGCAGGCCGGTCCCCGTTGGTGACAACACGCTTTTTTGTCACGGGAGTTCACCCCCTACGTGGTGCCCGCAATCGCTCCGGCGTCCGAGCTTGCGCCACGTATTCGGGAACTCCCCCGCTTCCCCGCCGCGTCGCCGGTCAGCCCAGGTCGCGCAGCATGCGCAGCTGCACCCCTCGGTGGGCAGATCCGCCGCCCTCGTGGTTGTTCCAGGGGTAGACCTCGATCTCCTTGGGGCCCGCCCAGTGGTTGTAGGCGGCGAAGACGGTGGACGGCGGGCAGACGGTGTCCATCAGGGCCACCGAGTAGAGCGCGGGCACCGTCGCCCGGAGGGCGAAGCTGATGCCGTCGAAGTACGAGAGGGTCCGGAACACCTGCTCGCAGACGCCGTTCTGGGCGGACAGGAAGCGGACGATCTCCTGGTACGGGTCCCGGTCGGTGATCTCCACGGCGCGCCGGAAATGCGTCAGGAACGGTACGTCGATGAGCGCGGCCCTGACGTGCGGGCTGAGGCCCGCCACCGCCTGCGCGATGCCGCCGCCCTGGCTGCCGCCGTGCACGACGATCCGGTCGGGGTCGACGGCCGGGTGGGTACGGGCGACCTCGACGGCGCGCACCGCGTCGGTGAACACCCGCCGGTAGTAGTACGCGTCGGGGTCGAGGATGCCGCGGGTCATGAAGCCGGGCGACTGCGGATTGCCGCCGCCGTGCGGATCCGGGGTGGAGCCCGGCGAGTTGTTGTTGACGGCGCCCTGGCCCCGGGTGTCCACGAGCAGGGTGGCCCAGCCGGCGGCGGGCCACATCAGGTGGTCGTGCGGCAGTCCGCGCCCGCCGCCGTATCCCAGGTAGTGGACGACCGTGGGCAGGGGGCCCTCGGCACCGGCGGGCACGTTCAGCCAGGCCCGTATGCGGTGCCCGCCCCAGCCGGCGAACGACACATCGTGGGCGACGACGTTGCTCAACGCGGCGTCGTGCACCGTGAACTCGGCGTCCAGCGGGTGCGCGGACGCCTCTTCGAGGGTGCGCCGCCAGAAGGCGTCGAAGTCGTCCGGCTCACCGGACTCGGGCCGGTAGGAGCGGAGTTGGTCCAGGGGCAGGTCGAACAGGGGCACGGCGTCTCCGTTTCGGGCAGGCGGAAGGGAACAGCGCAAGGGAACGACAGAGGGAACGACAGGGGGAACGGCAGAGGGAGCGGCAGGGGGAACGAGGGGCCGGGCGGCGGCCTCAGCGGGGGGTGGAGCTCGATGCGCGCACGACGAGTTCCGGCTGGAGCACCACGCTGCGGTGCTCGTGCCGGCCGTCGTCGTCCGCCTCCTCCAGCAGGAGTTCGGCGGCCATCCGGCCCATCACGACCGCCGGCTGACGGACCGAGGTGAGCGGCACGGCAGCGGCGGCGGCGAATTCGATGTCGTCGTACCCGACGATGGCGATGTCCTGCGGCACCCGGACCCCGGCCGCGTACAGGGCTTGCAGCACGCCGAGGGCGAGCAGGTCGTTCGCACAGAAGACGGCCGTGGGGCGGGGCACCAGGCCGAGCAGCCGGGCTCCCGCGTCGCGTCCCGCCGCCACGTCCAGCCGGTCGGAGGGGATCTCGACGAGTGCCTCGGGCTCCAGCCCCGCCTCGGCCAGCGCGGACAGCGCACCCGTGCGGCGGTCCCTGATCTGGTGCAGGTCACCCGGTCCGCTGACGTAGGCCACCGAGCGGTGCCCGGCCGAGATCAGGTGTCCGACGGCCAGGGCGCCGCCCCGCACGTCGTCGACGGAGACCGCGCAGGTCCCGGTGCCGGTGGCGACCCGGTCCACCAGGACGTAGGGAATGCGGTGGCGGCTGAAGGATTCGAGGTTGCGGCCGGTCGCGTCGGCGGGCGTGACCAGGACGCCGCACACCCGCTGCTCCGCGAAGAGACCGAGGTACTCGGCCTCTTCCGCGGGGCTCTGGCCGCTGTTGCAGACCATCACGCCGAGCCCGGCCTGCCGGGCGGCGCGCTCGGCACCGCGGGCCACGTCGACGAAGAAGGGGTTGCCCATGTCCAGGACGAGGAGGGCCATGATCCGGCTGCGTCCCGCCCTGAGCTGGCGCGCTGATTCGCTGCGGACGTAGCCGAGGTCCTCGATGGCCGCCAGCACCCGCGCCCGCGTCTCGGGGAGTACGGCCTCCGGCCGGTTGATCACGTTGGAGACCGTGCCCACGGAGACCCCGGCCTGCCGGGCCACATCCTTGATCCCTGCCACACGCGCCACTTGTCCTGCCCCACTGGTGCCCTCGGCCGCACTGGTCCAGCGGCGTCACCCCATCGTACGGACGGGCGTGAGTGAATTGATTCAACCCGTTCGGGACGCTAGCCCGATCCCGGAACACCGTCAAGGATCATGTGTGAATCGATTCATACGGGTGGGTTCCCCACGCTCCGAGGTGCGGGCACCCGCCCCGTCGCGTGCTTCAGATGCCGTGCTTCTTCAGGATGGCCTCGATGTCACTGAAGTCCTCGCCCGGTCCACTCGCGGCAGCCTGCTTCCCGGGCTGCTCGCGCTGCTGCGGCCGGACCGCCGGGACGCCGGCTCCGAGCGAGGGGGCCGAGGCGGCGGGTTCCACCGCGCCGTCCCGCGCGGCACGAGCGGCCGCCTTGCGTTCCTTGCGGGTGCCGCCGCCGCGCCGTTCGACCGCGCGGGTCGTGATGAACAGCAGCCAGGCCACTCCGAGCAGGCCGAAGCCCAGCCAGACGCTCGGCTTGAACGCGATGTCCGTGACCCACTGGACGACGCCGGTCAGCACCAGGCCGATCGGGACCAGGGAGTAGGCCGCGATCCGGGTCGCCGCGAGGAAGCGCTTCCGGTACGCGGTGACGGCGGCGATGCCCAGGCCCGCCGCGGACGCCGCGGAGCAAATGGTCTCGGCAAGCATCGGTGCCTCCAGGCGCAGGGGAAACGTCCCTTCCATCCTGCACCTCCGGACGTGCCCGGGGCCACGCCGGGTGCCCACATCAGGGACATATCAGGGCCGGGATCCTCCGCAGGTGCCGTGCGGGCGGGCATCCGGCCCGTGCGCACCGGGCCGGTCCCGGTGCCGGTCGAGGCTCCCCCACGCGCCCTGGGAGACTGGTCCCATGAGTGATTCCACCCCCGCAGCGCCGGTCGTCCTCGACCTCTGGTGCGAGCTCCAGTGCCCCGACTGCCACCACGCCCTCACCGATGTGCACGCCCTGCGGGCGCGGTACGGCGACCGGATCGAGGTGCGGCTGCGGCACTTCCCGCTGGAGAAGCACAAGCACGCCTACGCCGCCGCACAGGCCGTCGAGGAGGCCGCCGCGCAGGGCAAGGACTGGCCGTACATCGAGGCGGTGCTCGCCCGCACCGCCGACCTCGGCCGCACCGGCGAACCGCTGCTGATCGAGGTGGCGGAGGAACTCGGCCTGGACGCAGAGGAGTTCGACACCGCCCTGATCGACGGCCGGCACATGCTGATCGTCGACGCCGACCAGGCCGAGGGCAAGGCGATCGGGGTCACCGGCACCCCGACGTACGTCATCGGCGGGGAGCGGCTGGACGGCGGCAGGAGCCAGGAGGGGCTGCGCGAGCGGATCGAGGAGATCGCCGACCGGCTGCTCGCCGGACAGGGCTGAGACCCCGGGGCCGGCGGAGGGCCTACAACTGCTTGGTCAGGTTGTACTGGGTCGGCTCGTAGCCCAGCGACTCGTACAGCCGGAGGGCGGGCGTGTTGGCCGTGACCACGTGCAGGCCCAGCCGCCCGTCGCCCGCCTCCAGCGCGATCCGCTCCGCCTGGAGCATCAGCGCCCGCCCGTAGCCCCGGCCCCGGAACTCCTCGTGCACCTCAACGTCGAACACGTAGCCGACGAGCAGTCCGGGGTGCATCTCGAAGCGGGCCACCCAGACGTGCCCCGCGGTGTCGCCCTCGTGGACCAGGAAGTGCAGATGGGCGCCCTCGGTGGCCAGGCCGTCCGGGAGGTGCCGGGAGTGGGAGGTGCGGGCGAGCTGGAGGGCGGTCTCCTCGGAGGTGCCCCGGGTGATCAGGCTCTCGGCGTACGCGGCGACGGCCCCGTCCTCCCACCGCGCGTACTCCCCGGGTGTCATCGGGCGTGCGGTCAGCCCGTCCGGCAGTGCCGGGGGGACCGGCGGCAGCGATTTGATCATGTTCCTGCTGCGCTCGGTGTAGCCGAGTGCGGAGGTGAGCCGCCGCGCCGCGGTGTCGGCGGCGGCGATCTCCGTCCGCACCTGGGTGCAGCCCCAGCCGCGCAGCACCTCTTCGGCCGCCAGGGCGGCGATGGTCCCCCGGCCGCGTCTGCGGACGGGTTCGTCGATCCGCAGGGACCGCAGCACGCCCGCCTCTCCGGCCGATCCCGCCTCGACGGCGATCTCGACGGCTCCGACGGGGTGCCCGTTGTCGCACACGTCGTACGCGCGGTCCTGTGCGCCGTCGGCGCCCTGCTGTATCGGCCCGGAAGGCCGGAGTGTCGTGGTCATCAGGGGATTTCTATCCCCCGCACGCGATTCCGTCATCCGCTTTTACGGGCGTTCCGCGTATTTCACGGCCGGGCAGCCGTGGAATACGCCGGCGGCGCCTACGGGTCCAGGTCGTCGCCGGCCCGCTCGGCGAAGATGCTCATGGCCTTGGTGGTCACCGGTCCGGGGCCGCCGGGAAGTTCCCTGCCGTCGACCCGGTGGACGGACTGGACGTCGCGGAGGGTGGAGGTCAGGAAGATCTCCTCGGCCCGTTCCAGGACGTCGAACGGCAGCTCGGTCTCCTGCGCCCCGGTCCACTCCACCACCAGCGCCCGGGTGATCCCGGCCAGGCAGCCGGAGGCGACCGGCGGAGTGTGCAGCTGCCCGTCGAGGACGACGAAGACATTGGACCCGGTGCCCTCGCAGAGCTGTCCGACGGTGTTGGCGAAGAGCGCCTCCGTGGCGCCGCGCTCGTGGGCGCGGGCGAGCGCGACGACGTTCTCCGCGTACGAGGTGGTCTTGAGGCCGGCGAGCGCGCCGCGTTCGTTGCGCGTCCAGGGGACGGTGATGACCGCCGTGGTGTCCGGGCGGCGCTTCACCTCCCCGAGGGCGACGACCAGACCGGGGCCGGCGGTGCCGCGGTCGGACCCGAGGGGCGAGATCCCCCCGGTGTACGTGATCCGCAGCCGGCCCAGGGCGGCCGGGCCGGCCTCGATGACGGCGGCGCAGGCCCGGCGCACCTCGTCCTGGTCGGGCGCCGGCAGACCGAGGCCCCGGGCGGAGCGGGCCAGCCGGTCGAGGTGCCGGGTGAGCGCGAAGGGCCTGCCGTCCGTGGTCCTGACCGTCTCGAAGATGCCGTCGCCCACGGTGAGTCCGTGGTCGAGCACGGACACCCGGGCGTCATCGGCGGCCCGCAGTTCGCCGTTGACCCAGATCTTCATGGTGCGGTCCTTCCGGTTGCTTCGTATGCGCCCGACGCTATCGCGAGCAGCCTGGACGCCTTGAGTTCGGTCTCGTCCCATTCGCGTTCCGGATCCGAGCCCCAGGTGATGCCGGCGCCGGTACCGAAGCGCAGGACCGGGGCGGCCCCGGTGCGGTCGGTCCAGAAGGTCCGGATGCCCACGGCGAGCGAGGCGGTGGCGCGGTCGGCGTCCACCCAGCCGATGCCGCCGCAGTACGGGCCGCGCGGGGCGGTCTCCAGTTCCCCGATGATCCTCAGCGCGCTGGATTTCGGGGCGCCGGTGACCGAGCCGGGCGGGAAGGCGGCGGCGAGGAGCTCCGGCCAGCCGGTCCCCGCGGCCAGCAGGCCGCGCACCGTGGAGACGAGGTGGACGAGGCCCGGGTGCTTCTCGACCGCGCAGAGTTCGGGAACACCGACCGTTCCGGTGGCGCAGACCCGTCCGAGGTCGTTGCGGACCAGGTCGACGATCATCACGTTCTCCGCGTGGTCCTTCTCCAGCAGATCGTCCTCGGTACGGCCGGTGCCCTTGATCGGCCCGGACTCGACCGTGCGGCCGTCCCTGCGGAGGAACAGTTCGGGGGACGCGGTCGCGATCTCCACGCCGTGCGCGGGCAGCCGGATCGTTCCCGCGTACGGGGCGGGGTTGCCACGCGCCAGCAGCGAGGTGAGGGCGTCGACGTCCGCCGCGGCCGGGTCGGGCAGCCGGGCCGTCATCACCCGGCAGAGGTTGGCCTGGTAGACCTCGCCCGCCGCGATGTACTCACGGATGCGGCGGACGCCGGCGAGGTACGCGGCACGGTCCAGGGACGAACTCCAGTCACCGGCGGCGGGCCCGCGCCAGGCACCCCGCACCGGGGCGGGCACGGCGGCGGTGCGTACGGTGGCGAAGCGGGCACAGACGAGCCGGCCCTCGAAGCCGGCGGACACGGCCCAGAAGCCGGACGAGTCGAGAGCCGCGGGATCGCTGGTCACATCCTGCAGATCGGAGGCGACGAGGCCGCCGAAGCGGGCCATTGGGGCGAGGTCGTGCACGTCGGTGAGTCTAGGACGGCCCTCGGTGACCTGCGCCGGGGCGGGTGCACCTCAGCACGCTGCACAAACGCGTTTTTGTACTGGCCCCGGAATCCGCTAGAGTTCATCACGTCGCCGGGACGCGCAAGTGAACCGGAACCGACAAGCGGACGTAGCTCAGTTGGTAGAGCGCAACCTTGCCAAGGTTGAGGTCGCCAGTTCGAACCTGGTCGTCCGCTCGCAGAAGGTGGGGGATCCTTCCCGAACCCCCATCCCTGGTGGAGTGGCCGAGAGGCGAGGCAACGGCCTGCAAAGCCGTCTACACGGGTTCAAATCCCGTCTCCACCTCCAAGGACGATTAGCTCAGCGGGAGAGCACTTCCCTGACACGGAAGGGGTCACTGGTTCAATCCCAGTATCGTCCACCGGTCCGCAAGGACCCCCGCGCGATTAGCTCAGCGGGAGAGCGCTTCCCTGACACGGAAGAGGTCACTGGTTCAATCCCAGTATCGCGCACGCAGTACACGCAGGGTCACCCTGCGCGATTAGCTCAGCGGGAGAGCGCTTCCCTGACACGGAAGAGGTCACTGGTTCAATCCCAGTATCGCGCACAGTCCGAAGCCCCGGTCGTCTCGACGACCGGGGCTTCGTCGTTGCCGCGCGCCCCCGTTCCGCGGTCCGGACGGCAGCTGTCCGGACCACGGAACGGGGCGAACCGGCTCAGGACGAGAAGAGCATCCGGCCGAAGCTCTTCTGCCGGTAGTGGCCGTGGTGACCGCCGTGGTGCTGCTGCTGCGGGGCGCCCCAGGCGGGTGCGGGGGCGGCCGGGTAGGCCTGCGGAGCCGGCGGCGGGGGCGGAGCCTGCTGCGTCCACTGCGCTTCCACGCGGGTCAGGGACTCCAGCTCGCCGTAGTCCAGGAATATCCCCCGGCAGCCGCTGCACTGCTCGATCTGAATGCCGTTGCGGTTGTACGTGTGCATCTGTGCGTGGCACTTGGGACACTGCATGTTCGGGCTCACTCCTCGCCGTCGGTTAGCCGTCGCCGGAATGCGTGCCCGCCGACGGTCGGTTCACCCTACGACGCGTGCTCGGCCGCCAACTCGGACGGGAGAGCGGCAATTCGGGCACAGGACTCGATCATCATCTGCTCCACGTCATCCGGATCCCTCGACTCCGCCGCGGACTTGGCGAGGGCCAGCGCCGCGGTCTGTACGGTCAGGGCGCGGGCGGCGACGTCCAACTCGGGCCAGGGGTCGCCCTCGGCGGACAGCGCGGGGCCGCCGGCCGCCCGGTAGGCGCCCACGAAGCGGAACCAGACGTCGGGCGGGAGCAGTCCGGCCGCGTACCAGGCCGCGGGCCGGGCCAGATCCCAGGTGGCGTCGCCGATGCCCGCGTCGTCGACGTCTATCAGCAGCCAGCGGCCGCGCGGGGCGGGGTACCGGACGAGCTGGCCCAGGTGGAGATCGCCGTGGCAGAGGAAGCGCGAGCGGTGCGCGGGGGCGGGGGCCTCGTCGCGGGCCCAGGCGGGCAGCCGCTGCCAGGCCGCGAGCACGGGTGCGAGGGACGGGTGCCCCGGGCGTGCCGCGCGCATCCGGTCCACGGCGAGAGCGGCCTTCGCGGGCCCCCGCATCACCGGGAGCCCGCGCGACCAGCCGGCCGGGGACGCGGGAGGCCGCTCGTACGCGGGCGCGGAAGCCGGGAGCTCGGTGCTGTGGAGGCGCGCCAGGAGCACGGCGGCCTCCTCCCACGGTGCCGCGTCCGGGTCGCCCGGGTCCACGGGCTCCCCGTGGGGCCACAGGGTGACCGGGCGGCCGTGGACCACGGCGAGGTACGGGGTGACGTGGGGCGCGGTGGCCTCCACCGGGGCCGTCGGGGGCTCCACGGGCAGGGGGGCGAGCAGGATGTCCGCCAGGCCGGGGCGGGCCGCCAGCCGCAGGCGTACGGCCAGGGCGGCGGTGTCCGTGCCGGGAGCGTGGGCCTTGGCGACGACGGGTCCGCTGCGGACCACGGTGCCGTCCGCCCGGTCCGCGAGCACGACCGGTGGCGGGCAGCCGCAGCCGGCCGGGGCCGGGGCATGGGCCGCTCCGTGGGCGAGGGCGCCCAGCGCATGTACGACTGCGGTGGTCACGGTCTCCTCCGGTGGCGCGGGATCTGCGGTCCCGGCCGGCGCCGGGTCCGCCGAGGAGCGTACGCGGGGCGGCCGGTCGCTGATCCACTGCCGGCCGCGGAGGGCCGTAAGGGCCCCGGACAGCGCGATGTCCGGTCAGCTCCCCAGCTGACCGGACAAACGCTGCCGTCCGCCGCACCCCCGTCCCCACGGGGTTGTTGGCCGGATGTCCCGGTCCGAACCGCTCTTCCGGACCCGGGGCGCCGCTCAGCGCCCCAGCATCACGCCCACGGACGACGCCTGTGTGACCACCGCTTCCCAGCCGCCGAAGACGACTGCGAGCAGGGCCGCCAGAGGAAGAACCATGGCTGTCGCCACCAACGGGTGGCGCTTGCCGGACGACGGACGGCTGCCGAACGAGGCGTAGGCCTTGCGTCCCTGCGTGCGGCTCATGGGCCGCGCTGCCGTGTCCGCCATGATTCCTCTCCTGACCTGATGTGGAGCGGCGGGCGTGTGGCCTCGGGGGACGAGTGCGACGCCCGCCGCATGACTTCAACATTAGGGATTCGGCGGACCGGCGGCGTCATGCCCGCGTACCGAATGCCGGGCCTCCCGGAGGATGAGCCGTGGGTAGTCGGCGTACTCCCCTGGGTGGAGACGGGCCTACCGGACCTTGGGGTCATCCCCGAGGAGACGCTCGGAGGCGTCCTCCCTGGGTACTGGTTGTTCGACCAGGGCGAGCACCCTGGTCGCCATGAAGCGGGCGGTGCGCACCACTGAGCCGCTCCGGGTGACTTCACTCACTTCGACCACCCCTCGGCGGACCGCTGTCTCCACCCGGCGGCCTGCTCTGGAGGCCACCACTTCGTACGTACGGGTCGTGTCCCCGGCGTCCACGACTATCTCGACTCGATCGCCCTTCACTGATCCAATCCCCCTTCTGCGACGGACCTTTGAGATCTCGCACGGGCCCGGGAGCCTGGATCCGCGGCTCCCTGACCACTCCTCAAGTTTCCCACTCGGCACTGACAATCGATTCGCCAGTGAGGGCGCGGCCTCTGAGCACCCCGGGCGGCGGGTACGTAAGCTGTGCCTCGTCAGGCGGACCAGGCAGCGGGGATGGGCAGACATGGCGATGATGCGGCTCCGGCGCGAGGACCCGCGTGTCGTCGGTTCGTTCAGGCTGCACCGGCGGCTCGGGGCGGGCGGCATGGGTGTCGTGTACCTCGGTTCGGACCGGCGCGGCCAGCGGGTGGCGCTCAAGGTGATCCGCCCGGATCTGGCGGAGGACCAGGAGTTCCGTTCGCGGTTCGCCCGCGAGGTGTCCGCCGCCCGGCGGATCCGCGGCGGCTGCACGGCCCGGCTGGTGGCCGCCGATCTGGAGGCGGAACGCCCGTGGTTCGCCACGCAGTACGTCCCGGGGCCCTCGCTGCACGACAAGGTGGCCGAGGAGGGCCCGCTGTCGGCCGCCGAGGTGGCCTCGATCGGGGCGGCGCTCTCTGAGGGCCTGGTGGCGGTGCACGAGGCGGGTGTCGTCCACCGTGACCTGAAGCCGTCGAACATCCTCCTCTCCCCCAAGGGCCCGCGCATCATCGACTTCGGGATCGCCTGGGCGACCGGGGCGTCCACCCTCACGCACGTCGGTACGGCGGTGGGGTCGCCGGGGTTCCTCGCGCCCGAGCAGGTGCGGGGCGCGGCGGTGACGCCCGCGACGGACGTCTTCTCGCTCGGCGCGACGCTGGCGTACGCGGCGATGGCCGATTCACCTTTCGGGCACGGCAGTTCCGAGGTGATGCTCTACCGCGTGGTGCACGAGGAACCGCAGTTGTACGACGTGCACGACGCGCTCGCACCGCTGGTGAGCGCCTGTCTGGCGAAGGACCCGGAGGAGCGGCCGAGCACGCTCCAACTCTCCATGCGGCTCAAGGAGATCGCGGCGCGGGAGGCGCAGGGGCTGCACGAGAGCCGGCCGCCGGCGCAGCGTTCCCCGCAGGAGGCCGACCGGCCGACGGGCCGTCTCGACGGCCCGTACACCGAGCAGCAGACCCGCCGCGCGGCCGGGCCCGCCCCGGTGTCGCGCCCGCAGAACCGGCAGACCGCGCCGCCGCGTCCCGCCTCGCCCCGCACCGGGGGTTCGCGGCCGGACCGGCAGCCGCGCGGCACGACGGGGTCCGGCAAGCGGCCGCAGGGCGCGAAGGGGACGAACGGCAGGCCGGGCACCCGGCCCGGGACCCGGACCACGTCGACGGGACGGCGTCCCGCCAACCCGCGGCTGCTGCGGCAGCGGCTCGTCGTCTTCGTCGTGGTGACGCTGCTGGTGGCGCTGGGGATCGCGGCGGCCCAGGGCTGCCAGGGGCCGGCCCGCGGCCTGGGGGCGAGCCCCGGCCAGACCGCGGGTCAGGGTCAGGTCCGGGGCGGGCAGTAGCCCCCCGCCGGGACCTCCGGTAACAGGCTCAGTTCTCCGGGCGGCCCGTGGCGACCGCGTAGAAGGCGACCGCGGCCGCCGCGCCCACGTTCAGCGAGTCGACGCCGTGGGCCATCGGGATGCGCACCCACTCGTCGGCGGCGACGAGGGCCTGGGTGGACAGTCCGTCGCCCTCGGCCCCGAGCATCAGGGCCACCTGGTCCATCCGGTGCGGCGCCGCCTCCTCGATGCTGCTGGCCTTCTCGTCGGGTGTCAGGGCCAGCAGCTTGAAGCCCGCTTCCCGCACGGTCTCCAACGCCTTGGGCCAGGTGTCGAGCCGGGCGTAGGGGACGGAGAAGACCGCGCCCATCGAGACCTTGACGGAGCGCCGGTAGAGCGGGTCGGCGCAGTCCGGGGAGAGCAGGACGGCGTCCATGCCGAGGGCGGCGGCGCTGCGGAAGATCGCGCCGATGTTGGTGTGGTCGTTGACGGCCTCCATGACGACCACGCGGCGGGTGGTGCGCAGCAGTTCGTCGGCGGCCGGCAGCGGTTTGCGCTGCATCGAGGCGAGGGCGCCGCGGTGCACGTGGTAGCCGGTGACGCGCTCGGCGAGCTCCGGGCTGACCGCGTACACGGGGGCCGGGACCTCGTCGATGACGTCGCGCATCAGATCGACCCACTTCGCCGACAGCAGCATGGACCGCATCTCGTACCCGGCCTGCCTGGCGCGTCTGATCACCTTCTCGCCCTCGGCGATGAAGAGGCCCTCGGCGGGCTCGCGCCTGCGCCGCAGCTCGACGTCGGTCAGGCCGGTGTAGTCGCGCAGTCGGGGGTCGTCGGGGTCATCGACGGTGATGAGATCAGCCACAGGTTGATACTGCCTTGTCCGGTGTGTGGTGCCAACGGTCTGGAGAAAGTTCCGTTACCGATGGTTACTCGGCGGGGGGTGCCGCGGCGTCGGGGCCGACCGCGACGACGTCGCCGATGACGATGACGGCCGGCGGGCGCACCTGCTCGGCCACGGCCCGCTCGCCGACGGTCGCGAGCGTCGCGTCGACGCGGCGCTGGGCGGCCGTGGTCCCTTCCTGGACCAGTGCGACCGGGGTCTCGGGGGACTTGCCGTGGGCGATGAGCGCACGGGCGATGGCGCCGATCTTGTCGACGGCCATCAGGAGGACCAGGGTGCCGCGGAGCTGGGCGACGGCCGCCCAGTCGACCAGCGAACGCTCGTCGTCGGGGGCGACATGGCCGCTGACCACGGTGAACTCGTGGGCGACCCCGCGGTGGGTCACCGGGATACCGGCCGCGCCCGGCACCGAGATCGAGCTGGAGATGCCGGGGACGACGGTGCACGCGATGCCCTCGGCGGCGAGCGCCTGGGCCTCTTCCATGCCGCGCCCGAAGACGAACGGGTCGCCGCCCTTGAGCCGGACGACGGCCTTGCCGGCCTTGGCGTGCTCGATCAGCGCGTTGTTGATCGCCTCCTGCGCCATGAAGCGGCCGTACGGGATCTTGGCGGCGTCGATCACCTCAACGTGCGGGGGGAGTTCGTCGAGCAGGTCGCGCGGGCCGAGCCGGTCGGCGATGACGACGTCGGCCTCGGCAAGGAGGCGGCGGCCGCGGACGGTGATCAGGTCGGGGTCGCCGGGGCCGCCGCCGACCAGGGAGACGCCGGGGGTCCGGGTGCGGTGGTGGGGTGCGGCGAGGGTGCCGTCGCGCAGGCCCTCGACGATGGCGTCGCGGACGGCGGCGGAGTGGCGCGGGTCGCGGCCCTGCCCGTCCGTGGTGAGCACGGCGACGGTGACGCCCTCGCTGCGGCCGGTGGCGGGGGTCCAGGCGGTGGCGGCGTCCGCGTCGTCGCTGCGGACGCACCAGGTGCGGGTGCGTTCGGCCTCGGCGGAGGCGGCGTCGTTGGCCACGGTGTCGTCGGACGCGATGAGCGCGTACCAGGTGTCCGTCAGGTCCCCGTCGGCGTACACCCGGCGCTCCCAGCGGATCTCGCCCGCGTCCGCCATCGCCTCGACGGAGGGGGTGGCGGACGGTGACACGAGGATGATGTCGGCCCCGGCGGCGATGAGGGCGGGGAGGCGGCGCTGCGCGACCTGGCCGCCACCGACGACGACGACGCGGCGTCCGCTCAGGCGCAGTCCGACGGGGTACGCGGGGTGAACGGCGTGCTCGGCCATGGCTGTGCGGGCTCCTCGTGCGGTGCGGGGTGCGGGCCGCTGCGGCGACGGAGCGGCTGTGACGTGCGGGGTTGTGGGACTGGGTTCACGATACGGGGTGGGCGGGCCACGGGTCCGCGCCCCTGGGCCCGGGTCCCGAACGCCGGCTTCGAGCCCCTCCGGCGATGGAGCAGCGGGGGCCCGGGGGCAGTGCCCCGGACCCCCGCTGCCGCGCGGCTACTTCTCCGTGACGCCCGCCGAGTCGAACGTCGCCACCTCGTGCATCGCGCGGGCCGCGCTCTGCACGATCGGCAGCGCCAGCAGTGCGCCGGTGCCCTCGCCCAGACGGAGGTCCAGGTCGACCAGCGGGCGCAGGCCCAGCTTGTTGAGCGCGGCGACGTGGCCGGGCTCGGCGCTGCGGTGGCCCGCGATGCAGGCCGCCAGGGCTTCCGGCGCGATGGCGCGTGCCACCAGGGCCGCGGCGCCCGCGCTCACGCCGTCGAGGATGACCGGCGTACGGAGCGAGGCCCCGCCGAGGAGGAACCCCGCCATCGCGGCGTGCTCCAGGCCGCCGACGGCCGCGAGTACGCCGATCGGATCGGCCGGGTCCGGCTGGTGCAGGTCGAGCGCACGGCGGACGACGTCGACCTTGCGGGCGTGCATCTCGTCGTTGATGCCGGTACCGCGACCGGTCACCTCTGCCGCGTCCATCCCGGTGTACACACAGATCAGGGCGGCCGACGCCGTGGTGTTGGCGATGCCCATCTCGCCGGTGAGCAGGCCCTTGTTGCCCGCCGCGACCAGATCGCGGGCGGTCTCGATACCGACCTCGATCGCCGCGAGGACCTCCTCGCGGGTGAGTGCGGGGCCGGTCGTGAAGTCGGCCGTCCCGGCGCGCACCTTGCGGGGCAGCAGGCCGGGCGTCGCGGGCAGCTCAGAGGCCACCCCGACGTCGACCACGCACACCTCGGCGCCGACCTGGGCCGCGAAGGCGTTGCAGACCGCGCCGCCGCCGAGGAAGTTGGCGACCATCTGGGCGGTCACCTCCTGGGGCCAGGCCGTGACGCCCTGGGCGTGCACCCCGTGGTCGCCCGCGAAGATCGCGACGGCCGCGGGCTCCGGGATCGGCGGCGGGCAGATCCGGGAGAGCCCGGACAGCTGCGCCGAGATGATCTCCAGCATGCCGAGCGCGCCGGCGGGCTTGGTCATCCGCTTCTGGCGCTCCCAGGCCTCGCCGAGCGCCTTGGCGTCCAGGGGCCGGATGTTGGAGATGGTCTCCTGCAACAGGTCGTGCGGCTCCTCGCCGGGCAGGGCGCGGCGGCCGTACGTCTCCTCGTGGACGACCCACGACAGCGGGCGGCGCTTGGACCAGCCCGCCTGCATCAGCTCGGGCTCCTCCGGGAACTCGTCCACGTATCCGACACAGAGGTACGCGACGACTTCGAGGTGCTCGGGCAGTCCGAGGGACCTGACCATCTCGCGCTCGTCGAAGAAGCTGACCCAGCCGACGCCGAGCCCCTCCGCGCGGGCGGCGAGCCACAGGTTCTCGACGGCGAGCGCCGAGGAGTACGGGGCCATCTGCGGCTGGGTGTGCCGGCCGAGGGTGTGGCGGCCGCCGCGAGTGGGATCGGCGGTGACGACGATGTTGACCGGGGTGTCGAGGATCGCCTCGATCTTCAGTTCCTTGAACTGCTTCGCCCGCGCCTTGGGGAGCGACTTGGCATACGCGTCACGCTGGCGCTGGGCCAGTTCGTGCATGGAGCGCCGGGTCTCCGCGGAACGGATGACGACGAAGTCCCAGGGCTGCGAGTGCCCGACGCTGGGCGCGGTGTGCGCCGCTTCCAGAACGCGCAGCAGAACCTCGTGCGGGATCGGGTCGCTGCGGAAACCGTTGCGGATGTCGCGGCGTTCCCGCATGACGCGCAGTACGGCCTCGCGCTCGGCGTCGTCGTACCCGGGCGCGGGCGGCGAGGTGACGAGCATCTCTTCGGCGTCCGCCGCCACGGGCTCCGGAACGACGGCCGCTTCGGGTGCTTCGGGTGCCTCTGGTACGTCCGCGGCCGGCGCGCCGTTCACGGGCTCCGGCTGTACGGGCTCCGGGGCGTTCTGCGGTACGACCGGTTCGGCGGGTTCAGCCGCTTCGGCGGCCTGCTCGGCCTCCGGCACCGGTGCCGGAGCGGGTTCGGCGCCGGCCGTCAGGTCCGGGGTCTCGATGACCTCGGGGCCGGTTTCACGCTCCGGCTCGGGCGCTGTCTCCAGCTCGGCCACGGGCTCGGGAACGGGGACGGCCGTCTCGGTGATCTCCGCCGCCTCCGCCGCCTCGACCGCCACGGGCTCCATGGCGATCGCCCGGACCTCGGGCGCGGGCTCCACGACCGCCACGGGCTCCGCCGGCTGCTCGACGACGGGCGTCGGGGCCGGGTGCGGTGCGGTCGGCGTCGAATCCTCCACCGGCACGAACCCGCCCAGCGAGGCGCCGTCCGGCACAGGCTCCACCGGCGGTGCGTCGACCTGAGCCACGTCGGCCAAAGCCGCATCGACGGGTGCCGCGTCTACGGGTGCCGCCTCGGCCGGCGCAGCTTCAGCGGGCGCCACCTCGGCAACAGCCTCGACCGGTGCCGGTGCCGGTGCCGGTGTCGTCTCCGCCGGAACCTCGGCCGGTACCGGTGCGGGGGCGGGCTCCTCGGCCGCGACCGGCGCGGGATCGACGGGCTGTACCGCCGGCACGGACTCGGCGGCGGCCGGCTCCGGGACGACCGTTTCTGCTGGCGGCGCGTCCGCCGTCGCCGGTTCCGAAGGCGCCGCTTCCGCCGTCGCCGGTTCCACCGCGGCCGGTGCGGGGGCCTGCTGCGGTGCCTGGGCCGCCCACTGGTTCACGCCCTGCGGCGGGATCTCGCCGAGCTGCGGGCCCGGCAGTGCGGCCGACTCCTCGGCCGTCATCTCGAAGTACTCGGGTTCGGCGGTGACCGGTCCCGCGTGCCGTGCGGGTGCGGGCGCCGGAGCGGGCGCCTGGGCCTGCCGCACGCCCGCCGGGCCCCGGTCGGCGAGCGAACGGACCACGCCGCCGCCCGACGTACCGCCGTAGGCCGGTCCCGACTCGGGCGAGGCCGGGCCGCGGTGCAGCGGCCGGCGCACGGGCGCCTGGGTCTGGGCCACCGGCACCTGGGCCTGCGCCGGTGCGGGGACGGGCGAGGGGATGCGTACGCCGCTGAGGTCGACGGCGCCGGAGTCGCGGCCGCCGGACTCATGGGTCCCCTGGCCGGTCCGCGGCAGCGGCTCGGACGGAGCCTGCATGGCGTACGCGGGAACCTGGACCTGCTGCTCCTGGAGCTGTACCGGGCCCTGCGTGTTCGGTGCCGGGTTGCCGCCCGGCAGCCGGGACTCGTGCTGCGCGGCGGGCCGGGGCTGGTACCCGCCCTGCTCGGGCACGGGGGCCTGCGCGGCCGCGGCGTCCGGGAACTGGCCGGGTGCCGGGGCGGCCTGCGGCTCGCTCCAGGCGCCCTGGGGACTCGGCATCAGCAGGAGGTCGTCGTCCTCGGACGCGTGCTCGGAGGGATCGAGGAAGGTGTAGGCATCCGGGGCGGGGACGCCCGGCTGCTCCACCATGCCTGCGTTCTCCGGCAGTCCCTCGCCCGGGATCTGGCCGGTGTCACTCATGCGTACCCCTCGCCCATCGTCAGTGCTCCTTCGGCCCTTCGCCCGGGACGCCCGAACACGGCACACAGGCGCTCGTCCAGTGGAACGAGCGGGCGCGCCGCGCGGCACGAAACGGTCGCGGACATACTGCATTCTCGCGGTCGTTCGCCGCCGCGGCAGCTCATTTCGCCACGGCTCGCTGTGGACTGCGCCACGTTGCGCGTCCCCCGGTTCTGCCGTACCACAACGAGGGCCAAAACGGTCCCCTTTTCCGGACATTGACCAACGAAGCGACGATGATCCGGGTGCGGTGCAACGATCGGCCAGCCTACCTCCCGCCGTGTGGCGACAGGGTCAGGGGGCGAGGTCCGACCGCAGTGCGGACAGCAGGAAGACGACCGAGCGTTCGCGCTCCGACCATGCGGACGTGTCGAGTTCGACGGACTGCAGGAGCGAGCAGGCGACCGTGTATCCGTTCTCGGCGAGGGCCGCCCCCAGCGCCTCGGCCTCGTCCCGGGTGGAGGCATGGGTCACGATCCGCTCCGGCCTGCGGTCGGCGACGGCGGTGACGACGGGCACGCCGCCGCCCCCGATCCGTACGACATCGGGCTCGGGCAGCCGTTCCAGCACGTGCGGGGCGCGCCCCTCGACGACCTGGAGCTGGACCCCGAAGGCCCGTGCCGCCGCCGCGGTGCGGGCGCAGGCGTCCGGGTCGCTGTCCACGGCCAGGACCGCCGCGCCGAACCGGGCCGCCTCCACGGCCAGGGCGCCGCCGCCGGAGCCGATGTCCCAGACCAGGTCGCCGGTCCGGGGTCCGAGGCGGGCGAGCTGGGCGGCGCGCAGCCCCGGGGACTCGCCCTCGCCGCTCTCCCCCGCGGGGGCCGGACCGTCGCCCCGGTAGGCGCCGGCGGGCAGTGCCCAGCCCCGTACGCCCTGAGGGCAGTCGGGGTGGCGGCCCGAGATCCACGCACCGTCGGCCCGTCGCTCGGGGCCGCCGCCGATGACGATGACGACGTTGGGGTCGCGCCAGACGTGGTCGGCGGCCTTGTCCGAGGTGACGACGGTGACCTGTTCGCGGGTGGTGCCGAGTTCCTCGCAGATGACGAACGTGCGGTGGACGCCTTCGAGCAGCAGGGCGAGTTCGGCCGGTCCGGCGCCGGGCGAGGTGAGGACGGCGACCTTGTGGTGGGCGCGGCAGACGTTCACCGCGCGGCGCAGGGTTCGGGGGTGGGCGACGACGGTCTGGGCGTCCTCCCACGGCATACCGGCGCGGGCGAAGGCGGTGGCGACGGCGGAGACGGCGGGCACCACTTCGACTTCGAGACCGTGCTCGGGGGCGCGCAGGCTGCGGACGGCTCCGAAGAATCCCGGGTCGCCGTCGGCGAGGACCACGGCGCTGCCGCGGTGGCCGGCGATCCGCCGGGCGGCCAGGTCGATCGAGCCGAGCCTGATCCGTTCCGCGCTGTGCGGCACTTCGGGCAGTGCGAGGTGGTGGGCGGCTCCGGCGACGAGCGTGGCGGCCGAGAGCGCGGCGGTGGCCGCTCGGTCAAGTGGTGAGCCGTCCCAGCCGATCACTGTGACCCGGTCGGCCATCTGTTGTCAGTCTCCAGGAGTTGTCGCAGGCGGGGCCGGTCGCCCCGGGGCGGTCACGGCGGGGTCCGCCGGTCCGTGCCGGTGCGGCGCCGGGCCGGGGAGGGGGTCAGTTCCAGTCGTTGTACGTACCGTATCCACCGGCGTCGGCGAGCTGCTCGGCGACTCCCTCCAGGTCCTCGGGGAGCAGGCCCCAGACGATCAGATCGGTTCTGATGTCGGCCCATCCTCCGTCCTCGGTCTGTGAGCGGGCTATGCGGGCGTTGCGCAGGATGCCCTCACTGATGCAGCCGAGCTTCTGCGCGACCTGCTGGGAGGCGGTGTTGTCGGCGGCGGTGCGCAGCTCTATCCGCTCGAAGCCCTGGTCGCGGAAGAGCCACTGGGCGAGCGCCAGCACGGACTCGGTGGCGTATCCCTCGCCGCGTGCCCAGGGGGCGGTGATGTAGGAGACCTCGGTGGCCAGGGTCCGCCAGTCGGTGTGGTGCAGCCGGACCGAGCCGACGAGGCGCTGGGTGAGGAACTCGGTGACGGCGAAGACGATGCCGTCACCCTTGGTCCGCTGCGCGGGGGCGATCCTGCGGACCCAGCGTTCGGCGTCGACCTGGGTGTAGGGGTGGGGTGCCTCGGTCCAGGCGGTGACGAGTTCGTCGTTCATCATCTCGATGTACGCGGGGACGTCCGCCATGTCGAAGGGGCGCAGCACCAACCGATCCGTGCTGATGGAGATGTCCGGAAAGGTGGAAGTCATGCGCAGCTCCATGCCGAAGACCGTGTAAAGGCACAGCATGCAGCATCGGGCGGGCCTTGTGCATGGGCGGGTCCGCACGACGGAGCCCCGCACACCCGGGCGGGGTGTGCGGGGCTCCTGGGGCAAGTGCCGTGCGGGGGTCAGGACTTGGCTGCGGAACCGAAGGCCGGGATGACCGAGCCCTGGTAGCTGTCCTCGATGAACTTCTTGACCTCGTCGGAGTGGAGGAGCTTCACGAGCTTCTGGACGCGGGCGTCCTTCTCGTTGCCCTTCTTCACGGCGACGATGTTGGCGTACGGGTTGCCGTCGGCCTCTTCGAGCGCCAGGGCGTCCTTGGCGGGCTTGAGCTTGGCCTCGATGGCGTAGTTGCCGTTGATGACGGCGGCGTCGACGTCGTTCAGGGCGCGGGGGACGGTGGCGGCCTCCAGCTCCTTGAACGTGAGGCCCTTCTTGTCGGTGATGTCGCTCAGCTTGGCGCTGGTGCCGACGCCGTCCTTGAGGGTGATCAGGCCGTTGCCCGCGAGCAGCTGGAGCGCCCGGCCCTCGTTGGTGGTGTCGTTCGGCACGGCGATGGTCTGGCCCGGCTTGATGTCGCCCAGGTCCTTGACCTTCTTGGAGTAGAGGCCGAGGGGCTCCAGGTGCACGGTGCCGACGGAGACCAGGTGGGTGTTGTTCTTCTTGTTGAAGTCGTCGAGGTAGGGCTGGTGCTGGAAGAAGTTGGCGTCGACCTGGCCGGTCTCGGTCGCGGTGTTCGGCAGGACGTAGTCCGTGAACTCCTTGACCTCCAGCTTGAGGCCTGCCTTGTCCGCCAGGTTCTTCTTGACGAAGTCCAGGATGTCGGCGTGCGGCGTCGGTGACGCGGCGACGACGAGGGCCTTGGAGGTGTCCGCCTTGGCACCGGTCTCGCTCTTGGACGCCGGGTCGGAGTCCGTGCCGCAGGCGGTGAGGCCGAAGGCGAGGGCGGCGGTGGCGGCGGCAGCTGCGGTGATCTTGATGTTCTTGCGCACGAAGAGTGCCTCTTTCGGATGGTGATGGTGGTACGCCCGGACAAGGAGTGCGGGCTGCGGGGAGGAGAAGTCTCAGGAGGTGCTGCGGCCCCGGCGGGCCAGCAGGCGTACGGCTCCGTCGCCGATCAGCTGGATCACGGTCACGATGACGACCAGCAGCACGACGGTGATGAGCATGAACTGGTTGTCGAAGCGCTGGAATCCGTAGGTGACGGCCTTGGAGCCGAGCCCTTCGCCGCCGACCGCGCCGGCCATCGCGGAGTAGCCGATGAGCACGATCACGGTGGTGGTGACACCGGAGACGAGGGACGGCAGCGCCTGCGGCAGCAGGACCTTGCGGACGATCGTCGGGATGGATCCGCCCATGGACTGGACCGCCTCGACGAGCCCGTGGTCGACCTCGCGGACCGCCGTCTCGACGAGCCGGGCGAAGAACGGGATGGCGCCCACGGCAAGCGGGACGATCATCGCGGTCGGGCCGATGAAGGTGCCGACGACCCAGGTGGTGAAGGGGATCAGGGCGATCAGCAGGATGATGAACGGCAGCGAGCGGCCGATGTTCACGATCACGCCGATGACCTTGTTCACCGGGGTGTTCTGCAGCAGTCCGCCCTTGTCGGTGAGGACGAGCAGAACGCCGAGCGGCAGTCCGACCAGGACGGTGACGGCCGCCGACCACAGCACCATGTAGAGGGTGTCGACGGTGCCCTGTGTCAGCAGCGGCTGCATTTCGGACCAGGTCACTTCGCCACCTCCTTGGTGAGCGGTGCGGGGATGGGGGCGGGAGTGGCGTCGGTGCTGTCGGCGTCTTCGACGAGTTCGGCCTGCAGGCCCTGCTCGCGCAGGAAGCCGATGGGCACGACGTTCTCCTCGAACCGGCCGGGCAGCTCGATGCGCATCCGGCCGATCTGCCGGCCGCCGACGGTGTCCATCGCCGCGCCCAGGATCGAGATGTCGATGTTGTACGTGCGGGAGAGCTGCGAGATCACCGGACGGGCGGCGGCCTCGCCGTGGAAGGTGACGTCGACGACCGTGCGGTCGGGGCCGGAGGCGCTGCCGCCGACCGGGAACAGTTCGTGGGCGAGTTCGGAGCCGGGGGTGGCGAGGAGTTCGCCGACGGTGCCGGACTCGACGACGCGGCCCGCGCGCATCAGCGCGGCGGAGTCGCAGACCGTCTTGACGACGTCCATCTCGTGCGTGATGAGCAGGACGGTGAGGCCGAGCTGCTGGTTGAGGTCGCGCAGCAGCTGGAGGATGGAGCGGGTGGTCTCGGGGTCCAGCGCCGAGGTCGCCTCGTCGGAGAGCAGCACCTTGGGGTCACCGGCGAGCGCGCGGGCGATGCCGACGCGCTGCTTCTGGCCGCCGGAGAGCTGGCCGGGGTACGCCTTGGCCTTGTCGGCGAGGCCGACGAGGTCGAGGAGTTCGAGGGCCTTGCGGGACCGTTCGCGGCCGGCGACACCGAGGATCTCCAGCGGGAGTTCGACGTTGTCCTGCACGGTGCGGGAGGCCAGCAGGTTGAAGTGCTGGAAGACCATGCCGATACGGCTGCGCGCCTCGCGCAGCTCCTTGCCGGCCCGGCGGCCCCGGCCCGCGAGGGCCGTGAGGTCCTGGCCGGCCACGGTCACGGTGCCCGAGGTGGGGCGCTCCAGCAGGTTGACGCAGCGGATCAGGGATGATTTTCCGGCGCCGCTCTGTCCGATGACGCCGTACACCTCACCCTCGCGGACGTGGAGATCGACGCCGTCCAGAGCGGTGACCTCACGGTCGCGCGACTGGTAGACCTTCGTGAGGCCCGTAGTGGTGATCACAGGGGGGTTCCGTCACTGTCGAGTGCGCGGCGCGGTGTCCGCCGGGCACGGGGCATTCGTCCGGTGGGACTGTTCGGACGTTCGATCGGACGTTTCGAGCGGGGTCCCGGCACGGCCCGGCGCGGTGGTGACCGCGGGGCAGCGTGCTCGGACAGACTCGTCCTCGCTTTGGGGCGCGAGGCTCGGGGCGGGGGCCCTCAGAAGGCGCGCATTCGACACATACAACGAGCACCGGGCGTCGTGATCGCCTCGGTCGCAAGGATGCGGTTGCTCGTCGTGGTCATGGGCCCAAGTAAAACAGACGTAACGTTCCGCCCGAACCGGTTGTCCGAATAGCGGACGAGCGTGGATGGCGTTCCAGTACCGCCGCGCCGGTCGTCGTGTTTTCCGGCCGCAACGCTGTGACCTGCGTCGACAGGGGACGCGGGCGCTCGGCTGCGCGATCCGTCACCGGTCCGGACCGGTGAGGTTCTGTGGCCAAGGCCACGGTCCTCGTGCGGCAGGGCGCGGGCGCGCGGCTCCGTGTTCAGGGCTGGGGCTCCGTGTTCACCGGCCCCGCCGGCGCCCGGGTGCGGGGGCGCACGCGGCGGGTCCCCCGGCCCGTAATACCCTCGGCTCATGCTTGACGCCCTGACGATCGCGGTCGGCGTGGCCGCCCTCGCCCTCGCCGCCTGGTGCGGATTCGCCGCCTACCGGGACCAGCCGACCAAGGACTGGCACTTCATCGGGATGGCCGTGGTCTCGGTGCTCGCGCTGGCCCAGCTGGTGGTGGGGATCGTGCAGATGGCCCGCGGCGAGCGGCCGGAGCAGGGCATGACCATCTTCATCGCGTATCTGATCGGGGCGTTCCTCGCCGTTCCGGCGGCAGGGTTCCTGTCGCTGAGCGAGCGGACCCGGTGGGGTTCGGTGACGGTGGCGGCGGGCGCGGTCGTGCTGGCCGTTCTCGAAGTACGGCTCTACGACATCTGGGGAAACTGACCGTGACCGACACCGATCGCACCCCCGCGGCAGCCACCGGCGAGAAGCGGCCCTTCGACCTCGGCACCGGTCCGGGCCGGGTACTGGTCTGGTTCTACGGCGTGTTCACCGTGGCGGCGGCGTCCCGTTCGATCGTCCAGATGATCCTGGACTTCGGGAAGGCGCCGCTCGCCTACGTGCTGTCGGCCGTCGCCGCGCTCGTCTACGGCTTCATCACCTATTCGCTGGTGCGCGGCGGGGAGAAGGCGCGCCGGACGGCGCTGGTGTGCTGCGCCGCCGAGCTCGCCGGAGTACTGATCGTGGGCACGTGGACCCTGGCCGACCCGTCGGCGTTCGCGGACGCCACCGTCTGGTCGGACTTCGGAGCGGGCTACCTGCTCATCCCGGTGATCCTGCCGGTCACCGGGATGATCTGGCTGCGCCGCGCGAAGGCCGCCTAGGCGCTGGTCAACGGGTCAGGCGCTGGTCACGTACGCGGCGGCCGAGGCCTCCTTCTCCAGCAGGATCATCCGGACGCCGTCCTGGCCGGTGGCGTTGCCCACGGGGGCGTAGCCCGCCCGGCGGTAGAGCCGCAGATTGCTCTCGCTGAGGTGTCCGGTGTGCAGCCGGAACCGGGTGGCCGACCGCTGGCCGGCGAGTCCGGACTCCGCCGCCCCCAGCAGGCGGGCGCCGAGGCCGTGTCCCTGGAGCCGGGGGTGGACGCAGAGCCGCCCTATCTCCCCGACGCCGTCCTGATCCGCTGATCCCCGTACCGAACCGACGACTTCCTCACCGAGCCGTGCCACGAACACCAGGTTCGTGGCGATTTCGGCGCGCAAGGAGTCGAGGGTCTGGACGAGCGGGTCGATCCGGTAGTTCCCGTACAGCTCCGCCTCACTCTGAAAACAGAGGTACTGGAGTTTCAAGATCTGTTCGGCGTCCTGTGTGCCCGCCGCCGAGATGATCACGCTCATGCCCATCCGCGCATGCCTCCCGCTCATCTGATCCGCCGGTTGTCTACCGCTCCTTTCCCCGCAGTTCAGGAGCTACAACCTCCGCCGCCAGCATTCTGCGCAGACATCCCAGGCATCGGGAACGGATCGGCCCCAAACTCCCCTGTGACATACCCAACTCCCCTGCGATTTCCCGGTAGGTGGGATCGTTCGGGGCGAGCATCGCCCTCAGCACGCGTGCGCAGCGGGCGGGGAGCCGGTCCACGGCCGCGCGCAGCACCCGGCGTTCGTCGGCGCCGACGAACGCCCGCTCGGGGCAGCCGGCCGGATCGGGGGCGGTCTCGTCACGGTAGGGCCGTTCGTGCCGGGCGGTGCGGCGGGCCCGGCGGGCCTCTCCCCGCACGGTGTCCCGCACCCAGCGCGCGGCGTCCGTCGGCGGTCCCTGCTCGGGCAGCCGCTCCAGCAGGCGCAGCCAGACGGTCTGTTCGAGATCGGCGGGGTCGACGGCGGCGCCGGTCGCCGAGGCCGCTGCCTCGGCTCCGGCCTCGGCGCTGACCAGTGGATACAGGGTCCGGACGACGGTTGCGGGGGCCGGGAGGGGCGGCGCCGCATGAAGATCGAGAAGCGTCATGCACCCACCCGACGTGCTTCTCCGCCGGCCGGTTGCCGAACCGGGCGAGCACCACCCGACCGGGGCACGCCCGGCCGGGTGCTGACGGACCCGTGCGGTCCGGCGGCCACCGGCCGGGGCGGGCGCGCTACTTGCCCGTGAAGTCCGCCGCCGCGAGCAGCGCCGTGTCCGGGTTGTCGGAGAAGATCCCGTCGATGCCCGTCGCGAAGTACGCGGCGAAGGCGCCGAACGCGTCCCCGTAGGCGTTGGGGTCGCTGCCGCGCCGGAAGTCGGCGGGCAGGAAGGTGTTCTCGTTGCGCATCGTGTAGGGGTGCAGGATCAGCCCCTGGGCGTGCGCGTCGCGTACCAGGGTGGTGGGTTCGGCGAGCTTGCCGGAGCCGTCCCTGGGGATGATCAGGTCCAGGGTGGGGCCGATGCCCTGGGCGAAGGACGCCATCCACTTCAGACCGGCGGGCTTCACCAGGTCGTCGGTGGTACGCGGGTCGCCGGTCGCCGTGAAGTCCCAGGGCCGGGTCCCGGTGCCCGAGAGCAGGACGACGCGCGGGGTGGCGACGAGCTTCGACAGCCGCTGGATGCTGCTGGGTTCGAAGGACTGGAGGATCAGCGGGGACTGGGCGTGGTGGCGGTCGTAGCGGCGCAGCAGCTTGACGAGCCGTTCCTCGAGGCCGAGGCCGAGGCCGCGGAAGTAGGTGGGGTGCTTGGTCTCGACGTAGAGCCAGATCTTCTTTCCGCGCCTGCGGCCCTCGCGGTCGGCCCAGCGCAGGACCTCCTCGAAGGTGGGGATCTCCCAGCGGCCGTCGTACAGCGTGTTCTTCTGGCGGTTGCCCGGGATGCGCTCCTTGGCGCGCAGTGTCTTCAGTTCGGCGAGGGTGAAGTCCTCGGTGAACCAGCCGGTGATCGGGATGCCGTCGACCGTCTTCGTGGTCCTGCGGCTCGCGAACTCGGGGTGGGCGGAGACGTCGGTGGTGGCGGTGATGTCGTTCTCGTGACGGCAGACGAGGTGGCCGTCGCTGGTCGGCACGAGGTCCTGCTCGATGATGTGCGCGCCCATGTCGAGGGCCAGCCGGTACGAGCCGAGGGTGTGCTCGGGGCGGTATCCGCTGGTGCCCCGGTGTCCGATGACGGTCGGCACCGGGAGGTCGAGGCGGTGTCCGGAGCCGCCGTGGCCACCGGACCGTTCCGCGGTGTTCCCGGCGGCCCGTGCCGTCCCGGTCAGGCCGATGGCCGCGGTACCGAGTACGGCGGCTCCCGCGCCCACGACGGTCCGTCGTCCGGGAGTGGCCTGTGCACGCTCTGTCATGAATGCTCCTCGCATATGATGTCCGGCACCTGTCGAGCGAGGCCCGAGCGTAGGCAGCTCGGCGGTCCGGACGGCGGCACCCGGGCCAACATGGCGCAAACACACGTCAACACTGCGTATCCGCTGCGTGAACCCGATGTGCGATCAGCGAGTTCCCGCGAGTATCGTCCTCACCTGCATGTACCGCTCAATTCATCGCTCGGCCGGCCCGGCCGCTACACCGGAGGAACCGTTGTCCCGACTCGCACTCATCAAGGCAGTGCTCGGACCGATCCTGCGCCTGATGTTCCGGCCGCGGGTGGAAGGCATCGAGAACATTCCGGGATCCGGGCCGGTGATCCTCGCGGGAAACCACCTCACGTTCATCGACTCGATGATCATGCCGATCTGCTGCGACCGGCCGGTGTGCTTCATCGGCAAGGACGAATACGTCACGGGCAAGGGCTTCAAGGGCCGTCTGATGGCCTGGTTCTTCACGGGCGTGGGCATGGTCCCGGTGGACCGGGACGGCGGCCGCGGCGGTGTCGCGGCGCTGATGACCGGCCGCCGGGTGCTGGAGGAGGGCAAGGCCTTCGCGATCTACCCGGAGGGGACCCGCTCCCCCGACGGCCGCCTCTACCGGGGCCGTACGGGCATCGCACGGCTGACGCTGATGACGGGGGCGCCGGTCGTGCCGTTCGCGATGATCGGTACGGACAAGCTCCAGCCGGGCGGCTCCGGTGTCCCGCGGCCGGGCAAGGTCACGGTCCGCTTCGGTGAGCCGATGGAGTTCTCGCGGTACGAGGGGATGGACCGCGACCGCTATGTGCTGCGGGCGGTGACGGACTCCGTGATGGCCGAGGTGATGCGGCTGTCCGGCCAGGAGTACGTCGACATGTACGCCACGAAGGCCAAGGCCGCCTGAACCTCGCGGAGCACCGCGTCACGGACACTGGGAAGGGTCCGTACCCCGGTTGGGGGTACGGACCCTTCCGCACATCCGTTCCACCCGTCCGGACCACACGGGACGGACGGACGCCTCCGATCTTGCCTAGTCGTGCACGATGCCTTCGTCCAGCTCTTGGCCGCGCAGCAGGAACCAGGCTCCCACCGCGGTGGCCAGGAGGACGGCGGCGCCGAAGACCGAGGCGAGCCGCAGGCCGTCGACGAACGCGTCCTGGGCGGCGTGGACCAGTGCGGTCCCCTGTTGTTCCGTGAGTGTCTTGGCCGCTTCGACGGCGCCGCCCAGCGATTCGTGGGCGGCCGAAGAGGTGGGCGCCGGTACCCCCGCCGGAGTGGCGAAGTCCTGGTAGACCCCGGTGACGATGGAACCGAGCAGGGCGATGCCGAGAGCGGCGCCGAGCTCGTACGCCGTCTCGGAGACCGCGGACGCGGAGCCCGCGTGCTCCTTCGGGACGCTGGAGAGGATCACGTCGGAGGTCACCGTGAAGGCGAAGCCCGCGCCCACGCCGACGATCAGGAGGAGGGCGCCGATCAGCGGATACGCGGTGTCCTTGTGGATCGCGGCGACCGCGGCCAGCGACAGGCCGATCGCCCCGAGGCCTCCCGACACCACGTACCGCACCGAGAAGCGGCGTGCGGTGGTTCCGGCCAGCAGACCCGCGGTGACGGCGCCGACGGCCGCGGGCAGTTCGGCGAGGCCCGCCTCCAGCGGTCCGCGTCCCTGGACCAGTTGCAGGAACTGGGAGAGGAAGAAGACCAGGCCGGACAGGCCGAGGATGGTCAGCAGGTCGGCGAGCACGGCGCCGGAGAAGCCCCGGTGGTGGAAGAGCCGCATGTCCAGCAGGGGCGCGGGGAGCCGGAACTGCCGACGGACGAACCAGACGAGCGCGGCCACTCCCCCGATGCCCGCCAGTGCGACCGGCAGGCTCCCGCCGTGGGCCGCCAGCTCCTTGATGGCGTACACGACGCCGATCATGCCGACGAACGAGAGCAGCACGCTGACCACGTCCCACGGTCCGGGCGCGGGGTTCTTCGACTCGGGGATCAGCTTGATCCCGACGACGACGAGCACGGCCATGACCGGCAGGTTGATCAGGAAGACCGAGCCCCACCAGAAGTGCTCCAGGAGGAAACCGCCGACGACGGGGCCGACCGCCGCACCGGCCGAGGCCATCGCCCCCCAGATGCCGATGGCGAGGCTGCGCTCGCGTGCGTCGTGGAAGAGGTTGCGGATCAGGGCGAGGGTGGACGGCATCAGAGTGGCGCCGGCGACGCCGAGCAGGGCCCGCGCCAGGATCATCATCTCCGGCGTCGACGCGTAGGCGTTGAGCACCGAGACCGCGCCGAAGGCGGTGGCTCCGCAGAGCAGCAGCTTCTTTCGGCCGATGCGGTCACCGAGGCTGCCCATGGAGACCAGGAGGCCCGCGATGACGAAGGAGTAGACGTCACCGATCCAGAGCAGCTGGGTGCCGGACGGCTTGAGGTCCTCGGTGAGGAAGGGGGTGGCGAGACCGAGCACGGTCGCGTCGACGGCCACCAGCAGCACCGCGAGCACGAGCACGGACAGCGCGATCCACCGCCCGGGGCGGCGCAGCTCGGTCGGGGCTCCCGGGTGCTGTTCCATACTGCTCATTGCTCCACGCTCCGGCGTGCGCCGCCGAGCAGCAACTCGACGATCATGTACTGGAAGTCCTGTGCGGCCACCCGGCCCGCCTGAACGGCCCAGGCGCAGGTGCCGATGAGCCCGTAGAGGGCCTCGGTCAGCCAGGCGGGGGTCAGGTCGATCCGGAATTCGCCGCGCTCCTGGCCGCGCCGGAAGAAGGCGGAGACCCGGGCGTCCAGCCGGTCCCAGCCCTCGTTCAGCTCGTCGCCCTCGAAGAGCTGGTTCTCGGACACGAGGAAGGCCAGGAGCCCGGCGCTCGGTTCGACGGCGGCGACGAAGCGGCGCAGCGCCTCCTGCGAGGTGCCCCGGTCGAGCTCGGCGGCGTCGAGCGCCGCTTCGAACTCCTGGATTCCCAGGTTCTCCAGCGCCCTGACCAGGGCGTCCCGCCCGGCGAAGTGCCGGTGCAGGGTGGCGCGGCCGATCCCCGCGGCCTTGGCGACCTCGTCCATGGTGGCGGTCGATTTACGGGTCAGCAGGGCGGCGGCGCTGCGCAGCACCTGCTCACGGTCGAGAGTCATGAGACGAGACTAGCCCACATGAGACATAGACGTCTCACGCGGGTGGCCGAAAGGATCTCCGCGCGGCAGGGGCACCGCCGTACGCGGGGCAGCCGGAATGGGGCGGCCGTTCAACTGGTTGTCGGTGTCCCGCACTTCGGTGAGCAGCGGCTCAGCACGAAGGAGCGTCCCGGCGGGAACGCGGATTCCACCGGCGCGGTGAGTGAATGGGCTCCGATGGCCCGGCTGTCACGCCGGGCGGGAGGAGAGCCGTCGGCGGGGCCGTATCGTGGCGGTCAGCCCCAGGTGTGCCGGGCTCCGGCCGGAGGGTCGTGAGCACGAACCCACTCCTTGCCACTTTTAACTTATAGCGCATGGGGGGGCTTGCGGCAAGACCCGGGTGATGGCGCAGAATCATCGGCCGAGGCCAGAATTTTGCGGAGATGGGTGAGTCACGAAGTGCGTGTGCTGTTGTCGGCCGGTGGGTCGCGCGGGGACGCCGTACCGCTGCCGGGACCCGCGGGGCGGTTGCGGGCCGTGGGCACGGAGGTACGGCTGAACGCGCCGCCGCCGCGGCTGCCCCGGTGCGCGGCCGCGTCGGCCACCGGCCTGCTAGGACGGCGTTCCTGGAGGCCACCGCGCGCCCGGCCCGGGTTCCGGTGAACCGCCCGGAACCACCGAGCCACGACCAGGTACGCGAGAACCCGTAAACCCTGGCGGACTGGACCGGCAACCAGCCACGGCGTGCACGCCCGGACGGAGCTCCGCCCCCGTCACGGCCACCACGTACGCCGCGCCGGTCCAGGCGCCCCGCTGCGCGCATTGACTGCAAGCGGCCCCAGATCGGAGCTGATGACGTGAATCCCCTGACCACCAGCGCGTTCGACCTTCCCGACCGCCTCTCCCCCAAGGCAGACCCGGCGCTGATCGCCGGCGACGAGCAGCACTTCGCCGCCATCGCGGAATGCCTCGACGAGTCGATCGCCGAGCTGACCGAGCGCCTGGCCGCCGAGCGCAGGACGCCCGGCGGTGCGGGCCGGCAGGCGATGGACCGGGACGTGGAGATCCACCGCCTGACGGCCCGGCTGCGCGCGCTGCGCCGCTTCGGACTGGACCTCTGCCTCGGGCACATGGTCGCGGCCGACGACCCCGAGCCCCTGTACATCGGACGGCTCGGGCTCACCGACAGCTCGGGCCGCCGGCTGCTCATCGACTGGCGCTCCCCCGCGGCCGAACCGTTCTTCGGGGCCACCCACGCCAATCCGATGGGGCTGGCGAGCCGCCGCAGGTACCGCTGGACGAGCGGCCGGATCAGCGACTACTGGGACGAGGTGTTCACCGCGGAGGGGTTCGCCGGGCACGCCGCGCTCGACGACCAGTCCGCCTTCATCGCCAGCCTGGGCAGCAACCGGTCGGCCCGGATGCGGGACGTACTGGGCACCATCCAGGCCGACCAGGACGCCATCATCCGCGCGGGGTCGCGCGGCGCCCTCGTCGTCGACGGGGGCCCGGGAACGGGCAAGACAGTCGTCGCCCTGCACCGCTCCGCCTACCTCCTGTACTCCGACCCCCGTCTCGGTCACCGCCGGGGCGGCGTGCTGTTCGTCGGCCCGCACCAGCCCTACCTGGGCTACGTCGCCGACGTCCTGCCCAGCCTCGGGGAGGAGGGCGTGCAGACCTGCACCCTGCGGGACCTCGTGACCGAGGGGGCCGCGGCGGGGGCGGAGGCCGACCCGGAGGTGGCCCGCCTGAAGTCCTCCAGGAATCTGGTGGCGGCGGTCGACGCGGCCGCCAGGTTCTACGAGGAGCCGCCCGCCAAGGGGATGACGGTCACGACCCACTGGTCGGACATCCAGCTGACCGCCGGCGACTGGGCCGTGGCGTTCGAGGCGGCGGAACCAGGCACTCCGCACAACGAGGCGCGCGACCAGGTCCGCGAGGAGCTGCTCACCATCCTGGTCGACAAGCACGAGGGCGACGTCTCCGACGAGGTGCTCCGCAAGTCGCTGCTGAAGAACCGGGAGCTGCTCACCACCTTCGACCGCGCGTGGCCGCTGCTCGAGGCGGCCGACGTCGTCGGGGACCTCTGGTCCGTCCCCGCCTATCTGCGCAGATGCGCCCCCTGGCTCACCCCCGACGAGGTGTCGCGGCTCCAGCGGGAGGACCCCCAGGCGTGGACAGTGTCCGACCTGCCGTACCTGGACGCGGCACGCCAGCGGCTGGGCGACCCGGAGGCGTCCCGGCGCAGCCGCCGGCACCGGGCCGCGCTCGCCGCGGACCGCGAGCACATGGACAAGGTCATCGACACCCTGTTGCAGGCCGACGACGACGGCGAGGGTGCGGTGACGATGCTGCACGGGAAGGACCTTCAGGAGGCCCTGGTCGACGACAGCGGGGCACCCGGCACCGAACCGGACCTGCTCGCAGGCCCGTTCGCGCACATCGTCGTGGACGAGGCCCAGGAACTGACCGACGCGGAGTGGCAGATGCTGCTGATCCGGTGCCCGTCGGGAAGCTTCACCATCGTCGGGGACCGCGCCCAGGCCCGGCACGGGTTCACCGAGTCGTGGCAGGAACGGCTGCGGCGGATCGGGCTCGACCGGATCAACCTGGCCTCCCTCAGCATCAACTACCGGACGCCCGAGGAGATCATGGCGGAGGCCGAGCCGGTCATCCGGGCCGTGCTGCCGGACGCCAACGTCCCGGCCTCCGTCCGCAGCAGCGGGCTCCCCGTCGTGCACGGATCGGCCGCGGACCTGGGCTCGGTGCTCGACACCTGGCTCGCCGCACACACCGACGGGATCGCCTGCGTCGTCGGCGATCCCACGTTCCGGTCGACGCCGCGCGTCCGGTCGCTGCCCCCGGAGCTGACCAAGGGGCTCGAGTTCGACCTGGTCGTCCTCATCGACCCGGAGACGTTCGGCGAGGGCATCGAAGGAGCGGTCGACCGCTATGTCGCGATGACCCGGGCGACCCAGCAGCTCGTCATCCTCACCGGCCCCTGAGGGAGCGAACCGTACGTCCGCTCCCGGCCGGGGGCGGACGACGGCTCAGCTCCAGGGCAGCGACGCGCGGTGCCTCCAGTACGCCTCCGGCTCCTCCACCAGTGCGTCCAGCCGGGCGCGCCGCTCCTCGTCGAGGTCGAGGACGGCCGCGTGGAGGTTGCCGGCGAGCTGGCCGACGGTCGCGGCGCCGGAGAGCACGACCCCGGCCCACGGCTGGTGCAGCACCAGCGCCAGGGCCACCGCGTCGCTGCCGAGCCCCTCCTCGGTGGCGATCTCCCGTACCGCGGCGGGGCCCTCCGTGCCCGCGAGCCGGCCGTTGGCCATGGCCTCCTTGACGATCACGGTGAGCCCGGCGGCGTGGGCGTCGGCCAGTGCCGGTCCGGCCGAGGTCTCCAGCGCGTTGTAGGTGGCCTGGACGGTACGGAAGAGCGGCTCGCCGTCGACCGTGACGGCGAGGGCCGCCCGGATCGCGTCGGCCTGCGCGGGCCCGCTGGTGGAGAGGCCGACGCTGACCCCTTCGGCGGCGAGCTCGGCGAGGCGGGCGTGCAGCTCCTTGTCCGTCAGGGCCGGGCTGTCCGGGGTGACGGAGTGGATCTGGTAGAGGTCGAGCCGGTCACCGAGCAGCGTGGCGGTCTCGGCGCGCTGGCGCTCGTAGGCGGCGAGGCTGTGGTCCTTGACCTCGTGCGCCTCGGCTTCGACGCCCCAGTCGGCGGTGTACGTGTAGCCCCACTTGCTCCCGATGACGACGTCACGCACCTCGGGCCGGGCCTTCAGCCAGTCCGCGAGGAACTCCTCGGAGCGGCCGTAGGAGCGGGCCGCGTCGAAGTAGCGGACACCCTGTGCGTAGGCGGCGTCGAGCAGTTCGTGCGTACGGGAGCGCAGCGCGTCGGCGGTGCGCTCGTCGGGCAGGTCGCGGTCACGGTGGAGATTGATGTAGCCGGGCCTGCCGACCGCTGCCAGACCGAGCCCGATGTGGGCGGTCGGGGTGGTGGTGCTGGCCAGTCGGGCGAAGGGCATCGCGGGCTCCTCGTGGTCGGTGGGGAACGCGGCCGGGGTCCGTCCGGTCCCGGTCCGCCGCGCAGGTCGTGGGGTGCACCTGCCCGGACCTGATCCGGACAGGCCCCATGACCCAACGTAGCCCGCGATGCCCGCCTGCTACCTGCGCGCCGTCGCCCAGGCGTGCTGCGTCGCGAGGTCCTCCTTGACCTCGGCGAGCTGGACGGCGACCGCGGAGGGCGCGGTGCCGCCGCGGGCGTTGCGGGAGGCCAGTGCGCCGGCCACGTCGAGGACCGTGCGGATCTCGGGGGTGAGGTGCTCGGAGATCTTCGCGAACTGCTCGTCGGTCAGCTCGTCGAGCTCGATGCCGTGCAGCTCGCACTCCTTGACGCAGCTGCCGGCGACCTCGTGGGCGACGCGGAAGGGCACGCCCTGCTTGACCAGCCACTCCGCGATGTCGGTGGCGAGCGAGAAGCCGGCCGGGGCCAGCTCCTCCATGCGCTCGCGGTTGACGGTGAGCGTGGCCATCATGCCGGTGAAGGCGGGCAGCAGGACTTCGAGCTGGTCGCAGGAGTCGAAGACCGGCTCCTTGTCCTCCTGGAGGTCGCGGTTGTACGCGAGCGGCAGGGCCTTCAGCGTGGCCATCAGCCCGGTGAGGTTGCCGATGAGCCGCCCCGACTTGCCCCGCGCCAGTTCGGCGATGTCGGGGTTCTTCTTCTGCGGCATGATCGAGGAGCCGGTGGAGAAGGCGTCGTGGAGGGTGACGAAGGAGAACTCCTTCGTGTTCCAGATGATGATCTCCTCGGCGATCCGGGAGAGGTTGATGCCGATCATCGCGGTGATGAACGCGAACTCCGCGACGAAGTCCCGCGAGGCCGTGCCGTCGATGGAGTTGGCCACCGAACCGCGCTCGAAGCCGAGGTCGGCCGCGACCGCCTCCGGGTCGAGGCCGAGCGAGGAGCCGGCCAGCGCGCCCGAGCCGTACGGGGAGACGGCGGTCCGCTCGTCCCACTGGCGCAGCCGCTCGGCGTCCCGGGACAGGGGCTGCACATGGGCCAGGATGTGGTGGGCGAAGAGCACGGGCTGGGCATGCTGGAGGTGTGTGCGGCCGGGCATGGCCACGTCCGGGTGGGCCTCGGCGAGGCCGACCAGGGCGTCCTGCAGCTCGGCGACGAGGCCGCCGATGATCCGGGCGTGGTCGCGCAGGTACATCCGGAAGAGCGTCGCGATCTGGTCGTTGCGGGAGCGTCCGGCCCGCAGCTTGCCGCCGAGGTCGGGGCCGAGCCGCTCCAGCAGTCCGCGTTCGAGGGCGGTGTGGACGTCCTCGTCGGCGACGGTCCCGGTGAACGAGCCGTCCGCGACGTCCGCCTCCAGTTCGTCGAGGCCGGCGGCCATCCGCTTCAGCTCGTCCTCGGTGAGCAGGCCCGCCTTGTTGAGGACGCGCGCGTGGGCGCGGGAGCCGGCGATGTCGTACGGCGCGAGGCGCCAGTCGAAGTGGACGGACGCGGACAGCTTGGCCAGCGCCTCGGCCGGACCGTCGGCGAAACGGGCGCCCCAGAGGCGTACGTCGCTGTTGCCGTTGCCGTTGCTCACTGCATGCTCCTCGGAAGAACAAGGGGGTTGGATGTGCGACCGCCTCCCCGCGCGGACGGCCGGGGAGGCGGTGACGTAACGGGGAGGGGTCAGGCCAGGTCACGCTTGGCGGCGATCTTCGACGAGAGGCCGAAGATCTCGATGAAGCCCTGTGCCTTGGACTGGTCGAAGGTGTCGCCGGAGTCGTACGTGGCGAGGTTGAAGTCGTACAGCGACTCGCTGGAACGGCGGCCGGTGACGACGGCGCGGCCTGCGTGCAGGGTCATCCGGATGTCGCCGGTGACGTGCTGGTTGGCCTCGTTGATGAAACCGTCCAGGGCGCGCTTGAGCGGGGAGAACCACAGGCCGTCGTAGACCATCTCGCCCCAGCGCTGCTCGACCTGCCGCTTGTAGCGGGCCAGTTCGCGCTCGACGGTGACGTTCTCCAGCTCCTGGTGGGCGGTGATCAGTGCGATCGCGCCCGGTGCCTCGTACACCTCGCGGGACTTGATGCCCACGAGCCGGTCCTCGACGATGTCGATCCGGCCGATGCCCTGGCCGCCGGCCCGCTCGTTGAGCTGCTGGATGGCCTGGAGCACGGTGACGGGCCTGCCGTCGAGGGCGACCGGCACCCCCTCCTTGAAGGAGATGACGACCTCGTCGGCCTCGCGCGGGGTGGCGGGGTCGGCGGTGTACTCGTAGATGTCCTCGATCGGCGCGTTCCAGATGTCCTCCAGGAAGCCCGTCTCGACCGCGCGCCCGAAGACGTTCTGGTCGATGGAGTACGGGGACTTCTTGGTGGTCGCGATCGGGAGGTTCTTCTCCTCGCAGAAGGCGATCGCCCTGTCCCGGGTCATCGCGTAGTCGCGGACCGGGGCGATGCACTTCAGGTCGGGGCCGAGCGCGGAGATACCGGCCTCGAAGCGGACCTGGTCGTTGCCCTTGCCGGTGCAGCCGTGGGCGACGACGCTCGCGCCGTGCTTGTCGGCGGCGGCCACCAGGTGCTTGACGATGGCCGGCCGGGAGAGCGCCGAGACCAGCGGGTAGCGGTCCATGTAGAGGGCGTTGGCCTTGATCGCCGGGAGGCAGTACTCCTCGGCGAACTCGTCCTTCGCGTCGGCGACCTCGGCCTCGACCGCACCGCAGGCGAGCGCGCGCTTACGGATGACGTCCAGGTCCTCGCCGCCCTGGCCTACGTCCACCGCGACGGCGATGACCTCGGCGCCGGTCTCCTCGGCGATCCAGCCGATGGCGACGGAGGTGTCCAGGCCGCCCGAGTAGGCGAGTACGACGCGCTCGGTCACGGGTTTCTCCTCACGGTGCAATCACTGACAGGTATAACTATGCGTTCCTCCGTATGGTTTGTCAAAGATGCAGGTGAGGGCGGGTACGGAAGCCCCTCACACACGCGGGGAGGAGCGGGCGACCTCCCAGGCCGCCTCGATCATCCGGAAGATCTCGTCCACCGCGGCGTCCGGATCGGCTTCCTCGCGGGCCAGCGAATAGGTGTCGACCACGAACCTCGCGATCGCCCGGCAGGCCGTCGGGGTCAGGGGCAGACCGGGGTCCGCGGCGAGGGCCGCCGCCAGCGACTCGGCATGACGCAGCCGCATCGACTCCTCGTACTCCCGCAGGGCGGGTGATTCGACGACCATGCGCCAGACCGGAGCGGCGCCGTCCGCCCGGCAGTGCCGGACCAGGACGAGGATCTCGCGGCGCAGCGCGGGGATGAGCGGCTCGTGCGGCGCCCGGTCGGTGACCGCTCCCGTGAGCCGTCGCTCGAAGTCGTCGTCCCGCTCGAAGACCAGGGCCTCCTTGGAGGCGAAGTGGGAGAAGAGCGTGGTGACGGCCACATCGGCCTCTGCGGCCACGTCACGGATACCCACCGCGTCGTACCCCCGCTCCAGGAAGAGCCGCATCGCGGTGTCAGCGATCTTCTGGCGGGTCGCGGCCTTCTTGCGCTCACGGCGTCCGGACTGCACGGTCATGGCTTGACACTATCAGGTACAAAACAATAACGGTGTCGAAACACTAACCGTTAGTGCTACGGTCGGCCGTATGAGAAAAGTGAGCTTCGCCGAGTTCGGCGGCCCGGAGGTCCTGCACCTCATGGACGCCGAGGAGCCCCACGCGGGCCCCGGTCAGATACGTGTCGCGGTGCGGGCGGCGGGCGTGAATCCCGTCGACTGGAGAATCCGTGAGGGCCAGATCCTGGGGGCCCACCCGGTCGAGCTGCCCGCCGGAGTCGGGCTGGACGCCTCCGGGGTGGTGGACGAGGTCGGTGCGGGCGTCGAAGGGGTCGAGGCCGGCGACCGCGTGTTCGGCGAGGGTTCGAGCACCTATGCCGAGTTCGCCGTGCTGTCGGCCTGGGCGCTGATGCCCGAGGGGCTGACGTTCGGCGAGGCGGCCGGGTACCCCTCCGTGGTGGAGACCGCGCTGCGCGTCATCCGCGAGGTCGGTGTGCGGCCCGGACAGACGCTGCTGGCCAGCGGCGCGTCCGGAGGAGTCGGATCGGCGGTGCTGCAGATCGCCCGTGCCCGGGGCATCAGGGTGATCGGCACGGCCGGGGCCGCCAACCAGGACTACCTGCGCGGCCTGGGTGCCGTCGCCACGACGTACGGCGAGGGCTGGGTAGAGCGGGTGCGGCGGCTCGGCCCGGTCGACGCGGCCCTCGATCTGGCCGGCTCGGGGGTGATCCGCGAGCTGGTCGCGCTGACCGGGGACCCGGGGAAGGTGATCTCCATCGCCGATCTCTCGGCGGCGGAGCTCGGCGTCCGGTTCTCCGGCGTGGCCGGAAGCGTGCCCGATGCGCTCGCAGAGGCCGTCGGCCTCATCGCGCGGGGAGAGCTGCACATCCCGGTCGAGAAGGCGTACCCGCTCACCGAGGCCGCGGCGGCGCACATCGACAGCCGGGCCGGTCATGCGCGCGGGCGCCGGATCATCGTCGTCTGAGCGGGTTCCCGAGGCTTCCCGGGCGGTGGTGAACGTGCGTGCTGCCGCCCGGCCTGCCGTATCCGTCCCACGGGCTGGAAACCCCCGTTGCCGGGGGAGGCGGAGCGGATAATCACCCCCATGGGAAAGACATACGAACGCATCGACGGGCGGCTGCGGACCTTCATCGAGGAACAGCACATCTTTTTCACGGCGACCGCACCGCTGGACGGCGACGGCACGGTCAACCTCTCCCCCAAGGGCGTCAGCGGTTCCTTCGTGCTGCTCGACGAGCTGCGGATGGCGTATCTGGACTTCGCCGGGAGCAACGCGGAGACGGTGGCACACCTTCGCGAGAACGGCCGGATCACCCTGATGTGGTGCGCCTTCCAGGGCCCGCCGACCATCGTGCGGGTGCACGGCCGGGGGGAGCCGGTGTTCCGCGACGATCCCCGCTTCGCCGGGCTGCTCGAACGGTTCGACGGGGTGGACCACACCCGGCACGGGCTCCGGGCGATCATCGTGGTGGAGGCCGAACTGATCCGGGACTCCTGCGGATACGCGGTCCCCTTCATGTCGTACGACGAGGACCGGCCGCTGCACGCCAGGCGCTTCGCACGCGACGACGACGCCTCGCTCAGCGCCTACTTCGAGAAGAAGGAGCACATCGCCACCAGCATCGACGGGCTGCCGGGGCTGCCCCTCCCGCTGCCCGCCCTGCCGCCCGCGCGGTAAGCGGTTGGGCCGTACGGAGCAGGTGCGCGGGTGGCCCGGCACGGGCCGGTCTACGGTCCGGGGCATGCGCAGATGTCTGGTGACCTGTTCGGTACTGCTCGCCCTCGCCGCCCTGACCGGGGCCCGGCCCCCGGCGGACCCGTCGCTGCCGCGGCGGCTGGCCGACACGGGCGGCGGCTCCCAGCTGATCACGGCCGAGGCCGCCGCCACGGGGGCCACCACGGGCACGGTCACCTGGTGGGACCTGCGCTCCGGCCGCTGGGTGGCCGCAGGGACTGCACCCGCCAGGTTCGGGGCGAACGGGCTGACCGAGGGTGCCTCGCGCGAGCAGGGCACCGACACCACGCCCACCGGCCTGTACAACCTGCCGTACGCCTTCGGGGTGGCGGCGGCCCCGCCCGGCACCCGCTACTCCTACCGCCGGATCCGCAACGGGTCGTGGTGGTGTCAGGACAACGCGGCGCGGGCGTACAACCGGTGGGTGGAGCCACGGCCGGCCGACTGCCGGGCATCGGAGGCCGAGCGGCTGATCACGTATCCGGCGCAGTACGCCCGTGCGCTCGTCGTGGGGTTCAACTACCACCGTCCGGTGCGCGGGCGGGGCGCCGGGATCTTCCTGCATGTCAACGGGCGCGGCGCGACCGCCGGTTGCGTCTCCGTACCGGCGGCCGCGATGGACCTGATCCTGGCCTGGGCCGATCCGGCCCGTCGTCCGCACCTCGCGATCGGGACCCGCTCGGGCCCGACCGCGATCACGCGCTACTGACCGTCAGCGGTCGTTCTGTGCGAGCCGCAGCAGATGGTCGGCGAGCGCCTGTCCGCCCGCCGGGTCGCGGCTGATCAGCATCAGCGTGTCGTCACCGGCGATGGTGCCGAGGATGTCGTGCAGTTCCGCCTGGTCGATGGACGAGGCGAGGAACTGGGCGGCGCCCGGAGGCGTCCGCAGCACCACGAGGTTGGCCGAGGCCTCCGCCGAGATGAGCAGTTCGGCGGAGAGGCGCCGCATCCTCTCCTCCTTCGCGGAGCCGCCGAGCGGCGCGTGCGGGGTACGGAAACCGCCCTCGCTCGGCACCGCGTAGATCAGCTCGCCGCCGGTGTTGCGGATCTTCACGGCACCCAGTTCGTCGAGATCCCGGGAGAGCGTCGCCTGGGTGACGCTCAGCCCGTCGTCCGCGAGAAGCTTGGCCAGCTGGCTCTGCGAGCGCACCGGCAGCCGGTTCAGGATGTCCACGATCCGGCGGTGGCGTGCCGTGCGGGTCTGCGGCACGGACGGCCCGCCGTGCTCGGATTCCTGCGCCTCGGTCATCGTCGTCGCCTCATTCTCCGGAACGTCATTCTCCGGATCGTCCGTATGCCGCGTCGAGTACGCCGGGAAGTGCCTGGAGGAACGTGTCCACCTCCGCGTCACCGATGATCAGCGGCGGCATCAGCCGTACGACATCGGGTGCGGGTGCGTTCACCAGGAGTCCGGCTCCCTGAGCCGCCTGCTGCACCTGGGGTGCGAGGGGCTCGGTGAGCACGATACCCAGCAGCAGGCCCGAGCCCCGGACATGGGAGACCAGGGGGTGTCCGAGCCCCTCGACGCCCTCCCTGATCCGTTCGCCGAGCCGCTTCACGTCGTCGAGCACGCCACCGGCGGCCAGGGTGTCCAGGACCGCGAGGCCGGCGGCGCAGGCGACCGGGTTGCCGCCGAACGTCGTGCCGTGCTGGCCCGGCTCCAGCAGGTCCGCGGCCGCGCCGAACGCCACCGTGGCGCCGATCGGCAGTCCGCCGCCGAGCCCCTTGGCGAGGGTGACGAGGTCGGGCTCGACGCCCTGGTGGGCCTGGTGCTCGAACCAGGTGCCGCAGCGGCCGATCCCGGTCTGCACCTCGTCGAGCACGAGCAGGGTGCCGGTGGCCCGGGTGATCTCCCGGGCGGCCTCCAGATAGCCCTTGGGCGGGACGACCACACCGTTCTCGCCCTGGATCGGCTCGATGACGAGCAGCGCGGTGTCGGTGGTCACCGCGGCCCGCAGCGCTTCGACGTCCCCGTAGGGGACATGGGTGACGTCGCCGGGCAGCGGGGTGAAGGGCTCGCGCTTCTTCGGCTGGCCGGTGAGCGCGAGAGCGCCCATGGTGCGGCCGTGGAAACCGCCGTCGGTGGCGACCATGTGGCCGCGCCCGGTCAGCCGGCCGATCTTGAACGCGGCCTCGACCGCCTCGGCGCCCGAGTTGGAGAAGAAGACCTTGCCGGTGCGGCCGAAGAGCTGGAGCAGCCGTTCGGCGAGCGCGACGGGCGGTTCGGCGATGAAGAGGTTGGAGACGTGGCCGAGGGAGGCGATCTGGGTGGAGACCGCCTCGACGATCGCGGGGTGGGCGTGGCCCAGCGCGTTCACCGCGATACCGCCGACGAAGTCGAGGTACCGGGTGCCGTCGGCGTCCTGGACATAGGCGCCGGAGCCGCTGACGAGGGACAGCTTCGGGGTGCCGTAGTTGTCCATCAGCGCGGTCTTCCAGCGCTGCGAGAGCCCGGCGTTGGTCATGCTTCCCCCTGTGCGTCGGGCACGACCATCGTGCCGATTCCCTCGTCGGTGAAGATCTCCAGCAGGATCGAGTGCTGGACCCGTCCGTCGATGACCCTGGCGGTCTCGACGCCGTTGCGCACGGCGTGCAGACAGCCCTGCATCTTGGGCACCATCCCGCTGGAGAGCTCCGGCAGGAGCCGCTCCAGCTCGGTGGCGGTGAGGCGGCTGATCACGTCGTCGCTGTTGGGCCAGTCCTCGTAGAGGCCCTCGACGTCGGTGAGGACCATCAGCGTCTCGGCGTCCAGCGCGGCGGCGAGCGCGGCGGCCGCGGTGTCGGCGTTGACGTTGTACACGTGGTTGTCGTCGGCGGAGCGGGCGATGGAGGAGATGACCGGGATGCGGCCGTCGTCCAGCAGCGCCTGGATGGCTCCGGTGTCGATCGCGGTGATCTCGCCGACCCGGCCGATGTCGACGGCCTCGCCGTCGATGACGGGCCGGTGCTGGGTGGCGGTGATGGTGTGGGCGTCCTCGCCGGTCATGCCGACGGCGAGTGGCCCGTGCTGGTTGAGCAGGCCCACCAGTTCGCGCTGGACCTGCCCGGCGAGCACCATCCGTACGACGTCCATCGCCTCGGGCGTGGTGACGCGGAGCCCGGCCTTGAACTCGCTGACCAGTCCCTGCTTGTCGAGCTGGGCGCTGATCTGCGGGCCGCCGCCGTGCACGACGACGGGCTTGAGGCCGGCGTGCCGCAGAAAGACGACATCCTGCGCGAAGGCCGCCTTCAGCCCCTCGTCGATCATGGCGTTGCCGCCGAACTTGATGACGACGGTCTTGCCGTTGTGCCGGGTCAGCCAGGGCAGCGCCTCGATGAGGATCTGCGCCTTCGGGAGTGCGGTGTGCTTCCGCGCGGTGGTCATGAGCTGTACGCGCTGTTCTCGTGGACGTAGTCGGCGGTGAGGTCGTTGGCCCAGATGACGGCCGACTCGGTGCCCGCGGCGAGGTCGGCGGTGATCCTGACCTCGCGGTAGCGCATGTCGACGAGGTCGCGGTCCTCGCCCACCCCGCCGTTCCTGCAGACCCAGACGTCGTTGATGGCGACGTTCAGCTCGTCGGGCTCGAAGGCCGCCTTCGTCGTGCCGATGGCGGACAGCACCCGGCCCCAGTTGGGGTCCTCGCCGTGGATGGCGCACTTGAGGAGGTTGTTACGGGCGATGGAGCGGCCAACCTCGACGGCGTCTTCCTCGGTCGCGGCGTTGACGACCTCGATCCGGATGTCCTTGGACGCGCCTTCCGCGTCACCGATCAGCTGCCGGGCCAGATCGTCGCAGACGGCCCGTACGGCCTCGGCGAACTCGCCCTGCTCCGGGGTGATTCCGCTGGCCCCCGAGGCCAGCAGCAGCACGGTGTCGTTGGTGGACATGCAGCCGTCGGAGTCGATCCGGTCGAAGGTGGTGCGGGTCGCGTCGCGCAGCGCGGTGTCGAGTCCGGCGGTGTCCACGTCGGCGTCGGTGGTGAGCACGACGAGCATGGTGGCGAGGCTGGGCGCCAGCATGCCCGCGCCCTTCGCCATTCCGCCGACGGTCCAGCCCGTACCCCCGGCGACGGCCGTCTTGTGCACGGTGTCGGTGGTCTTGATGGCGATGGCGGCCTTCTCGCCGCCGTGCTCGCTCAGGACGGCCGCGGCCTTCTCGATGCCCGGCAGCAGCTTGTCCATCGGGAGCAGCAGACCGATGAGCCCGGTCGAGGCGACGGCGATCTCACCGGCGCTGTGGCCCTTGAGGACCTCGGCTGCCTTCTCGGCGGTGGCGTGGGTGTCCTGGAAGCCCTGCGGTCCCGTACAGGCGTTGGCGCCACCGGAGTTGAGGACGACGGCGGTCACCTCGCCGCCCTTGAGGACCTGCTCCGACCAGCGGACGGGGGCGGCCTTGACACGGTTGGAGGTGAAGACGCCCGCGGCGGCGCGACGCGGACCGTTGTTGACCACGAGGGCCAGGTCCGGGTTACCGCTGTCCTTGATTCCGGCGGCGATGCCCGCCGCCGAGAATCCCTGTGCTGCCGTGACGCTCACGGTGCGACTCCGATCGTGGAAAGACCTGTGTCCTCGGGAAGTCCGAGGGCGATGTTCATGCTCTGCAGGGCGCCGCCCGCGGTGCCCTTGGCGAGGTTGTCGATGGCGCTGATGACGACGATCCGGCCGGCCGCCTCGTCGTACGCGACCTGGATCTGGACGGCGTTGGAGCCGTACACGGCGGCGGTCGCGGGCCACTGCCCCGCGGGGAGCAGATCGACGAACGGCTCGTCCGCGAAGGCCTTCTCGTACGCGGTACGGAGCACCTCGGCGCTCACGCCGGGCTTCGCCTTCGCGCTGCACGTGGCGAGGATGCCGCGGGGCATCGGCGCGAGGGTCGGCGTGAAGGAGACGGTCACCGGCTCACCGGCCGCGGCGCTGAGGTTCTGGATCATCTCGGGTGTGTGCCGGTGGACGCCGCCGACGCCGTACGGCGACATGTTGCCCATCACCTCGGAGCCGAGCAGATGCGGCTTGGCGGCCTTGCCCGCGCCGGAGGTCCCCGAGGCGGCGACGATCACGACCTCTGGCTCGGCGAGCTGGGCCGCGTACGCCGGGAAGAGCGCGAGCGACACGGCGGTGGGGTAGCAGCCGGGCACCGCGATACGCTTGCTCCCCGCCAGCCCGGCGCGCCCACCGGGCAGCTCGGGCAGACCGTACGGCCAGGTTCCGGCGTGCGGCGAGGCGTAGAACTTCTCCCAGTCCGCGGCGTCCCTGAGCCGGAAGTCGGCCCCCATGTCCACCACGAGCACGTCGTCACCGAGCTGCTCCGCGACGGCGGCGGACTGCCCGTGCGGCAGCGCGAGGAACACCACGTCGTGCCCGGCGAGCACCTCGGGCGTGGTCGGCTGAAGCACCCGCCCGGCGAGCGGCCGCAGATGCGGCTGCAACGCCCCGAGCGGCTGTCCCGCGTTGGAGTTCGCGGTGAGGGCGCCGATCTCGACCTCCGGGTGGACCAGCAGAAGACGGAGCAGCTCCCCGCCGGCGTATCCGCTCGCCCCTGCCACCGCTGCACGTACCACCATCGAAATCCTCCTCGTCGACGGCATGACTATACGCAACGTCGCACTTTTATGCAAAGAAATGGATCGATGTGGCGTGATCCCGATGTGACTGTTCGCGGTAGTTGGCGAATGTTCACGCTTGTCGGCATCGGTCTCGCTCATCCATGCCAAGATTCCGGGGTGGACATGACCGACGTCACGCGCGCGATCGCGGCTGCGACTTCGGTCGCCGCCTCGCTCGACCTGCCCGCCGACGACGCAACCGTTCTCCACAACTCGAACAAACTGGCACTGCGCCTGACGCCGTGCGACGTCTTCGCCCGGGTCGCCCCTGTGGGACAAGAGGTTGCACAGTTCGAAGTCGATCTCGCCCAGCGGCTCACCGAGGCCGGATGCCCGGTGTGCCCCTTGGAGCCCCGGGCGGATCCGCGCGTGTACACGCGCGATGGCTTCGCGGTGACGCTGTGGACGTACCACGAGCCCGTGACGCCTCACATGTCACCGGTCGACTACGCCAAGGCGCTGGAGCAGCTGCACGCCGGTATGCGCGAGGTCGATGTGCCGAGCCCGAGGTTCACGGACCGGATCGCGGAGGCGGAAGGAGTTGTCGCCGACCCGGTTCGCTCGCCGGAGCTCACCGACGCGGACCGCGTGTTCCTCAGCGGCAGGCTGGCAAGCCTGCGCCGAGCGATCGACGACCGCGGCGCCGTGGAGCAGCTGCTCCACGGCGAGCCGCATCCGGGCAATGTGCTCAGCACGGAGAACGGCCCGTTGTTCATCGACCTCGAGACGTGCTGCCGGGGCCCGGTCGAGTTCGATCTCGCCCATGCTCCCGAGGCGGTCTGCGCGCACTACCCAAGCCTTGACCAAGGGCTGCTGGACGAGTGCCGGCAGCTCGTTGTCGCGATGGTCGCCGCGTGGCGCTGGGAGCGTGGCGACCAGTTCCCGAATGGGAGGCGATTCGGAGAGGAACTCCTGCGCTTGCTGCGCGAGGGTCCTCCTTGGCCGACACTCGGCACGGTGACCAGGCGAGTGGACGGTCCGCAGAAATCGCCGAAGGTCACGTGACAGCGCCCGGCTCGGTGCCCGGATCCGCCAACCACCGCGGACGACCACACCCGACGTGAGACCGAGCGCCCGAGTTGACCCTTCGACGCTCGAACCGGCCCGCCCGAACGCCGGTGTCGGCCCGTAGGGCGGCGGCCGCTCCGCCGACCTGCCGAGTCTTCGGGGAAGTCGTACGGAAGGCGGGGCGAGCGGGCTGTTCCGGGGGCGGCCATCCCCGGCCCTGGCAGTCGGCCGACACTGTTTATGCTCACGCCCATGGCACTCGAATGGGAACAGATCATCGTCGACTCCTCCGACCCCGTCACCCTCGGGCACTGGTGGGCCGAGGCTCTCGGCTGGGTGGTGGTCGACGAGTCCGAGGAGATCATCGAGATCCGGCCCGAGCCGGACCGGATGCCGGGGCTGCTCTTCGTCCCCGTCCCCGAGGGCAAGAGGTCGAAGAACCGGCTCCACCCCGACTTCCGCCCCGACAACCAGGAGGCCGAGGTCGCCCGGCTGCTCTCCCTCGGCGCCCGGCGCGCCGGCAGCGTGCAGGACGAGCAGCACTGGGTGACCCTCCTCGACCCGGAGGGCAACGAATTCTGTGTCCTGGGTGAGCGGAAGGGCTGAGCGGGGCAGCCCTCCCGTCGCCCGCTTCCCAGGCGAAACCACTTTTTGCACATATGTTGCAAGAGCAACACATGTGCGATAAGTGTCGAAGGCGAAGCGAAAGAAGACCCCCATGGCAGCCTCTCCCGCCCCAGCGGTCGCCGCCCGTTCTGGCCTGCGCCGTCTGGCCGGTTCCATGACCCGGGCCGAGTGGCGGCGGGTGGCGGGGATGGCGGCCTTCATCGCGGCCCTGCATGTGATCGGCTGGTTCACCCTGGTCTCGATCGTCACGCCCGAGCACTACACCCTCGGGGAGAAGACCTTCGGCATCGGCATCGGGGTCACCGCGTACACCCTGGGCATGCGGCACGCCTTCGACGCCGACCACATCGCGGCCATCGACAACACCACCCGCAAGCTGATGCACGAGGGCCAACGGCCGCTGTCGGTCGGCTTCTGGTTCTCCCTGGGCCACTCCAGCATCGTCCTCGCGCTCGCGGTCCTGCTGTCGCTGGGCGTCAAGGCCCTCGCCGGGCCCGTGAAGAACGACAACTCCACCCTCCACACCACCACCGGCTGGATCGGGACCACCGTCTCCGGGACCTTCCTCTACCTCATCGCGATCATCAACCTCGTGATCCTCACCGGGATCTGGAAGGTCTTCCGCGAGATGCGGCGAGGGCACTTCGACGAAGCCGCGCTGGAGGAGCAGCTGAACAACCGAGGGCTGATGAACCGGCTGCTGGGGCGGCTGATGAAGTCCCTCACCAAGCCGTGGCAGATGTATCCGCTGGGCCTGCTCTTCGGCCTCGGCTTCGACACCGCCACCGAGATCGCCCTCCTGGTCCTGGCCGGCACCGGCGCCGCCTCGGGACTGCCCTGGTACGCCATCCTCTGCCTGCCCGTGCTGTTCGCGGCAGGCATGTCCCTGCTGGACACCATCGACGGCACCTTCATGAACTTCGCCTACGGCTGGGCGTTCGCCAAGCCGGTCCGCAAGGTCTACTACAACCTCACCATCACCGGTCTGTCCGTCGCCGTCGCCCTGATCATCGGCACGGTCGAACTCCTCGGCCTGGTCGGCGAGAAAGCCGGTCTCCACGGACCGTTCTGGGACTGGATCACCGGCCTCGACCTCAACATCGTCGGCTACCTGATCGTCGGCCTGTTCGTCGTCACCTGGATCGCCGCGCTGGCCGTGTGGAAGTTCGGCCGCATCGAGGAGAAATGGAGCGCGAACCTGAGCGGCCCGCCGCCCCCGCCCTCCTCGCCCCCGCCCAGGGCACCGGGGCCGCGATAGCGGGAGGCCCCCGGCCCCTCGCACCGCGAGGGGCCGGGACGAGCCTGTCTCAGAGTCTCTGCCCGAGACCAGGAAGAGACGCGGGGGCCGTCAGCGCGCCTCTGCCACTCGTCATACCGCGGAGCGGGGCAGACCGAGCGAGCGGTACTCCTCCACGATCCGGTAGCCGACGCTCGTGTACAGGTTCATCGCCACCACGTTGCCGCCCCACACGGTGAACATCAGCACCGAGTCACCGGCTGCCGACGTCGCCCGTTCACCGGCCGTCATCGCGGCCCGGCCGTATCCCTTGCCGCGGTGCCGCTCGTCGATGTGCAGCGAGTATCCGTAGGTGGCCCCCGGGAGGTGCCCGTGCTTCAACCAGCCGGTGCCGATGGGCTCGCCCTCCGCCTCCAGCACCAGGAGCGTGGTGTCCGGTGTCGCCAGGCCCTCGGGAATCAGCTTCGCGAAGTCGTCGTCGGCCTTGCGTGCGGCGCCCTCGGGGCTCTTGGCTCCCGCCCTCACGATGTCACCGACGTAGGCGCGCTTCTCGGAGGCGAGCCACCCGGGGTACTCGGCCTGCGTCATCGGCCGTGCGGTGACGCCTTCGACCGGTTCGGGCGAGGAGGCGACGTGCCGCGCCCTCAGCTGACCGCGGACGCCGTAGGCGTCGAACAACTCGCCTGCCGGCTCCATGAGCCGTATGTCCAGCCTGCGTGCGCCGCGCTCCGCGCACCAGCGCTCGGCCCAGTCCCTGGCGGCCTCCTCGTGCCCCTGGCCGGCGTGGCGTGCGTCGACCCGGAGGTCGCAGATACGGCCCGCGGGCGGGTCGTCGCCCTCGGCCACGACCACGGCGACGTGCCCCACCCGGGTCCCGTCCGCCTCGGTGATCGCGGCGACCGTCCAGTCACCGACCCCGGCGCGCATGTCACTGAGCACGCGTTCCGTCGCGGTCGCACCGAGCCCGGCCGCCGTGTACGCGGCGCGCAGCCGCTGCTCGAAGTCCTTCTGCCATTCCGTGCTGTCGCCAAGGACGTTGAATTCTGTCACCCGGTCACATTAGCCACGTTGTCATGGACCTGAACGGGTATTCTTCGGGCCAGGAGACCGCTCCGGCGCGATCCGATCCGACCGGTTCGCCGATGCCCACCGGGTTTCCCCGTCGCCGGTCGGGCCGTCGCGGGTCGGGCTCCGGAGGAGCCTGACCTCCGCGTACCCTCGTTTTCCATGCCAGCCGCCCGCCTGCGACACGTCGCGGTCCTCGTGCTCGACGGCGCGAAGCCGCTCGATGTCGGCATTCCCGCACAGGTCTTCACGACCCGCGCGAGCATGCCGTACGAGGTACGGGTGTGCGGCGCGGCACCCGGCCTCGTGGCCGGCGGGGACGGGCTCTCGTACTCCGTCACCCACGGGCTCGACGCGCTCGAATGGGCCGACATCGTGTTCGTCCCCGGCTACCGGCTCCCCGACCGTGACGTTCCGCCGCAGCCCGTCCTCGACGCACTGGTCGCCGCCCACGGCCGGGGCGCGCGCCTCGCCGCCATCTCGACCGGGGCCTTCGCCCTCGCCGCGACGGGTCTCCTCGACGGCCGCCGCGCCACGACCCACTGGCACTACACGAGGGCGCTCGCGGCGAAGTACCCGCTGGTCCGGGTCGACGAGAACGTCCTGTTCGTCGACGAGGGCGGCGTGCTGACCTCGGCGGGCGCCGCGTCGGGCATCGACCTGTGCCTGCACGTGCTGCGCGGCGACCTCGGGGTGGCCGCGTCGAACTACGCGGCCCGGCGCCTGGTCGCCGCGCCCTACCGCAGCGGCGGCCAGGCGCAGTACGTGCCGCGCAGCGTGCCGGAACCGCTCGGCGAACGGTTCGCCGCCACCCGCGAGTGGGCGCTGCACCGGCTCGGCGAACCCCTCACCCTGGAGGCGCTCGCGCGGCACGCGGCGGTGTCGCCCCGCACGTTCTCGCGGCGCTTCGCCGAGGACACGGGGTACACCCCGATGCAGTGGGTCATGCGCGCCCGGATCGACGTGGCCCGGGAGCTGCTGGAGCGTTCGGAACGGGGCGTCGAGCAGATCGCCGCCGAGGTCGGCCTCGGCACCGGCGCGAATCTGCGGCTGCACTTCCAGCGCATCCTCGGCACCACGCCGAGCGAGTACCGGCGCACCTTCGCCCGGGGCGAGTAGCCCGCGGCCGGGTGGCGGGATCCTTACGGACCATGGCGATCACGCCGCTGTCGGGCGGGTCCGGCGAGCGCGATGCTGAGGACGAGGAGAAGGGACTCTCACATGACTCGCATCGCCATCAACGGATTCGGCCGCATCGGACGCAACGTGCTGCGCGCGCTGCTCGAACGCGACAGCGACCTCGAAGTCGTCGCCGTCAACGACCTCTCGGAGCCCGCCGCTCTCGCGCGGCTGCTCGCGTTCGACACCACGGCCGGGCGGCTCGGGCGCCCGGTGAGCGTGGACGGGGACACCCTGGTCGTCGACGGCCGCCGCATCAAGGTGCTCGCCGAGCGGGAACCGGGACAGCTGCCGTGGGCCGAGCTCGGCGTCGACATCGCGCTGGAGGCGACCGGCCGCTTCACGTCGGCCAAGGCCGCCCGTGCCCACCTCGACGCGGGTGCGAAGAGGGTGCTCGTCGCCGCGCCGTCGGACGGCGCGGACGTGACGCTCGCGTACGGGGTCAACAACGACGCGTACGACCCGGCCCTGCACACGGTCGTCTCGAACGCCTCGTGCACGACCAACGCGCTCGCGCCGCTGGCCGCGGTGCTCGACGAGCTCGCCGGTATCGAGCACGCCTTCATGACGACGGTGCACGCCTACACCCAGGAGCAGAACCTCCAGGACGGCCCGCACCGCGACGCCCGCCGTGCCCGCGCCGCCGGGGTCAACATCGTGCCGACGACGACGGGCGCCGCCAAGGCGATCGGCCTCGTGCTGCCGAACCTCGACGGCAAGCTGTCGGGCGACTCCATCCGCGTACCGGTTCCGGTGGGCTCGATCGTCGAGCTCAACACCACGGTGTCCCGCGATGTGACGCGCGACGAGGTGCTGGCGGCCTACCTGGCCGCGGCGCAGGGGCCACTGGCCGGGGTGCTCGAGTACTCGGACGACGCCCTGGTGTCGTCCGACATCACGGGCAACCCCGCCTCGTCGATCTTCGACTCGGCTCTCACCCGGGTCGAGGGGCGCCACATCAAGGTGTCCGCCTGGTACGACAACGAGTGGGGCTTCTCGAACCGCGTGATCGACACGCTCACGCTCCTCGCCACGCGCTGACCGTTCGCGGGGGCGGTCTCCGCTGCCCCCGTCGACGCCCGCCGGCGGCGTGCCGCTCCCCCGGCCGCCGCGACGCCGTGTGGGTGGTCCCCGTTCCGTTGGACCGGAACGAGGGCCACCCACACGGCGGTTTCAGTGGCCGATGTCAGGAACGGGGCTCCTGCGACTGGCCACCGCGTTCCGCGTTCCGCTCCTTGATGCGTACCGTCTCCTTGCGGACCTCGGCCTGGGTGGCGCGCTCCTTGCGCAGCCACTCGGGGTCCTCCTGCTTCAGCGCGTCGATCTGCTCCGTGGTGAGGGCGTCCGTGACGCCACCGCGCGCGAGGCCGGAGATGGAGACGCCGAGCTTGGCGGCGACCACCGGCCGGGGGTGCGGGCCGTTGAGTCGCAGTTCCTGCAGCCACTCGGGCGGGTCGGACTGGAGAGCCGCCAGCTCGGTGCGCGAGACGACACCCTCCTGGAACTCGGTGGGGGTGGCTTCGAGGTACACACCCAATTTCTTCGCCGCGGTCGCGGGCTTCATTGTCTGGGTGGTCTGGTGCGACGTCATGGAGTCAAGAGTATCGAGCGTGTGCGACGCCGCTGACCACGACCGGTAACCTGGCGGGGTGACAGGCTCGGAAGCAACCCCTTCGTTCCGGCTCGCGTACGTCCCGGGGGTGACGCCCACCAAGTGGGTGCGGATCTGGAACGAACGCCTGCCCGACGTCCCCCTCGCCCTCGTCGCGGTGCCCGCCGCCGAGGCGTCCGAGCTGCTGCTCGGCGGCGGCGCGGACGCGGGATTCGTCCGGCTGCCGGTCGACCGGACGGATCTCAGCGCGATCCCCCTCTACACCGAGGCGACCGTGGTGGTGATCTCCAAGGACCACGTGGTGGCGGCGGTCGACGAGGTCTCCGTCGAGGATCTGGCCGACGAGATCGTGCTGCATCCGCTGGACGACACCCTCGGCTGGGACAGCCTGCCGGGCCTGCCCGCGATCGAGCGCCCCGCCACGACGGCGGACGCCATCGAGCTGGTGGCGGCCGGCGTGGGCGTCCTCGCCGTCCCGCAGTCGCTGGCCCGTCTGCACCACCGCAAGGACCTGACGTACCGGCCGCTCTCCGGTGCCCCCGAGTCGCGCATCGCGTTGTCGTGGCCGGAGGACCGGACCACCGATCTGGTGGAGGACTTCATCGGCATCGTCCGGGGGCGGACGGTGAACAGCACCCGGGGCCGCGGTACGCCGCCGGCCGCGCAGCCGAAGCGCAAGGCCCCGGAGACCGGCGGCGCCCGGCGCAAGCCCGCGGCCGGTGCGGCGGCGGGGAAGGGCGCCCGGAGCGGTTCCGGAGGCGCGAAGGGCGCGAAGGGCGCCCGGGGCGGTGCGAAGGGCGCCGCGGGCGCCAAGCGCGGAAAGCCCCGCCGGCGGCCGTAGCGGCGCGACGGCCACGGTGGCGTGCACCGCGTGTCGACCACATGCGCCGGGCCCGTCACCCGTGAGCGGCGCTTCGTCGCGCCCGCCCGTCGGGGCCGCGCGGCCGGATGTCAGGATGGTTGCATGACGAGCAAGGTTTACTTCGACATCACCATCAATGACGAGCCCGCAGGGCGGATCGTCTTCAATCTGTACGACGACGTCGTTCCCAAGACCGCGGAGAACTTCCGCCAGCTGGCGACGGGCGAGCACGGCTTCGGCTACAAGGGGTCGTCCTTCCACCGGGTCATCCCCGAGTTCATGCTCCAGGGCGGTGACTTCACCCGTGGTGACGGCACCGGCGGCAAGAGCATCTACGGCGCGAAGTTCGACGACGAGAACTTCAAGCTGGCGCACACCAAGCCCGGACTGCTCTCCATGGCGAACAGCGGCCCGAACTCCAACGGTTCGCAGTTCTTCATCACGACCATCGTGACGTCGTGGCTGGACGGCAAGCACGTGGTGTTCGGCGAGGTCGCCGACCAGGAGAGCCTGGACCTGGTCACCAAGATCGAGGGTCTCGGCTCGCAGAGCGGCCGGACCAAGGCGAAGGTCACCATCGCCGACTCCGGGGTGCTCTGATCCCGACCCGCTGGCTGAACAGCTGACCGGACGCGCCGGCCGACGAACACCGTCGGCCGGCGCGTTCGTCGTTCCCGGGCTTCCGCGGACGGCATCGCCGCCACCGTCCGCACTTCAGTGCACTGTCAACGGAAGGTTGACAGTGCTTCACTGTCAACCTACGGTTGACACATGACGAAGCCAGTCGTTCCCACACATCCGGTCCGTCTCGACGACCTCATCGACGCCATCAAGAAAGTCCACCCCGACGCCCTCGACCAGCTCCAGGACGCCGTCATCGCCGCCGACCACCTCGGCGACGTGGCCGACCACCTGATCGGCCACTTCGTGGACCAGGCACGGCGCTCCGGCGCCTCCTGGACCGAGATCGGGAAGAGCATGGGGGTGACCCGGCAGGCGGCACAGAAGCGGTTCGTCGCCAAGGACCCGGGCGAGCCGACCGACCTCGACCCCAGTCAGGGCTTCGGCCGCTTCACGCCCCGCGCGAAGAACGTCGTGATGGCGGCGCAGAACGAGGCGCGCGCCGCGGGCAACAGCGAGATCGGGACCGAGCACCTCGTGCTCGGGCTGCTCAGCGAGCCGGAAGCGCTCGCGGCGGCGTTCATCAAGGCGCAGGGGGTGGTGCTGGACACCGTCCGCCAGGAGGCCACCGCCGCGCTCCCGGCGCCCTCGGAGGAGGAACTGCCCGAGCTCATCCCGTACAACGCCGGTGCCCGCAAGGCGCTGGAGCTCACCTTCCGCGAGGCGCTGCGGATGGGGCACAACTACATCGGGACCGAGCACATCCTGCTGGCGCTGCTGGAGCACGAGGACGGCGCGGGGCTGCTGACCGGTCTCGGCCTCGACAAGGCGACCGCGGAGACGGCCATCACCGAGGCGCTCACGCTCATCGTCGCCGCACACGAGAAGGACTGACCGGCCCAGGCCGGCGGCCGCATACCGGCCGTGCGGCGGAACGGGCCGCTCCGCCGCACGTGTCGCGGCCCCGGGGCCCGTACCCGCATCTACGTTCTCGAATTGGACACGAGGGACGCGGCGCGCCCCGGCCGGAACGGCCCGTCCCTTGCTCCGGGAGAACGCATGGCCCCGCCCAGCAGCAGCACGTACGCGGCACCGGAGCGATCGCGCGGGGGGTGGCTGCGGCGGCTGGGCGAGTGGTGCGCCCGACACTTCGTCGTGGTGATCATCGCCTGGGTGGTCGCCCTCGGCGGGCTGCACGCCCTCCAGAGCGCGTTCGGGGGGACGTACTCCGACGACTTCAACCTGCCCGGCACCCAGTCGAACACGGGCGCCGAGCTGCTCAAGGCGCACGATCCCGCCGCGGGCGGCACCGGTGCGCAGGTGGTCCTGCACGACGCCCAGAAGCCCCTGACCGACGTGCGGAGCCAGGTCGACCAGGTGGTGGGCAACCTCCAGAAGCTGCCGCACGTGCTGTCCGCCCAGAACCCGCTGCCGTCCTCGTCCTCCTCGACGTCCACCGCGCTGTCCAAGGACGGGGCGACCGGGTACATCACCGTGCGGTTCGACGTGAACCCGACCTCGTTGGACGACGCCTATCTCCACCGGGTCGACACGGCGGTGAAACCGCTGCGCAGCGCCGGGGTGGAAGTCGAGTACGGCGGACCGCTGGGGGAGCTCGCCAGGCCCGAGACCAAGGACCTGACCAGCGAGGCCATCGGTTTCGCCGTCGCGGTGGTCGTCCTGCTCATCGGATTCGGCAGCGTCATCGCCGCCGGTGTCCCGCTGCTGACCGCGCTCATCAGCGTGATCGTCGGGCTGAGCATCCTGTCGCTGGTGGCCGCGGCCACCACGTTCGCGAGTGTGTCCCCCACGCTCGCGACCATGATCGGGCTGGGCGTCGGAATCGACTACGCCCTGTTCCTGATCACCCGTCACCGCCAGACCGTCATGGACGGCGGCGATCCGGTCCGGGCCGCCGGCCGGGCCGTGGCCACCAGCGGACGTGCCGTGCTCGTCTCCGGCTGCACCGTCATCGTCGCACTGGCCGGGCTGTACGTCTCCCGGGTGAGCTTCATCGGCAAGCTGGGGGCCGCCGCCGCGGTCACCGTCATCACCGCCGTCATCGGCGCGGTCACCCTGGTCCCCGCCCTGCTCGGCCTCATCGGCGGGCGCGTCGACCGCTACCGGGTACGGCCGCCGGTCGCGGAGGGCGGGGCCGTGCCGGGGACCGCGTCACAGGGCGGCTGGCACCGCTACGCCCAGCGGGTGGAACGCCGGCCCTGGTGGTTCCTGCTCGCCGGGCTCGTCGTGGTGGGGGTCCTGGCGATCCCGCTGTTCTCCATCCGCCTCGGGCACATCGACGACGGGGCGGATCCGACGGACTTCACCGACCGGCGCGCCTTCGACCTGATCTCCACCGGTTTCGGGCCGGGCGCCAACGGCCCGTTCACCCTGGTCGTCGATCAGCGGGCGGTGCCCGGCGCGGACCGCTCGGCGCTGGCGAGCAGTCTCCAGAAGGCGCTCACCGATGTCCCGGGCGCGGCCAGTGTGAGCCCGCTCCAGCCGACGGACGACAGCGCGCTGCTCATCGGCAACGCCGTCTCGAAGCAGGCCCCGCAGGACGCGGGCACGACCACACTGTTCAACCACCTCAAGGACGACGTCCTGCCGAAGGGGGTGGCCGGCACCGACGCGTCCGCCTACGTGACCGGAACGACCGCGGCCCAGGAGGATTTCCTCGACATCATCGTCAGCCGCCTCCCGCTCATCATCGCCGTCGTGGTCGGTCTGGCCTTCGTCATCATCCTGATCGTGTTCCGCGGTGTCCTGGTGGCGCTGAAGGCCGCCGCCCTCAACCTGCTGTCGATCGCCGCCTCTTACGGGGTGGTGGTGGCCGTCTTCCAGTGGGGCTGGGGCGGGCCCTCGCTGGGCGTCTCCGGGAAGGTGCCGATCGAGAGCTATGTGCCGATGATGATGTTCGCGATCGTCTTCGGCCTGAGCATGGACTACGAGGTGTTCCTGATCGCCCGCGTGCACGAGGCGTGGCTGCGCACCCGGGACAGCAAGGGCGCCGTGGCACACGGGCTGGAGATCACCGCCCGGGTGATCACCTGTGCGGCGCTGATCATGGTCAGCGTGTTCGCCGCCTTCATCCTCAGCGACACCATCGTGGTCAAGATGCTGGGCCTCGGGCTGGCGGTCAGTGTGCTCGTCGACGCCACGATCGTCCGGCTGCTGCTGGTACCCGCCGTGATGACCCTGCTGGGCCGCAGCGCCTGGTGGATGCCCCGGTGGCTGGACCGGGTACTCCCCCACATCGACACCGAGGGCGAGCCGCTCCCGCCGGCGGCCGCGCCGTGACCGGTTCCGCGCCGGTCAGAGCGAGGCGTACACCGCGTCGATCAGCGCCGTCTTGCGCGGGTCGTCGGCGATGAGCGGGCCCATCCGGTTCATGACGTAGCCGAGCGCGATCCCGGCCTCCGGGTCGGCCAGGCCGCAGGAGCCGCCCGCGCCGTCGTGGCCGAAGGCGCGCGGGTTGGGGCCGTACGAGCCGTTGGGGCCGCTCAGCCACACGCCGAGCGCGATCTCCGTCTCCTGGGCGAAACCCGCGCCCAGCACCAGGTCGCGGCAGCTGCCCTGCCCCTCGCGGACCCGTTCTGCGGCCGCCTCCGAGAGGACGCGCCGGCCGCCGAGGCTGCCGCGGCCCGCGAGGACGCCGTACAGCGCGGCGACCGCGCGGGCCGTGCCGTGGCCGTTGGCCGCGGGGATCTCGGCCGCCCGCCACTCGGCGGTGTTGGCGGCGGCCGCGCCGGTGGGCGGATTGAGCAGCGAGGCGACGGCGACCGGCTCCATCCGGGCGAAGAGCGCCGCCTGCCGGGCCCGGTCCGCCTTCGGGACGACGAGTTCGGCGGCCCGCACCGCCTCCTTCTCGGGAAGGCCCACGGAGAAGTCGATGCCGAGCGGGCCGGTCACCTCGCGCCGGAGGAACTCCCCCGGCAGCAGCCCGCTGACCCGCCGGACCACCTCACCGACCAGGAATCCGTACGTGATCGCGTGATAGCCGGACCGGGTGCCGGGCTCCCACCACGGTTCGGTCGCGGCCAGCCGGGCGCAGGTCAGCTCCCAGTCGTAGAGCTCGGCCAGGGTGTGCGGCTCGCGGAGCCCCGCCAGGCCGGCGCGGTGGGAGAGCAGATGCCGTACGAGAACGGCCTCCTTGCCCGCCGCCGCGAACTCGGGCCAGTACGTGGCGACCGGGGCGTCGAGGTCCAGCAGGCCGCGGTCGGCCAGGACATGGGCGCAGAGCGCGGTCGGCCCCTTGCTCGTGGACCAGACGTTGACCAGGGTGTCCTGCTCCCAGGGGCGGGAACGCGCCCCGTCCGCCCAGCCTCCCCAGAGGTCGGCCACGGGCTGTCCGTCGACCAGGACGGTAACGGCCGCGCCCAGTTCGTCACGCTCGCCGAAGTTCGCCTCGAACGCGTCGCGCACCGCGGCGAAGCGCGCGTCGCAGTGACCGTGGATCGGCGGCACGGTGGCCTCCCTCGGCTGGGGCATGCCTGGTCGGACTCGGTTCCAGGACAACATACCGACTGGTCGGACCGGCGGGAAGGCGTGGTGCGCCCCGATCCCGCGCGGACCGGGCACCGCGCTCTCAGCGGGCCCCGGTTTCGAGGCGGAGGCTCCAGCGGCGGGGCAGACCGGTCAGCGTGACGGTGGAGAGCGGGCGGACGTCGAGGTTCCAGTACGTCGAGGGCGGGGCCCGCAGCGCGTACACGAGGGCGGCCCGGACGACGGATGGTTCGGCCACCGCGACGATCGACCCGTCGCAGGCGGGGCGGGTGTCCAGCCAGCCGCCTATCCGGGAGATGAAGGCGAGCAGGGGCTCGCCGCCGTGCGGCGCGGACCGCGGGTCGGCGAGCCAGGCGTCCACGGCCGCCGGTTCGCGCGCCGTGACATCCGCGAGGGTGCAGCCGCGCCAGCGCCCCATGTCGCAGTCGCGCAGGGCGGGCTGGACCATCGGGGCGAAGCCGAGTGCCTGGCCGGTGGCACGGCTGCGGGCGGTCGGTGAGCAGTAGCGCAGCTCGGCCGCCCCCAGGGGGATCAGGGCAGCGGCGGCGAACTGCACCTCGTGCCAGCCGGCCTCGTCGAGCGGCCGGTCGTCGTCGAAGCGCTCACCGAGCAGCGAGGAGTTGCGCGCCGCGGCGACGAGTGAGACTCGAACACTCATGGCCGCGATCGTGGAGCCGATCGCCCCGCGGGTCAAGAGCGCGGCCGGAAGCGCTTCCGGGTCAGCCGAGGGTGAGGGACATCCACTTGGCCGGGCTGTCGAGCGGCTTGAAACCGACCTTCTCATAAACGCCGTGGGCGTCCTCCGTGGCGAGCACGACCCTGCGGACACCGGCCTCGGCGAGGTGGTCGCGCGCCGCGGCGACGATCCTGGCGCCGAGTCCGTGGCCGCGGGCTGCGCGGTCGACGTACACGTCGCAGAGCCAGCCGAAGGTGGCGTGGTCGGTCACCACCCGGGCATACGCGACCTGTTCGCCCGACGCGAGGTCGTAGGCGCCGAAGTTCAGCGAGCCCGCGATGGCCAGATCCTGGCGCTCCCTGGTCCGTCCGAGCGCCCAATAGGCGTCGGTGGAGAGCCAGTTGTGAATCCTGGCCGCATCCAGCCGGGCCGGGTCGGACGATATCTCGTAACGCTGCTGGGGAGTTTCCGTCATGCCCGGAGTCTAGGGCCTGTATGGGGTTGTCCCGCGGCGTCACGGGGCTGGGTGCGAGCGATCGCAAGCACCCAGCCCCGCTCCTCCTTCCGCGTGACAACCCCGTACAGGCCCTAGGACTCGCGGGGTTCCGGCGCGTCGAGGGCACTTGCCCAGGCCGTGTGCAGGCGTCGTACGCCCTCGGCGATCTCGGCCGTTCCGGCGACGGCCGCGTAGCTCAACCGGACGTGCGGCGACGGGGGTTCGGCGCAGAAGTACGGGCGTCCCGGCGCGATGGCGACCCCGGCGCGCAGGGCGGCGGCGACCATGGCGGACTCGTCGGCGCCGGCTCCGGTGCCGGGCAGGCCCACCCAGAGACTGCCTCCGCCCGCGGGGACGTGCGGGAGCGCGAGAGCGGGCAGATCGCGGCGGAGCGCCACGGTCATCGCGGTGCGCCGGGCCCGCAGCTCGGCGGACAGGGAGCGCAGATGGCGGCTCCAGGCCGGTGTGCCGACGAGTTCGAGCGCGGCCTCCTGAAGGGGCCGGGGGACGAAGAAGCTGTCGACGACCTGGATGGCGCGCAGCCGTTCGAGGACCGGGCCGCGTGCGGCGAGGGCGCCCACCCTGAGGCTGGGCGAGGTGACCTTGGTGAGGGAGCAGACATGGACGACGACGCCGTCGGGGTCGTCGGCGGCCAGCGGTCGCGGCAGTGGTCCGGCGTCGTCGTGGACGAGCCGCCGGGCGAAGTCGTCCTCGATGACGAACGCGCCCGCCTCCCTGGCGATCCGGACGGCCTCGGAGCGCCGGGCCGGGGCCAGGACCGCGCCGGTCGGGTTCTGGAACAGCGGCTGGCAGACGAAGACCCGGGCGCCGGTGGCCCGGAAGGCGGCGGCGAGCAGTTCCGGCCGTACGCCGTCGGTGTCGGCGGGGACCGGCACGGGTCGCAGCCCGGTGGCCCGCGCGACCGCGAGCATCCCCGGGTAGGTGGGCGACTCGACGAGCACCGGGGCGCCGGGCGGGGCGAGGGCCCGCAGCGCGGTGGCCAGGGCGCTCTGGCCACCGGCGGTGATCAGCACGTCGGCGGCGGTGAGCGCGGGCCCGATCTCGCGGGCGAACCAGGCGCGCAGTTCGGTCAGCCCCTCGGTGGGCGGGCGGCCCCAGGCGCCGGGGCGGCGGCCGGCCCGCGCGAGTGCGGCGGCGAGGGCGCGTTCGGGCTGGAGCGAGCTGTGCAGGTAGCCGCCGTTGAACTCGACGACGCCCGTGGCCGGGGCCGCCAGGGTGGCCAGGACGCCCGAGGCGTCGACCGTACGGGGCACGATTTCGGGACCGCCGTCGCCACTGAGCGACACCTCCTGCCATGAGGTGTCGCCGGGCCGCGGTGCGTCCGCGCGCGGCTGCGCCCGGAACGCGCCGGCGCCGGGGCGGGTGGTGACGAGCCCTTCCGCGGCGAGCTGCGCGACGGCCCGCGAGACGGTCACGGGACTCGCCCGGAAGCACTCCACCAGGGCGCGGCTGGACGGGAGCTTCTCACCCGGCGAGTAGCGGTTCAGTTCGTCCCGGAGAAAACCGGCCAGATCGGCCACACTGCTACGCTCATGCATGAAAGCAGAGGATAGCGCTACTCTCGGCAGCACGATAGCGGTCACCGCCACAGCGAACGGCACTGCCCGCACTCCGGCGCCGGACGCGGCAAGCGGCGGGCCCGGGTCCCGGTCGGCGGGCCGGAGCGGAACGCTGCTCGCCGGACTCGGCGTGGTCGCCTTCTCCCTGACGTTCCCGTCGACCGCGTGGGGCCTGGAGAGCTTCGGCCCCTGGTCTTTGGTGGCGCTGCGCAGCCTGCTGGCCGCCGTGATCGCGGGCAGCGTGCTCCTCGCGACCCGGGTACGGGTGCCAGAGCGCCGGCACTGGGCCGGGCTGGCCGTCGTGGCGGGCGGGGTGGTGGTGGGGTTCCCGCTGCTGACCACGCTGGCGCTGCGGACCTCGACGACCTCGCACGCGGCCGTGGTGGTGGGGCTGTTGCCGCTGACCACGGCGGTGTTCGCCTCCGTGCGCACCGGATCGCGCCCGTCCCGTACGTTCTGGATCGCGGCGGTCACCGGCGCGGGGGTGGTGATCGCCTTCACCGTGCTGCAGAGCGGCGGCGCGCTCTCCGCCGGGGATCTCTGCCTGTTCGGCGCCCTGCTGGTGTGCGCGGCGGGGTACACCGAGGGCGGCAGGCTGGCGAAGGTGATGCCGGGCTGGCAGGTGGTCGGCTGGGCGCTGATCCTCACCCTGCCGCTCGCCGTGGCGGGCGCCGCGCTCGCGCTGGCGTACGAGCCGGTGCGGCTGAGCGCGCACGGAGTGATCGGCCTGGTCTGGGTCGCGGCGTGCTCGACCTTCTTCGGGCTGTACGTCTGGTACCGGGGCATGGCGGAGATCGGGGTGGCGCGGGCCAGCCAGCTCCAGCTCGCGCAGCCGCTGCTGACGCTGGTCTGGTCGTACTTCCTGCTCGGCGAGAAGGTCTCGGCGGCCGCACCGGTGGCGGCGGTGGCGGTGCTCCTCTGCATCGCGGCGACCCAGCGCACGGGCGGCGCCGGGCGCGGCCGCTGACCGGCCCTGCCGGACCGCCCTCCGGACCGCCCGTCCGGGGTCTCCCGTATCGGGCGAAGCCGCCGTCCGGACATAGACTTGTCGACATGGACCGCCACCCCGTGAGGAGGTCACACCCGATGGAGGCACACACGGGCGACCGGCTGGTGACGCACGGCAGGACCGTGGGGCAGCAGGACCGGGTCGCAGAGATCGTCGAGGTGCTCGGGGACGGGGGCGCTCCCCCGTACCGCGTCCGCTTCGACGACGGACATGAACATCTCCTGGCTCCCGGCCCCGACAGCGTCGTCCGGCACGACGCCGCCCCCGGCACGGTCCCGGGACCTTAGAGGCCCCGGAACCGTACAGGCCGCGGCCGGTCAGCCGGGCGGGCGCACCCGTGACCGGTAGTGGTCGGCCACCACCCGCGCCATCGCGCCGATCCGGTCCGCGACCACGACCTTCCCGGAGAAGTAGACGTGGCCGCGGGCCTGGTCGTACCCGGCGGCGAGGTCGATGTGGCGGGAGAGTTCCGCCGGGTCCTGCCAGGCCGCGGGCTGGGCCGGATCACCGGCCTTGTAGAGCGCCTCACCGATGAAGAGGTCGATGCCCGTGCCCCGTACCACCTCGTTCCACCAGGGCAGCAGGACGGCGTAGTCGGCGGCGGCGTAGCCGATGTTCCAGTAGAGCTGCGGGCAGATGTAGTCGATCCAGCCCTTCTTGATCCAGCCGCGGGTGTCGGCGTACAGATCGTCGTACGTCTCCACCCCCGCCGCGCTCCTCGAGCCGAGCGGGTCGGTGGAGGCGTTGCGCCACACCCCGAACGGGCTGATGCCGAACCGGACCGTCGGCTTGACCGCCTTGATCCGCTGAGCGGTCTCCTGCACCAGCTTGTCGATGTTGGCGCGCCGCCAGGCCGCCTTGCTCGCGAAGCCCGCACCGTACTTCTCGTACGCGGCGCCGTCCGCGAAGGACTGCCCGGCCACCGGGTACGGGTAGAAGTAGTCGTCCCAGTGGACCGCGTCGATGTCGTAGCGGCGGACCGCGTCGAGCATCGCGTCCTGGACGAAGCTCCGGACCTCGGGCAGGCCCGGGTTGTAGTAGAGCTTCCCGCCGTACGGCAGGGCCCAGCCGGGGTGCAGCCTCGCGGGGTGGGTGGCGGCCAGCCTGGACCGGTCGGTGTGGTTCGCGACCCGGTACGGGTTGAACCAGGCGTGCAGTTCCAGGCCGCGGCTGTGCGCCTCCCGCACCGCCGTGCCCAGCGGGTCCCAGCCCGGGTCCTTGCCCTGGACGCCCGTGAGGCACGCGGCCCACGGCTCGTACGGGGAGGGCCACAGGGCGTCGGCGGACGGGCGGACCTGGAGGATCACCGCGTTCAGCCGGCGGTCGACGGCCTCGTCGAGGTACGCGATCAGCTCGGACCGCTGCGCGGCGGCGGACAGTCCCGCTTTCGAGGGCCAGTCGAGGTTGCCGACCGTCCCCACCCACATGCCTCTGAGCTCCCTCCGCACAGCGTCACGGGGTCTCCCCACCCGGTCCGCGCGCCCCGCGTCCGGCCCGGACGCGGCGGCCTCACCGGGCACGGCGGCCGAGGCCACCGCCGCCACCGCCGTACCGGCCGTACCGGCCACAAAGCTCCTCCTGGCGATTCGCCGCATTTCTTCGCACCTGCCGTCTCTCTGTCCGCGTCCGGATCCCCGGAATCAGGGGCCGGGGCCGAGCATGCACGCCCCGGCCCGTGATCCCGCGGAAGGCGCGGAGTAACGTCGTGGGGTCGGGGCGGGGCCCGGAACCGAACGGAAGCCGCCGCACGGAGAACAGTGAAAGGCACGAGGTGACGGACCCCATGGCGGACATCGCACGCGTCGGAGTGGTCGGCTGCGGCCAGATGGGCGCAGGCATCGCGGAGGTGTGCGCCCGCAGCGGCCTCGACGTCAGAGTGGCCGAGACAACCGGCGAGGCGCTGGAGATCGGCCGCACCCGGCTCTACAACTCTCTCTCGAAGGCCGCCGAGCGCGGCAAGATCACCGAGGAGGAGCGCGACGAGACCCTCGGCCGCCTCAGCTTCACCACCGACCTCGGCGAGTTCGCCGACCGCGATCTCGTCATCGAGGCCGTCGTGGAGAACGAGCAGGTCAAGACCGAGATCTTCCAGGTGCTGGACCAGGTGGTGACCCGGCAGGACGCGATCCTCGCCTCCAACACCTCCTCGATCCCGCTGGTGAAGCTGGCCGTCGCGACCTCGCGCCCCGACCAGGTCATCGGCATCCACTTCTTCAACCCGGCCCCGGTGCAGAAGCTCGTCGAGCTGATCCCCGCGCTGACCACGTCGGACGAGACGGTCAAGCGTGCCGAGGCCGTGGTGCAGGACATACTCGGCAAGCACCCGATCCGCGCCCAGGACCGGTCCGGCTTCGTCGTCAACGCGCTGCTGATTCCCTACCTGCTCTCCGCGATCCGGATGTTCGAGTCGGGCATCGCCAGCCGCGAGGACATCGACAACGGCATGGAGATGGGCTGCGCCCACCCGATGGGCCCGCTCAAGCTCGCCGACCTGATCGGCCTGGACACCGTGGCCTCGGTCGCGGACTCCATGTACGCCGAGTACAAGGAGCCGCTGTACGCCGCTCCCCCGCTGCTCCAGCGGATGGTGGACGCGGGCCGGCTCGGCCGCAAGACGGGGTCGGGGTTCTACCCGTACGCCTGACCGCCCGCCCGGGCGCATTGCTCGAGGTCAGGACTGCGTAATCGATCCGCGCCGCCGTACTGGGCAGTGGCCACCGCCCAGCAGGTGGAGGCAGCGGGGGAATCCATGAGGACGGCCAGGACCGGAGGAGGTCGTGGCCGTCCTCCGGCGTTTTCTCCGGCGCCGGGGCAGCCTCACGCCGGTGTGCGGCCCGAGGGCGTCGGCGTCGGGCCGCACACCCACCCCTCGATTGACATGAACAGGTCTTGACCACTGACAGTGCGGCTCCCTAATGTGAGCGGGCATCAGACGTCTGCTGTCCGTTTTCAGAAAGTGGAGTTGTTCCATGACCGGAAGACGAACCCTGCTTCTCTCAGCCCTGTCGCTACCGCTGGCATTCCTTCTGGCCGCGGCCTCCACCTCAGCAGCACAGGCCGCCGCGCCGGCCGCGCCGCAGTCCTTCTACGTCGACTGCGGAGCCACCGCCGCGGGCAACGGAACCCAGACCACGCCCTGGAACACCCTGGCCCCGGTGAACTCCCACACCTTCCAGCCGGGTGACTCGATCCTCCTCAAGCGTGGCTCGACCTGTACCGGCCAGACGCTCTTCCCCAAGGGCTCGGGCGCCGCCGGAGCACCGATCGTGGTCGACGCGTACGGCACGGGCGCCAAGCCCGCGCTCGTCGGCGCCGGGCAGGTCACCGACGTCGTCCGGCTCGCGGACCAGCAGTACTGGGAGATCCGTGACCTGGACATCTCCAACAAGGGTGCGGCCGCGGCGACCCGGCGGGGTGTCCACGTCACCAGGACCGACTCGGGCACCGGCACCTACTACCGGCTCACGGGTCTCGACGTCCACGACGTCAACGGGAACCAGACCAAGAAGGACGACGACGCCAGCGCCGGAATCTTCTTCGAGGTCCTGGGGTACACGACGCCCACGAAGTTCGACGACGTCGTCCTGTCGGGCAACACGGTGCGGGCCGTGGACCGTTACGGAATCCACTTCTGGACCCGGTGGATGCAGCGCCCCGAGCTCGCCAACGCCAACTGCGGTACGACGTGCGGGGCGTGGACCCCGCAGACACGGGTCGTCATCCGCGGGAACACCGTCACCGACATCGGCGGCGACGCGATCGTCCCGCACCACACCGAAGGCGCACTCCTTGAGTACAACAAGGTCGACGGCTTCCGTGAGCGCGAGCCCGCGCACTGCGCGGCCGGCCTCTGGGGGTGGAACACCGAGGACGCGCTGTACCAGTTCAACGAGGTGAGCGGCGGAAAGAGCACCTGCGACGGGCAGGGACTCGACCTCGACGAGGGCAACATCCGCACCATCTACCAGTACAACTACAGCCATGACAACGAGGGTGGCTTCATCCTCCTGTGCAACGGCTCCGGGTCGACGACCGCCGACAACATCGTCCGGTACAACATCAGCCAGAACGACGGCGGCCAGCTCTTCGACATGGTCTGCGCCAAGACGACCAACACGCAGATCTACAACAACACCTTCTACCTGTCCAAGCCGGTCGAGGTCATCAGCAACTCGAACGGCTCGGCAGCCGCGAACGCCACGTTCACCAACAACATCTTCCACGTGGCGACGGACGGGGCGAGCTACGTCAACGCCGCGAGTCTCGGTTACAACGCGAACGTCTTCTACGGCACCCACCCGGCCGGCGAGCCGGCCGACCCCAACAAGGTGACGACCGACCCGAAGCTGACGGCCCCCGGCACGGCCACCTCACGCACGGACGCCGACGGCTACCGGCTCCAGGCGGGCTCCTCCGCCCTGGCCAACGGCGCGGTCGTGGCGAACGCGGGCGTACGTGACTACTTCGGCGGCGCGGTCGCCGCCGGCTGCGTACCGGACCGCGGCGCCCACCAGTCGTCCACCACCTGCGTGAAGCCGACGGTACCGACAGCCGGGATCAACCGGATCTCAGCCGGTGACCAGGCGATCGACGTACCGGCGCACTCCACGGCCCAGGGCACCCAGTTGGTCGGCTGGGCCTGGAACGGCGGCGACAACCAGAAGTGGGACGTCACGGCCAACACCGACGGGACGTACACCCTGAAGAACGTGAAGAGCGGCCTGTGCGCCGAGGTGTACCAGAACTCGAAGGCGGCCGGGGCCGCCATCGACCAGTGGGCGTGCAGCGGCGACGCGAACCAGCGCTGGACCGCCACCCCCACCACCGGAGGCTACAAGCTGACGAGCACGTCCAGCGGACTGCTCCTCACCGCGGCCTCCACCACGAACGGGGCGCTGCTCACCCAGCAGGCGCCCTCCACCACCGCGGTCCAGACCTGGGCCTTCACCAAGCTGTCCTGACCGGACCGCGGTACCCAGGGCGGGGCCGGTTGCCGAAAGGGCGCCCGGCCCCGTTCACGTCACCTTCACCCAGTCGAGGGTGCGCTCCACGGCCCGCTTCCACCCGTCGTAGCCCTCCTGGCGCTGTTCCTCACTCCACCGCGGGCTCCACCGCTTCGACTCCTGCCAGTGGGAACGCAGTTCGTCGGTGTCACGCCAGAAGCCGGTGGCGAGACCCGCCGCGTAGGCGGCGCCCAGCGCGGTGGTCTCCGCGACCACCGGTCGGCTGACCGGCACGCCCAGCACATCCGCCTGGATCTGCATGCACAGGTCGTTGGCGGTCACCCCGCCGTCGACCTTGAGTACCTCCAGGTGCACGCCGGAGTCCTTCTCCATCGCGTCGACCACGTCGCGGCTCTGGTAGCAGATGGCCTCCAGCGTGGCCCGCGCCACGTGGGCGTTCGTGTTGTATCGGGCCAGGCCCACGATCGCGCCGCGGGCGTCGGAGCGCCAGTACGGCGCGAACAGCCCGGAGAAGGCCGGAACGAAGTACATCCCGCCGTTGTCGTCGACCGAGCGCGCCAGCTGCTCGCTCTCCGCGGCATTGGTGATGATCTTCAGCTGGTCACGCAGCCACTGCACGGCCGCGCCGGTGACCGCGATGGAGCCCTCCAGCGCGTAGACCGCCGGGCTGCCGGCGAACTGGTACGCCACCGTGGTGAGCAGCCCGTGCTCTGAACGCACCAGCTCCGTACCGGTGTTGAGTACCAGGAAGTTGCCGGTGCCATAGGTGTTCTTGGCCTCGCCCGGGGCGAAGCAGACCTGCCCGACGGTCGCCGCCTGCTGGTCGCCGAGCACACCGGTGACAGGGACGACGGCACTCAGCGGCCGTGAGCTGCGCGTCCGGCCGTACGCCTCCGGGTCGGACGAGGGGTGAATGCTCGGCAGCATGGCGCGTGGGATGTCGAAGATGCCCAGCAGCTCGTCGTCCCAGTCCAACGTCTCCAGGTTCATCAGCATGGTGCGGCTGGCGTTGGTGACGTCGGTGGCGTGTACGCCGCCGTTGGGCCCGCCGGTGAGGTTCCACAGCACCCAGGCGTCCGTGTTGCCGAAGAGGGCATGGCCCGCCTCGGCGGCCTGACGCAGTCCGTCCACGTTCTCCAGCAGCCACTTGATCTTGCCGCCGGAGAAATAGGTGGCCGGCGGCAGCCCGGCCTTGCGCCGGATGACCTCGCCGTGTCCGTCGCGTTCCAGGGCCGAGGCGATGGTGTCGGTCCGGGTGTCCTGCCAGACGATGGCGTTGTAGTACGGGCGGCCGGTGCGCGGATCCCAGACCACCGTCGTCTCACGCTGGTTCGTGATGCCGATCGCCCTGAGGTCCGACGCGGAGAGACCGCCGTCCCTGAGAGCGTTCTGGATCACCGTGTTGGTGCGCTCCCAGATCTCCACCGGGTCATGCTCGACCCACCCCGGCCGCGGCAGGACCTGAGCGTGTTCGAGCTGGTGCCGGGCCACCTCGTTGCCTGCGTGGTCGAAGATCATGAAGCGCGTGCTGGTGGTCCCCTGGTCCACCGCGCCGACGAACTCGGGCATCGCTGCCGCCTCTTCTCCTGGTCGTGGGGTGTGCGCGCCTGCCGGGTTCCCGAGGCGACGCGGTCCGGGTCGGGCGATGCTGCCGCCGCACCCTACCTTCGGGCGAAGGACGGTACGGCCGCCTGCGGAGTACGGCCATCCGGAGCAAGGAGCACCGGTCGCGGGGCCCTGCTCACACCTGCGGGTGAGGGTCCTCGGGCGCCTGGCCCTCCTCGACCGGTTCGGCGCCGCGAGCCTTGAGCACCGGAGTGATCAGCAGCTCGTAGATCCCGGTACCGACGAGTCCGCCGATGAGCGGCCCGACGATGGGGATCCACCAATAGTTGCTGAACCACTGGAACTTCCCGGGGAAGGCGATGCTCCCCCACCCTTCGAGGAAGGTGAACAGGCGGGGTCCCAGATCGCGGGCCGGGTTGATCGCGTACCCGGCGTTGGTTCCGAAGCACATGCCGATCGCGACGACCACGAGGCCGATGAGGAACGGCCCGAGGTTGGACATCGGCGCCGTGTTGCGCTTGTCGACGAGCGCGCAGATCAGCAACAGCAGGAGCCCGGTGCCGACGATCTGGTCGAGCAGCGGCCCCCACCACGAATCCCCGAAGTACTTGGCGGGGAAGGTGGCGAAGATGGAGTAGGTGTCGAGCGACTGGCTCCGCCCGCCGCCCGCCTTCTTGATGAACGCGTCGATCGCCCAGCGGTAGGTGGCGTAGACCAGCGCGGCCGCGGTGAAGGCGCCGAGGACCTGCGCGAACCAGTAGGGGATGACCTTCCGCCAGGGGAAGGACCGCCGGGCGGCGAAGCCGAGCGTCACCGCCGGATTGAGATGGGCGCCGCTGATGCCTCCGGCGACGTACACACCGAATACGACGGCCAGACCCCAGCCCCACGAGATGATGAGCCAGTTCGGAGCCCCGAAGGGGACGACTTCGCGGCCCGAGCCCGACAGCCCTACGACGGCGACAGCCACTGATCCGAGGCCGAACATGATCAGCACGAAAGTGCCGAGGAACTCGGCGAGCATTTCACCGCCCAGGCCCGCCCGGTAACCGCGTCGACGTACAACCAGTTCAGCCATCGGCTCTCCTTGGTGGATGAAAACGACCCCCCACCCCTACTCGAAAAGTAGGCAGGCCGAAGCTCGCCCGAGTAAGCCTTGCGACCCGTCACGGACTTTCCCCCCGGATGGAGTAGCGCCGGGCGGCGCACCGGGAGTGACGCCGTGGCACCGGAGTCACCGCTCGGGTCGCCGTCCGCCGGTCCGTGACGGGTAGCGGGGCACGGGCGAGGTCAGCCCCTGACGGCCGCCAGGGCATCGAGGTCGCAGCGTGCAGACCGGGTGCGAGGGGACGGCCGCGGCCCCTCGCACCCGTGCGGGCCGGTTCAGCCCAGCCGTAAGTGGTGCAGCATCATGAGCCCGGCGGCCATGCCCGCGGCCGGTACCTCGCCGCGGGCGATCAGGTCGGGCACCAGCTTGAGAGGTATCCACTCGCGGCGCGAGGACTCGAAGGCGTCACAGGGGTCACCGGTCCAGTCGGCCCGCTCGCCCCAGTAGAAGTGGTGCCGGGCGTCGGTGAGTCCGTTCGACGGTTCGACGGTCAGCAGCGGGCGCAGCGCTCCGGGGCGCCAGCCGGTCTCCTCCTCCATCTCCCGGGCTGCCGCCTCGGCGATGCTCTCGCCGTCCTCGACCACGCCCGCGGCGAGTTCCCAGCCCCAGCTGTCGGTGATGAACCGGTGCCGCCAGAGCAGCAGGACCTCGTTCGCCTCGTTGACGACGGTGGCCGCGGCGACAGGGCGGAGCCGGATGACGTAGTGGTCGAGGTGGTCACCGTCGGGAAGGACGACATCCGCCAGATTGACCCGGAACCAGCGATTCTCGTACACAGTTTGTTCGTTCAGGTTCGTCCACTGCACAGTTCTGCCACCTTCTGACTAGTAGGTGGCCATATCGCAGCAGACCTGCGCTCACAGCGGTACGCGCAGTGATCCGTCGATGAGCTCCGCCGCCCGTTCCGCGTCGGCGCTGCCGCTCGCGACCAGCCGCTCCCGCACCGACCGCAGCCGGTCGCGCAGCCGCTGCGACTCCATGCCCCTGGCCCGTTCGGCCATCTCGGCGGCCGTGACCGCCGCCCGGTCGGCCTCGCCCTGCCGCAGCTCGATCGTGGTCAGCATGGCCAGCCGGTGGACCCGGCCCCGGTCGTGCGCGGGCGTGCGCACCGCGGCCGCCGCGTGCTCCCTGGCCGAGGGCAGGTCCCCGAGGCCGAGCAGCGCCTCCGCCACCTGGACGTTGACCAGGCCCGGCTGGACGTACCCCGTCTCGTCCGGCTCCTGGCCCGGCCGGATGCGCTCGGCCTCCGACTCGGCACGCCGGATGGACTTCAGGGCGCTGCTCCCGTCACCGAGATGGGCGTACGCCTTGGCCTGCATCGCGTGCAGATCGGCCGCGAGCGCGGGGGTGATGTCGCGTCCGGCGGCCCGCAGCGCCGCCTCCGCGAAGGCGACGGACTGCCGGTAGTCGGCCAGGAACAGCGACTGGTTGACGAGCAGCGCGATCACATAGCCGCCGAGCCCCCGGTCCCCGCTCGCCTTGGCCAGGCGCAGCGCCTGGTGGAAGTAGCGCTGGGCGAGCCCGTGCGCGTCGGAGTCGTAGGCGCAGATGCCCGCCACGGCGACCAGCCCGCCCGTCGCACGGTGCAGTTGGCGCCCCATCGCGTCGCTGTAGCCGCCGCGCAGCAGCGGAGCGGTCTCGGCGTTGAGGAAGCCGACGATGCGCGAACGCGTCGCGATCCCGCCCGCCTTGCGGTACATCAGTTCGTAGTGGGCGCGGGCGGCGCGCAGTGTCGCTATGTCGGCCATGCTGACCCGGGTCGGACCGGCGCGGGACACATCCGCGTCCTCCGGCGGGTTCTCCCACTCCCACACGGGCATCACCGCGGTGGTCCCGGTGACGGCCGGGACGGCGACGACGTGCGGGCGCTGCTGTTCGTCGGAGCGCCACAACGCGGTGGCCCGCTCCACGAACCCGGTGAGCGAGCAGCCCTGCGCGGGCGGCCGGCCGCCGTGTCCCGCCATGCCGACGTCGTCGAGCGAGACGGCCCTGCGCAGGCGGTTGCCGAGCACTTCGCAGATCAGGTCGGGCACCTGGCCGCGCGGCCGCTGGCCCTTCAGCCAGCGGGCGACGGCGGTGTGTTCGTAGCGCAGGCACAGCCCCCGGCCGCGGCCGGCCTGGTTGACGTGCGCGGCGAGCCCGGCCCGGGAGACACCCGCCTCGTCGATCAGAGCCTCTAGCAGAGTGTTGGGCTCCATTGCCCCCATTGCCCCCTCCGGTGGGTCGGCACGCCAGGACGTGTCGCCCAAGTGGAGCACGATTCACACGGGGTGTGAACGGAATGCCCGAACCGTCCCGCTGCGCACTCTGTTGCGCCGGTCGGCGACTCGCTTGACTGAGTCCCTCGCAAGAGGCGGCCGGGTCGTCTGCTCCCCCTCGTACAGCACGACGACCCGTACGCGCGCCGTCCGCTCTGCCGACCTGCCCGACGCTCCGCGGCAGCGCGGACGGCGCCGGATCGCACGACCCACTGCCCACGGATCGGAGGGTGGCTGCGGGGTCGGCCGGGCACCGGGTTCCCCCGGACCCGGTGCGGGCCCGTGTGCGGTCCGCCGCCTCCGGGCGAGCACACAGGAGGGGCGTATCCGGTGACCGGATACGCCCCTCCTCACCGTGCGTGGAACCGCGTGCGGCGTTACGCGCCGCGCAGCGCCGCGCCCGTGCGCTCGGCGGCCAGTGCCACCGCGGCGTCCCGGGCCGCGGTGGCCTCCTCGACGGTCAGCGTGCGGTCCGCGGCACGGAACCGCAGCGCGTACGCCAGGGACTTGTGGCCCCCGCCGATCTGCTCACCCGTGAAGACGTCGAACAGCCGCAGCGATTCGAGGAGTTCGCCCGCGCCCTCGCGGAGCGCCTGCTCCACCTCCGCGGCCGGCACGTCCTGCCCGACGACCAGCGCCACGTCCTGGGTCGCCACCGGGAAGGTGGAGATCCGGGGTGCCTGGAGGGCGCCGTCGACGGCCTGCTCCAGGACGTCGAGCCCGACCTCCATGGCGCAGGTGCGCTCGGGCAGGTGGAGCTCCTTGATGACCCGCGGGTGCAGCTCACCGGCGTGCCCGAACAGGGTCTCCTCGCCGTCGACCGTGACGTACAGCGCGGCGCAGCGGCCGGGGTGCCACGGGGCGTACCGGCCGGCGCGGACCGTGAGCTCGACACCTGCCTCCCGGGCGATGGTGCGGGCGGCCTCGACGGAGTCCGCCCAGTCGGCCGGGCGGCCCTTGCCCCACCAGCCGGCCTGCTCGCGGGCGCCCGCGAGGACGACGGCGGCGTGGCGCGGCTGGCGCGGCAGCGCGGCGTCGAGCGCGGCGATCTCCTCGTCGGAAGGGCGCCGGTCGACGGGCAGCCGGACAGGCTTGGTCTCCTGGCCGGTGGGCCGGAAGACGAGACCGGTCTCGAAGAGCGCGAGGTCGTGGCTGCCGCGGCCGTCGTTGCGCCGCAGTGCGCCGAGGAGGCCCGGCAGCAGCGTGGTGCGCAGCGACGGCTCCTCGTCGGAGAGCGGGTTGACGAGGCGGACCGTACGGCGGCGGTCGTCGTCGGCGTCCAGGCCCAGCTGGTCCAGGACCGCCTCGCCGGTGAACGGGTAGTTCAGCGCCTCGACGTATCCGGCGGCGGCGAGCGCCCGGCCGATCCTGCGGTGCAGCCGCTGGCGCTCGGTGAGCCCGCGGCCGGACGGCGGTGTCGGGAGCGTGGAGGGGAGGTTCTCGTAACCCTCCAGCCGGATGACCTCTTCTGCCAGGTCGTTCGGCTCGCCCAGGTCGGGCCGCCAGGACGGTGCGGTGACGAGCAGCTCGTCCTGTCCGTAGACGTCGCAGCCGACCTCCTGGAGGCGGCGTACGACGGTCTCGCGGCCGTAGGCGACACCGGCCACCCTGTCGGGGTGGTCGGCCGCCATGGTGATGGTGCGCGGTCCGGACGGGGCGGTCACCTCGGTGACGCCCGCCTCCGCGGTGCCACCGGCGAGCAGCACCAGCAGGTCGACGGTGCGCTGCGCGGCAGCGGCGGCGGCCTCGGGGTCGACGCCGCGCTCGAAGCGCTTGGACGCCTCGGAGGACAGCTTGTGGCGGCGCGCGGTGCGGGCGATCGAGATCGCGTCGAAGTGCGCGGCCTCGATGACGACCTCGGTGGTGCGGGTGCCTTCCGCGGCGTCCGCGATCTCCGTGTTGGCCCCGCCCATGACGCCCGCCAGGCCGATCGGCCCGCGGTTGTCGGTGATGACGAGGTCGGCCGCGTCCAGGACGCGGACGGTGCCGTCGAGGGTGGTGAGCTTCTCGCCCTGGTGGGCGCGGCGCACCCCGATCGGACCGTCGACGCGGGTCCGGTCGTAGGCGTGCAGCGGCTGGCCGAGTTCGAGCATCACGTAGTTGGTGACGTCGACCGCGAGCGAGATCGGCCGCATCCCGGCCTTCTGGAGCCGGCGCTGCATCCAGATCGGGGAGCGGGTCTCGGGCTGAAGGCCGACCACGGTGCGCGCGGTGAAGCGGGAGCAGCCGACCGGGTCCGCGACCTCGACCGGGTAGCCGTACGCGTTCGGCGCGGGCACGTCGAGGAGGGCCGGGTCGCGCAGCGGCAGGCCGTAGGCGATGGCGGTCTCACGGGCGACGCCGCGCATCGAGAGGCAGTAGCCGCGGTCGGGCGTGACGGCGATGTCGAGGACCTCGTCGACGAGCTGGAGCAGCTCGATCGCGTCGGTGCCGGCCTCGTGCTCCGGCGGCAGCACGATGATGCCCTGGGTGCCGTCGTCGCCCATGCCGAGCTCGTCGGTGGAGCAGATCATGCCGTGCGAGGTCTTGCCGTACGTCTTGCGCGCGGCGATCGCGAAGTCACCGGGCAGCACGGCGCCGGGCAGGACCACGACGACCTTGTCGCCGACGGCGAAGTTACGGGCTCCGCAGACGATCTCCTGCGGCTCGCCGGTGCCGTTGGCGGTGCCGACGTCCACCGTGCAGAAGCGGATGGGCTTCTTGAAGCCCTCCAGCTCCTCGATGGTCAGTACCTTTCCGACGACCAGCGGGCCCTTGAGGCCGGCGCCGATCTGCTCGACCGTCTCGACCTCCAGGCCGACGGCGACGAGCTTGGCCTGTACATCACGGCCGGTCTCGGTGGCAGGCAGGTCGACGTACTCCCGCAGCCAGGAAAGCGGGACGCGCATCAGATCTCCATCCCGAAGGGCCGGGTGAACCGGACGTCACCCTCGACCATGTCTCGCATGTCTTCTACGTTGTGGCGGAACATGAGCATCCGCTCGATGCCGAACCCGAAGGCGAATCCGCTGTACTTCCGGGGGTCGACGCCGCAGGCGATGAGCACCTTGGGGTTGACCATGCCGCAGCCGCCGAGCTCGATCCAGCCCTCGCTGCCGCAGGTGCGGCAGGGGCGGTCCGGGTTGCCGACGGACTCGCCGCGGCAGACGTAGCAGACCATGTCCATCTCGGCGGACGGCTCGGTGAACGGGAAGAAGTTCGGCCGCAGCCGGGTCTTCATGTCCGGGCCGAAGAGCGCCTGGACCATGTGGTCGAGGGTGCCCTTCAGATCGGCCATGGTGAGGCCCTCGTCGACGGCGAGCAGCTCGATCTGGTGGAAGACCGGGGTGTGCGTCGCGTCCAGCTCGTCGGTCCGGTAGACCCGGCCGGGGCAGACGACGTAGACGGGGGGCTCGCGGTCGAGCAGCGTGCGGGCCTGGACCGGCGAGGTGTGGGTGCGCAGGACGACACCGGACTCGTCGTTCTTCGCGCCGTCGGCGCCCTCGACGAAGAAGGTGTCCTGCATCTGCCGGGCCGGGTGGTCGGGCACGAAGTTCAGGGCGTCGAAGTTGAACCACTCGGCCTCGGCCTCGGGGCCCTCGGCGACCTCGTAGCCCATGGCCACGAAGACGTCGGCGACGCGCTCCATGATCGTCGTCAGCGGGTGGCGGGCGCCGGCCGGGGTGCGGTCGTAGGGCAGCGTGACGTCCACCGCCTCCTCGACCAGGACCCGGGCGTCCCGCTCGGCCTCCAGCTCCGCCTGGCGGGCGGCGAGCGCCCTGCCCACGGCGGCGCGGGCCTGGCCCACGCGCTTGCCCGCCTCGGCCTTGGCCTGCGGCGGCAGTGCGCCGATCTCGCGGTTGGCGAGCGACAGGGGCGAGGTACCACCGGTGTGCGCGGTCTTCGCCTGGGCGAGCGCGTCGAGGTCGCCCGCGGCGGCGAAGGCGGCGAACGCCTCGTCCCGGATGCGCTCGATCTCTTCCGGTTTCAGTGCCTCGACCTCGACTGGGTCGTACGACTTGTTCGGTGCCGACATCTCTTCCCGTACTTCCGATTGGCGGGTACTGCGCTGACGACCTGGTGCGCGATGGAGAGCGGATCAGGCCGTTACCGGGGTATACCCCGGACCTCCGTGGCCCCGCTCGACGCCCGGAGGACACAAAGGTGCCAAGGGTCGAGTCTAAGGGTCGCGGGATGTGTGGGCCGCCCGTGGTCCGCCCCGGCCCCGCTACTTCATGTAGGCCGGCGTGCTCACGGGCAGGATAAATCGGAACTCGGCGCCGCCGCCGGGGCCGCGGCCGACCGTGATCGTGCCGCCGTGCGCCTCGACGATGCCCTTCACGATGTAGAGGCCCAGGCCCGTGCCACCGCGTTTGCTCCCCCGCCAGAAGCGGGTGAAGACGCGGCCCATCGACTCCTCGGGGATACCGGTGCCTTCGTCGCTCACGGTGACGGCCGTTCCCTTCTCGTCGCTCTTGGCCGGTGCGGGTGCCACCTCGATGGTGACGGTTCCCTCGCCGTGGCGCACCGCGTTTTCCAGCAGGTTGCCGAGCACCTGGTCGACCTTGTCCGGGTCGGCCCAGACGGCGGGCAGCGGCTGGCAGGTGCGGACGAGGAAGCGGTCCGGCTCCTGGCCGTTCGCGGTGAGGGCCTGGATGTGGCGCTCCACCGCGGCCGAGAGGTCGACGGGCTGGCGGCGCAGCTCCAGGCGCCCCGAGTCGATCCGGGAGATGTCGAGCAGTTCCGTGATGAGCCGGGTGACCCGGTTGGCGTCGGCGTAGACGGTCTCCAGCATCAGCCGCTTCTGGTCGTCCGTGAACCGCTCCCACTTGGCGAGCAGCGTGGCGGTGAAGCCCTTGACGGAGGTCAGCGGCGAGCGCAGCTCGTGGGCGACGGTGGCGATCAGTTCGGCGTGGCTGCGCTCGGTGCGGCGGCGGGCCTCGGTGCCGCGCAGGCTGATCACCAGCCGGCGGACGGGCCCGGTCGGGCTCTCGCGTACGTAGCGTGCGGAGACGAGGACCTCGCGGCCGCCGGGCAGCAGCAGATTCCGTTCGGGCTGGCCGACCCGGGTGGCGAGGCCGCCGTAGGGGTCGGTCAGCTCCCACCAGCGGCGGCCCTTGAGGTCCTCCAGCGGCAGCGCGTGCTCCAGCGGGCGGCCGAGGGCGGCGGCCCTGGGCATGGCGGTGATCCGTGCGGCGGCGGCGTTGAAGCAGATGACCCGGCCGGTCTCGTCCGCGACGACGAGACCGTCGGGAAGGTCGTCGGGATCCAGCGGCTGGTCACCGGGTCCGATGTGCGGGACGGACACCCCGTCCGGGTCCGCGGCGGCGCGCACATCGGGCGCGTGTGTCGTCTGCGGTCCGCTCATGCCGACAGCCATATTCCCGTACCCCACCTCTCGAACCGGTGCAGTGGGCCCCCGAGTTCGTCACCCTACTAGGCGTCGGTGACGGAGCGACACCCTGCGGGGCGCTCCGCCGGGGAGCGGCCGTCCGGGGCGGGTCAGCCGGCGCTGCGGCGCGGGCGCTGGGCGCGCGCGGAGGCGTACAGGCAGACGGCGGCGGCGGTGGCGAGGTTGAGGCTCTCCGCCTTGCCGTGGATCGGCACCCGCACGACGGCGTCGGCCAGGGCCCGGGTCTCCTCCGGCAGGCCCCAGGCCTCGTTGCCGAAGACCCAGGCGGTGGGGCCGCCCATGGTGCCCGCGTCGAGCTCGTCGTCGAGGTCGTCCTCGCCCGCGCCGTCGGCGGCGAGGATCCGTACCCCCGCCTCCCGCAGCCCCCGCACGGCCTGTTCGACCGGCACCCCGACGGCGACCGGCAGGTGGAAGAGCGAACCGACCGACGCGCGCACGGACTTGGGGTTGTAGAGGTCCACGGAGGCGTCGGTGAGGACGACGGCGTCGGCGCCCGCAGCGTCGGCGCAGCGCAGCACCGTACCGGCGTTGCCGGGGTCGCGGACGTTCGCCAGGACGGCGACCAGTGCGGGGCGTGCGGCGAGGATCGACTCGAAGGGCGAGTCGAGGAAGCGGCAGACGCCGATCAGCCCCTGCGGGGTCACGGTCTGCGACACGTCGGCGAGCACCTCGCTGTCGGCGAGGTGGACCCGGGCGCCCGCCGCGAGGGCCGCGTCGATGATGGACTCGTACCGCTCGGCGGCCTCGACGGTGGCGAAGAGCTCGACGAGGGTCGCCTCGCCGTCGCTGCCGCGGTGCTCCGCGGCCTCGCGCACGGCCTGTGGCCCCTCGGCGATGAACCTGCGCTCCTTGCCGCGGAAGTTGCGCCTGGCCAGCCGTCGGGCGGCGGCGACCCGTGGCGATCGCGGGGAGATCAGTTCGGGGGTGCCCATGGTCGGCGGCGAGCCTCTCTGCGGTACGAAGGTCCGGTCGTGCGGCGCACCTGACGAGGGTGCGGGTGGTGCAACGCACCGGACCCGCAGACGGCGAGCGCCTGCGGGTCCGGCTCAATACCAGGAAGTGCGGCCCTGGGTCAGGCGGCCTTCGGGGCGTTGACGTCGCTCGGGAGGGCCTTCTGGGCAACCTCGACGAGGGCGGCGAACGCGTTGGCGTCGTTGACCGCGAGCTCGGCCAGGATCTTGCGGTCCACCTCGATGTTGGCGGCGTTCAGACCCTGGATGAGGCGGTTGTACGTCATGCCGTTCTGGCGGGCAGCGGCGTTGATGCGCTGGATCCACAGCCGACGGAAGTCGCCCTTGCGCTTCTTGCGGTCGTTGTAGTTGTAGACCAGGGAGTGGGTGACCTGCTCCTTGGCCTTGCGGTACAGGCGCGAGCGCTGACCGCGGTAGCCCTTGGCGGCCTCGAGGGTCGCCCGGCGCTTCTTGTGGGCGTTTACTGCCCGCTTGACGCGTGCCACTTGTTAACTCCTTGTAGCGGGGCCGTGGTCGTACTCACACGGCCCGGAAACGAATTGGTCCCGGTCGGATCGAGGGCGCGCTCCCGGCTTTCGCCGGGGGCGACGGCCTCACTTGCCGAGAAGCTTCTTGATCTTCTTGGCGTCGGCCGGAGCCACGACGACCGTGCCGGACAGCGAGCGGGTCTTCTTGGACGACTTGTGCTCGAGAAGGTGGCGCTTGCCGGCCCTCTCGCGGAGCACCTTGCCGGAGCCGGTGATCTTGAAGCGCTTGCTGGCACCGCTGTGCGTCTTGTTCTTCGGCATCGCGCCGTTCTCTCCTCGTCAGTGGCGCCCCTCCCGGTGCGGGCACCGGGCCACAGGGGCGTCAGATCTTGGTGGGATTCCGGGGGGACCCGGGGGCGCCTGGATGGCGGCCCCAGGAGGTCACGCCTCGGAGGGTGTCTCGGCCGGAGCCTCGGAGGACGCTTCGGCCGGAGCCTCCGCAGCCTCGTCCGCAGCCTCGGCGTCCGGGGTGTACCCCTGACGCTCCGCCTTGCGGGCGGCCTGGGCCTCGCGGGCCTCGGCCATGGCTTCGGTCTTCTTCTTGTGCGGGCCAAGAACCATGATCATGTTCCGGCCGTCCTGTTTCGGGTTGGACTCGATGAAGCCGAGTTCCTCCACGTCGGAAGCGAGACGCTGGAGCAGTCGGAAGCCCAGCTCGGGGCGGGACTGCTCACGACCACGGAACATGATCGTGATCTTGACCTTGTCGCCCTGCTTGAGGAACCGGACGACGTGACCCTTCTTGGTGTCATAGTCGTGCGGGTCGATCTTCGGCCGGAGCTTCATCTCCTTGATGACCGTGTGCGCCTGGTTCTTGCGCGCCTCACGGGCCTTCATGGCCGACTCGTACTTGAACTTCCCGTAGTCCATGAGCTTGCACACGGGCGGACGGGCGGTAGCCGCCACCTCGACCAGGTCGAGGTCGTACTCCTGTGCAAGTTCCAGGGCCTTGGCAAGCGGGACAATCCCGACCTGCTCGCCACTGGGACCGACAAGTCGCACCTCGGGTACGCGAATCCGGTCGTTGATGCGGGGCTCGGCGCTGATGGATCCTCCTCGGTAGCACCACGCGGCCGCCTGGCGGACAGCCACGTAACGTCTGTTTCGACAGACCAACCGTGCAGAGGCCAAGAAAAATGCCCCGGACGGGACACAGGCGGGGCTCCTGGAAAAACCGGAACACCGCCGCGGTCAACCGCGGGGCGCATCGGGCGGCTCCATCGTCCGTACGGAACGATGGGCGCCACCTGACCGGTGACCCGCCGTCCAGGGGACGGTCAGGTGGGAGATCGGAGCCTCCACTTGTGGGCCGGGCACATAGATGCCCAGCCGGTCGTTACACAAGGTTAGCAGCTCCCCCGGGGTGGTGCGAACCTCGCGCACGAGGCCGTGACTCCTGGGGTCAGGGGTGCGGCTCCCGGGGAGGAGGGCACCGGGCCGTGGGCCTATCGTATGGGGCATGAGCGACACGACCCCCACCACTGATTCCCCCGGCTTCGACGAAATGGCCCGCGACATCGCGGAGGTGCCGGCGGTCGAGGTGATCGTGACGGTCGCGGTCAACCTGATGAGCGCCGCCGCCGTGAAACTCGGACTGACCGAGGACGACGAGCACAAGGACCTCGACGAGGCCCGCAAGCTGGTCCACGCGCTGGCCGGTCTGCTCGACGCGAGCACCACCGAGATCAGCTCCTTCCACGCGGCTCCGCTGCGCGACGGCCTGAAGTCGCTCCAGCTGGCGTTCCGCGAGGCCTCCCTCGTACCGGACGAGCCCGGCCAGGGCCCCGGCGAGAAGTACACCGGCCCGGTCTTCGGCTGAGCCGCACCCCTTCCACAACCGTGAGCCCCCGCCCCGCGGCGGGGGCTCACCGCTTCCGGGACCGCGGCTCAGACCTCCGCGGCCTGCCTGGCCGGCGGGAACAGCAGCGTGGCGCCGACGACGCCGCCCACGCGCCACGCGATCCAGTACGTCACCCCGGTTCCGCGACGCTCCGACCCGGCGCACCGTCGCGCGTCCTGGGCCGGTGAGGCGATCAGCGAGTGAACAGGGCGTCACCCGGTGCGTTCGCGTCGGCGGGGAGCAGCGCCAGGTCGAGCCCGCGCACCAGCCGGGCCCGCAGCACCTCGCTGGCCGCCAGCGACCGCGCGACCCGTCCCGCCGCCTCCGCGGGGTCGGCGTCCGCCGCCAGTACCAGGGCGAGGATGCCGTCGGCGCGGCCCGGACCGAGGTGGGCTCGGAGCACCGCGGGTTCCGCGGCGACGGCGTCCCGTACCGCCGAGGTGACGGCGGGGTCGTCCAGCGGGTCGGCGCTGGTACGGCCCTCCGCGAGGGCCAGCAGGGCGGAGCCGGTCACCTCGAAGGCCACCGGACCCGCGAGGTCGAGGACCACCGTGTCCGCCTTCTCGTGCACGGCGGCCTGGAGTGCCTGGTGCAGGGGTACGGCGACGGGGCGGGCCCGCGGGTCCCAGCGGGCCAGTGAGGCGGTGGAGGTGAAGGCGGGCAGGGCGCGGCGGTCGCCGGCCTGGAGGGTGGGGACGGCCATGTCGCTCGTCTTCTCCCGGCGCAGCCCGCCCACCGGGCTCTTGCCCCCGCCCGTGCCGGACGCCGGGCGGCTCACCTCGACGTCCTCCTCCACCTCGCCGAGGACGGCCACCACGGGGACCAGCAGCCGGGCCCCCCTGAGCGCTGCGAGCACCGGGCCGACGGCCTCGCGGTTCTCGGCCCAGGCGGCCAGGGCCGCGGTCAGGGCGGGGTCGGCCGTGCCGTCGTCGTCGGAGTATCCGGGGTCCGGAATGTTCTTCTGCGCCACAGGGCGAGGGTAGTACCTGGCCATTCTCATCCGGCCGACAGGTCTGTCTCAGCCGGTTCCCAGCCTGGGTTCCTAGCGTGCGGACCATGCCCCGACACAGAATCCGCCGCTCCGCCCTGTCCGCGTCCGTGACGGCCGCGGTCCTGCTGGCCGGCTCGGCCGCCGGCGGCGCGTATCTGGCCGGCCGGTCACCGGATCACGCGCCCGCCGCCGTGGCTTCCGTATCGTCCGTGTCCCCGGCCGCGACCGCACCGGTCACGGAGCCGACGAGCGAGGAGCCTGCGGTGGATCTCGACGCGGAACTGGCCGGGGCCGTCGAGCCGCTGCTGGCCGGCGCGGACGGGGCCGCCGTGTCGGTGGCCGTGCTGGACAGCGGGAGCGGGGCGCGTGCGGTCTACGGGGGTGCGGACGCGGCGTACGAGACCGCGAGCATCGTCAAGGTCGACATTCTGGCGGCGCTGCTGCTCCGGGCCCAGGACGAGGAGCGTGAGCTGACCGCCGGTGAACGCGGCCACGCGGTGACGATGATCGAGAACAGCGACAACGACTCCGCCACCGCGCTGCTGGCGGCGGTCGGTGGTGCGGCGGGACTCGACGCCGCCAATGAGCGGCTCGGGCTCACCTCGACGACCGCCGCGCACGCCTGGGGGCTGACCCGGACGACCGCGGCCGATCAGCTGACGCTGCTGGAGGCCGTGTTCGGTACGGATGCGGGTACGGCGCTGAGCGCGGATTCCCGTACGTATCTGCGGGGGCTGATGGAGCGGGTCGAGGCCGACCAGCAGTGGGGGGTGTCGGCCGCGGGCAGCGGCTGGGCGCTCAAGAACGGCTGGATGCCGCGGACCGCCACCGGGCTGTGGAACATCAACAGCATCGGGCGGGTGACGGCCGGCGGACACACCTATCTGGTGGCGGTGCTCTCCGGCGGCCAGCGGACCGAGGAGTCGGGGATCGCGCTCGTCGAGTCGGCGGCGAGGGCGGCGGTCGGGGTGCTGAGCGCCGCGGACTGAGTGTCCTGTCGCCGCGGCGGGAGCCCGCCCGAGCGGTGCGTCCGTCAGCGGCGCGCGAACACCGGCCGGCCGTTGCGACCGCGCCACAGCACCACGGCCAGTGCGAGCAGGACCGCGCCCAGGCCGCCCGCCGCCGGGGCGAGCCAGCCCGCGGGGCCGTCGCCCTTGCGGGGCGGGGTGGGGCCAGGTCCGAAGTACCGCTTGCGGTAGCCGGCCGCGGTGGAGTCCGTGGAGTCGGAGCGGAGCCCGTCGGGGCGGAGCGCGGCGCCCGCCTTGATGGCCGCGGCCGGGTCCACGATGCCGTAGCCCCGGGCGTCGTCCCTGCCGTCCGAGGGGGAGCTGCGCGCGGTGTCCGTGAGGAGCTTCTTGATCTGGGCGGGCGGCAGGCCCGGGTGGGCGGCACGGACCAGCGCGACCGCGCCGGAGACGAACGCGGAGGCTGCCGAGGTGCCCCACTCCACGTAGTACTGCCGGTCGGGGGCGGGGACGACGATGTCGACCCCGGGGGCGCTCACGGCGGCGTACCAGCGGCGGGTGGAGAACGAGGCGTGCGTGCCGTACCGGTCGACGGCGGCGACGGCGATCACTCCGGGGTAGGCGGCGGGGTAGGAGATGTGGTCGCCCTTCTCGCCCCCGTTGCCGGACGACGCGACGACGACCGCGCCCTTCTTCAGCGCGTACTGGACGGCGGCGTCCTCACCGGGCTCCGGATGGGCGGACTCGCTGTCGTCGCCCAGGGAGAGGTTGATGACGTCGGCGCCGTGGTCCGCGGCCCAGCGGATGCCGTCGGCGAGGGCCGTGCCGCGGGACTTGCGGGCCTTGGCCCGGTCCGGGTCGCTCGCCTCCAGGATGACCCGGACCGGGAGGATCTTCGCCTGCGGCGCGATGCCGAGCACCCCGTCGGCGTTCCCGTCCCCGTGGCCCCGGCCGGCGATGATCCCGGCCATCGCGGTGCCGTGCCGTGCCCACGACCGGTCGCCGCGCCCGGCGCCGAAGCCGATCATGTCCTTGCCGGGCAGTACCTGGCCCGCCAGGTCGGGCAGGCTGCCGTCCACCCCGGTGTCGACGACGGCGACGGTGATCCCCTTGCCCCGGGTGGTCTGCCAGGCCTGCTCGGTGTGGAGCGCGTCCAGGCCCCACTGCTGCGCCCGGATGGTGTCCGCCCGCGCCGGTGACGCGGGCAGCAGCGCGAACGCGGTGGCGGCGCAGAGCGCCGCGACGACGCGGCGGTGACGGGCACGGCGGGTCGCTCCGGGCACTCGGGTCACTCGGGCTTCTCCGTGAGGTCGGTGACGGTCCTGCGCAGGCCGCGCTCGACCCGGTCGGCCAGGCCCTTGGCCTCGTGGCCGAGCCCGGCCTGGGCGGCGGCCGTCGTGGCGTTCGCGGCCATGGCCTTGTCGGCGGGCTGCGGCGTGGTGACCGTCCGCCCGTCGGCGAATCCGGAGACGGCGAACACCACGACGGGCACCTCGGCCAGGACGTGCACGGTCCAGCTGGCGCGCTGCCTGTCGCCGAATCCCGCCGCGGGCGTGTTCCTGACGGGATACGCGCGGGGCATCAGGTCGGCGCGTCCGTCGAGGTGCTGATCGGTGAACCGGGTGCTCAGCGCCCGCATGGCATCGGCGTCGCCCTCGGTGAAGAGCAGTCCGACCGTGGTGACACTGCTGGACGTCGCGTCCCGGTAGGTGGCGCGCAGCAGCCGGGCGCAGCCGGCCGGGCGGAGCGTCTTGACCAGCAGCGGGTCCAGTGCCGTCGTGCAGCCGCTGTCCGGGGCGACGGCGAGCCTGGTCCAGACCCGGTCGGAGCCGCCGGGTCCCGCGCCGGTCCCCTTGAGGGTGCGCGGGAAGAGGGTGTCCACGGGCACGCTGTGCCAGGCGGCGCGGCCCGCGGTGTAACTGCTGTGGGCCGCCGGATCGGCCGAGGAGTCGCTGATCAGCCAGCTGCCGGTGGCGGCCCCGCCGATCAGCCCGAGGCCGAGCACCACGCAGACGGCGGCGGCCGCGGTCCTGAAGGGGTGCCGGGCCCGCACGGGGCGGAGCCTGGTCGTGGTCTCGGACGGCATCTCGGCCGGGGCGTGGTGGTGCGGTGGCCGGAAGGCGGGCGGCGCGGCGTGGCCGTCGGTCCACGGGGGCGGTGTGCCGAGGTCCACGGCGCCCACCGGGCGGCGCCGGGTCGCCGCGGGAGGCGCGGCGGGGGGCGGCGGGAAGGCCGGAGCGGCGGGGGGCCCCGCCGGGTGCGCGGGGACGGGTGGCACGGGGCGGTACGGGGCGGTCGGCTCGGCGGCGGGCGCCGGTTCCGCGGCGGGCGGTACGGGCGCGACGGGTCCGGGTACCCGGCCGGGCGGCGGGGTGGTCGGGCGTGGCGGGACAGGAGCGCGCTGCGCCTCGGTACTCATCAGCCCCCCTGGTCCGTCCGTACCGCACGCGGATCGCCGCCACAGGCAGGCTCGTTGCTCGCCGCGTGACCGTCACTCTACGGGCTGGGGTGCCCCTGAGGGGAGCAGGCCGCGGACCGCCGGACCGATCTGCGCAGATCGTCCCCCTACCCAGCGGTACAGGTGTCTGGCAAGCTGCGGCCATGACTGCCCGCGCCGCTGACCGGACCCGCTACAACCGGGCCACCGCCCATCTCGATGCCCCGATCGCCGTCGTCGATCTGGAGGCGTTCGACGCCAACGCCGATGACCTGGTACGCCGTGCGGCCGGGAAACCGATCCGGGTGGCGAGCAAGTCGGTGCGCTGCCGCGCGCTGCTGGAGCGGGTGCTCGCACGGCCCGGTTTCGCCGGGATCATGTCGTTCACGCTCGCGGAGTCGCTGTGGCTGGCGCGGGCCGGATTCGAGGACGTGCTGCTGGCCTACCCGTCGGCCGACCGGACGGCCTTCGCGGAACTCGCCGCGGACCCGAAGCTGGCCGCGGCCGTGACGGTGATGGTGGACGACCACGCACAGCTGGAGCTGATCGACGCGGCACGCGCCGGGGGCACCGAGGAGATCCGGGTCTGCCTGGAGCTGGACACCTCACTGCGGATGCTCGGCGGCAGGGTCAGGATCGGGGCGCTGCGCTCGCCGTTGCGCTCCCCCGCCCAACTGGCCGAGCTGGCCCGGTCCGTGGCCCGCAGGCCCGGTTTCCGGCTGGTGGGGCTGATGGCGTACGAGGGCCATATCGCCGGGGTCGGCGACTCGTTGGAGGGGCGGCCGCTGCGGTCCCGGGCGATCCGGCTGATGCAGGCCGCGGGCCGCCGGGAACTGGCGGTCCGGCGGGCCGAGGTGGTGCGGGCGGTACGGGCCGTGGCACCGGACCTGGAGTTCGTGAACGGCGGCGGCACCGGCAGTGTGCAGCAGACCGCCGCGGAGCACGCGGTGACGGAGATCGCGGCCGGTTCCGGCCTCTACGTACCGCGGCTGTTCGACAACTACACCTCGTTCACGGCCCGTCCGGCGGCCCTGTTCGCCCAGCCGGTGGTGCGCAGGCCCGGGGTGGGCGTGGTGACGGTGCTCGGTGGCGGCTACCCGGCGTCAGGTGCGGCCGGACCGGACCGGCTGCCGGTCCCGTACCTCCCTGAGGGGCTGCGTTACGACCCGCAGGAGGGCCCCGGTGAGGTGCAGACACCCCTGCTCGGCGCCCCGGCCGACGATCTGCTGATCGGCGACAAGGTGTGGTTCCGGCACGCGAAGGCCGGCGAACTGTGCGAGCGGTTCGACGCGTTGCACCTGATCGAGGGGGACCGGGTGACGGCGACCGTGCCGACGTACCGGGGCGAGGGCCGCACCTTCCTCTGAGCCCGGGGAGGGGCGGCGTCAGGGAGCGACGGAGCTGCCGACGCCGCCGCTCGTCTCGCTGTCACCGATCGGGCGGATGCCCTGGGTGAGGGTGTCCATGAGGGAGAGCCGGGGCCCGTCGGGGCCGGCGTCGAAGGCGTACCGCACGACGACGACCACCGCGCCCGCCACCACCAGGGCGACGGTCCGGCCGCTTCCGCCACCGCTCCCCCGGCCGGGCACGGCGGGGGAAGCGGTCCGCGCGGGGCCGGGCCGGTGCGCCGCGGCAGTGTGCGGGCGGGCGTGGACGGTCCATGAAGTGCCGTCCCACCAGCGCTCGTTGCCGGGTGCGGCCGTGTCCGGATACCAGCCGGCGGAGTCGGACAGCTCATCGCCCCAGCCTGGTCAAGGGGCCGCGGCCCTCCTACAGGGGTGTGACGTACGCGCCGGAGATGCCGCCGTCGACGAGGAAGTCGGTGGCGTTGACGAACGAGGAGTCGTCGCTCGCCAGGAAGGCGACGGCGGCCGCGATCTCGGTCGCCTCGGCGAACCGGCCGAGCGGAATGTGCACCAGCCGGCGGGCCGCGCGCTCCGGGTCCTTGGCGAACAGTTCCCGGAGCAGCGGGGTGTTGACCGGCCCGGGGCACAGCGCGTTGACCCGGATGCCCTCGCGGGCGAACTGGACGCCCAGCTCACGGGACATCGCGAGCACCCCGCCCTTGGAGGCGGTGTACGAGATCTGGGAGGTCGCCGCGCCCATCCTGGCCACGAACGAGGCGGTGTTGATGATCGATCCCCGTCCCTGGCGCCGCATGTAGGGCAGGGCCGCCCTGCAGCACAGGTAGACGGAGGTGAGGTTGACGTCCTGGACGCGTTTCCAGGCCTCCAGGCCGGTGGTGAGGATGGAGTCGTCGTCGGGCGGCGAGATGCCGGCGTTGTTGAAGGCGATGTCGACGGAGCCGTAGGTGTCGTGCGCCGCCGCGAACAGCGCCTCGACCTGTCCGGGATCGGTCACGTCGACCTGTACGAAGGTGCCGCCGACCGCTTCGGCGGCCGCCTTGCCCGCGGTCTCGTCGATGTCGCCGCAGACCACGTGCGCGCCCTCGGAGACGAGCCGGTGGGCGGTGGCGAGACCGATGCCGCTGCCGGCGCCGGTGATGACGGCGGTGCGGCCGACGAGGCGGCGGCAGATCTGTGCGTTGTCCGTGGTCATACCGGTTCAGGCCTCCGTGCTGAGGAAGACGTTCTTGGTTTCGGTGAAGGCGGTGAGGGCGTCGGGTCCGAGTTCCCGGCCGAGGCCGGACTGCTTGTACCCGCCGAACGGGGTCCAGTAGCGGACCGCGGAGTGGGAGTTGACGGAGAGGTTCCCCGCCCGGACGGCCTGCGCGACGCGCAGCGCGCGCCCCACGTCGCGGGTCCACAGCGAGCCCGCGAGGCCGTAGCGCGTGGCGTTGGCGAGCCGGACGGCGTCCGGCTCGTCCTCGAAGGGCAGCACGACCGCGACCGGCCCGAACACCTCCTCCGTCGCGACGGGCGCGTCGGGCCGGGCGTCGGTGAGGACGGTCGGCGGGAACCAGAAGCCGGGGCCCTGGGGCGCGGTGCCCCGGATCGCGGCCGCGCCCTCGGGGACGTGCCCGCGTACCCGGTCGAGCTGAACGCGCGAGATGAGCGGGCCCATCTGCGTCTTCTCGTCGGACGGGTCGCCGACGACGACGGCGGCGACGGCCGGGGCGAGCAGTTCCAGGAAGCGGTCGTACACGGATCGCTGGACGAGGATCCGGGTGCGGGCGCAGCAGTCCTGGCCCGCGTTGTCCAGGAAGGACATGGGGGCGGCGGCCGCGGCGGCCTCGATGTCGGCGTCGGCGAAGACGATGTTGGGGCTCTTGCCGCCGAGTTCGAGGGTGAGCCGCTTCACGCGTTCGGCGCACTTGGCCATGATCTGCTTGCCGACCCGGGTGGAGCCGGTGAAGACGATCTTGGCGACGTCCGGGTGCTCGACCAGGGCGTTGCCCGCCTCGTCGCCCGCGCCCGGCAGCACCTGGAAGAGGTGTTCGGGCAGTCCGGCCTCCAGGGCCAGCCCGGCGAGCCGGAGGGCGGTCAGCGGGGTGGTCTCCGCGGGTTTGAGGACGACGGCGTTACCCGCCGCGAGGGCCGGGGCGAGCGCCCAGGCGGCGATCGGCATGGGGAAGTTCCAGGGGGCGATCACGCCGATGACGCCGAGGGGTTCGAGCAGGGTGAGGTCGATGCCGCCGGGTACGGGGATCTGCCGGCCGCTCAGCCGTTCCACTCCCCCGGCGGCGTAGTCGAGGAGGTCGCGGACGTTGCCCGCCTCCCAGCGGGCGTTGCCGAGGGTGTGGCCCGCCTCGCGCACTTCCAGCCGGGCCAGTTCCTCGGTGCGGCCGTCCACGGCGGCGGCGAACCGGCGCAGCAGCCGGGCCCGGTCGGCGGGGGCGAGCGCCGCCCAGGTCCGCTGGGCGGCGGCCGCCCGGGTGACGGCCGCGTCCACCTCGGCCGCAGTGGTGGCGGGCACGGTGGCGACGAGTTCTTCCGTCGCCGGGTTCAGTACGTGGTGCTCACGGGTCAAGGAAGTCCTCACAGACGTTCGAAGGAGCGCTTGATCTCCCAGTCGGTCACCGCCGCGTCGAAGGCTTCGAGTTCGACGCGTGCCATGTTGGCGTAGTGCGCGACGGCCTCGGCCCCGAAGGCCGCCTCCGCGATCTCGCTGTGCGCCCAGAGCCCGGCGGCCTCGCGCAGGGTGGTGGGGACGTGGTCGTACGTGGCGGTGTAGGCGTTTCCCGCGCAGGGCTCGGGCAGTTCGAGACCGTGCACGATGCCGTGGAGGCCGGCGGCGACGAGTGCGGCGACGGCGAGGTACGGGTTGACGTCACCGCCCGGGAGGCGGTTCTCGAAGCGCAGGGACCGGCCGTGGCCGACGACGCGGAGCGCGCAGGTGCGGTTGTCCTCGCCCCAGGCGACGGCGGTCGGGGCGAAGGAGCCGGGCTGGAAGCGCTTGTAGGAGTTGATGTTCGGGGCGTAGAGGAGCGAGAAGTCGCGCAGGGCCGCGAGCTGGCCGGCGAGGAAGTGCCGCATCACCGGGGACATGGCCCCGTCCTCGTCCGCCATGACGCTGCGTCCGGGGTCGCCGGTGGACCGGAGCGAGAGGTGGATGTGGCAGGAGTTGCCCTCGCGCTCGTTGAACTTGGCCATGAAGGTGAGCGAGACGCCTTCCTGCGCGGCGATCTCCTTGGCGCCCGTCTTGTAGACGGCGTGCTGGTCGCAGGTGACCAGGGCCTCGTCGTAGCGGAACACGATCTCGTGCTGGCCGGGGTTGCACTCGCCCTTGGCCGACTCGACGGTGAGGCCGGCGCCCGCCATCTCGTTGCGGATGCGGCGCAGCAGGGGTTCGACGCGGCCGGTGCCGAGGACGGAGTAGTCGACGTTGTACTGGTTGACCGGGGTGAGGTCGCGGTAGCCGCGGTCCCAGGCCTGTTCGTAGGTGTCCTTGAAGACGATGAATTCGAGCTCGGTGCCGACGTGGGCGGTGTAGCCGTGCTCGGCGAGGCGTTCCAGCTGGCGGCGCAGGATCTGGCGGGGCGCGGCGACGACGGGTGAGCCGTCGCTCCACGCGAGGTCGGCGGTGACCATCGCGGTGCTCTCGTTCCACGGCACCCTGCGCAGGGTGGCGAGGTCGGGGCGCATGGCGAAGTCGCCGTAGCCGCGGTCCCAGGAGGACATGGCGTAGCCGTCGACGGTGTTCATGTCGGTGTCGACCGCGAGGAGGTAGTTGCAGCCCTCGGTGCCGTGCGGCACGACCTCGTCGAGGAAGAAGCCGGCGGCGAAGCGTTTGCCCTGGAGCCGCCCCTGCATGTCGGGGAAGGCCAGGACCACGGTGTCGATCTCACCGCTGTCGACGAGGAGGCGCAGTTCCTCGATGGCGAGCGGGGCTGTTCGGTCGGACACGGACGGGTCCTCTCCTCGCGGGCCGGCGGATGATCCATATCTACGGGCCACTGATCCAAATCTATGGGCAGCGCAAGGGATTTGGATACGGTGCCGATGCGTTCCGCGTGCCGTGCGAGAGGGAGATCCGATGAACCGCCCGCTGATCGGGATCAGTACGTATCTGGAGGCCTCGGCGCGCTGGGGGGCCTGGGACCTGCCCGCGGCCCTGCTGCCGGCCGGCTACGGCCGGCTGGTCCGGGAGGCGGGCGGCCTGGCCGCGCTGCTGCCGCCGGACGGGCCGGAACTGGCCGCGTCGGTGGTGGCGCGGCTCGACGCGGTGGTGGTCGCGGGCGGGCCGGACGTCGACCCGGAGCAGTACGGGGCCGGGCGCGATCCGCGGACCGGGCCGCCCGCCCCGGAGCGCGACGCCTGGGAGAGCGCCCTGATCGGGGCCGCGCTCGAGTCGGGCACCCCGTTGCTCGGGATCTGCCGGGGGATGCAGCTGCTGAACGTGGTCCTGGGCGGCACGCTGACACAGCATCTGGACGGGCACGCGGGCCCCGGCGGGGCGGCGGGGGTGTTCGGGACGCACACGGTGACGCCGGTGCCGGGGACGCGGTACGCCTCCGTGGTACCCGGCGACTGCGACGTGCCCACCTACCACCACCAGGCCGCGGACCGGCTCGGCGCGGGTCTGGTGGCGTCGGCCCATGCGGCGGACGGCACGGTGGAGGCCGTCGAGCTGCCGGGGCCCGGCTGGGTGCTCGGGGTGCAGTGGCATCCGGAGGCGGGCGGCGACGTGCGGGTGATGGCGGCGCTGGTGGCGGCCGCGCGGCAAGGTCATGTCTGAGAAGTCCGGTCCGTCCCGCGTGGTCCGGGCGGCCGACGCTACTTCTCGGGCACTCCCCAGGCGGGCCGGTGGCCGAGCCTGCCCCGTAGCCAGTCCAGCGCGGCCGCGCCCTGGGCCGCCTGGAACGCCCGCAGCGTGGGCAGGCCCGGTGGGGCGGGGCGCAGCGAGTGCGACACGAAGTAGCCGGTCAGGGCGGTGAGTACGGCGGTGACTCCCGCCGGGTCGGCGTCCCGGCCGAGCGGATGCGCCGTGAAGACGGTCTCCGGGTCGGGGCCGCCCTGGGTCGCGACGCACGGCAGCATCGCCAGCAGGTCGAACCAGGGTGCGGCGCGCATCGCGTGCGGCCAGTCGACGAAGACGACCCGGTCCTCGGTCAGCAGGATGTTGTCGGCGCGCAGATCGGCGTGGACGAGGCTGTCGCCGGTGGCGGGCCCCACCCAGCCGGACTCCAGTTCCGCGAGTGCGCCGAGCCGGCGGGCCGCCCAGGGTTCGAGGCGGGCGTCGCCCCCTGCGGCGTGCAGGGTCCGCCAGCCGGTGAACATCGAGGCCTCGCGCCGGGCGATGGGGGGCGCGTCGGCCGTGGCCGGGGTGAGGAGGCGGCCGAGTGCGCCGACGGCGGCCAGGACGCGGTCCAGTTCGGCGGGGTCCCAGGGGACGCGGGGCTGACGGCCCTCGATGTCCTCCAGGACGAGCGCGACGCAGGTGCCGTCGTCGTACGAGCCGAGCAGCCGGGGTACGGGGGCGTGCGGCGGGAGGGCGGCGGTGTGGCGGGCCTCGGCGCGGTGCAGGTCCGGGCTGCCGGCGTTCACCTCGGCGCTCACCGCCTTGATGAAGGCCCGCCCGCCGTTCGCGAGCCGCACCCGTGCGGCGACACCGGGCGAGAAGCCGCCGCTCTGGCTGCGGGCCTCGACGACGGGTGAGCCGAGGATGTCCTCGACGGCGCGGCGCACGGCGGCGGGCAGGTCGGCCCACGCGTGGCGGACGCCTCGGGCGGGCGGTGCGGTCGTGGTCATCCGCCCATCCTTCCCGCTCGGCCGGAACGCGGGCCAGCCGTTTTACGAAGGCCATTTCATTTGGCGAGGGACAGCCGTTTCGCTAGGACAGCCGTTTTGCGGGGGACAGCCGTTTCGCGAGGGGCGGGGCCGTGCGTCGCTCCGTGGGGCCGCGCTCCGCGCTCAGTCGCCCGGCCGCCCTGACCGCGTCAGGGAGAGCAGGTCCCTGGCCGGGCCCGTCGGGCGGTGTCCCGACGGCCAGACCGCGCGCAGCTGGCGCCGCAGCCGGACTCCGGCGATCGGAATCTCGACCAGCCGCCGGGACGACAGCTCCTCGCCGAGGGCCAGTTCGCTCAGCACACACGGTCCCGCGCCGCTCTCCGCCGCCCCCTTGACCGCGGTGGTCGAGGAGAGTTCCAGGAGCGGCTGGGCCAGTCCGCCGTGGACGGCGAGGGCGGCGTCCAGGACCTGCCGGGTGCCGGAGCCGTGCTCGCGCAGGATCAGCGGGGTCCCGGCGAGTTCGCCCGGGGTCAGCGGGGTGCGGCGGCGGGCCCAGGCGTGGGACGGGGCGACGACGACGACCAGGCGGTCGTGGGCGATGACGGTCCCGTCGAGGCCCTCGGGCACCGACAGGCCCTCGACGAACCCCAGGTCCGCCTCGCCGGTCAGCAGCCGCCGGGCGACGGCCGACGAGTTGCCGGCGAGCAGGGAGACGGCGGTGTCCGGCCGTTCGGCCCGCAGGGCGATCAGCCAGCCCGGGAGCAGGTACTCGGCGATGGTCATGGAGGCGGCGACCCGCAGCCTGGAGTCGCGCCGGTCCCGCAGCGCCTGGGCGCCCGCGTCGAACGCCTCGGCCGCCTCGACGACCCGGCGTGCCCAGTCGGTGACGAGCGCGCCCGCGTCGGTGAGGCGGGAGCCGCGGGGCGAGCGGTCGAGCAGGGCGAGGCCGAGCTGCCGTTCCATCGACCGGACGCGGCTGCTGGCGGCGGGCTGGGAGATGCCTACGTCGCGTGCGGCCCGGCCGAGACTGCCGTGCCGGGCGACGGCGAGGAGCAGCTCCAGCGCGCCCAGATCGGGCACCCGGTGGGACAGAAGCGCAGGTACATCACTGGTCATAAGTCCACCTTATGACCTCATAGAGAGGGACTCCCTGGTGGGGGACGGCCCCGGAACCAAGAATCGTGGCATGGCCATCTTTCCGCAGACCCGCACCGCGTTCCCGCCCGCCCGCACGGCCCGGCGCCCGGCGCTGCGGTACTTCGGCCCCAACTGGTACGCGACCGTGATGGGTACCTCCATCGTCGCGAGCGCGGGCGCCGCCCTGCCCGTGCACGTCCCCGGTCTGCGGGCGGTCTGCGCGGTGGTGTGGGTGCTGGCCGCGCTCATGCTCGCCGCGGTGCTCACGGCGCGCGCCGGGCACTGGGCCTCGCACCGCGACCAGGCCCGCACCCATCTCCTGGACCCGGGCGTGGCCCCTTTCTACGGCTGTCTCTCGATGGCGCTGCTGGCCGTCGGGGGCGCCGGGATGGTGGTGGGCAAGGACGTGATCGGGCACCGGGCGGCGCTGGTACTGGATGTGGTGCTGTTCACCGCGGGCACCCTGACCGGGCTCTTCGTCGCGGTGGCGATCCCGTACCTGATGATGGTGCGCCACCGCCCGGAGCACGGGACCGCGTCCCCGGTGTGGCTGCTTCCCGTGGTCGCTCCCATGGTCTCCGCGGCTCTCGGTCCGCTGCTGGTGCCGGAGCTGCCGGCCGGGCAGTGGCGGGAGGCGCTGCTGCTGGCCTGCTACGCGATGTTCGGGCTGAGCCTGCTGGCGACGCTGGTGATGCTGCCGCTGATCTTCTCCCGGCTGGTCCACCAGGGTCCGCTGCCGCTCATGCTGACGCCCACGCTGTTCCTGGTGCTGGGCCCGCTGGGCCAGTCGACGACCGCGGTCAACGCGCTCGCCGATGTGGCGCCGGGTGCGATCGGGGCCCCGTACGCCTCCGCGTTCGGCGCCTTCGCCGTGCTGTACGGGGTGCCGGTCATGGGGTTCGCGCTGATGTGGCTGGCGCTGGCCGGTGCCATGGTGGTGCGGGCGCTGCGGGGCGGGATGACGTTCGGCATGACGTGGTGGGGCTTCACCTTCCCCGTCGGCACGTGTGTCACGGGCGCCGCGGGCCTGGCCCGGCACACCGGCCTGACGGCGTTCACCTGGCTGGCCGTCGCGCTCTACGTGCTGCTGGTGACGGCCTGGGCGGTGGCCGGTGTCCGTACGGTGCGCGGGCTGCTCAGCGGAGCGCTGCTCGCAGCGCCGCAGGGGCCCGCACCAGTGACGGCCCGTACCAGGTGAGGAACCGCCCGTCGACGAGCGCGGCGGGCAGCGCGGGAAAGGCCTCGGGCCCGTCGGCGGCGGTGAACCGGTAGGGCTCGTCGGGCAGCACGAGCAGGTCGGCGCCGGCGGCGTTCAGTTCGTCGAGCGGGACGCGGGGGTAGCGCTCGGCGTGGTCCGCGTAGACGTTGGTGACGCCGAGCCGGGCCAGCAGGTCGCCGGCGAAGGTGTCGCGGCCCAGGACCATCCAGGGCCTGCGCCAGACGGGGACGACCGCACGGCGCGGGGCGGAGGGCGGTGGCAGGGCCGCCCAGGCGGCTTCGGCCTCGTCCAGCCACCGGGGCCTCGGCAGTCCGCAGGCACCGGTCAGGAGCCGGTCCAGTTCCACGAACGCCTCTTCCAGGGTGCGGACGGTGGTGACGAGGACCTCGGTCCCGGCCTCCCGCAGCGCGGCGAGGTCGGGTTCCCGGTTCTCCTCCTCGTTGGCCACCACGAGGTCCGGGCGCAGGGCGAGGATCCCGGGCACGTCGGGGTTCTTGGTGCCCCCGACGCGGGCGGCGCGCAGCCCGGCGGGGTGGGTGCACCAGTCGGTGGCACCGACGAGCAGACCGGGCGCGGTCACGGCGACGGCCTCGGTGAGCGAGGGGACGAGGGACACGACGCGCACGGCGGCTCCTCCTCAGCGACGCGGGTCGAAGGTGGCGTCGATGTGCTCGGCGACCGCGACGAACAGCAGCCGGGTGCCGGGGACCGTGGCCCGCCAGCGGTGGCGCACCCCGCCCGAGAGGAACAGCGTGTCCCCGCGCTCCAGCCGGTAGGCCTGTCCCTCGGCCTCCACCTCGGCGGCGCCCTCCGCCACGTACATCACCTCGTCGTTGCGGTGCTGGAACTCGCGCCCCAGATCGAGCTCACCGGTGAATTCGAGGGCGCTGAGCTGATGGCGTCCGCGCACCACCCTGCGTGCCCCGTCCTCCTGGCCGCCGCGCACGACGTCGACGGCGCGCGCCGAGTCGGCGGCGGCCCGCAGGCGTGCGGGGGTGGTCTCCAGGGCGTCCGCGACCCGGTCCAGGGATCTGGCGCTGGGTCTGGCCCGTTCGTTCTCGATCTGGCTGAGGAACGGTACGGACAGGCCACTGCGCGTCGCGACCGCGGCCAGCGTGAGTCCCAGGGATCTGCGCTGTCTGCGGACCGCCGCGCCCACCCGGAGTGTTTCCTTGTCGTCCATGTCCGGCTCCCTCCCGACTCCCCATCCTTCCGGCTGCCAGCACCTTACGCACACGGTTACGCGAGGACGGCCGGTAATGAGGCGTCCGGACAGGCCGAAAGGGGTGGGCACCGCCACCGGCGGTGCCCACCCCTTCCTGTGCCGCACCCCCTGGCGGGGCCGCGACGGGGTTACTGCTGGGGAGCCATCTTGTCCGCGATGCCCGGGTTCTTCGCCATCCAGGCCTGCACGGCGTCTTCCTCGTGTCCCGTACCGAGCTTCTGGATCTCGTTCTCCAGGCCGGCGAGCTGGTCCTCGCTCAGCTTGAAGTCCTTGAACCACTTGGTCAGCTGCGGGTAGTTCTTCGGGAAGTCCTTCGAGCCGATGGTGTGCAGGCGGTCGCCCTCACCGAAGGCCTTCTTGGGGTCCTGGAGCTTCGTCATCTTGTACTCGTTGTAGGCCCAGTGCGGGGTCCACAGGAGTACGGCGACGGGCTCCTTCTTGGCGTACGCGCGCTTCAGCTCGGCGAGCATGCCGGGCGTCGAGGAGTCGACGACCTTGTACTCCTTGTCGAGGCCGTACTGCGGCAGCACGTTCTTCTTGAGGTTCTCCATCGTGGCCGTGCCCGGTTCGATGCCGATGATCCGGCCCTTGAACTGGGAACTCTTGCCCTTGAGGTCGGCCAGGGACTTCACGTCCTTGACGTAGTCCGGCACCGCGACCTCGATCGAGGTGGGGCCGTACCACGAGCCGATGTCCGTCAGCTTCGAGCCGTACTTGTCCCAGTAGTTCTTCTGGGTGTACGGCAGCCAGCCGTCGAACTGCACGTCGATCTGACCGCGGGACATCGCGGTGTACATCGGGCCGACCTCGAACTGCTTGAGGTTGATCTTGTAACCGCGGTCCTCCAGGACGGCCTTCCACAGGTACGTGGCGGCGATGTCCTCCTCCCACGGGAACCAGGCCATCTCGACGGCGCGCTCGCGCTCGTCCTTGCCGTCGGCACCCTTGGAGGTGGCGGCCTTGGCGACCGGGGCCGCCTTGTCGGCGAATTCCGGGTTGGCCTTGAGCCAGGTACGGACGGCCACCTGCTCCTTGCCGGATCCGCTCTTCTGGATCTGCGCCTCAAGACTGGTGAGCTGGTCCTCGGTCATCTTGAAGTTCTTCAGCCACTTGCCGACCTCGGGGTTCTCGTCGGAGAAGCCCTTGCGGGTCAGCGTGTGGATGCCGTCGCCCTTGCCCCAGAGGTTCTTGGGGTCCTTGAGCTTGGTCAGGTCGTACTGGTTGTACGCCCAGTGCGGCGACCAGAGCGGAACCACGATGGGCTCCTTCTTGGCGTACGCGCGCTTCAGCTCGGCCAGCATCGACGGCGTGGAGCCGTCGACGACCTTGTACTCCTTGTCCAGGCCGTAGCCCGGCAGGATCTTGTCCTTGAGCAGGCCCGTCTCACCGGCGCTCGGCTCGATGCCGACGATGCGGCCCTTGAAGTCGGACGCCTTGCCCTTGAGGTCGTCGAGCGAGTCGACGCCCTTCACGTACGAGGGGACGGCCAGCTCCAGAGAGGTGGGGCCGAACCAGGAGCCCATGTCCTCCAGGCGGTCCTTGTACTTCTTCCAGTACGCGGCGTGGGTGACCGGCAGCCAGGAGTCGGTCTCGAAGTCGATCTGGCCGTTGGCCATACCGGTGTAGAGCGCGCCGGCCTCGTACTGCTTGACGTCGACCTTGAAGCCGCGCTGTTCCAGCAGTTCCTTCCAGAGGAAGGTGGAGGCGATGCCCTCGTCCCACGGGATGTAGCCCATGCTGATCGTCTTGCCGGCCCCGATGTTCTTCGGGTCCTTGCTCGCGATGTCGTCCGAGTCCGAGGAGCCGAACACACTCATGCCGCCGGCCACGAGGGCGAGGGCGACGATGCCGGCCACGGCGACGAGGGGCTGCGGGCGGTAGTTCCACACCTTCAGTCCACCGGCCACGGACTGCGCCTTGGCGAGCGCGCGGCGGGCCAGCGGGGAGACCTCGCGGCCCAGGGCGCTGGTCATCCGGTCCAGGTACATCGCCAGGATGACGATGGAGATACCGGCCTCGAAGCCGAGGCCGACGTCGACGTTGCCGATGGCACGGTAGACGGAGCCGCCGAGGCCGCCGCCGCCGACCATGCCGGCGATGACCACCATGGACAGGCCCAGCATGATGACCTGGTTGATGCCCGCCATGATCGTGGGCAGCGCGAGCGGCAGCTGCACCCGCAGCAGGGTGTTGCGCGAGGTGGTGCCGAAGGCCTCTGCCGCCTCGACGAGTTCGGCGTCGACCTGGCGGATGCCGAGTTCGGTCATCCGGACGCCGGGGGGCAGCGCGAAGATGATGGTGGCGATGATGCCGGGGACCACGCCGACGCCGAAGAAGATGACGCCAGGGATCAGGTAGACCATGGCGGGCATGGTCTGCATGAAGTCGAGGACCGGCCGGGTCACCGCGCTGACGGCCTTGGACCGGGACGCCCAGATACCGAGCGGCACGGCCAGCACCAGCGTCACGATGGTGGCGACGAGTACCAGGGTGAGCGTGTCCATCGCTTCGTCCCACAACTCGACCGAGTCGATGACGGCGAAGCCGACGAACGCGAGCACACCGGCGAGCAGGCCGCGCAGCCACCAGGCGATGACGGCGACGATGCCCGCGAAGAGCAGGGGGGCGGGGGCGGAGAGTACGGCGGCTATGCCGTCGAACATCCCGCTGACGATGGAGCTGATGGCGTCGAAGAGCCAGGCCAGATGGGTCTGGAGCCAGTCGACGGCGGAGTCGACCCAGTCGCCGAGGTGGAGCCTAAACACTGGCCACCTTCTTCAGCGCGGTCGCGGCGTCCTGGGGGGCCTCCGCGGGGGTCATCGGCTCACCGAGCACGGCGAGCAGCCGGGCCCGGGGCACGACGCCGATGAGCTTGCCCTTGTCGTCGGTCACGGCGACCGCGACACCGCTCTGCGAGCAGGGCGTGAACAGTTCGATGATCGGGGTGCCCTCCGTGACGGTGGCGGGGGCCTCCCGCAGGACGTCCTGCGGGGTACGGAGTTCCTTGCCGTCGTCCGTCCTGGTGCCCATGACGGTGTGCGGCTCGGCCATGATCGCGCCCGCGGTGAGCACCCGGGAGCGGTCCACGTCCTGGGTGAAGGAGGCGACGTAGTCGTTGGCCGGGGTGACGAGGATGTCCTCGGCGGTGCCGAGCTGGACGATCTCCCCGTCGCGCATCACGGCGATGCGGTCCCCGAGGCGCATGGCCTCGTTGAGGTCGTGGGTGATGAAGACGATGGTCTTCTTCAGCCGCTTCTGCAGTTCCAGGAGCTGGTCCTGCATGTCGCGGCGGATCAGCGGGTCCAGGGCACTGAAGGACTCGTCCATCAGGAGCAGGTCGGCGTCGGTGGCCAGTGCGCGGGCCAGGCCGACACGCTGCTGCATACCGCCGGACAGCTCGTCGGGCCAGGAGTTCTCCCAGCCCGCCAGGCCGGTCATCTCCAGGGCCTCCGCGGCGCGCCGGTTGCGCTCGTCGCGCGGCACGCCCTGTACCTCCAGGCCGTAGCCGGCGTTCTCCAGCACGCTCCGGTGGGGGAAGAGCGCGAAGTGCTGGAACACCATGCTGATCTTGGTGGACCGGACATGGCGGAGCTCGGCGGGAGTCAGGGCGGTCAGGTCCTGGTCGTCGAAGAGCACCTTCCCCGCGGTGGGCTCCAGCAGCCCGTTGAGCATCCGCAGCAACGTCGACTTGCCGGACCCGGACAGACCCATCACTACAAAGATCTGTCCCGGTTCAACGGTGAACGATGCGTCGATCACCGCTGCGGTCGTTCCCTCGGCGCGCAGGTCGTCGCGGCTGGAGCCGCTCTCGAGTTTCTGCACGGCTTGATCGGGTCGTCTGCCGAAGACCTTGTACAAGTGTTCGGCTTGCAGCCTTGACACATACACCTCACGCGTTGAACCGAAAACGGTCTGCCACCCCCTCCGGCAGACCGTGGAGCGCGCGGATTCGGTCCGCATGGCACGTGCACTAGTTGAAAATGCGACGTGGTCCGCTCCGATGCCGCGCCTGCCCCCGCTTACGCGGGGCAAACACAAGAGTGACCCAGCTCACACAAAAGTGGTCCGGGATCGGGAACCGCGCCCTCGGCGGCCACTGTCGGTGGGGTGCGGCATCATCAGGGGTGTGACGCGACGCCTGATGCTCCTCGACACCGCTTCCCTCTACTACCGCGCCTACTTCGGAGTCCCCGACTCGGTGCGCGCGCCGGACGGGACCCCGGTCAACGCCGTGCGCGGACTGCTCGACTTCATCGGCCGGCTCGTGCAGGACCACCGTCCTGACGACCTGGTCGCCTGCATGGACGCGGACTGGCGGCCGCACTGGCGGGTCGAGCTGATCCCCTCGTACAAGGCGCACCGGGTGGCGGTGGAGACCGCCGGGGGCCTGCCCGACGAGGAGGAGACGCCCGACACGCTGGCCCCGCAGGTGCCGATCATCGAGGACGTGCTCGACGCCCTGGGAATCGCGCGGGTCGGCGTCGCGGAGTACGAGGCGGACGACGTGATCGGCACGCTGGCCGGCCGCGCGACCGGCCCGGTGGACATCGTCACGGGCGACCGGGACCTCTACCAGCTGGTGGACGACGCCCGCGGGGTGCGGGTGCTCTACCCACTGAAGGGCGTCGGCTCGCTCCAGGTGACGGACGAGGCCTGGCTGCGCGAGAAGTACGGGGTGGACGGCTCCGGCTACGTCGATCTGGCGCTGCTGCGCGGCGACCCGAGCGACGGACTGCCCGGCGTGCCCGGCATCGGCGAGAAGACGGCGGCGAAGCTGCTGGACGCCTTCGGCGATCTGGCCGGAATCATGGCGGCGGTGGACGACCCGGCCGCGAAGCTGACGCCCTCGCAGCGCAAACGGCTCGACGAGGCCCGCGATTACGTGGCCGTCGCGCCGACGGTGGTCCGGGTCGCCGGTGACGTACCGCTGCCCGCCTTCGACCCCGCGCTCCCCGCGGAGCCGCGCGACCCGGCGGCGCTCGAAGCGCTTGCGGACCAGTGGGGGCTGGGCGGCGCCCTGCAGCGCCTCCTCTCCACACTTCGGACCTGAGGTGTTAGGTTAGGTAACCCTAAGACCACGTTCACGGTCAGTGGTCCGGGTATCCGAAACAGGGAGAGAACCTCGTGGCAGAACGACCGGCGCGGCAGGCCCCCACGGCGCAGGGTGCGCAGGTCCTGCGCACCGAGCAGATCACCCCGCACATGATCCGGGTGGTGCTCGGCGGTGACGGTCTCGCGGATTTCGCGCTCTCCGGCTACAGCGATCACTACATCAAGCTCTGCTTCGCCCCCGAGGGTGCCGAGTACGCGCACCCCTTCGACATGGCCCGCATCCGCGAGGAGTTCCCGCGCGAGCTGTGGCCCACCACCCGTACGTACACGGTGCGCTCCTGGGACCCGGCCACCCGGGAGATGGCCGTCGACTTCGTGGTGCACGGCGACGAGGGCCTCGCGGGCCCGTGGGCGGCCCGTGCCGCGGCCGGTGACCCGGTGACGTTCCTGGGCCCCGGCGGCGGCTACGGGCCGGACCCCTCGGCCGGCTGGCACCTCCTGGTGGGCGACGAGAGCGCGCTGCCGGCCATCGCCGCGGCGATGGAGCAGATGCCCGCGAACGCGGTGGTGCACGCCTTCGTCGAGGTCGCGGACGCCGCGGAGGAGCAGAAGATCACGACGCCGGACGGTGTCGGGGTGACCTGGCTGCACCGGGGCGACCGACCGGTCGGCGAGGCGCTCACCGCCGCCGTGAAGGAGCTGGAGTTCCCGGCGGGCGAGGTGCAGGCGTTCGTCCACGGCGAGGCCGGCTTCGTCAAGGACATCCGGCGCCACCTGCGGCTGGACCGCGGCATCCCGCTGCCCCAGCTGTCGATCTCCGGCTACTGGCGCCTGGGCCAGAACGACGACGCCTGGCGCTCGGTCAAGCGCGAGTGGAACGCCCAGGTGGAGCGCGAGCAGGAGAGCGCCGCGTAGGGCGCGTCCGCGCGGCGCGCATGGCTGTGCCCCGGTCCGTGGACCGGGGCACAGCCATATGCGCCAGAGAGGGTCCGGCCGGTCAGACCGACTTCTGGTACGAGCGGAAGGTCCGCGTCGACAGCCACACGGCGACCGCGGCGAGCACCAGCAGCGCTCCCCCGCGACTGAGCACCAGCCACCGGTCGGGCTCCGCGGTCAGCGCCGAACGTCCGGCCACCATCGCCCAGTTGACCGGGTTGAAGTCGGCGATGTGGCGCATCCACGACGGCATCTGGCTCGGGGCCATGAAGGACGAGGACAGGAAGGTCAGCGGCAGCAGCAGGAAGGTGTTGATGCCGATGATCGACTCCCGCCGGCGCACCAGCATGCCCAGGGCGTTGGAGAACGCGCCGAAGACCGTGCCGAGCAGGATCGAGGCGACGACCAGGATCAGCAGTCCACCGGCCCCGCCCGGGTAGGTGGCGCCCGCGGCCCGGCCGAGCAGCACGATGACCAGGGACTGCGCGGCCGTGCTGATGCCGTTCTGCACGACGTTGGCGTTCATCAGGGCACTGCGGCTGACCGGTGTCGTCAGGAAGCGGTTGAGCGTGCCGCGCTCGATCTCCTCCAGGGTGCCCATGCCGGCCCACATGCTCGATCCCAGCGCGCTCATCACGACGATGCCGGGGATCAGGTAGTCCAGATAGGACGTGGTGCCGAAGCCGCCCAGTTCGACGACCTTCTTGAAGAGGTTGCCGAACAGGAACAGCCAGATCACCGGCTGGATCAGCGAGATCACCAGGAAGACCGGCTGCCGGAGGATCGCCCTCAGCTGTCGCTGGGTCATGTACCAGGTCTGGGAGAGGGTCTGACCGCTCATCGGGGGCCTCCCGCGGCGCCCGGTACCTCGGTGGCCCGCGAACCCGCGGACTCCGCCTCGGAGAAGCGGCGGCCGACGTAGCGCAGATAGACGTCGTCGAGGGAGGGCCGGGCGACGGTGGCCGCGGCGACGGCCGAACCGGACCGCTCCAGGGCGCCCAGCAGTACCGGTACGGCCGCGGCCCCGTCCTCGGCGCGGACGCTGACCCGGCGGCCCTCGACCAGCACCTCGTACACGCCGGGCAGTCCGGTGAGTACGGCGTTGACGGCACCGCGGTCCACGTCGGCGCGCAGCTCCAGATGGACCGCGTCGCCGCGCAGTTCGCCCTTGAGCTCGTCGGGGGTGCCCTCGACGACGATCCGGCCGCGGTCGACGATCGCGATGCGTTCGGCGAGCCGGTCGGCCTCCTCCAGGTAGTGCGTGGTGAGCACGATGGTCAGGCCCTCCTCACCGGCCAGCCGGGAGATCTCCTCCCACATCGCGGTGCGGGCCTCGGGGTCGAGTCCGGTGGTCGGCTCGTCGAGGAAGAGCACCTCGGGGCGGTGGACCAGGCCGAGCGCCACGTCCAGTCGGCGCTGCATACCCCCGGAGTACCCCTTGACCTGGCGCTTCGCGGCGTCCTTGAGGCCGAAGCGGTCCAGCAGCCCGTCGGCGCGGTGCTGGATGGCGGCGCCCCGCATCCCGTACAGCCGGCCCTGGAGCAGCAGGTTCTCGCGGCCGGTGGCGACCGGGTCGGCGCCGGACTTCTGGGCGACCACACCGATGGACCGGCGGACCCGGTCCGGGTGGCGCAGGACGTCGTGCCCGGCGACCGACGCGGTGCCGGAGTCGGGGCGGGCGAGCGTGGTGAGGATCTTGACGGTGGTGGACTTCCCCGCGCCGTTGGGGCCGAGGAGCCCGAAGACGGTGCCGGGCGAGACGGTGAGGTCCATGCCGTTCAGCGCGGTGACATCACCTGGATAGGTCTTGATCAGCTGTCGCGCCGCTACCGCGGGCGCACGGGTGCTCATGGCAGAGCTCTCCTGTGGTCGGCGGGGCACCCGGGTCTCCGGGTGCCCGGTACGCCGGTCCGTTCCGCGTGAGGAGTGCCGGGCTATCCTGGGTGTGCCGCACCTCGATCGCCTGGCCCGCCTTCACGGCATGTCCGGTCCGGGGTTCGAGACCCTGGCGGGCGCTGCTCCAACAGCACCTGCCGGGGTCTTTTTCCGTTCTCCCTCTCCCCGTCACGCCCTGCGTCCGGGGTCGGGGACGATCTCCTGCTCGTCGAGGTCCTGCCAGTCCTGCGGGACCTCGCCGGTCTCGTGGAAGGACTTCCACCCCTCGATGCCGCTGACGGTGGCGTCACGGATCTCCTTGCGGAACCCCCTGATCCATGCCAGCTGTGCGTCGATCATGTGGACCTGGTACTCGGTCTCCACGACGAAGATCCGGGGAAGCGCGTCGCCCAGCTGACCGAGCACCCCCCGGAGCGCCGCCGCCCGCACGGCCAGTGCCTGCTCCCGGTCCGCCAGGAGCTCGGCCACCTCGTCCGGCGGCAGGACGGGAAGCAGCGACAGGGCGGTGTCGAAGGCGGGGAACTCGTCGGCCGGGACCGCGATCAGGTCGGACAGCCAGTCCAGCATCTCGGCCCGCCCGGCCTCCGTGATGCCGTAGAGCGTGCGCTCGGGGCGGTTGCCCTGTCGCTGTACGCCCGCGACCTCGACGTAGCCGTGCTTCTCCAGGTTCTGGACCACGGTGTAGAGCGAGCCGAAATTGATCTTGACGCTGTGCTGCTTGCCCCGGCGGCGCAGGGTCTGGGCGATCTCGTACGGGTGCATGGACCGCTCGGCGAGCAGCACCATCACCGTGAGCGCCAGAGGATTGCTGAGCTTGCGCCGCTTGGCCACCGCCCTCGCCACCCTTTCCTCGCCGTCGAATACTCGTGGCCGAACATATCGCGAGTCTCCGGAACACGTCAACCACGATGTATCGCGAAATCCGGAAGGCGTGAAAGGTTTTCCCCCACCGACCAATCCGTATGGCCACCGGCTCCGAATCACCCCTGGAGACCGATGACCGTCCCGGGAGGAAGCCCGCGTGAAAGAAGCCGTGCACATCAGCGGACTGGCCTCGGCCGGACCCGACCTCCAGGAGCTCCTGGGAATGGTCGCCCGGGGTGATCAGGACGCTTTCGCGCAGGTGTACGAAGCGGTCTGCGGCCCGGTGCTCGGGCTGGTGAGGAGCGTCCTGCGCGACCCCGCCCAGTCGGAGGAGGTCGCACAGGAGGTGCTGGTGGAGGTCTGGCGCACCGCGCCGCGCTTCCAGGCGGCCCGCGGCAGCGCCATGAACTGGGTGCTGACCCTGGCCCATCACCGGGCCGTGGACCGGGTGCGCTCGGTGGAGGCGACGACGGCCCGCGAGCACAAGGCCGCACTGCTCGACCGCACCCCCGCCTTCGACGACGTCACCGAACAGGTGGAGAGCCGGCTGGAGCGGGAGCAGGTCCGCCGCTGTATGCGGACCCTCTCGGAACTGCAACGGGAGTCCGTCACGCTGGCGTACTACCGCGGACTGACCTACCGCGAGGTGGGGGAACTGCTAGCGGTGCCGCTCGGAACGATCAAGACTCGACTGCGCGACGGACTGATCCGGCTGCGCGACTGCCTCGGGGTGAGCGCATGAGCAACGCCGGACTTCACACACTGACCGGGGCCTACGCCCTGCACGCGCTGCCGGAGACGGAACGCCGGGAGTTCGAACGCCACCTGGGCGACTGCGAGGCCTGCTCGGTGGAGGTGCGGGAGCTGTCGGAGACGGCGACCCGCCTCGGCCTCGCCGTGTCGGCCGCGCCCTCGCGGGAGCTGCGCGAGCGGGTGCTGCGGGAGATCGCGACCGTACGCCAGGAGTCGCCGTCCACCGGCCGGCGCGCCCGCTCCGGCGGGGGTACCGGCCGGGACGGCACGGGCCGGGCCGGGCGGTGGTCGACGTTCGCGCTGGCCGCGTGCCTGGCCGCGGCGGCCGGCTTCGGGGGCGTCGCCGTCTGGCAGAACCAGGAGGCGCGGGACGCCCGGTCCGACGCCCGCGCCGCGGAGCAGCGGAGCGCACAGGTGGCCGAGGTCGTCTCGGCGCCCGACGCCCGGTCCGATTCGGCCACGCTGAGCGACGGCGCGAAGGGAACCGTGGTGGTCTCCAGGAGCCAGGACCGGGCCGTTTTCCTCGCCTCGGGGCTGGCGGAGGCGCCCGGCGGCAAGGTCTACCAGCTGTGGTTCGACGACGGCGGCACGATGCGGTCCGCGGGCCTGATGCGGGCGACCGGCCCCTCGTCGACGACCTACGCGGCCCTGCTCGACGGGCCGGTGGACGGCGCCACGGGCATGGGGATCACGGTCGAGCCGGCGGGCGGGTCCGAGCAGCCGACCTCCGATCCCCTCGCGCTGATGAAGCTGCCCTCCGCATGAGGCGGCGGCCTGTGGCGGTCTGTCCGGAACGGAGCGTTCCGGACAGACCGCCACGGGCCGCATGAGCCGCGCCACGACGGGCACATGTCGTGAGCGGGACCACCGGCGGCCACGCCGCGAGGGACCCGCCCCAGGACGCGGTGGTCACGGCGCTCGCCCCGGGTCGGGTCGTCCCGGCGGGCCGAGACCACTTCGCGGTGCTCGCCCCGTACCTCCGCCGTTGGGAGGCGATGGAGGTACGGGGCCCACTGCACACACCACGCCGGGCATCAGCCCCGGCGCGGCGGCCGGGGGAAGAAGCCGCTGGTCCTGGCGGTGTACGCGGCGAATCCTGGGCGCTCGGCCATGTGCCGTTCCAGCAGGGCCTTTCCGCTGCCGCCGATGAGCAGGAAGCTCATCAGCGCGGGCGCCACGACCGTGGCCGCGGCAGCCGCCGGAGCGTCGCAGACGATCAGGAACAGGCCCCACCAGACGCAGAAGTCGCCGAAGTAGTTCGGATGCCGGGTCCAGGACCACAGCCCCCGGTCCATGATCCGCCCGCGGTTGGCCGGGTCCGCCTTGAACCGGGCCAGCTGGCGGTCCCCCACCGCCTCGAACCCGAGTCCGACCGCCCAGAGCGCGGCACCGGCCCAGGTCCAGGCTCCGGCGGGCCCTGTGACGTACCCGGCCGCCTGCACCGGCAACGAGATCAGCCAGACCAGGGCCCCCTGCAGCAGGTACACCTTCCGCAGGGCGTACAGCGCGGGACTCCCCGGCGCCCTGGCGAGCATCGCCTCGTAGCGCGGGTCCTCGCCGTGACCCCTGCCCCGGCGGGCGATGTGCCAGGCCAGGCGCAGCCCCCACACCGCGGTGAGCACGGTGACAAGGAGCCGTCGGGTGCCGTCTCCCCCGCCGCCGGCCGACATGCCGTACGAGACCAGCGCGACGGCGGTGAACCCCAACCCCCACGCGACGTCCACGACCCGGTGCACGCCCTTGCGCAGCGCGACGGCGAACGTGCCGAGCATGACAGCGAGGGCGGCGCCCGCACTGGGCGCGAGGCCCTGTGCGAACGCCGCCCAGCCGAAGCCGTTCATCCGGTGGCCCCGGCCGTCGCGCCGTCGCGGGCGGCCGGCAGCGCCGACAGCTCCGTGTACCAACCGCGCCGGGTGGCGGGCATCCCGGCCGCGCCGGTGGCCTCCGGCCGTACGGAGAGGATCTGGTCGACGCCCATCCGCCGTTCCTCGAAGGCGAGGGCGCCGCCTGCCAGGTAGAGCCGCCACACCCGGACGGTCTCCTCCCCGACCAGATCGGTGAACTCCCGCTGGTTCCGCTCCAGGGTGTGCCGCCATGCGTCGACGGTCCGGACGTAGTGCTCGCGCATCCCCTCGACGTCGCGCACTTCGAGGCCGGCGCCCTCCAGCAGGGCGACCGTCTCGCCGAGCGGGCGCATGTGCATGTCGGGGGCGATGTACGACTCGATGAACGCGCCGCCGCCCGGCGCGTCGCGGCCCCGGGACATCTGCTGGACCAGCACCCGCCCGCGCGGCCGGACCATGGCGTGCAGCGTCGCGGTGAAGGCGGGGTACTCCGCGTCCCCGACGTGCTCGCCCATCTCGACGGTGGACACCGCGTCGTAACCGCCCTCGTGCCCCGGTGCCCGGTCGATGTCCCGGTAGTCGCAGCAGCGGACCTCGACCAGGTCCTCCAGGTTCCGTTCGGACACCTGTGCGCGGACGTGGGCGGCCTGTTCCCGGGCGAGGGTGACGGCGGTGACGCGGACCCCGTGCCGCTGCGCGGCGTACAGGGTCAGCGATCCCCAGCCGCAGCCGATGTCGAGCAGGCGCGCCCCGGGGCGCAGGTCCAGCTTGCGGCAGATCAGTTCGAGCTTGTCGCGCTGGGCGTCGGCGGGGCCGTAACCGGGGGCGTCACTCGTCCAGTAACCGCAGGAGTAGGCCATCGTCTCGTCGAGGAGCAGGGCGTAGAAGGTGTTGGAGAGGTCGTAGTGGTGGCTGATCGCGGCCCGGTCGCGGGACTTGCTGTGCAGGACGCCGTGGAGTCCCGCACGGGCGGCGGGCACCGGCGGCCGGGGGCCGACCGCGCCCAGACTCAGTGCGGTGCGCGCGGCCCTCAGCCGGTCGCCGATGCCGGGCCGCGGCGGGCGCAGTCCGCGCTCGCGCACGGCGTGCCGCATCGCCCGCAGCCCTTCGGCCAGGTCTCCCTCGACGTCCACGTCACTGGTGATGTACGCCTCGGCCAGGCCGAGTTCGCCCGGCGCCCAGAGCAGCCGGCGCAGCGCCCGCCGGGACCGGACGTGGACCAGGGGGCCGTCGGCGGCGCCGGTCTCGCTGCCGTCCCACATCCGTACCCTGACCGGGAGGGCGCCGCCGAGCAGTTGCTCGACGAGGGGTTCCAGTCGCTGGGCCGCGCCGGTCGTGGCCTGCTTGGCGGTAGGTGTCATCACGCGGTTTCCTGACGGGTCAGCAGCAGTTGCCGCACATGGAGGTAGCCGGAGCGGAATCCCGCCTCGGAGTAAGCCAGATAGAAGGTCCACATGCGGCGGAAGGTGGCGTCGAAGCCGAGGGCGTCGACCTCCGCGGTCCGCTCCTCGAACCGCTCCCGCCACAGCCGCAGTGTCTCGGCGTAGTGCGTGCCGAAGTCGTCGCAGCGGTCGATGCGCAGGCCGGTGTGCTCGGCCGTGACCTCGGTCATCGCCTCGACGGACGGCAGGAGTCCGCCGGGGAAGATGTACTTGTGGATCCAGGTGAAGGTGGTGCGGGAGGCGCGCATCCGGTCGTCGGGCATGGTGATGGCCTGGAGGGCGATACGGCCGCCGGGGGCGAGCCGCTCCTCCAGGGTGCGGAAGTAGACCGGCCAGTACTCGGCGCCGACCGCCTCGATCATCTCGACGCTGACCACCGCGTCGTACTGTCCGTCGACGCTGCGGTAGTCGCAGAGCCGGACGTCGACCCGGTCCTCGTACCCGGCCTCGCTGATCCTGCGGCGGGCCAGGTCCCGCTGTTCGGCGGAGAGCGTGACGGAGACGACGCGGGCCCCGCGGGCGGCGGCCCGGATCGCCAGCTCTCCCCAGCCGGTGCCGATTTCGAGGAGTTCGGTGCCGGGTCCGACACCGGCCAGGTCGAGCAGCCGGTCGATCTTGCGGTGCTGGGCTGCGGGCAGCGCCTCGGCGTCCGCGGGGAAGCTGCGGAAGACGGCGGACGAGTAGCTGAGGGTCTCGTCGAGGAAGAGCGCGAAGAGTTCGTTCGACAGGTCGTAGTGGTGGCTGATGTTGTCCCGGGCGCCTTCGGGTGTGCCCAGTTGCTCCGGGGGCCGACGTCCCGCCCAGAGTCCGCGCAGCCGCTGGAGGGGCCGCGGGATCAGACCGGCGACATGGTCGGCGAGGACCGTCAGCACGCCCACCGGGTCGGGTGAGTCCCACTCGTCCGCCATGTACGACTCGCCGAAGCCGATCAGGCCGTTGAGGCCGATTCTGCGGAAGAAGAGGGCGGGGTCGCGGATGTCCATCAGGGGACCGCCGAGGCCGATGTCCTCCTGTCCGGCGAGCCGGGCGCGGAGCGGGAGCCCGGCCAGTGCGCGCCGGACCAGCCGTTCGGCGACGGCGGTCCGCAGCCGGGAGGCGCGGGGCGGCCGGGCGACGTCCGGCCAGCGCTCAGGGTCGGTGGCCGGGGCGTGCACCGGGGCCGAGGTGACGGGGGACGGGGCGGCCACCGGGGGCGAGGCGGCGGGGGACGGGGAGTGGGACGTGGACACGCTCACTGCATTCCTTCCTGAGTGGTGTGGCGGGGACGGGACCGCACGCGCAGTCCGCGCAGCAGGAGGCGGATTCCGTGCAGCCGGATGGCGACGGAGACGACCGCCGTGGACCAGGGGTGGCGCAGCGCGAGCCGGAGCAGTACGCGCGGGGTCGCCGGGCGTCGCACGCCGCGCACGGTGGCGGTGAAGGGCCGCGTACCGGCCCGTTCCAGATGCACCGCCAGTTCGAGCCGGGGGCCGGGCTCGGGGAGCCGCATCCGGTAGGCGCCGTCGACGCCGAAGAACGGCGACACATAGAACTCCTTGCCGGTGGAGGCCCGGCCGGCGGCGTCCGGGTGCAGCAGGTAGCAGTGGCGTTCGCCGTAGGTGTTGTGCACCTCTGCGACCGTGCAGAGGGGGGTGCCGTCGGCGCGGCGGCACCAGTAGACGGTCAGCGGGTTGAAGACGTGGCCGAACACCCGGGCCTGGGTGAGCATCCGTACGGTTCCGTCGGCGAGGTCGACCCCGTTCGCGGCCAGGTACCGGCTCAGTCCGGCCCGGATGGTCGGGGCCGTGCCGCCGAAGTGGTCGCGCGGGTCGAAGCCGGCCAGGAAGCGCAGGGGGCCGGGGAGTGGCGGCGGCCCGTCCGGGTCGATCAGCCACAGGTAGGTGCGGTGCCGGAAGGCGTACGTGAGGGGCGCGGACCGTACGTGGGCGATGGTGCAGGGGTAGAGGGCGTTCACCAGTCCACCCCCAGGGCTCTGGCCGCGTCCGCCCCCGAGCGGCAGCCGTCCTCGTGGAAGCCCCAGCCGTGGTAGGCCCCCGCGTAGGCGGTGCGCGGGCCGGACAGGGCGGGCAGCCGGGCCTGGGCGGCCACCGACTCCGGGGTGTAGACGGGGTGTTCGTACACCATGCTGGCGCGGACCAGGCCGGGGGCGACGCGGTCGGCGCCGTTCAGCGTGACGACGAAGGTCTCGGGGGCGTCGAGCCGCTGGAGCCGGTTCATGTCGTAGCTGACGGTGACGTGGTCGGGGCTCGCGGTGCACGAGGGCATCAGGTAGTTCCAGGAGGCGCGGGCGCCGCGGGCCCGCGGCAGCAGCCGGGTGTCGGTGTGCAGGAGCGTGGGGTTGCGGGAGTAGCGGAACGCGCCGAGGGTGTCGCGTTCCTCGTCCGTGGGGTCGGCGAGCAGCCGTAGCGCCTGGTCGGGGTGGGTGGCGATGACGACGGAGTCGAACTGCTCCGTGGTGTCGTCCGCGGTGGTGATCTCCACGCCGTCCGGGTGGCGGCGCACGGCACGGACCGGGGTCGCGGTGCGGACGGCGTCGAGCTGTTTGGTGACCCGTTCGACGTAGGCGCCCGATCCGCCGGTGACGGTCCGCCACACCGGGGAGCCGCCGACCGAGAGCAGCCCGTGGTGGTCGAGGAAGCGGAAGAGGTAGCGGGCCGGGTAGCGCATCGCGGTCACCGGGTCGCAGGACCAGACGGCGGAGACGAGGGGGGTCAGGAAATGGGCGGTGAAGTACGGGGAGAAGCGGCCGCGGGCGGCGAACTCGCCGAGCGTCATGGTGTCCGCGTCGGGTCCGCCGTCCGCCAGGAGGCGCCGGGCGGTCCGGTGGAAGCGGGGCACCGCTGCCAGCATCCGCAGATAGGCCGGGTCGCGGACGGCCTGCGGCCGGGCGAGGAGGCCTGCGGGGCCGCGGGCGCCCGCGTACTCCAGTGCGCAGCCCTCGCACCGCACGGACATGCTCATCTCGGACTCCTGCGTGGCGACGCCGAGTTCCGCGAAGAGCCGCAGCAGGTGCGGGTAGGTGCGCCGGTTGTGCACGATGAACCCGGAGTCCACGTGGTGGACGCGGCCGTCCGACGCGGGGAGCTCGTGGGTGTGCGCGTGGCCGCCCACCCGGTCGTCCGCCTCGAACAGCGTCACGTCGTGGGCCGTCCGCAGGACGTGGGCGGCGGTCAGCCCCGCCACCCCGCTCCCCACGACGGCTGTCCGTCGCCGCATCCCTGTCATACCGCTCCCTTCGACATCCGCCCCGTTCACCCCTCCTTCTGTTTCCGGAGGAGCGGCGGATGCCTCTCGGATGTGATTCGTTACAGGTCGCGCCGTGGATTGGCCGTGATCCACTCCCATCCATTCGGGTGAGGGACCAATCCGCCGGGCGTCCGGCCACGAATCCCCGGTGTGAGCGAAGATCAGAACGATGCGCAGGACGGGGCCCCCGGGTCCCGGCGGTCCCGCTGGGTGCGTGCTCTGCTCGCCGCGCTCAGCGGTCTGATCGCCGGGTTCAGCGCCTTGGCCGTGGCCGAGCTGGCGGCGGCGGCCATCCGTCCGGAGGCGGGTCCGATCACGGCGGTGGGCGGTGCGGTCATCGACCGCACTCCCCCGGCGCTGAAGGACTTCGCCGTCCGGAATTTCGGCACCAACGACAAGCTGGTCCTGGAGCTGGGCATCCTGGTTCTCCTGGCGGGTTTCGCCGTGGTGATCGGAGTGCTGGCGCTGCGGCACCGGGTGACCGGTTCGGCCGCCGTACTGGTCTTCGGTGTGGTCGGGGCGGTCGCCGCGGTGGGAAGGCCCGAGGGCCGGCCCGCCGACGCGCTGCCCTCCGTGGTGGGCGCCGTGCTGGCCGCAGGGGTGCTGTATCTGCTGGTCGGACGGCTCGCACCGGTTCCCGGTCCCTCCCCCGCGGCTGGCGGGAGGGGCGGGGAGCCCGCGTCCGGTGCCTTCGACCGGCGGGGCTTCGTCATCGCGGCGAGCGCCGCGGCGGCGGCCTCGGCCGGTGCCGGTCTGCTGGGACGGCGTCTCACCTCCGCCGTCCAGGCGGGGGCCACCGCCTCACGGCATGACCTGGTGCTGCCCGTGCCGGCCTCTGCGGCGTCGGCCGTACCGGCGGGCGCCGATCTCAGGATCCGGGGACTCGGCCCGTTCGTCACGCCGAACAAGAGCTTCTACCGGGTGGACACGGCCCTGGTCGTCCCGCGCATCGACGCGAACGACTGGAAGCTGAGGATCCACGGGAAGGGCGTGGAACGCCCTGTGACGCTCACCTTCAAGGATCTGCTGCGCCGCGAGATCATCGAGCGCGACATCACCATGACCTGCGTGTCCAACGAGGTGGGCGGACCGTATGTCGGCAACGCCCGGTGGATCGGTGTGCGGCTGGCCGATCTGCTGCGCGAGGCCGGGGTGAAGCCGCCGTCCCGCGGCGGTCCCGCCGACCAGATCATCACGCGCTCGGTGGACGGCATGACCATCGGCACCCCGGTCGAGACGGTCATGGACGGACGCGACGCGATGCTCGCCCTCGGCATGAACGGTGAGCCGCTGCCCTTCGAGCACGGCTTCCCGGTCCGGATGGTCGTCCCCGGCCTGTACGGATATGTGTCGGCCTGCAAGTGGATGAAGGACATCGAGCTCACCACGTTCGCCGACTACGACGCCTACTGGGTCAAGCGGTCCTGGTCCCAGCAGGCCCCCATCAAGACCGAGTCCCGGATCGACACCCCCCGCCCGTTCGCCTCCCCGAAGGCCGGGACGATCCCGGTCGCCGGGGTCGCCTGGGCCCAGCACCGCGGGATCTCGCGGGTCGAGGTCCGGGTGGACGGCGGCGCGTGGCACCACGCACGGCTGGCCGCGGAGGACAGCCGGGACACCTGGCGCCAGTGGGTGTGGGAGTGGCCGGCCACCTCCGGCAACCACACCCTTGAGGTCCGCGCGACGGACCGCACCGGCGTCACCCAGACCGACAAACGGGTCGGCACGGTGCCCAACGGGGCGACCGGCTGGCACTCGGTGGTGGTCGACGTGTCCTGAGCGGACACCGCCGCCGCCCCACCCGCATCGCGCACCAAGCACGGCCGCGGGCCTGCACACCCCCCACCCTTCACTGAACGTAATCATTTCGTCACTTATATTGATCCAGGAGAACACCATGACCACCCGCCACGTCCGCCGCGCCGCCCTCGCCGTTTCCGCCGCGGTGGTGCTCCCGCTCGCCCTCAGCGCCTGTTCCAGCGATTCCAAGGACAGCGCGTCCGGCTCCACCGCCAGCTCGGCCAAGGCATCGGCGCCCGCTTCCGCCGACGACTCGATGAACATGGACAAGCCCTTCGGACCGGGCTGCGCGTCCGTACCCAAGAGCGGCTCCGGCTCCTTCGACGGCATGGCGAAGGACCCGGTCGCCACGGCCGCCTCGAACAACCCGGCGCTCTCCACCCTCGTCACCGCGGTGAAGAAGGCCGGTCTGGTCGACACCCTGAACAACGCGCAGAACATCACGGTGTTCGCCCCGACCAACGACGCCTTCGCCAAGATCCCGAAGGCCGACCTGGACAAGCTGCTGGCGAACAAGGCCGAGCTGACCAAGGTGCTCACCTACCACGTGGTGGGCAAGAAGCTGACGCCGAAGCAGCTGGAGAAGGGCTCCTTCGAAACCCTGGAGAAGGGCAAGCTGACGACGTCGGGTTCGGGCATGGAGTACACGGTGAACGACTCCTCGAAGGTCGTCTGCGGCAACGTCCAGACCGCCAACGCGACTGTCTACATCGTCGACTCGGTCCTGATGCCCCCGAAGTAGCGGGTCACCGCGGGACGGTGCTCACGTCCCCCGGCCAACCCGCCGGGGGACGTGAGCACTTCGGCCCCGCGCGGACACGGACACGTCACGCCTGCGAGACAGCTCGTCCCCAATTCCTGTCGCCCGACAAAAAATCGGCGACAGGGGCTGACATGACCGCCGCCGCACCCACGGAAGCACGACCTGATCCCACCCGAGACCGGCCAGGGCGACCACGCCTCCCTGGCCGGTCTCGGCTGTCGCCGGACATCGGCCTCCAGACGGAGCCGGGCGGCTGGACGGCTGGACGGCCACCGCACCGATGCGGCACCTGCCTGAATTCAGCCACCTCGAAAACTACACATAAGGCACAAATAAGAGCAGAATGGCAGGGCGGGCCGTTCATCGCACAAGGCGTGTCCTGGCCTGCGGGAGCGAAGGAGACGAACCTCATGTCAAACGTCTCGCATGCCGGCCACGACTTGGCCGGACACCCCGACGCCTCCGAAATGCGTGATCGTTACGCCCGTGTGATGGGTGGCCGCGATGTGGCGCTCGTGGACGCACCGGTGTTCCTGGTCGGCCTGTACTGCGCCATCTCGCCCTGGGTGCTGCACTTCACGACGAGCCAGACCACCCTGGTGAACCACAACCTGATCATGGGTATCGCGATCGCCGTGCTGGGTCTCGGGTTCACCGTGATGCCGCAACGGATGTATGGCCTGAGCTGGGCCATCTGCGCCATGGGCGCCTGGATGATCGTCTCGCCCTGGATAGTGGGCAGCAGCCCGGACATGGGCGTCGTGCTGAACAACGTCATCATCGGCGGCCTGACCGTCCTCCTGGGACTGGTCTGCACAGGAGCCTCGTTGAGGAGCAGCCGACGCCGGTCGTAGACCGCGCCCGACGGGCTGGGACGGCCTGCGCCGTGGAGCGTTCACGGTGCGGGCGTCCGCGTGCCCGCAGGACGACGCGCGAGGCGCCCGGCCCCTCGGGGCCGCCGGGTGGGCGACCGGGTGGGCGACCGCAACTATTCATCCCCCTCACGGGTCTTGTGGGTTGACGGCAGCGGCCGGCGCCCTCCGGGGCGACCGGCGGCGGCACCCGGTAACCCCAGGACGGGAGTGGGCACATGGCGCGGCACCTGATGGCGTGTACGGCTCTGGCGACAGCGGTGGCCGCGGGGGCCCTGGTGGCACCCGCCGCCTTCGCCGCACCGGGTCGCGGGGCGACGGGGGCGTCGCAGACTCCGCGCGAGGCGGCCGCCCCCGCGCCGGGCGACGTGGACGGTGACCGGTTCGGCGACCTCGCCGCGGGCGCACCGGAGGGCACCGTCGCGGGGTACGCGAAGGCGGGCTACGTGTCCCTCGTGTACGGCACCGCCCAGGGCGTCCGGGTCACCCGGCACAAGGGCATCACCCAGGACACGGCCGGGATACCGGGCGTCCCGGAGGCCGGTGACCGGTTCGGTTCCTCGGTGGCCATGGGCGACGTGGACGGAGACGGGTACACGGACCTGGTGATCGGTTCGGGCGGCGAGGCCATCGGGACCGTGGCGGGCGCCGGCGCCGTGACAATCGTCTTCGGGGCCAAGGGCGCACTGAGCGGCGACGCCATCGCGTTCCACAATCCGAAGCCCGCCGCGCGCCAGGGGTTCGGCGACAACCTGACGGTCGGCGACTTCAACCACGACGGACGGGACGACATCGCCGTCTCCACCGGAACGAAGGTGAACGTCGTACGCGGTGCGAGCAATCTGCGGGACATCGACGAACCGGCGATGACCGCGTACGCCCCGCCCGGCGGCGGCGCCGGGATGGGACCGATCGCCTCGGGCGACATCAACGGCGACGGCTACACGGACCTCGTCACCCAGGCCTACTTCGACGACGGGGCCGACGAGGGGACCCTCGCCGTGCTGCCGGGTTCGGCGCAGGGCCTGAAGACGGCGCCGATCGGCCGGACGGGGCTGCCCTTCACCGGCTACAGCGTCGTGACCGGCGACATCACGGGCGACGGCCGCGACGACGTGGTCGTGGACACCACCGGTTCCGACGGCCCCGACGAGTTCCTGCTGCGCATGTTCCCGGGCACCGCCGCCGGGCTCGGCGCGGGTGTGCCCTACGGCGGCGCCGTGGAGCCGGGCACCGCGGGCGTCCTCGCCGACACCGACGGCGACGGCCACGCCGACCTGGTGACCGCCGTGGTCGGCGAGGCGGACTCCGACGGCATCCAGAACGCGGGGGCGCTGACCGTCGTACCGGGGACGACGACCGGGCTGGACGCCACCCGCGCCCGGAAGCTGACCCTGGACTCGCCCGGGGTGATGGGAGTGATGGAGGGCAACGACCAGTTCGGGCGGTCGGTGACGGCCGGGGACTTCGACGCGGACGGCCGTGCGGACCTGGCGGTCGGCGCGCCCGGCAAGTATCTGGCGACGGGTGCCGTGAGCGTCATTCCGGGCTCGGCGACCGGACCGACCGGGGTGGGCTCGATCCTCTTCACCCCGGAGTCGCTGGATCACCCGACCGCGAAGGCACGCTTCGGCTCAGCCGTCGGGGCGGCGACCACACGCTGACGACGGCTCCGACGAGGCGCCGGGGAGCGGCCGGTTCAAGCCCCTCCGGCGTCCGAGGAGCGGGGTGCGGGGTGCGGGGTGCGGGGGCATCACCCGCCACGGCGGCCGACGCGCCCACGACTCCGGCGCCACCACGTAGTTCAGCCCCTCCGCCGCCCCGCCTCAGCCCACAGAGCTGTACGCCACCACTCCCCGCAGCACCTCATCAACCGCCTTGCGCGCGCTCCGCCCCACCGAACTGCCCTCACGCGGAGCAGCGGCCGCCACCTGCCCCAGCACGTCGATCACCTGCTTGCACCACCGCACGAAGTCCCCCGCGGGCATCTCCGCCTCGCGCAGCACCTCGTCCAGCGTCCGGCCGGAGGCCCACATGTACACCGCCCAGGCGAAGCCGAGGTCGGGTTCGCGCTGTCCGACCCCCTCCGCCTGATTGATCTTGAAGTCCTCCTCCAGGGCGTCGAGCCGCCCCCAGATCCGGACCATCTCGCCCATGGCGGTCTTCGCCGGTCCGGACGGCAGCTTGGGCGCCACCGCGTCATCGGACTGCCGTGCCTCGTACACCAGCGCCGAGACGCACGCGGCGAGTTCGGCGGGATTCAGCCCCTCCCACACTCCCGCCCGCAGGCACTCGCTCGCGAGCAGGTCCAGCTCGCCGTACAGCCGGGCCAGCCGGCGCCCGTGCTCGGTGACCTCGCTGCCCCGCAGATAGTCGAGCTCGGTGAGCAGGGCCACGATCCGGTCGAAGGTCCGGGCGATCGTGTTGGTGCGCCCCTCGATGCGGCGCTCCAGCTGCTGGGTGTCCCGCTGCAGTCTGTGGTAGCGCTCGGCCCACCGCGCGTGGTCCTCGCGCTCGTCGCACCCGTGGCAGGGGTGGGCGCGCAACTCGGCCCGGTAGCGGGCGATCTCGCGGTCGTCGGCGGCGACGGACCGCTCCTTGCGGTGCCGGTCAGGCACGATGTGGCCGGCCTTGGTGCGCAGCGCGGACGCCAGATCGCGGCGCGACTGCGGCGAGCGCGGGTTGAACGACTTCGGGACGCGCATCCGCTCCAGTGCCTCCACCGGCACCGGGAAGTCGATCGAGGCCAGCCGCTTGACCTGCCGTTCGGCCGTCAGCACCAACGGCCGCGGCCCGTCGTGGTATTCGAGCCCGCGGTGTCCGTGCCCGTTGGTCCGCCCGGCGGGCAGCCCGGGGTCCAGGACGAGCGCCAGTCCGGCGAACTTCCCGGTCGGCACATGGATGACATCGCCGGGCTTGAGCTTCTCCAGGGACGCCGCCGCCGCGGCCCGCCGCTGCGAAGCGCCGTGCTTGGCGAGCTCCGTCTCCCGGTCCTTGAGGTCGCGGCGCAGCCGCGCGTACTCCTCGAAGTCACCGAGGTGGCAGGTCATTCCCTCCTTGTAGCCCTCCAGGCCCTCCTCGTTCTTCTGGACCTGGCGGGAGATCCCGACCACCGACCGGTCCGCCTGGAACTGTGCGAACGAGGTCTCCAGCAGCTCCCGCGAACGGTGCTTGCCGAACTGCTGCACCAGGTTCACGGCCATGTTGTAGGAGGGGCGGAAGCTGGAGCGCAGCGGATACGTACGCGTACCCGCGAGTCCGGCCAGCGCGCCCGGGTCCATGCCGCGCTGCCAGAGCACCACGGCGTGGCCCTCGACGTCGATCCCGCGCCGCCCGGCCCGGCCGGTCAGCTGGGTGTACTCGCCGGGGGTGATGTCGGCGTGCTGCTCGCCGTTCCACTTGACGAGCTTCTCCAGGACCACGGAGCGGGCGGGCATGTTGATGCCGAGGGCCAGCGTCTCCGTCGCGAAGACCGCCTTCACGAGGCCTCGGACGAAGAGCTCCTCGACGACCTCCTTGAAGGTCGGCAGCATCCCGGCGTGGTGCGCGGCGATGCCCCGCTCCAGGCCTTCGAGCCATTCGTAGTAGCCGAGGACGTGGAGGTCCTCGGTGGGGATGGACGCCGTGCGCTCCTCGACGATCTCCCGCACCAGCCGGCGCTTGTCCTCGTCGTTGAGCCGGAGTCCGGCGTGCAGGCACTGCTGCACGGAGGCCTCGCAGCCGGCCCTGCTGAAGATGAACGTGATGGCGGGCAGCAGACCCTCGGCGTCCAGCCGGTCGATGACCTCGGGCCTCGACGGCGTCCAGATCCGGCTCCGCTGGCGCCGCTCGCGCTCGCGGTCCGCCTCGCGCACCATCTTTCCGCGCCGGCGCTCGCGCGGGTTGTACCCGCGCTGGTTCTCCATGCGGGCGAGCCGGACGAGGTCGGGGTTGACCTCACGGCGTCCGACACCGCGGCCGCCGTGGTCGCTCTCCTCCTCGAAGAGGTCGTACATCCGGCGGCCGGCCAGCACGTGCTGCCAGAGCGGCACCGGCCGGTGCTCGGAGACGATCACGGCGGTGTCGCCGCGGACGGTGTCCAGCCAGTCGCCGAACTCCTCGGCGTTGGACACGGTCGCCGACAGTGACACCAGTGTCACGGATTCGGGCAGGTGGATGATCACTTCCTCCCACACCGCGCCCCGGAAGCGGTCGGAGAGGTAGTGCACCTCGTCCATCACCACATAGCCGAGGCCGACCAGCGCCTGGGAGCCCGCGTACAGCATGTTCCGCAGGACCTCGGTGGTCATGACGACCACCGGGGCATCGGCGTTGACACTGTTGTCGCCGGTGAGCAGGCCCACCTTGTCCGCGCCGTAGCGCTTGGCCAGGTCGGCGAACTTCTGGTTGGAGAGGGCCTTGATCGGTGTGGTGTAGAAGCACTTGCGGCCCTGCTCCAGGGCGAGGTGCACGGCGAACTCGCCGACGATCGTCTTGCCCGAGCCGGTGGGGGCCGCGACGAGCACGCCCTTGCCGGCCTCCAGCGCCTCGCAGGCCTCGATCTGATAGGGGTCCAGATCGAATGCGTACATCTCGCGGAACGGCCCGAGCGCGGTCGCCTGCTCGGCGGCTCGGATCCGGGAAGCCTGGTATCGCTCAGCTGGTGAGAGGTCCTCTGTCATCTTGTCCACGAGCCTACCCGCCGCCTCTGACAGTGACGCGATCTTTAATTCACCGCGGCAGAACCCGCCCCGAGCACCCTGACGGCGCCCCGTACGCAGGTGGCGGTCAGCGGCAGCGCGCCGAGGGGTTCACCGTCCGCGTACGCGGTGACACCGACGGCTTCGAGCGCGATCGAGGAGACCCGGTGCACGGTGACGACGGGGTGCCCGAGATGGGTGCCCCTGTAGACCTTGGGGAACACCTTGAGCAGGGTGGTGCGGCTGCAGTCGCCGACGACGGTCACGTCGAACAGCCCGTCGTCCATGACGGCGTCCGCGCAGATCCGCATGCCGCCGCCGTACGTCGATCCGTTGCCGACGGCTATGAGCGTCGCCTCGATCTCCCGGGCCGGGCCGCCGTCGAGGCTCATGCGGTAGGCGATGGGCCGGAAAGCGGCGAGTTCGGCGAGGATCGCCAGGTCGTACTTGAACCGGCCGCCGACCCAGCGCATCCGGTTGCCGCGGTCGTTGACCCGGGAGTCGAAGCCGGAGGCGAGCACGGACCCGAACCAGCGGTCGCCGACCAGACCGAGGTCGATCTCGCGGACGGCGCTCCCCTTGAGCGCCTCGGCGGCCAGCCGGCCGGCCGCGGCCGGATCCCGTATCGGCAGCCCGAGCGCGCGGGCGAAGTCGTTCCCGGTGCCCACGGCCACGACGCCGAGCGGCGTCCGCGTCCCGGCGACGGCCTGGAGGGCGAGGGACATCATCCCGTCCCCGCCGACGGCGATGAGCGCGCCGGTCCCCCCGGCCACGGCCTCGCGCGCCCGGCGCAGCGCGTCGTCGGCGTCCTCACCGAGGACCGTACGGACGGAGAATCCGGCGTCCCGCAACGCGGAAGCGGCCGGCTGCGCGGCGTGCGCGCCCCGGCCGCGTCCTGCGGTGGGATTGACGAAGAGAGTGATCTCGCTGGTCACCCGGGGGACCTTACAAGGTCAGGTGATGTCGTCGTAACCGTTCGACCGCGGCGATCGTCCGCCGTCCCGTTCCCCGTCCGCCTGTTCCGGCAGGGAGGGCCGCGACGCCGACACGTTTTCCATGTCGCCGATGTCATCGGGGGTGAGGTCCAGCTCGGACGCCTCGTCGTCGTCCAGCTCGGCGTCGGGGTTGTTCCGTCGCCTTCGCCGGTCGTTGACCACGCAGATGCCGAGTGCGAGGAAGTAGAGCAGCACGATGGGCGCCGCCAGCGTGATCATCGTCAGCGGGTCGCCCGTGGGCGTGGCGACCGCGGCGAAGATCGTGATGCCCATGACCATGGCGCGCCACCAGGACGCGAGCCGCTTGGCCGTGAGCACTCCGGTGAAGTTCAGCAGGACGAGCAGGAGTGGCAGCTCGAAGGCGATGCCGAACACGATCACCATGCGCGTGACGATGTTGAGGTAGTCGTCGACGGGCAGCAGGTTCGTCGTGTTGTCCGGAGTGAAGTCGAGCAGAACCGCGGCGGTCTGCGGCATCAGGAAGTAGGCGAGGGCCGCGCCCACGAGGAAGAGCGGCACGCCCACGCCGACGAAGCTGAGCGCGTACTTCTTCTCGTGCTTGTGCAGACCCGGGGCCAGGAACGCCCAGAGCTGGTAGAGCCAGACCGGAGTGGAGAACACCACGCCCGCCATGAGGGAGACCTTGAGCGCGATGGAGAACGGACCGACCAGGCCGTTCACTGTCATCTCCGCGCACGGCCGGCCGTTGATCTGCTTGGGCCCGCCGTTGCTGCAGCCAACCGATCCGAGGATCGGATGGATCAGGAAGTCGATCAGTTCCTTGTAGAAAAAGGCTGTGACCGACGTGATGACGATGACCGCCAGGACCGCGATCAGCAGTCGGTTACGCAACTCACGCAGGTGATCAGCGAGAGGCATCCGCCCCTCGCCGTCCTTCTCCTGCTTGCGGGCAGACTTGAGCAACCCACTTCCCTCGTCTCGTGCGGCAGCTTGCCGGAGGAACCGTCAGCCGTCAGCTCTGGGTGGTGGGCTTCGCTTCATTCACCGGGCGGGAGCTCGTGACATCACCGGGCGCGGCCTGAATGGTGCGCGCGGCGGCGGGCTGGGCCGCCTGGTCTGCGGGCGCCTCTGTCGTGGGCGTCGCCGCCGGCTCGTCGTCCTTCCGCATCGCCTTGGCCTCGCTCTTGAGGATGCGGGCCGACTTGCCCAGCGAACGGGCCATGTCAGGAAGCTTCTTGGCACCGAACAACAGCAGAACGACAGCGATGATCAGAACGATCTCTAGAGGCTTCAGATTGCCCATGATGTGCTTCCTTCTCGCTGAGGCGGCTGGAGGTGGGCTCGCTGCCCTTGGGCCGGACACGCATCCGACCAATTAGCTGGGAGCGATCGTAACCCGCTGGAGTAAACGCGAGGCAATGCCCGTGCATACATTGGATAGCGGCCAGCACCTCCCTGCCTGGGCCGCCACCAGCAGCGTACCCCCCGGGACTGAGAAACAGGAGGCCGCGCCCGCCCGGATCGGGCAGGCCGCCTACCTCAGGGTTTCTCCCGTGGCGGCGAGATCCGTGGCCGCGTGCTCCAGATCCTCCGCGGCCCGGTTGATGCGCTCGGTGGTGCGCGTCACCTGGTGACCGAGCCGCTGGGCCTCGATGAAGACCTTGATGGCCAGCACGCCCAGGACGGCGATTCCGAGGAACCCCAGGGCGATGGCGAGCATGGGCCAGAACATGTGCAGAGCCTCGATGTTTCTCGTGTCCGGGTAACCGTCCGATGTTCCGGGTCCTCATCGTCCGATGTTCCGGCGGCCGGTGTCCTGTGAAGGGGGGTGCGGTCTGTCTAGCGGCCGGTGTGCAGGCGCAGCGTCCGGACGCCGCCGTCGGTGAGGAGCTCGATTATCCGCTCCCCCGCGGGTCTGCGGACCGCGACGTCGCAGTCGGGGCAGGTGAAGGAGTAGAACGTCGTCCGGCTGGTGGCACCGATCGCGAGCCGGATGGCGCCCGCCGCCAGCTCGAACCGTGCGCGGCAGTCCGGGCAGGCGGCCCTGAACCGTACGGACTCGGGAACGACGACGGTCGGGACGGAAGAGACGTCCGACACCACAGACAGGTTGCTCATATCTCCTGCGCCCGTCCCCTCAGGCCGGGCCGTCGTAGGCGGTGAGTGCCGCTCGGGCAGCCTTCCGCGCGCTCTGTGCCAGCTCCGGCGGCGAGACGATACGCCCCTCCCGGCCGAGCCGGAGCGCGAGGCGGCGCAGCGAGGCCGGGTCGGGGGTCCGCAGGGTGATCCGCAGACCGCCGTCGGGCAGCTCGTCGGCGCTGTCGTGCGGGTAGTACTCGGCGACCCAGCGCCCGCCGGGACCGACCTCGACCACGACCTCCGGGTCCTCGGCGGCGGGCTGGACGAGCCCCTCCGACAGGTCCCGCAGCTCCAGCTCGGGCGGCGCGGCCGGCTCGTCGAGGAGCCGGATCTCGGCGACCCGGTCGAGGCGGAACGTACGCCGGTCCTCGGAGGACCGGCACCAGGCCTCCATATAGGTGTGCCCGACGGCGAAGAGCCGGATCGGGTCCACCTCGCGCTCGGTGAGCTCGTCGCGGGCGGGCGAGTAGTAGCGCAGCCAGAGCCGGCGCCGCTCGGAGATCGCCCGGTCCACATCGGCGAAGACGCCGCCCTCGGACTCGAAGGTGACCGAGAGCCGGGAGCTGGCCGCCCCCACCTCACCGGCCGCGGCCTCCAGCTTGGCGGTGGCGCGCAGCAGCGCCTGCCGGTCGCTCTCCCGCAGTCCGGGCAGCGTGGCGACGGCGCGGGCGGCGACCAGCAGGGCCGTCGCCTCGTCGGCGGCGAGCCGGAGCGGCTCCGCCACATCGTCCGGGTTGTGCCACCAGATCCGGTCGCCGTCGGTGTCGATGTCCAGCAGATCGCCGCCGCGGAAGCTGGTCCCGCACATGGGCAGGACGTCGAGGTCCGAGATGAGCTCGTCCTCGGTGATCCCGAAGGCCCGCGCGACGTCCTGGACGTGAGCGCCGGGGCGCTCACGCAGGTAGGTCACCAGGGAGAGCATCCGGCGGGTCTGGTCGATGGCGTTCGTGGCCATGAATACGGTCCCCTCAGTCCTTGGCCACGGCGCGCAGCCGGTCCACCACATCGGCCCGCAGATCCGCAGGTTCCTGTACGACGACGTCCGGGCCGAACTCGACGAGCCAGGCGTCCAGACCGTGTCCGTACGGAATCTCCAACTCCTCCCACCCGTTGCCGAGTTCCCGCACCGAGGTGGCGCGGGCCCGCAGGGGGTAGCCGGAGTCGGCCTTCAGCCTGATCAGCGCGGTACGGGTCGCCGTCTCTCCCGCCCAGCTCTCGACGGTCTCGCGGACGGTGACGACGTCGGGCACCTCCGCGGTGAACGCACCGGCCCTGGAGCGCACCTTGCCGGCGATCCTGGAGAGCCGGAACACCCGCTCGGCGCCCCGCTCCCGGTCCCAGCCGGCCAGGTACCAGTGCCCGCGCCAGCACTCCAGCGTCCACGGCTCGACCTGGCGCTGCTCGGGGCGGGCGGCATTGGCCTTGCGGTAGTCGAAGGTCACCGGCCGGCGGTCCCGGCAGGCCAGCATCAGCGGTTCGAACGCGGCCTCGTGGACGGGGATACGCGGTTCGAGGGCGCTGTGCACCTCGTACGCGTCCTCGGCCTCCGGCATCCCCGCCGCCCGCAGCTTCTGCAGGGCGCCGCTGGCCGCGCCGGCCAGCCGGGCCTGCTGCCAGACCTTGGCGGCCAGTCCGAGTGCGGCGGCCTCCTCGGCGTCCAGCGTGATCGGGGGCAGCCGGTTGCTGTCGCGGCGCGCGAGATAGCCGGTGTCGCCGTCCAGGTTCTCCACGGTCTCGATGACCAGACCGAGCTCGCGCAGATCGTCCTTGTCGCGCTCGAACATCCGGTTGAAGGCGTCGTCGGAGCCCGCCTCCAGGTAGGCCTCGATGGAACCGCGCAGTTCGCGCTTGCTGAGCGGGCGCCGGGTCCCCAGCAGACACAGCGCCAGGTTCATCAGCCGCTCGGCCTTGGCAATCGCCATCGACGCCCTTTCTGTTTTGCTCTACGACCGTCGACCGTACCGCTCCGGGGGTCCCGGAAGAAAGCGAGGGCCCGTGCCTCGCGGCACGGGCCCTCGCATCGCACAGGCGCGGGATCAGACAGCGACCAGGTCGCAGACGAAGATCAGCGTCTCACCGGGGGCGATGGCACCGCCGGCGCCGCGGTCACCGTACGCGAGGTGCGAGGGGATGGTCAGCTGGCGACGGCCGCCGACCTTCATGCCCTGCACGCCCTTGTCCCAGCCCGCGATGACCTGTCCGGCGCCGAGCTGGAACTTGAGCGGCGTACCGCGGTTCCAGGAGGCGTCGAACTCCTCACCGGTGGAGAAGGCCACGCCCACGTAGTGGACGGAGACGGTCTGGCCGGCCTGGGCGACCGCGCCGTCGCCCTCCCAGATTTCCTTGATCTCCAGGTCGGCCGGCGGCTCGCCACCCGGGAAGTCGATCTCGGGCTTCTCGATGCTCACTGACTTTGCTCCTCTAAATGATGAACTGGGCAACCGGGACAGTCTTACATCTTCGCCAGGATGTCCACGGCGAAGACGAGCGTCGAGTTCGCCGGGATGGACTGCTGCGCCTTGCTGCCGAAGGCCTGGTCCGGCGGGACGACGAGCAGCACACGGCTGCCGATCTTCTTCCCGATCAGGCCGTTCTTGAGTCCCTTGAGGGTGACCTGGGCCAGCGGGAAGGTCTGCGTCTTGCCCGTCGCGTAGGTGCTGTCGAACGTTTTGCCGTCCTTCCACAGCAGGCCCACGTAGTTCACGACGACGCTGTCGGTCTCCTTGACGACCTCGCCCTTGGACTCCAGGACGTAGTTGGAGACCAGCTTCTTGGGCGGGGTGGCCTTGCTGGGGATCTTGACGGTCGGCGCCTTGCCGTCGGTGTTGGTGCCCACCTTCGGCAGGTCGACGTTGTCCTGGGCGACCTCGCTGCCCTTGGCGGACGCCGGGATCTGCTTCGCCTTCAGGATGTCGACGACGAAGACGAGGGTGGCGTTCGGCTTGATGTCGCCCTGGCCCTGCGCGCCGTAACCGAGGTCCGGCGGGATGACCAGCTCGACCCTGCTGCCGACCTTCTGGCCCACGAGGCCCTTGTCCCAGCCCTGGATGACCATGCCGGCGCCGAGCGTCAGGTCGAACGGCTGCTTGCGGTCGAAGCTGTTGTCGAACGGCTTGGTGGAGTCCCACGCCTGTCCGAGGTAGTTGACCTGGATCGCGTCGCCGTTCTTGAGCTTCGCGCCGTCACCCTCACTGACAACGTTGGTCTCCAGCTTCTTGGGCGGCGTTCCCGTGCCCTTGGCCAGGGTGGGCTTCTCGCCGAACTTCGCGCCCGCGGTGATGGCGGGGAATCCGTCCTTGGAGGGGGCGGACGCGGAGGCGGAAGCGGAGTCGGAGGCCTTGTCGTCGCTGCCGCAGGCAGCTGACAGCAGCAGCAGGGGGACGACTACAAGGCCGGCAAGTCGGCGCACTGGTTCCTCAGATCTCAGACGACACATTTGTTACGCGGTCCCCGACACTCTAGGGCGTGCGCAGGGCCCCGTACGAGGAACGTACGGGGCCCGAGTCGCGCCGGGGCCTGTCGACAGGCCCCCGGGAGCCGAGGCACTTTCCCGCGCTGGCTCACATACCCGCGATGAGCTTCTCCACCCGGTCGTCCACGGAACGGAACGGGTCCTTGCACAACACCGTGCGCTGCGCCTGGTCGTTGAGCTTGAGGTGGACCCAGTCGACGGTGAAGTCCCGCCGCTGCTCCTGGGCCCGCCGGATGAAGTCGCCGCGCAGCCTCGCCCTGGTGGTCTGCGGGGGCACCGACTTGCCCTCGAAGATCTTCAGGTCGTTGCAGATGCGGGCCGCCTGCCCCTTGCGCTCCAGCAGGTAGTACAGGCCGCGGCGGCGGTGGATGTCGTGGTAGGCGAGGTCTATCTGGGCGACCCGAGGATTCGACATGGTCATGTTGTGCTTGGCCCGGTAGCGCTCGATGAGCTTGTACTTCATGACCCAGTCGATCTCGGTACCGATCCGGTCGAGGTCCTCGGCCTCGATCGCGTCGAGCGTACGGCCCCACAGTTCGAGGACCTTCTCGACGTTGCCCGTGCGGATGCCGCGGCGGTCGACGAAGTCCACGGCCTTCTCGTAGTACTCGCGCTGCACCTCGATGGCGGATGCCTCGCGGCCACTGGCGAGGCGCACCTTGCGCTGCCCGGTGGTGTCGTGACTGACCTCGCGGATCGCCCGGATGGGGTTCTCCAGGGTCAGGTCCCGCATCACCGTGCCCGCCTCGATCATGCGGAGCACCAGGTCGGTCGCGCCGACCTTGAGCAGCATGGTCGTCTCGGACATGTTGGAGTCGCCGACGATGACGTGGAGGCGGCGGTACCGCTCCGCGTCCGCGTGGGGTTCGTCCCGGGTGTTGATGATCGGACGGGAGCGTGTCGTCGCGGAACTGACACCCTCCCAGATGTGCTCGGCACGCTGGCTGACGCAGTAGACGGCGCCCCGCGGGGTCTGCAGCACCTTGCCGGCCCCGCAGATCAGCTGCCTCGTGACGAGGAAGGGAATGAGGATGTCCGCGAGCCGGGAGAATTCTCCGTGCCGGGCCACGAGGTAGTTCTCATGACATCCGTAGGAGTTTCCAGCCGAGTCGGTGTTGTTCTTGAAGAGATAGACGTCGCCCGCGATTCCCTCCTCGTGCAGACGGCGTTCGGCGTCGACGAGCAAGCCTTCGAGAATGCGCTCGCCGGCCTTGTCGTGAGTGACCAGCTCGGTCAGATTGTCGCATTCGGGGGTTGCATATTCCGGATGCGATCCCACGTCGAGGTAGAGGCGGGCGCCGTTCCGCAGAAAGACATTGCTGCTGCGGCCCCATGACACAACACGGCGGAAGAGGTAGCGCGCCACTTCATCAGGAGACAGTCGGCGCTGTCCCCTGAACGTGCACGTGACGCCGTACTCGTTCTCCAGCCCGAAAATGCGGCGGTCCATGACTGAACATTACGCCTGATGGCCCGAGCTGAAACCGGGTTCGACGGCACCGTTTCGATCATTTTCCGATCCTCGCACCGCAACGGCACTATGCCCGGGAGCTGCGAGGACCCTTCCGGTGGCCAGCAGAACCAGCAGCGCGGCCACTCCACCGGCCCCCGCGACGGCGAAGCTCCACGCCGTCCCGCCCAGTTCCACGGCCGGGCCCGCCACGGCCGTCCCGGCCGCCGCGCCCACCCCGAACGTCGTCACGAGCCAGGAGAACGCCTCCGTCACCGTGCCCCGCGGGGCGTGTCGGTCCACGACGATGAACGAGCAGGCGATCGCGGGGGCCAGGAACACCCCGGCGACGCCGGCCAGCACGGTCATCGCCACCACGCCGGGGGTCAGCGTCAGCGGCAGATAGCCGAGCGCGAGCAGCGCCACGATCACCCGAAGCCGGCGCTCGGGCGGCCCCGACCACTGCCGCGCCCCGTACACCGCGCCGCCGATCAGCGCGCCGAGCCCCAGCGCCGCCATCAGCCAGCCGTAGACGGAGTCCCGGCCGTGGTCGTCGGCGTACGCGACGCCCGCCACGGTGATGGAGCCCAGCGCCAGTCCGACGAAGAAGAACGAGCCGAGCAGCGCCAGCAGCCCCGGCGAGCGGAGCGCGCCCAGCCAGTGCGCCTCGCGCGGCGCGGAACGCCAGGTCCTGGACGGCTCCGACAGCACGACGGAGAGCGCCCCCAGGACCCCGATCGCGTTGATGACGAGCAGCGCGGCGGCGGGCGACCAGAGGGAAACCAGCAGGGTCACCAGCAGCGGCCCCACCGTGAACATGACCTCCTGCGCGACCGCGTCCATGGCGTACGCCCGGTGCACCCGGTCCTCGCTGCCCAGGACGCTGGGCCACAGGGCCCGCAGCCCGCCCTCCAGGGGCGGGGTGGCCACCCCCGCGAGGGCCACGGCCCCGTAGGCGAGCGGCAGCGAACCGAAGCCCGCCACGGCGAGCAGGGTCATGCCGAGGGCCGACAGGACGGCGGCGGGCAGCTGCACGCGCGGCTGGCCGTACAGGTCCACGGCGCGGCCCAGCAGCGGCTGTCCGACCGCCGTGCCCAGCCCGTACACCGCGGCGAGCGCGCCCGCGAGGGCGTAGCCGCCGCCCTCCGCACGGGTGAACAGCACGATCGCGATGGGGGCGGTGCCGTTCGGCAGCCGCCCCACGAGGGTGCCCGTCAGCAGCCGGACGGCGTGCCGCGCCCGGAGGATGTCCAGATATCCCGCGGCCATGTCCCGCCCCTCTCTCTGGGACGCCCTTCCGGCCACCCGAGGTTTTACGTATAACTTCCGGGTTCATACGTACCATGTGGCCAGTCCGCAGGTCCACCCCACGGTGCCTGCCCCGACCGGCCCGGAGGCCCGAGTGACCAGCCCAGCACAACCCGCCCCGTCCCGGCCCACCAGCCGTGACGTGGCACGGGCCGCAGGTGTCTCCCAGGCCACGGTCTCCCTGGTCCTCGGTGACAAGTGGCGGGGCAGGGTCTCCGAGGCCACCGCGGACCGCGTGCGGGAGGCCGCCCGCGGCATCGGCTACCGGCCGAATCTCGCCGCCCGCAATCTCCGCCTGGGCCGCACCAGGACCGCTCTGCTCGTCGTCCCGGCCCTCACCAACGAGTTCTTCGCCCGGGTGTACACCGGGGCCGCCGCGGTCGCCGCCGAACACGGCTTCGGAGTCGTCCTCTACCCCTCGCCCGACGGCACCGGCCCGGCCAGGGACCCCTTCGCCTCGGCCCGCGCCGCGCTCGACGGGGTGATCGCCTCCTCGATGGCCGCCGACGCGCTGGGCGCCCTGCACGGGGCGGGTCTGCCCCTGGTCATGCTCGACAGCGATCCCTCGGCCCCGGGTCCGGCGGCCCGGGTCAACCTCGATGTCGCCGACGGGATGCGCCAGGTGACGGAGCATCTGCTCGCTCTCGGCCACCGCCGCTTCGTCCATCTCGCCTCGGCCGTCGACACCTGGACGTTCACGGTCCGCGCCGGAGCCGTCCACGAGGCGCTGCGCGGCGTGCCCGGCACCGACGTGCGCACCGTGCCGGCGGCGCTGGACGTACGGGCCGGCCGCGAGGCCGCGGAACGCGCGCTGGCGCTCCCGGGGCCCCGCCCCACCGCCATCGTCTGCGACGACGACATCCTGGCCGCGGGCGCCTGCAAGGCCGCTCGCCGGCTCGGACTGCGGGTACCCGACGACCTCTCCGTCACCGGCTTCGACGATCTGGCCCTGGCCACGGCCGTGGAGCCGGAGCTCACCACCGTGCGGCTGCCGGCCGAGCAGGTCGGCGAACGCGGCATGAGCGCCCTGCTGGCCGTTCTGGAGGGCCGCACGGCCGGGACCGGCAGCCTGCCGGTGCACCTGGTGGTCCGCGGCTCCTCCGCTCCCCCGCCCGCGGACCGGCACTCATGACAGAGCCCCGGCCCGCCGGGGAGGCGGACCGGGGCAGAGGCACCCAGCGGAACGGGCTACTCCACGTCCCCACCGGAATCGGTGGAATCGGTGGAGTCCTTGGAGCCGGTGGAGTCCTTGGAGCCGGTGGCGGTCTTCTTCCCGCTCGACTTGCCGCTCGGCTTGGCGGTGTCCGTCGTCGCGGCGGCGGTGTCGTCGCCGTCCTCCGTGTCAGAGGGGGCGTCCGTCGGCGTGGAGCCGGCGCCGTCCGCCTCCAGCAGCCGGGCCAGCTGCCGGCCGACGATCCGCTTGAACTTGCGCTGCTGCGGCCTCGTACGGTCCAGGACCGCGACCTCGAGCCGGTCTGCGGGGATCTCCCGCTCGCTGCCGTTGGGATCGCGTGACAGCGCCTGCACCGCCAGCTTCAGCGCCTCGGCGAGCGACATCCCGTCCCGGTGCCGCTGGTCCAGGAAGGTACTGATCTGTTCCGCGTTGCCACCGACGGCGACCGAGCCGTGCTCGTCCACGATCGAGCCGTCGTGCGGCAGCCGGTAGATCTGGTCACCGTCCGCCGCAGCGCCCACCTCGGCGACGACCAGCTCGACCTCGTACGGCTTCTCGGCCGCACTGGAGAAGATGGTGCCGAGAGTCTGCGCGTAGACATTCGCCAGTCCACGGGCCGTCACATCGTCACGGTCATAGGTGTATCCGCGCAGATCGGCATAACGCACACCGCCGATGCGGAGATTCTCGTACTCGTTGTACTTACCGGCGGCGGCGAAACCGATCCGGTCATAGATCTCGCTGAACTTGTGCAGCGCACGGGACGGGTTCTCGCCGACGAACACAATGCCGTCGGTGTACTGCAGCACAACCAGGCTGCGACCACGGGCGATGCCCTTCCGGGCGTATTCCGCCCGGTCGGCCATGGCCTGCTGAGGTGAGACATAGAACGGCGTCGACACCGGCTATCCGTCCCTTTCTGTCAGTGACAAGAGCATCGAAGAGGCCTGGGAACGAGGGGTCAGAGCAGCTCGGCGCGCGGTCCGTCGGGCTGTTCCATCCTTCGTTCCAGAACCGAGCGGGCGATGTCGGCGGATTCCGTCTCGGTCAGCTGCCGGAAACCCTCGTCGGTGATGACGGTGATGATCGGATAGATGCGCCGGGCCACGTCCGGTCCGCCGGTCGCCGAGTCGTCGTCCGCCGCGTCGTACAGCGCCTGCACGACCAGGGTGAGCGTCTGTTCCTCCGTCAGGTCCTCGCGCCAGAGCTTCTTCATGGAGCCGCGGGCGAAGATCGAGCCGGAGCCCGTGGACGCGTACCCCTGCTCCTCGGAACGGCCCCCGGTGACGTCGTAGGAGAAGATCCGGCCGCGCTCGCGGTCGACGTCGTAGCCGGCGAAGACCGGCACCACGGCGAGGCCCTGCATGGCCATCGCCAGATTGCTCCGGATCATCGTGGAGAGCCGGTTAGCCTTGCCCTCCAGGGAGAGCTGGGCGCCCTCGACCTTCTCGAAGTGCTCCAGCTCCAGCTGGAACAGCTTGACCATCTCCACGGCCAGTCCGGCGGTACCCGCGATACCCACGGCCGAGTACTCGTCGGCCGGGAAGACCTTCTGGATGTCGCGCTGCGCGATCATGCTGCCCATGGTCGCCCGCCGGTCACCGGCCAGGACCACGCCGCCGGGGAACGACGCCGCGACGATGGTGGTCCCGTGCGGAGCCTCGATGGCCCCCTTCATGGGCGGCAACTGCCGGTTGCCCGGAAGCATCCCGGGCGACTGGTCGGTCAGGAAGTCCATGAAGGAAGAGGACCCGGGCGTCAGGAAGGCAGCCGGTAGACGCCCGGTGCTACGAGTGTTGGCTTCCACGCGTTTCCCTCCAGGTAAGCGATGGCCCTGCGCAAGGTGTCAGGATCATCTCCCAACTTGCCGATGGCCGAATTGCAGTTGAAGCACAGTACGACTCGGACCCTACCCGTCTCGTGGCAGTGATCCACATGTACGGCGGGAGCAGCTGAACCCATGCGCCCGCCACCCACCACGGGGATGCCCTGCTGTCGGCAGAGGCGCCCCGTGGTGGGGAACGTGGCTACGTGATCAGCTCTTCGAGCGGCTCACGTCGGGCACGGCGTCCTACTCGCCACCCTTTTGAACAAATGATCGAACGAAGTCCTCGGCATTGGCCTCGAGGACATCGTCGATCTCGTCGAGAACGTCGTCGACGTCGTCGCTCAGCTTCTCCTGTCGCTCCTGGAGGTCGTCGGAAGCCTGCGCGTCCTGCGCCTGCTCCTCGGTTCCCTCGGTGGAGCGCGTCGCCTTCTGCTGTCCGCCGCCGGTGTCCTTGGTCGCCATATAGCTCACCCCGCTCGGTTCGAAGCACTTGATCAGACCCTACCTACGGGGTCCGACATTGGCCCGGTACTTGTCTCAACGTCCGGAGGTCATCGGAATGATTCCCAGCCTGCGGCCCTTTCAGCCGCCCGACAGCACCCGGACCAGCTCTTCCGCGGTACGACAGCGGTCCAGGAGATCCTTGACGTGCTCACGGGTGCCCCGGAGCGGCTCCATGGTGGGTACCCGCTGCAACGAGTCGTGACCCGGAAGATCGAAGATGACCGAATCCCAGGAGGCCGCTGCGACGTCGTCCGCGTACTGCTCCAGGCAGCGGCCGCGGAAATAGGCCCTGGTGTCCTCCGGAGGCGCTGTACGGGCCTGCTCGACCTCGTTCTCGTCCAGCAGGCGCTTGATCCTGCCACGGGCCGCCAGACGGTTGTAGAGGCCCTTGTCGGCCCGTACGTCGGCGTACTGGAGGTCCACCAGGTGCAGGCGGGCCGCGTCCCAGTCGAGGTTGTCCCGGCGGCGGTAGCCCTCCATGAGCTCCCGCTTGGCGACCCAGTCCAGCTCACCCGACAGGCTCATCGGATCGTTCTCCAGCCGGTTGAGCGTGTCCTCCCAGCGGATCAGGATGTCCTTGGTCTGCTCGTCGGCGTCCGCCCCGTACCGCTCCTCGACGTACTTGCGGCCGAGCTCGAAGTACTCCATCTGGAGCTGCACAGCGGTGAGTGTCCGCCCGCTGCGCAGAGTGACCAGCTGCTGGAGGTCCGGGTCGTGGGAGACCTGGTGCAGTGTGCGCACCGGCTGGTCGACGGCCAGGTCGACGTTGATGAAGCCGTCCTCGATCATGGAGAGGACCAGCGAGGTGGTGCCCAGCTTGAGATAGGTGGAGATCTCCGAGAGATTCGCGTCGCCGATGATCACATGCAGCCGGCGGTACTTCTCGGCGTCCGAGTGGGGCTCGTCGCGGGTGTTGATGATCGGGCGCTTGAGCGTGGTCTCCAGGCCGACCTCGACCTCGAAGTAGTCGGCGCGCTGGCTGAGCTGGAAGCCGTGCTCGTGGCCGTCCTGGCCGATTCCCACCCGTCCCGCCCCGGTGACGACCTGGCGCGAGACGAAGAACGGGGTCAGATGGCGCACGATGTCCGAGAACGGGGTCTCCCGTTTCATCAGATAGTTCTCGTGCGTCCCGTACGAGGCGCCCTTGTTGTCGGTGTTGTTCTTGTAGAGGTGGATCGGCTGGGCGCCCGGCAGCTGGGCCGCGCGTTCGGCGGCCTCGGCCATGATGCGCTCGCCGGCCTTGTCCCAGAGGACCGCGTCCCTGGGGTTGGTGATCTCCGGGGAGCTGTACTCGGGGTGTGCGTGGTCGACGTAGAGCCGTGCCCCGTTGGTGAGGATGACATTGGCCAGGCCGATGTCCTCGTCCGTGAGCTGGCTGGAGTCGGCGGTCTCGCGGGCGAGGTCGAAGCCTCGCGCGTCGCGCAGCGGGTTCTCCTCCTCGAAATCCCAGCGGGCGCGGCGCGCCCGGTGCATCGCCGCCGCGTAGGCGTTGACGATCTGGGACGAGGTGAGCATGGCATTGGCGTTGGGGTGACCGGGCACGGAGATCCCGTACTCGGTCTCGATGCCCATTACTCGCCGTACGGTCATGCGGCCCTCCTTGCCCGGCGGCGCTCCCTTGCGGGAGCGGCGCTCAAGTACCGCTGCTTGTCCGGTGCGTGCGCGGGTTACCCGTACCCGCACTGCGCGACCGGGCGGTACGCAAGAGCCTAGAGCGCCTCTGTGCTGGTGGGGAGATCAATTACGTCATTGCTGCGGTGTCGTCGGAGCTGTCCGGAAAGCAACCGGCTGCGGATGCCCGGCCGGGCATCCGCAGCCGGTCCGCGCTCTACAGGTACTGCCCGGTGTTCGCCACCGTGTCGATGGAGCGCCCGGTGTCCGCGCCCTGCTTTCCGGTGACGAGTGTGCGGATGAAGACGATCCGCTCACCCTTCTTGCCGGAGATCCTGGCCCAGTCGTCCGGGTTGGTGGTGTTCGGCAGGTCCTCGTTCTCCTTGAACTCGTCCACACAGGCCTGGAGGAGATGGGAGACGCGAAGGCCCTTCTGGCCCTGGTCGAGGAAGGCCTTGATGGCCATCTTCTTGGCCCGGTCGACGATGTTCTGGATCATCGCGCCGGAGTTGAAGTCCTTGAAGTACAGGACTTCCTTGTCGCCGTTGGCGTACGTGACCTCGAGGAAGCGGTTCTCCTCGGACTCGGTGTACATCCGCTCGACGACCGACTGAATCATGGCGTGCGCGGCGGCTTCCCTGGAGCCGGTGTGCTCGGCGAGGTCGTCCGCGTGCAGGGGCAGTGAAGGCGTGAGGTACTTCGCGAAGATGTCCTTCGCGGCCTCCGCGTCCGGTCGCTCGATCTTGATCTTCACATCGAGTCGGCCCGGCCGCAGGATCGCGGGGTCGATCATGTCCTCGCGGTTGGAGGCGCCGATGACGATGACGTTCTCCAGGCCCTCGACGCCGTCGATCTCGGCGAGCAGCTGGGGGACGATGGTGTTCTCCACGTCCGAGCTGACGCCGGATCCCCGGGTACGGAAGAGGGACTCCATCTCGTCGAAGAAGACGATGACGGGGGTGCCCTCACTCGCCTTCTCGCGGGCACGCTGGAAGACCAGGCGGATGTGGCGCTCGGTCTCACCGACGTACTTGTTGAGGAGTTCGGGGCCCTTGATGTTGAGGAAGTAGCTCTTGCCGGTGGGCTGGCCGGTGACCTCGGCGACCTTCTTCGCGAGGGAGTTGGCGACGGCTTTGGCGATGAGTGTCTTGCCGCAGCCGGGCGGGCCGTAGAGCAGGATGCCCTTCGGCGGCCGCAGCTCGTGCTCCTTGAAGAGGTCTGGGTGGAGGTAGGGGAGCTCGACCGCGTCGCGGATCAGCTCGATCTGGTCGCCCAGACCGCCGATCTTGTCGTAGTCGATGTCCGGGACTTCTTCGAGGACGAGCTCTTCGACCTCGCTCTTGGGCACGACTTCGTAGACGTAGCCGGACCTGGGTTCGAGCAGCAGGGCGTCGCCGGGGCGGATGGTGATGTCCAGCAAGGGCTCGGCGAGCCGCACCACCCGTTCCTCGTCGGTGTGCCCGACCACCAGGGCGCGTTCGCCGTCCTCAAGGATCTCCTTGAGGGTGACGATGTCCCCGGCCCGCTCGAATTCCATGGCCTCGACCACGTTGAGCGCTTCGTTGAGCATGACTTCCTGGCCGCGCCTGAGGCCGTCGAGCTCGACGCTGGGACTGACGTTCACCCGGAGCTTGCGGCCCCCGGTGAAGATGTCGCAGGTGCCGTCCTCGTTGCTTTGCAGGAACACACCGAAACCGGCCGGTGGCTGTGCCAGCCGGTCGACCTCTTCCTTGAGGGCCACGATCTGGTCGCGGGCCTCGCGGAGTGTGCCGGCGAGCCGCTCGTTCTGAGCGGACACGCCCGCGAGATTGGTCTGGAACTCGACGATCCGCTCTTCGAGAATCCTCGTATGGCGCGGAGAGTCGGCGAGCTTACGTCGCAGGACGGCGATTTCCTGCTCGAGATAGGCGACCTGGCCGGCTGGGTCATCTGACCCCCGCGCGGGCCGGATGCCGCGGTTGATGTCGTCGTCGTGGGCTGCCACGGTCCTCACCTCCTCCAAGGGGAGCTGGACGCTTCCTGACCCTACCTGGGTGGGTGATGATTGAAACCCCTAGATCACAAAGACTGTGGGGTGTGTCCGATCTTCACCCTTGCGCTCTCCCTCGTGTCAGGGGAATACCCACCCTTCAACATCGGAAAGCGGCCGGTTGTATCGTCGAAGTGTTCAACACCCGTCAGGGCTGGCTTTTTTTGGTTCGGATACGCAGGAAACGGCAGGCGAAATGACCGCGCAGCAGGACGCTCCCACCGGTAGCGAGACGCAGGACCTGGAGGTCTGGATCGACCAGGACCTCTGCACGGGGGACGGCATCTGTGTGCAGTACGCGCCCGAGGTCTTCGAGCTGGACATCGACGGGCTCGCCTATGTGAAGAGCGACGGGGACGAGCTGCTGCAGGACAAGGGGGCGACCACCCCGGTGCCGCTGCCGCTTCTCCAGGACGTCGTCGACTCGGCCAAGGAGTGTCCGGGCGACTGCATTCATGTACGACGCGTTTCGGACAGGGTCGAGGTCTTCGGACCCGAGGCCGCCTGACCGCGGGGCCCGGGGGCCTGCGGCTGCGCGGGGTGACCGGTCAGACGCTGCCGTCAGTGGCGTCGTCGGACTGGCTGCTCCGTACGAAGGCCCCGTTCTGCCACTGCCAGGTGACCTTCTCCTGCTGGTCGGGGCAGCAGGACGGGATGTCGGACGAGGAATAGCCGAGGAGCGTGGCGGCGACGACGCCGTCACGCACCGTGAAGTCACCGACGCTCATCTTCTGGGCGGGGTCCACCAGGGTCGCGACGATCCTCGGTGTGGCCCCGCTTCCCTGTGTGAGGACGTAGACGCCGCTGGGCGGGGTGCCGAGCCCGGCCGTGCAGTGGACGACCGCGACGGTTTCCGGACGGCCGTCGCCGTCGAGGTCGCCGGGGACCTGTTTGGCGACCGTGTGGCCGGTGCCGTCGCACTTCAGGGGGAACACCGCGCGGTCCGGATCGGGCGGGGCGACGGTCGCCGTGCCGTGCTGCGCCGCGGTGCGGTGGGGCGTGGTGGAGGCCGAGGCGGCCGTGCCGGGCTGGAGCAGGCCGGCTGCCGCGACAACGGCGGCCATGGCCGCCGCGGTGGCGAGCCAGTGCATCGTCGTGGTGTCGGTGTGCGCGAGGTCCGGGAGCGCGGAGGTCTGCACGCGGGATGTCTCCTGTGGTTCCTTTGGTGCGGAATGCCCGAGGGGCAGTGCCGTCGGCAGGGCGTCGTCGGCCGGGTGGGGGGTGGCCAGCATCGTGCCACACCTCACACACCAGCGGAACGGTGGGGTCGTTACGGATCGTGTGCCCGGTGCGCCGGCACCGGGCACAACGAAAAGGCGCCGCCGATGAGTTCCCGGGTCGGTCCGGGAACTCGGCGGCGGCGCCGGTGCGTTGCGGCGGGTCAGTCGCGGGCGGGGCCGCTCTGGCTGCCGGGACCGTCGTAGTCGTCGCCGTAGGCCCCCTTGGAGGGGCGGCGGCGGCGCGGCGGGGCCTGGACCCCGTCGGCCAGCCGGCGGGCGGTGACGAGGAAGCCGGTGTGGCCGATCATCCGGTGGTCCGGACGGACGGCGAGGCCCTCGACGTGCCAGTTGCGGATCATCGACTCCCAGGGCTGCGGTTCCGCGAAGCAGCCGATCTCACGGATGGACTCGACCGTCCGGGAGAGCTGGGTGGTGGTCGCCACGTACGCGCAGAGGATGCCGCCCGGGACGAGCGCCTTGGAGACGGCGTCCAGGCACTCCCAGGGCGCGAGCATGTCCAGGACGACACGGTCGACGTCAGTGTCCGTCAGGTTGTCCTGGAGGTCACCGACGGTGAGCTCCCAGGCGGGGTGCGGACTGCCGAAGTAGCGCTCGACGTTCTGCTGGGCGATGTCGGCGAAGTCCTGGCGGCGCTCGTAGGAGTGCAGCATGCCCTGCTCGCCGATGGCGCGGAGCAGGAAGGTGGAGAGGGCGCCGGATCCGACGCCGGCCTCCACGACACGGGCGCCGGGGAAGATGTCGCCGAAGGCCAGGATCTGCCCCGCGTCCTTGGGGTAGACCACGGCGGCGCCGCGGGGCATGGACAGGACGTAGTCGGGGAGCAGGGGGCGCAGCGCGAGATAGACGACGTTCCCCGTGGTACGGACAACACTGCCCTCGGGAGCACCGATCAGCTCGTCGTGCGAGAAAGAACCCTTGTGGGTGTGGAAGTTCTTTCCGGCCTCGAGCGTGAAGGTGTAGTGGCGTCCCTTGGGATCGGTGAGCTGGACCTGGTCCCCGACCTTGAAGGGCCCACGTCGGCGGGCGGCACCGGTCGGTTCAGACATGTGACCAGCGTACCGGTGTTTCCGTGCGCTCCGACCGCCTGTCCGGAGGCGGCCCGGGGCTCAGGCGGCGGGCCGGGCCATGGCGGCGACGAACGCCCGTTCCACGTCGGCCGTGGACAGCACCCCGTAGATCTCGCCGGTGTCCTCGACGACGAGGTACTCGGTGGCGGGGCTGGCCTTGAGCCGGTCCAGGAGGGCTTCTCCGGCCAGTTCGGCGGGGACCTTCATTCCGTCGGTGAGGTCCTGGGCGAGGCCGCTGACGGCGACCCAGGGGCGGCGGTGTTCGGGGACGGAGACGATGGCGGCCTCGCGGACGACGGCCTTGGGGTCGCCGTTTCCGTCGACGACGACGAGGGCGCGGGCGCCCGCCTCGTTGGCCCGGCGCAGCGCCTCGGAGAGCGGGGTGGCCGCCTCGACCGGTACGGCGCGCCGGGTGAGGGCGCGGGCGCGCAGGTCGGGGAGGTGCTCGCGCAGCCGGGCCATGCGCAGGCTGTTGCCGGCCCCGGTCCAGATGATGGCGGCGAGGACCGCGGCGAGCAGGGCGTCGATGACGGTGTCCATGCCGCTGAGGTCGTCGGTGTTGTTCCCGAACGACCCGGTCCGGGTGAGGAGGGGAAGGCCGATGAGGGTGATGACGGCGAGGGCGCGGCCGACCCAGGCCGCGGCGACGGTGCCGCTCATCGGGCGGCCGGTGATCTTCCAGACGACGGCGCGGAGCATCCGGCCGCCGTCGAGCGGGAGGCCGGGCAGCAGGTTGAAGGCGGCGACGATGAGGTTGGAGATCATCAGCCCGCCGAGCAGCACGCCGGGGACGGTGCCGCGTTCGACGAAGTTCAGCGGGATGTAGAAGACGCCGGCCAGGACGAGGGAGAGCAGGGGGCCGACGAAGGCGAGGACGAATTCGCGGCCGGGGGTCTCGGATTCCTTCTCGATCTCGGAGACGCCGCCGAAGAACTGGAGCTGGATGCGGCGTACCGGGAGCTTGTAGTGGAGCGCGACCACCGTGTGCGCGAGTTCGTGGACGAGCACGGAGGCGTAGAAGGCGATGGCGAAGAAGAGCGCGACGAGGTAGCGTGCCGCGCCCAGGCCGGGCAGGACCCGGTCGAGCTGGCCGCCGAAGACCCAGGTGATCAGGGCTGCGACGAGGAACCAGCTCGGCGCGACGTAGACGGGCACTCCGAAGGGGCGGCCCATGAGGATGCCGCCTCCGGGCTCTTCGCGGTGCCCCGGTTTGCCCTTGTCGGGGCCGGTGCCGGGGTCCGTTCCCCCTGCGCCGGGCTGCGGCCGCCCGCTGTTGCCGCTCTCGTCCACGAGGTCCCTTCGGTCGGTGCCGTCCGGCACGATCATGCAGTGTTCGGGGGTCTGTGGTCGATGGTATGCCGGTTGTTGTCAGTGGCGGGTCGTAGGGTCTTCGTCATGACCTCAGTGCCGCGGCCGCCTCAGCCGCCCTCGTCCCTTTCCCCGTCGCGGGCGAGCGACTTCATGCAGTGTCCCCTGCTGTACCGCTTCCGGGTCATCGACAAGCTGCCGCAGAAGCCCAGTGAGGCAGCTACCCGGGGGACGCTGGTCCATGCGGTGCTGGAGCGGCTCTTCGACAACCCGGCGGCGGAGCGGACGGCCGGCCGGGCCACGGCGCTGATCCCGGCGCAGTGGGACCGGCTGCTGGAGTCGAAGCCGGAGCTGTCCGAGCTGTTCGCCGAGGACCCGGAGGGTGAGCGGCTCTCGCGCTGGCTGTCCGAGGCGGAGCGGCTCGTGGAGCGCTGGTTCTCGCTGGAGGACCCGACGCGGCTGGAGCCCGCCGAGCGGGAGCTGTTCGTCGAGACGGAGCTGGAGTCGGGGCTGCGGCTGCGCGGGGTGATCGACCGGATCGACGTGACGCCGACGGGCGATGTCCGGATCGTCGACTACAAGACGGGGAAGGCGCCGCGTCCGGAGTACGCGGAGGGCGCTCTCTTCCAGATGAAGTTCTACGCGCTGGTCATCTGGCGGCTGAAGGGTGTGGTGCCCCGCAGGCTCCAGCTGGTCTATCTCGGCAGCGGGGACGTACTGACGTACGACCCGGTGGTGGCGGATCTGGAGCGGGTGGAGCGCAAGCTGCTGACCCTCTGGGAGGCGATCTCGCTGGCCACGGAGACCGGTGAGTGGCGGCCGCGGCCGACGAAGCTGTGCGGCTGGTGCGACCACCAGGCACTCTGTCCCGAATTCGGGGGGACTCCCCCGGTCTATCCGCTGTCGGTACGCCCGGCGGACGCGGCGCAGGATGTCCAGGGCAGAATGGACCCGGTCCGTGCTGAGGCCGGCCGGCCTGTGGCCCTTGAAGGACCTTGAGGAGATCCCGTGGCAATCCGCGTCCTGCTGGTCGATGACCAACCGTTGCTGCGCACCGGCTTCCGGATGATTCTGGAGGCGGAGGGTGATCTCGCGGTGGTGGGTGAGGCCGGTGACGGTCTCCAGGCTCTCGATCAGGTGCGGGCGCTGCAGCCCGATGTGGTGCTGATGGACATCCGGATGCCGCGGATGGACGGTGTCGAGGCGACGCGTCAGATCACGGGTCCGGGCCGGGACGGTCCGGCGAAGGTGCTGGTGCTCACCACGTTCGATCTCGACGAGTACGTGGTGGAGGCGCTGCGTGCCGGTGCGAGCGGCTTCCTGCTGAAGGACGCCCCGGCCAATGAGCTGGTGCAGGCGATCCGGGTGGTCGCGGGCGGCGAGGCGATGCTCGCTCCGAGTATCACGCGCCGGCTGCTGGACAAGTACGCGGACCATCTGCCGTCCGGCGAGGAGCCGGTGCCGGACACGCTGAACACGCTGACGGACCGCGAGGTGGAGGTCCTGAAGCTGGTGGCGCGCGGGCTGTCGAACGCGGAGATCGCCGCCGATCTCTTCGTCAGCGAGACGACGGTCAAGACACATGTGGGGCATGTCCTGACGAAGCTGGGGCTGCGCGACCGGGTGCAGGCGGCCGTCTACGCGTATGAGAGCGGCCTGGTGCGCCCCGGCGCCCAGTGACCGTGCCGCGGGCTCAGGTCGTGCCGCGGCCGAGTTCCCAGAGCTGGAGGTCGGCGGAGGAGTTGACCGCCCACTCCACGCCGGTGAGGCCGTCGCGGGAGGCGACGTACTGCTTGCCCTGCCAGACCGGGAGGACCGGGACGTCCCGCGCGACGATGTCCTGGAGCTGCTCGAAGGTCCTGGCGGCGACGCTGCGGTCGGCCTCGCGGCGGGACTTCGGGATGAGCGTCTCCTGGGCGACGGCCGACCTGTAGGGCGAGTTGAGGAAGTTGTTCCCGCCGAGGAAGGGCGCCGTGTAGTTGTCCGGGTCCGGGAAGTCGGGGAACCAGCCCATGCCGTAGACGGCGTACTCACCACGCAGTTCGGCCGCACGGTACTTCGCCCAGGGGGTGCCCTGGACGGTCACGTCGAACAGTCCGGTGTCGTTGAGCTGCTTGCGCAGTGTCCTGAACTCGGTCGCGGTGGCGTCGCCGTAGTGGTCGGTCGTGTAGTGCAGCGTGAACTTCACCGGGGTGTGGATCCCGGCGTCCTTGAGGATCTTGGTGGCCTTGGCCCGGCTGGGCTCGCCGTACTTGTTGAAGAACGAGTTGGTGTGCCCGGCGATGCTGGACGGGATCAGCGAGTACAGGGGCTCGGCCGTGGTGCCGTACACCTCGCTCGCGATCTGGCCGCGGTCGATGATCTGGGCCATGGCCTGGCGGACCGCCCTGTTCCGCACGGCGGGGTCATTGGTGTCGAATCCGAGGTAGCTGATGGCGAGGCCGGGCATCTCGGTCAGCTTGATGCCGTTCCGGGGGTGCTCCAGCATCCTCTGCGACTGCTCGGGCGACATGGTGCGCGTCATCATGTCGATCTTCTTCTCTTCGAGTGCCCGGCCCATGGCGGTGGCATCGGGGAAGAGATCCAGTTCGACCTTGTCGTTCAGCACCTTGAGATCCCCCTTGTAATGGGGATTCCTTGTGAAGACGACTTTCACGACCTGATCGTTCTTCACTTCCGGCTTCATCGTGTACGGACCGGAGCCGTCCACCTGGAATCCGTCGCGCGGGGCGGTCGCCGGGTATTTCTCCTGCTGGACTATTCCGGCGGGCGGGGTGGCGAGCTTGTAGGGGAAGGTCGCGTCCGAGGTCCTGAGGTGGAATACGACCTCGCGGTCGCCCTTGGTCTCGATGGTGTCGATGTTGTCGAGCAGGGCGACGGGCCCGTTGGTGGACTTGATCCGGATGACGCGGTCGATGGAGTACTTGACGTCCTCTGCGGTGACCGCGCCGCCGTCGGCGAATTGCAGGCCGCTGCGCAGCTTGCAGCGGTAGCTCTCGTTCTCCGTGTCCGTGAAGGCGCAGCTCTCGGCCGCCTCGGGCACCGGCTCGCCGCCGCCGCGCGGGACGTGTGTCAGCGTCTGCACGGTCTGCCGCAGTACGTTCCAGACGCCCGCCTCGTACCCGATGGCGGGGTCGAGCGGTGCGGGGGCGTCCTTCGAGCCGACGAACCGGTCCGTGGTGCCGACAACGACGGCGCCGTCGCCCTCGCTCCCGCCGTCCGACGCGCCGCAGGCGGCGAGTACGGGCGCGAGCAGACCCACGACGGCCGGCAGCACCAGAGTCTTGCGGTTCATCGTGGACGTTCTCCCTCATCCGGTCATGGAGAAAACGACATTAGTGGGCTCCGTCGGCAATGCCGGACCGGTGCCGCCCGGTACGTATTCGGAGGGTGACGGGAATGCGTGTCGAACCGATTCCCGGATACCGGAATGATTCGTACAGGGATTCACGAACCGGGACACATGGGCACACCAAAAGGGGCAGCCGGACGAATCCCACGATCGCGTCGGCGATCAAAGGGGTGACGAAGGTCACGCAATAAGATTCCCGGTGCACGCTTTCGGGTATTGACATGGACCCGATGTGCACACACGAAAGCGCGACAGAAAAAGCACGTCCCGACCGAGAGTTTTTCTGTTCATTCACAGAAGCACTCCCGGTGTGCGACTCAACGCATTCCCGTGACCAGGCCCCTGAGAAATGCGAGATCGACTTCTTCGAGAGAACTCACGACGACCCGGCCTGCCGCCGGTGCGATCGGTGACACCGACGGCACGGCGACCACCCGGCATCCGGCCGCCTCCGCCGCGGCCACGCCGGTCGCGGTGTCCTCGATGACCGCGCAGAGCCGCGGATCCGCGCCGAAGCCGCTCGCCGCGGCGAGATACGGCTCCGGGTGCGGCTTCGTCCGGGTGACCTCGTCGCCCGCGACGGTCAGCGCGAAGTGGTGATGGCCCACGGAGTCCAGCACCCGGTCGATGATCCGCCGGTGCGAGGCCGAGACCAGGGCGGTGGGGATCTCGTGCCTGCCCAGCTCGGCGAGCAGCCGGGCCGCGCCCGGCATCAGCGGCACACCGACGCCGATGCGCTTCTCGAAGCGGTCGTTGAGCAGCACGGTCAGCTCGGGGAGCGTGATGTCGGCGCCGGTGGAGTCGATCAGGTACCCGGCGCTGCGGGTCATCGGGCCGCCGACGACCACCTCCCGCCACGACTCCTCCAGCCGGTGCCCGAGGTCCGCGAAGACCTCCTTCTCGACGTCCCACCAGAAGCCCTCGGTGTCGACCAGGGTGCCGTCCATGTCGAGAAACACGGCCTGCAGGGCCGCGCCCTCGGCCGTACGGGTCAAGGACGCGGGAATCGTACTGGTCATCCGGCACACCTTTCGTGAGGGGCGAGAAGGCCGGCCACCGTTCCCCGGAGGGAGGGCGACCGGCCTGCACTGGACCGACCAGTGTACGACTCGTCCCGCTACCACGCGTCGAACGGCGGATTACCGCGCGTTGAAGTACTTGGCCTCGGGGTGGTGGATGACGATGGCGTCGGTGGACTGCTCGGGGTGGAGCTGGAACTCCTCGGACAGGTGCACACCGATCCGCTCGGGCTGGAGCAGCTCGGCGATCTTCGCCCGGTCCTCCAGTTCCGGACAGGCGCCGTAGCCGAGGGAGAAACGCGCGCCCCGGTACTTCAGCGCGAACATGTCCTCGACGTCGGCGGGGTCCTCGCCGGCGAAGCCCAGCTCCGAGCGGACCCGGGCGTGCCAGTACTCGGCGAGCGCCTCGGCCAGCTGGACGGAGAGCCCGTGCAGCTCCAGGTAGTCCCGGTAGGCGTTGGCCTCGAAGAGCTTGGCGGTCTCGCCGCCGATCCTGGAGCCGACGGTGACGATCTGGAGGCCGATCACGTCCGTCTCGCCGGACTCCTCCGGACGGAAGAAGTCCGCGAGGCACAGGCGGCGGCCGCGGCGCTGGCGCGGGAAGGTGAAGCGGGTGCGCTCCGAGCCGTCCTCGTGCAGCAGGATCAGGTCGTCGCCCTTGGAGACGCAGGGGAAGTAGCCGTAGACGACGGCGGCTTCCAGCAGGTTCTCGGTGTGCAGCTTGTCGAGCCAGCCGCGCAGGTGCGGGCGGCCCTCGGTCTCGGCCAGTTCCTCGTACGTCGGCCCGTCACCGGCGCGGGCCTGCTTGAGACCCCACTGGCCCTTGAAGAGGGCGCCCTCGTCGAGCCAGGAGGCGTACTCCTTGAGCTGGATGCCCTTGACGACCCGGGTGCCCCAGAACGGCGGGGTGGGGACCGGGTTGTCGACGGCCACGTCGGAGCGGACGCCCTCCTCCGGCTCCTCGGCCTCGGGTGCGGCGGTGTCGCGCTTGGGCACGCGGCGCTGCTTGAGCTCGGGCAGGGTGGCGCCCGGGACACCGCGCTTGACCGCGATGAGCGCGTCCATCAGGCGCAGTCCCTCGAAGGCGTCGCGGGCGTAGCGGACCTCGCCCTCGTAGATCTCGTGGAGGTCCTGCTCCACGTAGGCGCGGGTGAGGGCGGCGCCGCCGAGGATCACCGGGTATTCGGCGGCCAGCTTGCGCTGGTTCAGCTCCTGGAGGTTCTCCTTCATGATCACGGTGGACTTGACCAGGAGGCCGGACATCCCGATGACGTCGGCCCGGTGCTCCTCGGCGGCGTCCAGGATCGCGGAGACGGGCTGCTTGATGCCGATGTTGACGACGTTGAACCCGTTGTTCGACAGGATGATGTCGACGAGGTTCTTGCCGATGTCGTGGACGTCGCCGCGGACGGTGGCCAGGACGATGGTGCCCTTGCCCTCGGCGTCCGACTTCTCCATGTGCGGTTCCAGGTGGGCCACCGCGGTCTTCATGACCTCGGCGGACTGGAGGACGAACGGCAGCTGCATCTGGCCAGAACCGAACAGTTCGCCGACGACCTTCATGCCCTCCAGCAGGGTGTCGTTGACGATGTCGAGGGCCGGGCGGCTCTGGAGCGCCTCGTCGAGGTCGGCCTCCAGGCCGTTCTTCTCGCCGTCGATGATGCGGCGCTGGAGGCGCTCGTCGAGCGGCAGCGCGAGGAGTTCCTCGGCCCTGCCCGCCTTCATCGACTTCATGTTGACGCCATCGAAGAGCGCCATGAGCTTCTGCAGCGGGTCGTAGCCCTCGGAGCGGCGGTCGTGGATCAGGTCGAGCGCGACCTTCGCCTGCTCCTCCTCCAGCCGGGCGATCGGCAGGATCTTCGACGCGTGCACGATGGCGGAGTCGAGGCCCGCCTTGACGCACTCGTCGAGGAAGACGGAGTTGAGGACGACGCGGGCGGCCGGGTTGAGGCCGAAGGAGATGTTCGACAGCCCGAGCGTCGTCTGGACGTCGGGGTGGCGCTTCTTCAGTTCGCGGATCGCCCCGATCGTCGCGATGCCGTCGCCCCGCGACTCCTCCTGGCCAGTACAGATGGTGAAGGTGAGGCAGTCGATGAGGATGTCCGACTCCTGGATGCCCCAGTTGCCGGTCAGGTCCTCGATGAGGCGCTCCGCGATGGCGACCTTGTGCTCGACGGTGCGGGCCTGGCCCTCCTCGTCGATGGTCAGCGCGATCAGGGCCGCGCCGTGCTCCGCGGCGAGTTCGGTCACCTGGGCGAAGCGCGACTCGGGCCCGTCGCCGTCCTCGTAGTTCACCGAGTTGAGGACCGCGCGGCCGCCGAGCTTCTCCAGCCCGGCCCGGAGCACGGGCAGCTCGGTGGAGTCGAGCACGATCGGCAGGGTCGAGGCGGTCGCGAAGCGGCCGGCCAGCTCCTCCATGTCCGCGACGCCGTCGCGGCCCACGTAGTCGACGCAGAGGTCGAGCATGTGCGCGCCCTCGCGGATCTGGTCGCGCGCCATCTCCACGCAGTCGTCCCAGCGCGCCTCCAGCATGGCCTCGCGGAACTTCTTGGAGCCGTTGGCGTTCGTGCGCTCACCGATCGCGAGGTACGAGGTGTCCTGGCGGAACGGCACCGTCTGGTAGAGCGACGCGGCGCCCGGCTCGGGGCGCGGGTTGCGGGTGGTGAGGGCGGAGCCCCGGACCCGGTCGACGACCTGGCGCAGGTGCTCCGGGGTCGTACCGCAGCAGCCGCCGACCAGCGAGAGCCCGTACTCCTGGACGAACGTCTCCTGGGCGTCGGCGAGTCCCTCGGGGCCGAGCGGGAAGTGCGCGCCGTCCTTGGTCAGGACCGGCAGTCCGGCGTTCGGCATGCACAGCAGCGGGATGCGGGAGTGGCGTGTGAGGTAGCGCAGGTGCTCGCTCATCTCGGCCGGTCCGGTCGAGCAGTTCAGTCCGATCATGTCGACGCCGAGCGGCTCCAGAGCCGTCAGGGCGGCGCCGATCTCCGAGCCGAGGAGCATCGTCCCGGTCGTCTCGAAGGCGAGGGAGACCAGCAGCGGCAGATCGCTGCCCAGCGCCTCCAGCGCACGCCGCGCACCCAGGATGCCGGCCTTGGTCTGCAGGAGGTCCTGGGTCGTCTCGACGATGAGCGCGTCCGCGCCACCCGCGATCAGCCCCTCGGCGTTCTGCTGGAACCCGTCACGGAGCTTCACGTACGGGGCGTGGCCGAGCGTCGGCAGCTTCGTCCCGGGGCCCATGGAGCCGAGCACCCAGCGCTGCTGCCCGGTCGAGGCGGTGAACTCGTCGGCGACCTCGCGGGCGATGCGCGCGCCGGACTCGGACAGCTCGTGAACCCGCTCGGGAATGTCGTACTCGCCGAGCGCCGCGGTGTTGGCACCGAAGGTGTTCGTCTCCACGCAGTCCACACCGACCGCGAAGTACTCCTCGTGCACGGAACGCACGATGTCGGGACGGGTCAGGTTCAGGATCTCGTTGCAGCCTTCGAGGTCCTGGAAGTCCTCAAGGGTGGGGTCCTGTGCCTGGAGCATGGTGCCCATGGCACCGTCGGCCACCACCACACGGGTGGCGAGCGCCTCGCGGAGGGCTGCGGATCGGGTCCGGCTGTCGGCGGAAGGGGTCGGCGACGAGGCCATGGATGTACTCCCTGGGATGCGACGGCTGTCGGCTTTGCGGCTTCGGCGGAAGGCGCACCCGGCCAGGGTAGCCGGGTGACGCCCCGTGACGTCACTCTGTCCCACGAATCGGACTGCATGCTGTGCGGAGGGCCGTCCGGCCGGCGGGGTGCCGCAGACTTCTCCTGCGATGGAGCATGGGTCGGCATGGACCGATACTGTTCAGCATTGTCGAACCACAGTGGAGGAGTACGGCGCGATGGCCAAGAACATCCAGTCGCTGGAGCGGGCGGCCGCGATGCTGCGGCTGCTGGCGGGCGGCGAGCGGCGACTGGGACTCTCCGACATCTCCTCCGCGCTGGGCCTGGCCAAGGGCACCGCGCACGGCATCCTGCGCACGCTCCAGCACGAGGGCTTCGTCGAGCAGGACACCGCCTCCGGCCGCTATCAGCTCGGCGCCGAGCTGCTGCGCCTGGGCAACAGCTATCTGGACGTCCACGAGCTGCGGGCCCGCGCACTGGTCTGGACGGACGACCTGGCCCGCTCCAGCGGCGAGAGCGTCCATCTGGGCGTCCTGCACCAGCGGGGCGTCCTCGTCGTCCACCACGTCTTCCGGCCCGACGACAGCCGGCAGGTCCTGGAGGTCGGGGCCATGCAGCCGCTGCACTCCACGGCCCTGGGCAAGGTGCTGGCGGCGTGTGACCCGGTGGCGCACACGGAGGCCATGGAGTCCGAGCGGCAGTCCTTCACGCCCCGCACCGTCACCGATCCGGAGGAGTTCGAGTCGATGCTCGACCTGATCCGCGCGCGCGGCTGGGCGGCCGACATGGAGGAGACCTGGGAGGGCGTCGCCGCGGTGGCCGCCCCGATCCACGACCGGCGCCGGATGCCGGTCGGCGCCGTGGCCGTGACCGGTGCGGTGGAGCGGGTCTGCGCGGACGGCGAGCTGCGGCCCGACCTCGTCGCGGCGGTGCGCGACTGCGCCCGCGCGGTCTCCCGGGACCTGGGCGCCCGACGCTTCTGAGCCCCGTTCGGGATCACCGGTAATGAGCGGCCCAATCGAGTTGTAGGCCACAGACCCCTTGACGCCCCATTCACCTGGGGGAAACACTGCCGTTCACCGGTCGGCATTGTCGAACACTTAACGGAAACAAGCGTTAGGGTGTGACAGTGCCAAGGGCCGGTAACGCCCTCACATGAGGGCGCGGACCACCGGAGGGACCCGGGGTTCGGCTTCCTGGACGAAGGACAAAGGAGTCGCGGGTGTCCAGCTCCGACATCTTCATCGGCGAGACCATAGGTACCGCCGTGCTCATCCTGCTCGGCGCCGGCGTCTGTGCCGCCGTCACCCTCAAGCACTCGAAGGCACAGAACGCCGGCTGGCTCGCGGTCACCTTCGGGTGGGGTTTCGCGGTCCTGACCGGCGCGTATCTGGCGGGCGGCGTCTCCGGCGCGCATCTCAACCCGGCCGTCACCATCGGTCTGGCGATCGAGGGCGGCACCAAGTGGAGCGACGTACCGCTCTACCTCGCCTCCCAGCTCCTCGGCGCGATGATCGGCGCCGTACTGGTCTGGCTGACCTACTACGGACAGTTCCGGGCGCATCTGACGGATCCGGAGATCCTCAAGGCCCATACGGGTGAGGAAGGCATGGTCGACCCGGCGGCGGCCCCCAAGGCGGGACCGGTGCTCGGCATCTTCTCGACGGGCCCCGAGATCCGCAACGTCGTGCAGAACGTCGTCACCGAGGTCATCGCCACCGTCGTGCTCGTCCTGGCGATCCTCACCCAGGGCCTCAACGACAACGGCAACGGCCTCGGCACGCTCGGCGCGCTGATCACCGCCCTGGTCGTCGTCGCCATCGGCCTCTCGCTCGGCGGCCCGACGGGATACGCGATCAACCCGGTTCGCGACCTCGGTCCGCGTATCGTGCACGCGCTGCTTCCGCTGCCGAACAAGGGCGGTTCCGACTGGGGCTACGCCTGGATCCCGGTCGTCGGCCCCCTCATCGGCGGCGCGCTCGCGGGCGGGCTCTACAACCTCGCGTTCGCCTGAGCCGCAGAGCCCCGCGCCGTAACCCCAAGACCTCACAGACCTCCGGGAGCACACCGTGACCGACGCACCTACCACCGGCACCCACGGGACCGGGCCGTTCATCGCGGCCATCGACCAGGGCACCACCTCCAGCCGCTGCATCGTCTTCGACAAGGACGGCCGGATCGTCTCCGTCGACCAGAAGGAGCACGAGCAGATCTTCCCGAAGCCGGGCTGGGTCGAGCACAACGCGACCGAGATCTGGGAGAACGTCCAGGAGGTCGTGGCGAGCGCCATCGTCAAGGCGGGCATCACCGCCGCCGACGTGAAGGCGATCGGCATCACCAACCAGCGCGAGACCACGCTGATGTGGGACAAGCACACCGGTGAGCCCGTCCACAACGCCCTCGTCTGGCAGGACACCCGCACCGACGCGCTCTGCAAGGAGCTCGGCCGCAACGTGGGCCAGGACCGCTTCCGCCGCGAGACCGGGCTGCCGCTCGCCTCGTACTTCGCCGGGCCCAAGGTCCGCTGGCTGCTCGACAACGTCGAGGGTCTGCGCGAGCGCGCCGAGCGCGGCGACATCCTCTTCGGCACCATGGACTCCTGGATCATCTGGAACCTGACCGGCGGCACCGAGGGCGGCGTGCACGTCACCGACGTCACCAACGCCTCGCGCACACTCCTGATGAACCTGCACAACATGGCGTGGGACAGCAAGATCCTCGCGTCCATCGGCATCCCGGCCGCGGTGCTGCCCGAGATCCGGTCCTCGGCCGAGGTCTACGGCCACGCCAAGGGCGGCGTGCTCGACGGCGTACCGGTCGCCTCCGCACTCGGTGACCAGCAGGCCGCGCTGTTCGGCCAGACGTGTTTCGCCGAGGGCGAGGCCAAGTCCACGTACGGCACCGGCACCTTCATGCTGCTGAACACCGGCGAGACACCCGTCAACTCCTACAACGGGCTGCTGACCACGGTCGGCTACCAGATCGGCGAGCAGAAGCCGGTCTACGCCCTGGAGGGGTCGATCGCCGTCACCGGTTCGCTGGTGCAGTGGATGCGCGACCAGATGGGCCTGATCCAGTCCGCCGCCGAGATCGAGACGCTGGCCTCGTCGGTCGAGGACAACGGCGGCGCGTACTTCGTGCCCGCCTTCTCCGGACTGTTCGCCCCGTACTGGCGCCCCGACGCCCGCGGCGTCATCGCCGGCCTCACCCGCTACGTCACCAAGGCGCACATCGCCCGTGCCGTGCTGGAGGCCACCGCCTGGCAGACCCGCGAGATCAGCGACGCCATGACCAAGGACTCCGGCGTCGAGCTGACCGCGCTCAAGGTCGACGGCGGCATGACCTCCAACAACCTGCTGATGCAGACGCTCGCCGACTTCCTGGACGCGCCCGTGGTGCGGCCCATGGTCGCCGAGACCACCTGCCTCGGCGCCGCCTACGCCGCCGGCCTGGCCGTCGGCTTCTGGCCGGACACCGACGCGCTGCGCGCCAACTGGCGCCGGGCCGCCGAGTGGACCCCCCGCATGGACGCGGACACCCGCGACCGCGAGTACAAGAGCTGGCTCAAGGCTGTGGAACGCTCCATGGGCTGGCTCGACGACAGCACAGCCGAGGAGTAGAGAACATGACCACCCTGCAGAGCGTCCCCGCCCTCGGGACGCATCCGGCCTCCGGCTCCCTTCCGAGCCGCGCCGAGACCCGGGAGCAGCTTTCCAAGGCGACGTACGACCTCCTGGTGATCGGCGGCGGCATCCTGGGCATCTCCACCGCCTGGCACGCCGCGCAGTCCGGACTGCGGGTGGCCCTGGTGGACGCCGGCGACTTCGCCGGCGCCACCTCCTCCGCCTCCTCCAAGCTGCTCCACGGCGGTCTGCGCTACCTGCAGACCGGCGCGGTGAAGCTGGTTGCGGAGAACCACTTCGAACGGCGTGCGGTGTCCCGTCAGGTCGCACCGCACCTCGCCAACCCGCTCACCTTCTACCTGCCGGTCTACAAGGGCGGGCCGCACGGCGCGGCCAAGCTCGGCGCGGGCGTGTTCGCGTACTCGGCGCTCTCCGCCTTCGGTGACGGCGTCGGCCACGTGATCAGCCCGGCGAAGGCGCAGCGCGACGTGCCGGAGCTGCGGACCGACAACCTGAAGGCCGTGGCGGTCTACGGCGACGACCAGATGAACGACGCGCGGATGGCGCTGATGACGGTCCGCGCGGCCGTCGAGGCGGGCGCCGCCGTGCTCAACCACGCCGCCGTGACCGGGCTCCGCTTCACCAGGGGCCGGGTGACCGGTGCCGAACTGCGGGATTCCGTGGACGGCACGGAGTTCGGGATCGACGCCCGGCTGGTGCTCAACGCCACCGGGCCGTGGGTCGACCACCTGCGGAAGATGGAGAACCCGGACGCGGCGCCCTCCATACGTCTCTCCAAGGGCGCGCACCTCGTCCTGAAGCGGACCCGCCCGTGGAAGGCCGCGCTCGCCACCCCGATCGACAAGTACCGGATCACGTTCGCCCTGCCGTGGGAGGACATGCTGCTGCTGGGTACGACGGACGAGGAGTACGAGGGCGATCCGGCGGACGTCGCGGTCACCGAGCAGGACACCGCGCAGATCCTGGACGAGGCGGCGTTCTCCGTCCGGGACCAGCAGCTGTCGCGCGATCTGATCACGTACTCCTTCGCGGGTCTGCGGGTGCTGCCGGGTGGTCCCGGCGGTACCGCCAAGGCCAAGCGCGAGACCGTCGTGACGGAGGGCCGCGGCGGGATGCTGTCGGTGGCGGGCGGCAAGTGGACGACGTTCCGCCACATCGGCCGCACCGTGATGAACAAGCTGGCCGCGCTCCCCGGTCACCCGCTGGGCGAGGACATGGAGCCGATGGCCCGGCTGCCGAAGAAGCTCCCGCTGCCGGGTATCGCCAACCCGAACGCGGTGGCGCACCGGCTGCTGGTCGACGGCGGCGCTCCCGGACCGCGGATGTCCGCCGACACGGCACGGCACCTGGCCACGCACTACGGTTCGCTGTCCTTCGACATCGCCCGGCTGGCCAACGAGAACCCGGCACTCGCGGAGCGCATCCACCCGGACGCGCCGGAGATCTGGGCGCAGGTCGCCTACGCCCGCGACCACGAGTGGGCCGAGACGGCGGACGACGTGCTGCGGCGCCGGACGACGCTGACGATCCGGGGGCTGGCCACGGACGAGATCCGGGCCGGCGTCGAGTCGGTGCTCGGTGACCGCAGGAGCTGACGCGCGGGGAGGGGGCGGTGTCCATCCGTGGACGCCGCCCCCTCCCGTGTGTGCCGGCCGCGGTGGACGCTTTCGGACTCCGCCGTACGGAACCGGTCGAAACGCCCCGCGCCGGGGGACCGCCGTCGCACGGGTTGCCCCGAAGCGCGCACCGGGCGCCTCCTGGGACGCATAATAGGGCGATACATCGGATGTCTGGAGGTCGCCCATGGCTGTCACTGACGAGGCCATCGAGAAGATCAAGGGAATGATCGTCTCGGGTGCGCTACGGCCCGGCGATCGTCTCCCCAAGGAGAGCGAACTCGCCGCGGAGCTCGGCCTGTCCCGCAACTCGCTGCGGGAGGCGGTGCGCGCCCTGTCGCTGATCCGCATTCTCGACGTGCGCCAGGGCGACGGCACGTATGTCACCAGTCTGGATCCGCAGTTGCTGCTGGAGGCGCTGAGCTTCGTGGTGGACTTCCACCGCGACGACACGGTGCTGGAGTTCCTGGCGGTCCGCCGGATCCTGGAGCCGGCCGCGACCGCGATGGCGGCGAGCCGGATCACCGAGGAGCAGCTGGATCTGCTGAGCTCCCAGCTGGACGCCCTGGGCAGCCGCCCCTCGGTCGAGGAGCTGGTGGCCTGCGATCTGGAGTTCCACCGCGGCATCGTCCAGTCGTCGGGCAATTCGGTGCTCTGCTCGTTGCTCGACGGTCTTTCGGGGCCGACGACGCGGGCCCGGGTCTGGCGCGGTCTGACCCAGGAGGACGCGGTGAGCCGGACGCTGCACGAGCACCGGGCGATCGTGTCGGCGCTGCGGGACCGTGACGCGGAGGCCGCGCGGTCCTGGGCGACGGTGCACGTGGCCAGTGTGGAGCAGTGGCTGCGGTCGACGCTGTAGCGGCGGGTGCGGGGTGAACCGGGGCTCAGCCCCGCACCTGAGACGCCGGCGGGGCTGAAGAGAGTTCAGCCCCGCCGGCGTTCTTTTGAGCTGGTACCGCTCAGTCCTGCTTCTCACCGCTCGCGAAGCGGGAGATGACCAGCGCGACGATGATGATCGCGCCGTTGAGGAACTGGTTCCACAGGGCCGGGACGCCGCCGAGGGTCATCACGTTGACCACCAGCTGAAGCGTCAGTACGCCGGTCAGCGCACCGAACAGGGTGCCGCGCCCGCCCTTGAGGCTGATGCCGCCGATGACCGCCGCGGCGAACACCTGGAAGATCCAGCCGTTGCCCTGCGTCGCGGCGACCGCGCCGTAGTGGCCGGTGTAGAGGATGCCCGCGAAGGCCGCCAGCAGACCGCCGATGGCGAGCACGATCCAGGTGACCCGGTCGACCCGGATACCCGCGGCGCGCGCCGCTTCCGGGTTGCCGCCGATCGCGTACAGCGAGCGTCCGTGCCGCAGCCAGGCCAGCGCCGCGCCGCCGATCGCGAAGAGCACCAGGCAGATCCAGACCGCGGCCGGAACACCGAACCACTGGCTCTTGCCCAGGTAGCGGAAGGACTCCGGGACGTCGGTGATGGACTTGCCCTCGGTGATGCCGATGTGGAGTCCGCGCAGCATGGTCAGCATGCCGAGCGTGGCGATGAAGCCGTTGACCCGCAGCTTCAGCATCAGGAAGCCGTTGATCGCGCCGATGACGAGGCCCACCAGCAGACAGAGCGGAATCGCCATCCAGGTGGGGAGCACTCCGAGGCCGGCGAAGCGGCCGTCGTCGCCGGGCAGCACCAGCCACATGGCGACGACGGGCGCGATGCCGATCGTCGACTCCAGCGACAGGTCCATCCGCCCGCAGATCAGGATCAGCGCCTGGCCCAGGACCAGCAGGCTGAGCTCGGAGGACTGCTGGACGACGCTGATCAGGTTGTCCGAGGTCAGGAAGACCGGCGAGACGATGAAGCCGATCACCATCAGCACCAGGATCACCGGCACCAGGGAGAAGTCGCTCCACCGGATCAGCTTGAGCCGGCTCAGCGGACTGTCGTCGCCGAGCCCGCCCTTCGGTCCCCTGTTGATGTCGTCGGCCGTGGACGGCCGTATCGTGCCGGTCATTCCCTTTCCCCCACACCTTCCATGGCGGCGACGAGTTCCCCGTCGGTCCACCCGCTTGCGAACGTGGCGACCACTCGCCCGTGGAACAGGGCGAGCACCCGGTCGCAGACCCGCAGATCGTCCAGCTCGTCCGAGACGACGACTGCGGCATTGCCCTCGTCGGCGACCCGCCGGACGACCCCGAGGAGCGAGTCCTTGGACTTGACGTCCACCCCCGCGGTGGGCCGGACCGCCACCAGCACGCTGGGCTTGCGGGCCAGCGCGCGGGCGACCACCACCTTCTGCTGGTTGCCGCCGGAGAGCCCGGAGACGGGCTGCTCGGGGCCCTGGGTCTTGATGTCCAGCGAGTCGATCATGCCCCGGGCGAACTCCCGCGTACGGGAGGGCAGTACGGTCCCCCACGGTCCGAGCTGGTCGGTGACCGTGAGGGTGGCGTTCTCGGCGACGCTGCGCTGCAGGACGAGACCCTGGTCGTGCCGGTCCTCGGGGATGTAGCCGATCCCGGCGGCCAGCGCGTGCGGCACGCTCCCCGAGCGCACGGCCTCGCCGTGCACCCGGACCGTGCCGCCGCCCGCCTTGCGCATCCCCGCCAGGACCTCGCCCAGCGCGGTGTTGCCGCTGGCCGCGGAGCCGGCCAGGCCGAGCACCTCACCGGGGCGCACCTGGAGGTCCAGGGGTTCGAACCTGCCCTCCAGGGTGAGCCCCTCGGTGCGCAGGACGGGCTCCGCCGACGCGTCGGGCGGTGCGGCGGTGCCGGCCGCGTGCCAGGCGACGGCGCCGCCGGACTTCTCGCCCGTCATCGCCGCCACCAGGTCCGTCTTCGACACGTCCGCCACCGGGGCGGTCAGGACGTGGCGGGCGTCGCGGTAGACGGTGACCGCCGTGCAGAGCTCGTACACCTCCTGCAGGTGGTGGGAGATGAAGAGGAACGCCACTCCCTGGCTCTGCAGTTCCCGGAGCTTGTCGAAGAGCCGCCCGATGCCCCGGGCGTCGAGCTGGGCGGTCGGCTCGTCGAGGATGATCAGCCGCGCGCCGAAGGACAGCGCGCGGGCGATCTCGACGAACTGCCGCTGCTCGACGGCGAGGTCGCGCGCCCGGGTGTTCGGGTCGACCTGGACGCCGTAGTCGGCGAGGAGCTGCTCCGCGCGCTTGCGCAGCCGCCCCCAGCTGATCCAGCGGGCGTTGTCGTCGAACCGGTTGAGGAAGAGGTTCTCCGCGACGGTCAGATCGGGGACGACCATGGACTTCTGGTAGACGCAGGCGACCTTCGACTGCCAGGCCGTGGTGTCCCCGAAGGCGGGCGCGGGCTCCCCGCCGAAGGTGACCGTGCCCGCGTCCGCCCTGTGGAGTCCGGTCAGCACGCTGACCAGGGTCGACTTGCCCGCGCCGTTGCGGCCGACGAGGGCGTGCGACTCACCGGGCTGCACGGTGAGCTGCACCCCGTCGAGCGCGACGGTGGGTCCGAAGCGTTTGACAACGCCTTCCGCCTGTACGGCAGGTGGTGGTGCCTGGTCCATGGCTAGCTCTTCTTCTCCAGCTGGTTGGCCCACAGCTTCGGGTCGTCGACGTTGTCCTTGGTCACCAGCGGCGCGGGGAGCTGGTCCTCGAAGCCGTTGGGGATCTTGATGATGTTGGAGTCGTGGTCGGTCGGGCCCTCCTTGAAGGTCTTCCCGTCCAGCGCCGCCTTGGCGTAGTACAGCGCGTACTTCGCGTACAGGTCGGCCGGCTGGGAGATCGTCGCGTCGATCTTCCCGGCCTTGATGGCGTCGAACTCCTCCGGGATGCCGTCGTTGGAGATGATGGTGATGTGGCCCGGCGAACCGGCCGGCTTCAGCAGCTTCTTCTGCTCCAGGAGCGCGAGGGTCGGCTGGAGGAAGACACCGCCGGCCTGCATGTAGATGCCGTTGATGTCGGGGTGGGCGGCCAGCGTCGACTGGAGCTTCGCGGAGGCGACGTCACCCTTCCAGTCGGTGGCCAGCTCGAACACCTTGATGTCCGGGAAGTCCTTCTCCATGCAGGTCTTGAAGGCCTCGGAGCGGTCGCGGCCGTTGATCGAGGAGAGGTCGCCCTGGAACTCGACGACCTTGCCCTTGCCCTTCAGCTGCTCGCCGAGGTACTTGCAGGCGTTGGCCCCGTACGCCTTGTTGTCGGCGCGCACCACCATGTAGATGTTGCCCTTGTCGGGGCGGGTGTCGACGCTGATGACCGGGATCTTCTTCTCGTTCAGGGTGCTGAGCGACTCGGCTATCGCGCCGGTGTCCTGAGGAGCCATCACCACGGCCTTGGCGCCCTGGTCGGTGAAGGTCTGGACGTTGGCGACCAGCTTGCCGATGTCGTTCTGCGAGTTGGTGAGCGGCAGCGCCTTGACCTCGCCGCTCTTGACCCCCTTCTGGATGTAGTTCTGGTAGGAGTTCCAGAAGTCGCTGTCGCTGCGCGGCAGGTCGATACCGACCTTCCCGCCACCCGCACCGTCGTCCGATGATTCGCGGTTGCAGCCCGCGAGGGCAGTGACGGCCAGCAGTACGGCGCAGGCTGCCGCACTCGTCGTACGCACTCTCATTGGTGTCCCGTTCCTTTGTGGAGTACCGGCTCGGAGATCTGATGGCATTACTGGGGTGCGTGGTGCAGGTGGTGCGGGGTGCGCGGCCCAGATGTTCGGCTCGGGCCGCGCACCCTCCGGTCAGCTGCCGGCGGGGCGCAGGCGCAGGCCCTGCATTCCGCCGTCGACGGCCAGTGCGGTACCCGTCACGGAGGCCGCGGCGGGGCTGGCGAGGTAGACGACCGCGGCGGCCACCTCGTCGGCGGAGACCAGCCGGCCCAGCGGCTGGCGGGCGCTGAGCGCCGCGCGCTCTGCGGCCGGGTCGTCGGCCTGGCCGAGCAGCCGGCCGACCCACGGGGTGTCCGCGGTCCCGGGGTTGACGCAGTTGACGCGGACGCCCTCGCGGACGTGGTCGGCGGCCATCGCGAGGGTCAGCGAGAGGACCGCGCCCTTGCTCGCGCTGTACAGGGCGCGCTGCGGCAGCCCGGCGGTCGCGGCGATCGAACAGGTCTGCGTGATCGAGACGGCGCCGGGGCGCTCGGCGCCGGCGCGCCGCAGATGCGGCAGGGCGTGCCGGGCGGTGCGGACCATGCCGAGGACGTTGATGTCCAGGACCCGGGTCCACTCGTCGTCGTCGTTGTCCTCGACGGTGCCGATGGAACCGATGCCCGCGTTCGAGACGAGCGTGTGCAGGGAGCCCAGTTCGGCTGCCGCCCGGTCGACCGCCTCGCGCACGGCCGCGTCGTCGCTGACGTCCGCCGTGACGGCGAGGGTGCCCTCGGGGGCGCCCGCGGTCTCCCGGTCGAGGACCGCGACGCGGGCCCCGCGCTCCAGGAGCATGGTCGCGACGGCGGCCCCGATCCCGGAGGCACCGCCCGTCACCAGGGCGTTCATTCCCTCGAAGTCGCGTGTGCCGGTCATCGGCCGTCCTCCTCAGTGGTGCGGCGGGCCTGCCATACGGGGCCCTCCGGGTAGCGGTGTGCGGCGATCGACCCGGGAAGCATCCGGGCGGAGAAGCCCGGGGACGAAGGTGTCCGGTAGCGGCCCGAGTCGATCACGGTGGGGTCGGCGAAGTGTTCGTGCAGATGATCGACGTATTCGATCACTCGGTCCTCCCAGGTGCCGGAGACCGCCACATAGTCGAACATCGAGAGGTGCTGCACCAGCTCGCACAGGCCGACGCCGCCCGCGTGCGGGCAGACCGGAACGCCGTACTTGGCGGCGAGCAGCAGGATCGCCAGGTTCTCGTTGACACCCGCGACCCGGGCGGCGTCGATCTGGACGAAGTCGACCGCGCCGGCCTGGAGCAGCTGCTTGAACACGACCCGGTTGGCGACGTGTTCGCCGGTGGCGACCTTGACCGGCTGCCCGGCGCGCACGGCGGCGTGGCCGAGGATGTCGTCGGGGCTGGTCGGCTCCTCGATCCAGTGCGGGTCGTACGGCGCGAGCGCGGTCATCCACTCCACCGCGTCGGCGACGTCCCAGCGCTGGTTGGCGTCGACCGCGATCCGTACATCGGTGCCGACGGCCTCACGGGCGAGCCCGAGCCTGCGGACGTCGTCCTCCAGGTTGCCGCCGACCTTCAGCTTGATCTGGGTGAAGCCGTCGGCGACGGCCTCCTTCGCCAGTCTGACCAGCTTGTCGTCGGAGTAGCCGAGCCAGCCGGGCGAGGTGGTGTAGGCGGGGTATCCCTCGGCGCGCAGCCGCTCGGCCCGCTCGGCCCGGCCCGGTTCGGCGGCGCGCAGGATCGCGAGCGCCTCCTCGGGGGTGAGGGCGTCGCTGAGGTAGCGGAAGTCGACGAGGGAGACGAGCTCCTCGGGCGTCATCTCGGCCAGGAACTGCCAGACGGGTCTGTCCGCCCGCTTCGCCGCCAGGTCCCAGGCGGCGTTGACGACCGCGCCGGCCGCCATGTGCATCACGCCCTTCTCGGGCCCCAGCCAGCGGAGTTGGGAATCGTGGGTGAGGTCCCGGTACAGCGCACCGAGGTCGGCCGCGGTGCGGGGCACGGGACGCCCCACCACATAGGGCCGCAGCGCCTGGATGGCGGCCGCCATCACCTCGTTGCCGCGCCCGATGGTGAAACAGAAGCCATGTCCCTCGATACCGCCACCATCATGGTCCGCGGCGTCGGTACGCAGTACGACATAGGCAGCCGAGTAGTCGGGATCGGGGTTCATGGCGTCCGAGCCGTCCAGTTGTTCCGAGGTCGGAAAACGGATGTCGTGAACCTCGAAATCCGTGACGGTCTGACTCATGTGCGCCCCCAGGGGAAATAACATCGGACCTCTGCTCTGGTCATCCGATGTATAGCGCCCCGAAGGCCCCAACGTCCAGGGTTGAGGCGAAATTGCCCCCACACAGCTCGGATGTATGGCGGACCTGATGCCCTGATTCGGCCGGTGATGCACCTTCGTGGCCCGGGTTCGCCCGGCCGTGCGCGGGGGCTGCGGCGAGGGTGGCCGGAAGCCGTAAGGTTGTTCCGTACGCAAGGGAACTTCGGAAGGAGGCCTGGGTGATCGAGCTCGAGGGCGTTCCCGAGCTGATCGACCCGGTCATGGTGGCGGCGTTCGAGGGGTGGAACGACGCAGGTGACGCCGCTTCCACGGCGGTCGCGCACCTGGACCGGGAGTGGAAGGGCGAGGTGTTCGCGGCGCTGGACGCCGAGGACTACTACGACTTCCAGGTCAACCGCCCGACGGTGTGGCTGGACGGCGGGGTGCGCAAGGTCACCTGGCCGACGACCCGGCTCTCCGTGGTCCGCATCGGCGGGGACAAGCCCCGCGACCTCGTCCTGGTCCGGGGCATCGAGCCGTCGATGCGCTGGCGCTCGTTCTGCAACGAGATCCTGGGCTTCGCCCATGAACTGGGCGTCGAGATGGTGGTGGTGCTCGGTGCGCTGCTCGGCGACACCCCGCACACCCGTCCGGTCCCGGTCAGCGGCGTCACGTCCGATCCGGACCTGGCGCGGACCATGGACCTGGAGGAGACCAGGTACGAGGGGCCGACCGGCATCGTCGGCATCCTCCAGGAGGCGTGCACCCACGCGGGTGTGCCGGCCGTGAGCCTGTGGGCGGCGGTGCCGCACTACGTGTCGCAGCCGCCCAACCCGAAGGCCACCCTGGCGCTGCTGAACCGCCTGGAGGATCTCATCGGGCTGCGCATCCCGCTGGGTGAACTGGCCGAGGACGCGCGCGCCTGGCAGCTCGGGGTCGACCAACTGGCCGCCGAGGACAGCGAGGTGGCGGAGTACGTGCAGACGCTGGAGGAGGCCCGGGACACCGCGGAGCTTCCCGAGGCGAGCGGCGAGGCCATCGCCCGGGAGTTCGAGCGCTATCTGCGGCGCCGGGACCCCGGCCCGGGTTCCGGTCCGGGCGGGCACGCGACGGAGAGCGGCGACGGCTCGTATCTGCGGGACACGTCGAGCGGCCGGACCAGGCCGCCGAAGCCGCCCCGGCCGGATACCGGACCGGGGCCGGTGAGCGGTTCGGGAAGCGGGTCCGCGACCGGGTCCGCGGCAGGCCCCGCTCCGGGCTCCCCGCCGAACTCCGCGCCGGGCGAACGGCCGGAGGCCGCTCCGGGAAGCGCCCCGGAGGATGCCTCGCAGGATCCGCCGGAGGACTCGCCGGGCAGCGCGTCGGAGGATTCGTCGGAGGACTGAGCCGGACAGCCGGGAGCCGGGCGGGTGGACACCCGCCCGGCTCCCTCGCTTCGTCGCGGACCCTCAGGAGCAGGTGAAGCGCGCGGCGCCCCAGTCACCGTGGTCGCCGGTCTTGGACCCGTTGGTGTCCGTGACCTTCAGACGCACGTGGCGCGCGCCGTCGAGCGGCACGTCGACCGGTACGGCCGCCGACGCCCCCGTCACCTTCGGCGAGGTCCAGAGGACCTTGCCGTCGGCCTCGACGGAGAACGCGACCTCGCCGTATCCGTCGATCTCGTCGTCGATCCCCGCGTCCGCGGTGAACTTCGAGCACTGTCCGCCGAGATAGACCTCGATGTCGGAGTCGGCGTGGGTGCCGATCCCCTTCTCGTACACCTTCCCGGCCAGCGTGAGCGGGCCGCCGTCGGCCGCGCCCGATTCGCCGTTGCTGCGGTCGCGCTCCGCCGGACCGTAGCCGTTGACCGAACTCAGCCACGCCAGATCGCTCGCCCACACCTCACCGGTGGGCGGCGCCGGCATCACCCCGGCGGCGATCCGCCGGACCGCCGTACGGGATTCGCCCGCAGAGCGGTAGCGGGCGCGCGCGGTGATCCGCGCCTCACCCGGCGCGGCGTCCTCCGCCGGGGTGACCGACACCTCGACCCGCCGGGTGGTACCCGCCGGGATCCGGTGCACGGCGGGGGCCGGGGTGGTCTTCCAGCCCTCGGGGACGTCCAGGGAGACGGCCGCGTCCGTGACGTCGGCCTTGCCCGCGGTGACGTCGACGGCGACGGTGGCCGTGGCGCCCGCGCCGACCTCCTGGCCCCGCGGCGCGGAGACGGTGGCCGTCGCGGCCGCGTTCCGTCCGCCGACCGCGCTGGCCTTCTCCAGCTTCACGGAGAACTTCTTGCCCGTGGACAGCGGTGCCGTCTTGATCTTCACCACACCACCGCGGTCGTCGCGGTCGTACCACCAGCCCTGCTTCGCCGAGGCGTACGCGGCGGCGGAGCCGAGCCGGGGCAGCTTGCCGGTGAGCTTCACCGCGCTCGGCTCGGAGCCGGTGTGCACACTGAACTCGTACGGGCGGCTGCTCTGCTTCCCGGTGAACTTCCCCTTGCTCTCACCGATGTTCACGGTGATGTCGCCCGCGCCCTTGGCCGGGGCGCGGACATCGGCGGTCTGGGTGGCGTACGCGCCGTCGCGGTGCTTGCGGGTCACGCCGTCGTCCTCGTACAGGGTGAACGAGGACTTGCCCTGCGGGTAGATGTCCCAGGCGAGCGGGGAGCCGGCCGTGCGGTCCTTGTACGAGCGGATGCCCGGCCACATCGGCACGCTGGCGCCGCCCCTGACGAACAGCGGCAGGGTGTCGAGCGGGGCGCTGTAGTCGTCGACAGTGGCCGGGCCCTGGTAGGTCCGTCCGGTCCAGTAGTCGGTCCAGGTGCCCTTCGGCAGGTAGATGCCGTCGCGCTCGGTGCTGTCCTGGTAGACGGGGGCGACGAGGAAGTCCTCGCCGGACATGAACTCGTACTTCGCCGCGTCCGTCGCGGCCTTCGGGTCGTCCGGGTACTCCAGCACCAGCGGGCGGACCATGCCGACGCCGGTCTTCGTCGCCTCGTGCGCGTAGGAGTACTGGTACGGCAGCAGCGACTCCTTGAGCTTGAGGTAGTCGCGGTTGACGGAGGTGTACGGCTCCCCGTAACGGAAGGGCTGCTTGTCGCTGTCCGCCCAGCCGTCCATGGTCATCGTGGTGCCCAGGAACATCTTCCACTGGAGGTCACGGGTGTACGTCTTGGCGCTGCCGCCGAAGATGCCGTCGACGTCGCCCGTGGTGTAGGCGAGGCCGGACATCGTGGCGCCCGCGTAGGTCGGGATCTGCCAGCGGATGTAGTCCCAGGTGCCGTACTGGTCGCCGGACCACTGGACACCGCAGCGCTGCGCGCCCGACCAGCTCTCGGGGGCGTAGGTGAAGCCACGGGCGTCGCTGTTGTCCTCGATGCCCTTGTAGGCGTCCTTGCAGCCGTCCAGGGCGAACTTGTAGCCGTCCCCGATCCAGGCCACGTCGAGCTTGGCGACGCGCTGGCCCGCCTTGACCTGTTCAGCGATCTTGTCGATGCCGTCCTGGGTCCACAGGCCGAGCTGCATGTCGCGGTCCTGGAGGCCCTTGGCGGTCTCCGCGAGGTCCTCGTGACCGCAGCCGTAGCCGTCGTTGACGAGCATCCAGCCGTTCGGCATGTCGTTCTCGACGTAGCCGTCGGCGACCTTCAGCGAGTCCAGGGTGTGGCGCTCGCCGCGGTTGGCGTTGTGCAGGTAGCAGTCGGCGTCACCGATCTCCATGCCGTACACGGGCGGCAGGAACGGCTTGCCGGTGAGCTCGGTGTACTGGCCTATGACCTCCTTGGCGTCACCCGCGAAGTAGTAGGCGTCGAAGCGCTGTTCCTTCGCGCTGGTGGTCACCGGGTCGGTGAAGGCGTAGGTATTGGGCGCGAAGGTGTTGCGGAAGACGCCGTAGCCGGCCGACGAGAGGTAGAAGGGCACCGAGTTGGGATGTCCGCCGTCGTCCCAGTTGTAGTCGACGCCGACCTCGACGGTCTGCCCCCGGTGCGAGGTGTTGCCGCGGCCGTTCTGCATACCGGCGCCGTAGAACTGCTCGTCGGCGCCGCGTGCGAGGGTCTGGGTGGTCTGCTCGCCGTCCCAGCTGAGCCCCTTGGCCTCGGACCAGACCTGGCTGCCGTCTGCCCGGTACAGGGCGAATCGCAGGGGCGACTTGTAGGCACGCAGCGTGACGTCCCCGGTGGAGAGGTCGTAGCGGTCGCTGCGCTCCTTCCACCGGGTGCGGGGCGGCGATCCCTGAGGCAGCACGATGGCGTCGCCGGCCGGGTCCGAGAACGTGCCGTCCGGGGCGAGTTCGATCCGGAAGGTCTCGTCGGACACGAAGCTGACGCGGGCCTCGGCGGCCCCCGCACGCAGGTGGTAGACGGATCCGTCGGCCGAGAAGCCGGTGAGATCGCCGACCGTCGACCCGGCGGGGGCGGCCGGATCCGCCTCTGCGCTGCCCGGTCCGGAGAGGACGGCGAACAGCCCCAGCAGCGCTGCAACAACTGCCGTTCTGATGCGCGTTGATGATTGCATAGAGCGCTTTTAGCGCAGCATCGAGCATTTGACCATGGACAAAACGGAACCGGCCCCGAACTTCATCAAGAAGTTCGGGGCCGGTGAACGGACGTAATACCGGGGGCAGTTACAGCGCGACACCAAGCAGCGCGTCGACGGTGCGCGAGACGAGTCCCGGCGCCCCCTCGTCCGTGCCGCCGTCGGCGGTCTGCCGCTCGGCCCAGCGGTCCACCGCGGCCAGGGCCGCCGGGGTGTCCAGATCGTCGGCGAGGGCCTCGCGGACCTCCTCGACCAGGGCGTCGGCGGAGAGGCCGTCGGGCCGCGAGACGGCGGCGCGCCAGCGCGCGAGACGCTCCACCGCGTCGGCGAGCACCTGGTCGGTCCACTCCCAGTCGGACCGGTAGTGGTGCGAGAGCAGGGCGAGACGGATCTCCGCCGGGTCCACGCCGTCGCGGCGGAGCACCGAGACGAAGACCAGGTTCCCCTTGGACTTCGACATCTTCTCGCCGTCCAGGCCGACCATGCCGGCGTGCACGTACGCCTGGGCGAACGGGTGCTCGCCGGTCAGCACCTGGGCGTGCGAGGCGCCCATCTCGTGGTGCGGGAAGGCGAGGTCGGAGCCGCCTCCCTGGACGTCGAAGCCCATGCCGAGATGGTCCAGGGCGATGGCGACGCACTCGATGTGCCAGCCGGGCCGGCCGGCCCCGAGCGAGGCGCCGTCCCAGCTCGGCTCGCCCTCACGGGCGGCCATCCAGAGCATCGGGTCGAGGGGGTTCTTCTTGCCCGGCCGCTCCGGGTCGCCGCCGCGCTCGGCGGAGAGCAGCCGCATCGCCTCGGCGTCCAGGTTGGAGACCTGGCCGAAGCGCGGGTCGGTGTCGACGGAGAAGTACACATCGCCGTCGAGGTCGTAGGCGGCGCCCGCGTCACGGAGTCGTTCGACGAGCGGCACGATGCCGGGTATCGCCTCGACGGCTCCGATGTAGTGCTGCGGCGGGAGCATGCGCAGGGCAGTCATGTCCTCACGGAACAGGGCCGTCTCGCGCTCGGCGAGCTCGGTCCAGTCCTCACCGTCGCGCACGGCCCGCTCCAGCAGCGGATCGTCCACGTCAGTCACGTTCTGGACATAGTGAACCTGCCGCTTGGTGTCGAGCCACACGCGCTGAACGAGGTCGAACGCGTTGTAAGTCGCCGCATGACCCATATGGGTCGCGTCGTACGGCGTGATGCCGCAGACATAGATGCGGGCGACGGGACCGGGGTCAAGGGTGATCCGTCCGCCGGTCGCGGTGTCGTGGATCCGAAGGTCGCGGCCCTTGCCAGGCAGGGCGGGGACCTCAGAAGCGGGCCAGGCATGCATGCAATGAGCGTAACCGGACGCGGCTTCCGGATACGAACCGGAGGGGGCAACCTGTCCGAAGAGGCACTCTTGCGCACGGCCCGGAAAGGTGCCTCGCTCCCCCGGCCGCGTACCGGGGCCGGCCCGGGAGGGGCGGACGCGTCAGGGGCCGCCCGCCGCGCCCCGGCCTATACGGGCGGCCACGGAATGGCCGGCCAGCCACCGCTCGGCTCCCGGTGGAGCCCCGTGGCCCGCAGCCCCGCCACACGGGTCCGCAGCGCCTCGATCTCGGCCGCGGTGATCAGTTCGCCCAGCCGGGTGACCAGCGCGGCCCCCGCCTCCAGCTCCCCGGCCAGCCGGTCGAGCACCTCCACGGCCTCCGCCGGCAGCGGCTCGCCCGCCCAGCCCCACAGCAGGGTGCGCAGCTTGTCGTCGGCGTTGAAGGTGACGCCGTGATCGATCCCGTACAGCCGGCCGTCGGGCGCCGGCAGCAGGTGCCCGCCCTTCCGGTCGCCGTTGTTGATCACCGCGTCCAGCACCGCGAGCCGCCGCAGCCTGGGGTCGTCCGCGTGGACCAGCAGCGCGGTCTTCCCCTCCCCGACCTCGGCGAGGGCCACGGCCTTCCAGCCCTCGGCGGGCTCCTCGTCCTCGACGAGCGCGAGCAGCCCCGGTTCGTCCTCGCCCTGCGGCGCGGCCTCGATCCACAGCTGGCACATGCCCTGGCCGTAGGGCCCGTCCCGGAGCACGGTCGGCGGCACCAGACCCCAGCCGGTCGCCTCCGACACCTCGTAGGCGGCCACCTCGCGCTGGGCGAGCGTGCCGTCGGGGAAGTCCCACAGGGGCTGTTCTCCGGCCACCGGCTTGTAGACGCAGTGCGTCTGCTCGCCCTCGTACGCGACCGAGCAGTACAGCACCGCGTTGGACGCCCCCCGGACCTGTCCGAGAACGGTGAGCTCACCCTTGCCGAGCAGGGTCATCCGCTCGGCGTCGGTCAGGCCCCGCGGCGGTATCCGTTCTGGCGGGGGCATACGTGTCCTTCCGGATCGAGCGGCAGACTGCACAGCGGACACGGCGGGCGGCCGGCGTTCACGACGTCCAGGGCGCGTTTGGCGAAGGCGCGGGCCTGCGCCCCGCTGAGCCGGACCCGGAGCATCGGCGGGCCGTTCTCCTCGTCCTGGAGGAGCCGCTCCTCGGCCTCCGCGAGATCCTCGACGGATTCCGCGTCCAGCTCGACCAGTGCCTGCGCCTCGACGATCATGCGCTGTTCCTCGCCGTCCCAGGCGAGTGCCATCGTGCCGACGCGGAACTCCTCCTCGACGGGGACGTCGAGCGGAGCGGTGTCGGTGACGTCCATCGGGGCCACCGCGGGCACCGGGGAATTCCCCCCGGTGCGGCGGACCACCTCGTCGAGCAGTTCGTCCACCCGCTCGGCGAGCGCGGCGACTTGGGTCTTCTCCAGGGCCACGCTGGTGACACGTCCGCCTGAGGATGCCTGGAGGAAGAACGTACGACGTCCAGGCAGCCCGACCGTACCGGCCACGAAACGGTCCGGGGGGTCGTAGAGGAACACCTGACGGGACACGTCCTGTCTCCCTTGTGATGTGATGCGGATGAGGGGTCGGCCGGGGCGACGGGAGAGATCTCCCGGAAAGGCGCCTACGGCGCGTCCACCCTACTGCGCGGAGCGATCACGGCGCCCCAGCGCCGCCCCCGACCGCGGCATCGGCCTCTCCGTCCGCCGTCCCGCCCTCGTCGGGGGCCGGTTCGCGCGGGGCCAGCGGGGCGAGATCGCCCGTGTCGCCGAGCCTCAGCAGGAAGGGCCGCAGCCTGGTGTAACGGATCGCGGTGACCGAGCACGGGTCGGCGTGGACCCGCTGGAAGAGGTCCAGGTGCATGCCGAGCGCGTCGGCGACAAGGGACTTGATGATGTCGCCGTGCGAGCACATCACGTAGACGGCGCTCTCGCCGTGCTCCGCCTCGATCCGCGCGTTCCACTCCCGGACCGCGTCGACGGCGCGTGCCTGCATCGCCCTCATGGACTCGCCGCCGGGGAACGCCGCCGCCGACGGGTGCTGCTGCACGACCGTCATCAGCGGCTCGTCGGCGAGCTCGGCGAGCTTGCGGCCCGCCCAGTCGCCGTAGTCGCACTCGCTGATCCGCTCCTCGGTGTGCAGCGGCAGGTCCGGCCGGGCGTCGAGCAGCGGCCGCAGCGTCTCGCGGCAGCGTTGCAGGGGGCTGCTGACGACCGCGGCGATGGGCAGCGCGGCCAGCCGGCCGGGGAGCGCCGCGGCCTGCTCGGCGCCGCGCTCGTCGAGCGCGACGCCGGGAGTCCGGCCCGCGAGCACCCCGGCCGTGTTGGCGGTGGAGCGTCCGTGGCGTACGAGGATCAGGGTGGGCATACCGGCCAGCCTAAGGGCTGTCCCGCGGTTCCTGGCGGGACAGCCCTTAGGCAGCCGCTCCGGCAAAGGTGCGCCGGGAACCGGAGCAGGGCAGAATGCGCGCCGTGATCGTGGACTGCGCCATCTACCGGGACGGACGCCGCACCGACGGCCCGGCCGACTTCTCCGATGCGCTCGAAGAGGCTCGGGCCACCGGCGACGCCTTCTTGTGGATCGGCCTGCACGAGCCGACGGAGAAGGAGTTCGAACTGGTCAGCAGCGAGTTCGGGCTGCACCCGCTGGCGGTGGAGGACGCCCTGGCCGCGCACCAGCGGCCGAAGCTGGAGGTGTACGACGACTCGCTGTTCGCGGTGATAAAGCCGGTCCTGTACGACCACGGGAGCGACACGGTCAGCACGGACGAACTGATGGTGTTCATAGGCGACTCGTTCGTGGTGACGGTCCGCCACGGCGAGGCCGCGCCGCTGGCCGCCGTGCGCCGCCGGCTGGAGTCCGAGGCCGATGTGCTCAAGCACGGGCCCACGGCGGTGCTGTACGCGATCAGCGACGCGGTCGTGGACCACTACATCGATGTCGCGGGCGAGCTCCAGGTCGACCTGGAGGAGCTGGAGACGGAGGTCTTCGCCCCGTCCGTCACCGGCGACTCCAAGAACACCGCGGCCCGCATCTACACGTTCAAGCGCCAGGTGCTGGAGTTCCGCAGGGCGACGGTCCCGCTGGCCGCCCCGATGGCCCGGCTGGCGAGCGCGGGGGTGCCCTTCGTCCGCGAGCGGTCGCAGCCCTTCTTCCGGGACGTGCAGGACCATCTGACGCGCGCCAACGAGCAGGTGGAGGGCCTCGACCGGCTGCTCTCCGACATCCTGTCCGCGCACCTCGCCCAGATGGGGGTGCGGCAGAACGACGACATGCGCAAGATCTCGGCCTGGGCGGCGATGGCGGCGGTGCCGACCATGGTCGCGGGGATCTACGGCATGAACTTCAAGCACATGCCGGAGCTGAGGTGGGCGTGGGCCTACCCGGCGGTGATCCTGCTGATGGCGGGCGTGGTCCTGGGCCTGTACCGGCAGTTCAAGCGGCGCGGCTGGCTCTGACGGGGGCGGCGGAGCCGGCGGTCACGCGACAGCCTCTCAGCCGAACTCGGGGGCCGGCACGGCCGGACCGCCCAGCGCGTCGCGCCGCTCGGGCGGCACCAGGCTCACCATGCGCCGCCAGCCCACGAGGCGCTCGTACGCGTAGACGGCGTGGATTCCCGCGGCCAGCACGGCGGCCTTGGCCCTGGGCCAGCCCAGGATGCGGCCCATGTGGTCCATCACCGCGAGGCTGACGTCGCGGTAGACCCGGATCTCGCCGAGTGCGCACTCGCGCAGGATGCTCTGGATCGTGCGGCCGTGTCCCGACCGGGCGAAGCGCAGCAGCTCCTCGTGGCAGTACGCCAGGTGGTTGTCCTCGTCGTTCGAGATCATCCGTACCGCGCGGCCCAGGTCGGGGTGGTCGGCGAAGTACCTCCGCAGCAGCCGCATCTGCTCGGAGGCGCGCTGTTCGGTCACCCGGCTGTGCGCGAGGTAGGTGATGATGTCGCGCTCGGCGAGCGGTTCCTCCCGCCCCAGCCGCTCATGGGCGAGGCCGATGCCGTACTTCTCCAGCAGCATCGTGTAGTCGGTCTCGTGCGGCACCTCGACGGGCGTGAGTCCGCGCTTCCTGAGCAGGGCGTTGAAGATCCGGCCGTGCTTGTCCTCGTCGGCTCCGTGCCGGGCGATCTTGGGGGCCAGCGCGCGCTGGCCGGCGGGTGCGAGGGCCGCGATGCGGCCGTTCTCCCAGCCTCCCTGGGACTCCCCGCCGGCGGCGATGGAGCAGAACAGCCGGAACGACTCGTCGTCGTCGAGAATCTCCTGGAACAGGTTCTTTGCCGAGAGCATCACTGTCACCTCCGTGCCGGCATCCGCCGAGCGACAGTCAAATGCTCCCGGCGCCGACGGGCAACAGGAAGGCCCCCGGACTGGGCCGAACGTGCGGACGGTGTGGATACACCGCTGGGGAACCGTTTCCGCACGGGCCCCGTAACCCAACCGCCCCGGTCGCGTTGTTCCGCGTGACGGCCGTGGCGGGGAGACCCCCGAGCCCCCACCACGGCCGTAGTGCTGCCCCGCCGCGGGCAACGGGCCTCAGGCGAGCCCGGACCGCTCCAGCGCGTCCGTACCGGCGCGCAGCGCGGCGATCCGCTCGTCGAGCGTGAAGCCGGCCGGGGCCAGGGTCAGGGTGGTGACCCCCGCGGCCGCGTAGGCCTGCATCCGGTCGGAGATCCGCTCCACCGGCCCCAGCAGCGTGGTCTGGTCGATCAGCCGGTGCGGCACGGCGGCGGCCGCACCGCTCTTGTCGCCGGACAGGTACTTGTCCTGGACCTCTGCGGCTTCCTTCTCGTACCCCATGCGCCGGGCGAGCTGGTTGTAGAAGTTCTGCTTGCGGCTGCCCATGCCGCCGACGTACAGCGCGGTGTACGGCCGGAACATGTCGGCGAGGCCGTTCACGTCGTCGCCGACGGCGAGCGGCAGGGTCGGGCAGACGTCGAAGCCCTCCATGGTCTTGCCGGCCTTCTCCCGGCCCGCCCGCAGATGCTTCACCGCGGTGTCCTCCAGGTGGTCCGCGGAGGGGAAGATCAGCAGCGCCCCGTCCGCGATCTCACCGGTCTGCTCCAGGTTCTTCGGGCCGATCGCGGCGATGTACAGCGGGATGTGCTCGCGCTGCGGGTGGACGGTCAGCTTGATCGGCTTGCCCGGTCCGTCCGGCAGCGGGAGCGTCCAGTGCTGTCCCTCGTACGAGAGCCGCTCGCGGGTCATCGCCTTGCGGACGATCTCGACGTACTCCCGGGTGCGGGCCAGCGGCTTGTCGAACTTGACGCCGTACCAGCCCTCGGAGACCTGCGGTCCCGACACCCCGAGGCCGAGCCGGAACCGGCCGCCGGAGAGCGAGTCGAGAGTGGCCGCGGTCATCGCCGTCATGGCGGGCTGGCGGGCCGGGATCTGCATGATCGCGGAGCCGATGTCGATGGACTCGGTCTGCGCGGCCACCCAGGTCAGCACGGTCGGGGCGTCCGAGCCGTAGGCCTCGGCAGCCCAGCAGACGTCGTAGCCGAGCCGGTCGGCCTCCTGCGCGACGGCGAGGTTGTCCCCGTCCATCCCCGCACCCCAGTAACCGAGATTGATGCCGAGCCGCATAACCGCTCCCCTTACTGATCAGTAACGTCCCTGTGCTCCGGACTCTAGCGCGCGGGAACACGATCCGGCAGGGGTGACCCGGGCCCCGGTTGTCCACAGGCCTGCGACGAGTGGACACCCGGCCAGTAATCTCAGCGCCCATGGAGCAGAGGCATCTCGGCCGCACCGGCCTTCGAGTGTCCCGGATCGGGCTCGGCACCCTCACCTGGGGCCGGGACACCGACGAGCACGACGCTGCCGAGCAGCTGAAGGCCTTCTGGGAGGTGGGCGGCACCCTGGTCGACACCGCGGACGTGTACGGCGGCGGCGAGTCCGAGTACCTGCTCGGGCGCCTCGTCGAGGGCCTGGTGCCGCGGCACGATCTGGTCATCGCGACGAAGGCCGGCAGTGTGCCCGACCCCTACCGCAGGTTCAACGGTTCGCGCGGGCACCTGCTGGCCGCCCTCGACGCCTCGCTGGCCCGGCTCAACACCGACTACGTGGACCTGTGGCAGGTGCACGCCTTCGACCCGGTGACGCCGCTGGACGAGACGCTCCAGGCACTCGACATCGCGGTGTCCAGCGGGCGCGCCCGGTACGCCGGGGTGTCGAACTTCTGCGGCTGGCAACTGGCCAAGGCCGCGACCTGGCAGCTGGCCTCGCCCGGCGTGCGGACCCGGCTGGCCAGTACGCAGATGGAGTACTCGCTGCTGCAACGGGGCGTGGAGCGCGAGGTGCTGCCGGCGGCGCTCGACCTCGGTGTCGGGCTGCTGCCGTCGTCGCCGCTGGGCCGGGGCGTGCTGACCGCCAAGTACCGCACCGGCACCCCGGCGGGCTCGCGCGGCGCCTCCGAGCTGCTGGCCCCGTTCGTCGAGCCGTACCTCGACGACCCGGCGAGCCGCATCGTGGACGCCGTGGCGACCGCGGCCGACGGGCTGGCCACGACGCCGCTCCAGGTGGCGCTCGCCTGGGTGCGGGACCGGCCGGGGGTGGTGGCCCCGATCGTCGGCGCGCGCAACGCGCGCCAGCTCGCGGAGGCATTGTCAGTGGAGGCGCTTAGTCTTCCTGACGAGATCTGCCGCGCGCTCGACGATGTGTCGGCGCCCGTGCACCGCTATCCCGACCAGGACTGGAGCACGCTGTGACTGCGCTTCCCCGGGGGGAATCCCCCGGCCCCTCGGCCACCGACGACGACAGCGTTGTCGCGGACGCCTCCACGGACATCCCGGCAGAGGAGCCGGCAGCCGGGCCCGAAGAGGCGGCCTCCGAAGCGAGCGACGAGGAAAGCGCCGACGGTACCGATGACGCGGCGGCGTCCGGCGCGGTCCCCGCCGCGGGGACCGACGGAAGCGCCGACGGTGACACCCCGGCCGCCCCGGCCGTCTCCGAGGCCGAGGCGGAGCTGGCCGCCCAGCGCGAGCTGCTGGAGCGGATCGAGAAGCGCAAGGCCGAGAAGGACGGCCCCATCCCCGCCGGTACGAAGCTGAGCGGGCCGGCCGCTGATCTGCTGGCCGCCGTGCGCGCCGTGGAGAGCGGCGAGAAGCCGGGAGCCGCGTTCTTCGACTCCCCCGCTCCCACCGCACCCCGCCGCGCCGTCCCCGCGCCGCCCCCGGTCCGGGAACGGGCCGCCGAGTCCGTCCGCGCCCCCCTGGGCGCCGCTCCGGAGGCGGTCGCCGCCGTGGCGGCCGTGCTGGCCGCCGGCGGGGCTCCCGAGAACCTGGCCGCCCCGGCCGCCGGAACGCTCGGCGCGCAGGCCGCAGAGGCCCTGCGCGAGGACCCCTGGCAGCTGCTCTCCCTCCCCGGCGTCGGGCCCGAGCAGGCAGACGGCTTCGCACGGGCGCTCCTGGGCGATGCGTGCGGGCCCGACGACGAGCGGCGCACCGCGGCCCTGGTCGGCTGGCTGCTGGAGCGCGCCGCGCTCCAGGGCCACACCGCGCTGGACGCCGCGGAGGTGCGGGCCGCGCTCGCCGGGCGGGCGGTGACCGACCCCGAGGCGGCCGTCCAGCACGCCGTCGCCGAGGGCGTCGTCCTGGTCTTCCAGGACGGCGCGCAGGACGAGGAGACAGCGGAGACCGAGGACGCGGCCGAGGACCCGACCGAGGGCGCGGAGGCCGGGGACGGGCGGGAGCCGGTGCGGGTGTTCCTCGGCCTCGACCGGTACGCGCTGGCCGAGGAGAGCCTCGCCGACGGGCTGGCCCGGCTGGTGAACGCCTGCGAGAAGGACGCCGACTGGTCGGAGGCCGCCTCGTCCGCGCCCTCCCCCTCGGCCGCCGAGCTGATCCGTACGGCCGCGGCCCACGGGCTCGTCGCGCACACCGGCGGCGAGGCCGCCAGGGCCGAGCCCGCCGCGCTGATCGCGGCGGCGAGCGGCCTCGGTCTGCGGGCACTGGGCGCCACCCACAGCACGGACGGCCGGCAGCGGCTGGCCGAGGCGGTCGGCGACCCGTCGGCGGCCGTCACACTGGCCGGGCTGCTCTCCGGCGCCGAGGGCCCCGGACGGGACGAGGAGGGGGCCGTGGCCATCGATCTCCTCGTCGTGCTGGACGCCCCGCAGCTCGACGTCGAGACCGGCGCGATGCTGGTGGAGGCGCTGGCCGACGGGACCCGTCTGGTACTCAGCGGCGATCCGGGCGTACTGGGCTCCGCGGGTGCGGGGCGGGTGTTCGCCGATGTGCTGGCCGCCCGTGCGTGCCCGCAGACCGTCTCCCGTACGCCGGACCCCGGTCCGATCGGTGAGCTGGTCTCCGGCATCGGCATCGGGGAGCTGAACCAGGTGGCGGCGCCGGGCCGGGAAGTGGTGATCGTGCCTGTGCGTGACGCGGGCGAGGCGGTGCACCGCACGGTGCAGCTGGTCGCCGACTCGGTGCCGCGCGCCATCGGAGTGCCGTCGTCCGACACCCAGGTGATCACCGTCGGCCACGGCGGCTCCGCGGGCACCCGGGCGCTGAACGAGGCGCTCAAGCAGCGGCTCAACCCCGGCCCCGGACGGTTCGGCGGCTTCGACCCCGGCGACCGGATCGCCCATGTCCCCACACCGGGCAGGACCGTGCCCGGCGTGGTCGTCTCGGCCGACACCGAGGGCCTGCACCTGGACTGTGCGGGGACCCCGGTCGTCGTGCCGCAGGAGCGGGTGGAGGCGTCCGTGCGCCACGCCTGGGCGCTCAGCGCCCATCAGGCGGCCGGTATGCGGTGGCCCGCGGTGGTCGTCGTACTGCCCGGTGACGCGGCGCAGGGGCTCAGCCGCCCCTGGGTCTACACCGCCTTCAGCCGGGGTGAGCGGCATCTGTCGGTGGTGCACGGGGTGGATCAGGCCCTGCCGCGCGCCGTCGCCGAGTCCCCCGCGCAGGACCGCACGACCCGGCTGCGCACGCTGCTGGAGGCGTCGGACGGGTGAGACGGGAGGGCCGGGGGGGGGGGGGGGGCCCCCCCCCCGCCCCCCCCCCCCGCCCCCCGGCCCCCCCCCCCCCCCCCCGCCCCGGCCCCCCCCCCCGCCCCCCGGGCCCCGGGGAGACAGGCCCCGGGGGCGACCC
>NZ_JBIUXR010000014.1:0-273004 GCF_044744085.1 Streptomyces sp. NPDC087428
GGGCTGACCCCCACCGGTACACAGCACGGCCTGCGGGGCCGCACGGTGAACACACCGTGCGGCCCCGCACCGTTTCCGATCACCATTGACGCAGGCCAGGAACCCGGCTCAGGGCCCGAAAGCCCTGAGCGTGACGCCGACGAGCGCATCGGCGTACGCGGCGGTCAGCGGGCCGGAGCGGTGCAACCAGCGCTGGAACAGCGGCGCGTAGAGCACCTCGAGGAGCAGATCGAGGTCGGCGTCGGCGGCCAGCTGGCCGGCCCGTTGCGCACTGCGCAGCCGCTCCTTCTTGGCCTCGTCCACGGGCCCGGCCAGCTTCTCGCGGTACTGCGCGGCAAGGCCGGGATCGTTGCTGATCTCGCTGTTGAGCGCCCGGACCGGCTTCTCGAACTCCGGGTCGGCGAACTCGGCGACGGTCGCGCGCATGACCGTCCTGAGGTCGGCCTCGATGTCGCCGGTGTCCGGCAGCACCGCGCTCTGCCCCTCCGCGCCCTCACTGAGCGCCAGAAAGGCATCGAAGATCACCGCGCCCTTGGAGGGCCACCAGCGGTAGATCGTCTGCTTGCCGACGCCGGCCCGTGCGGCGATGGTCTCGATCGCCACCTTGCCGTACCCGACCTCGGACACCAGCGCACGGGTCGCCTCAAGGATTGCCTGCCGGGAGTGTTCGCTGCGCCGGGAGCGATCCGGCTTCCTGACCTGGGACATGGGTTCAGGCTAGCACCACGACGAGACGGACCGGTTCGCCTTGACAAGGCCACCGCTGCCGTGCACAGTAAGGCGAACCGAGACGCACCGTCTCGGTTCGACGGATGGGATTACATGACGACCGCGAAAGTCTGGTTCATCACCGGCGCTTCACGAGGCCTGGGCAGGGCGTTCACCGAGGCGGCCCTGGCCGCCGGGGACCGCGTCGTGGCCGCGGCCCGCAACACCGAACCCCTCGCGGACCTGGCCGACGCGTACCCGGACACACTCGTCCCGCTCCCGCTGGACGTCTCCGACCGCCGGGCCGTGTTCGAGGGCGTGGACCGCGCGGCCGCCGCCTTCGGCCGGCTCGACGTCGTGGTCAACAACGCCGGAGGACTGCTCTACGGGATGGTGGAGGAGGCCTCGGAGGAACAGATCCGGGCGCATCTGGACGTCAACCTCTTCGGCGCGGTCTGGGTGGCCCAGGCCGTCCTGCCGCACCTGCGCGCACAGGGCTCCGGCCGCATCCTGCAGATCACCTCGATGGGCGCCGGCGGCGGCATGGCGTCCGTCGGCTTCTACGGTGCGGGCAAGGCCGCGCTCAGTTCGGTCAGCGAGGCGCTGGCGATGGAGGTCGAGCCGTTCGGCATCAAGGTCACCGTCGTGGAGATGGGCGGCTACGACACCGGCCTGTTCACCCAGGGCACCACGGCGACCGAGGCCCTCCCGCACTACGGTCCCCTGCGCGCCGAACTCGCCGAGATGTGGGGCGAGGAGGCCGGGCCGCCCCCGAGCACGGCCGCCCCCGTCATCATGGAGCTGGCCGCACTGCCAAAGCCGCCCCGGCGCCTCGTCGTCGGCGGCACGTCCTACGACCAGGTCCAGGAAATGAACCGGGCCAGGACAGAGCTCTACCAGGCGTGGGAAGCACTCAGCCGCCAGGCCCCCGGCTGACCGGAGCGGTGACGCGGGCCCGGATCCCCGCGTCACCGCCCCTCAGGTGTGACTCCCGGAGGGTCAGCCCAGCAGTTCCTCGACGAGGTCGGCGGCCCTCGCCGTGCCGCCCTCGGCCCGTGCCTCCGCGCGGAGTCGTTCGGAGCGACGCGCGACCGCCGGGTCGTCGACGAGTTCGGTGAGGGCGGTCCGCAGCGCCTCGGCCGTGGCGTGCTCGGTGTCGATGCGGCGGGCGACGCCGAGTTCCACGAGCCGGTCGGCGTTCATGAACTGCTCCGCACCCTGCGGGACGGCGATCATCGGGACTCCGGTGAACAGCCCTTCGGCACTGCCGCCCATGCCCGCATGGGTCACGAAGGCGTCGGCCTGCTCCAGGATCGCCAACTGGGGTACCCAGGAGTGCACTTCGACGTTGGACGGGATGTCGCCGAGTTCCCGTGGATCCGTGTGCCTGCCGATCTGGAGGACGACGTGCCAGCCGGGCAGGTCGCCGTACGCCGCCAGGCAACGGCGGTAGAACTCGGGGCGGTTGGTGTACGCCGACCCCAGTGAGACCAGCAGGACGTTCGCCGCGTCCGCCGGGCGCGTCCAGGGTTCGCCGCCCCGCCCGCCGAAGCACGGGCCGACGAACGTGACCGTGTCCGTGTCGACGTCCTCGGCGTGCGGCTGCATCGCCCGCGGGATCAGGGCGAGGGTCTGCGCGGGGCGCGCGCAGAACACGTCCATGTCGGTGGTGGACGCACCGCACTCGGCGAGCCACCGGCCGAACCTCGCCCGGTACGCGTCGGCGCCCGGCAGTGCCCACAGGTGCGCCGCCACGTCCCGCTCGTAGCCCCGCCAGCCGACGAAGGTCGGGGACAGCTGCATGAGCGGGCGGTTCTGCGACTCGGCCAGCGCACGCGCGGCGTACGCGCCGATGTCGTACAGGTAGAGGTCAGCGGGGTCGTCGTCGTAGACGGCCCGCACCTGCGGGAGGGCCTGGACGCCGTCGTCGAGGAAGAGGCTCATCGCGGCGATGGGGTCGTCGGGCCAGTTGTTGTCGGCGACCGGCAGCACCGAGCCGTACGGGACGAACTCGGCACCGGTGGCCTCGATCCGCTCGGCCACCACCGGGTCGTTGGCGTAGGTCACCCGGTGGCCGCGGGCCACCAGTTCACGGATGACCTCAAGGCTCGGCAGGACGTGGCTGACGGCGGGGATGCCGACCATCGCGATGTGTGCGCGGCGACGGGACATGGAGGATCACTCATTTCAGGTCTACGGCGGAAAGGGCACGGCAGACCGGCGCGTCGGCCACCCCGGCGGAGGTGCCGGGTCGTGGGTGCGCACACGGACATGCCGGACGAGGGCGGGGCGCTGCCCCGTCCGCGTCAGCCGTAGATCTGGAGGAACTTCATGCCGGAGACCGTAGCCCGCGTCCGGGCCCTTCCGCACCCGGATTTCGGCGTGTGCCGCCGTACGCCGCTCCGCAGGGGGGTCACACGGGCGGGGCCGCGGCCTCCAGCTCGTCGACGCTGCCCGACATGAGGGTCCGCACGTGCTCGGTGATGTGTGCGGCGGGCCAGTCCCACCAGGCCACCGCGAGCAGCCGGGCGATGTCCCGGTCGCTGTAGCGGGTGCGGATGAGACGGGCCGGGTTGCCGCCGACGATCCCGTAGTCGGGCACGTCCTTGGTGACCACGGAGCCGCTGCCGATGATCGCGCCGTTCCCGATCCGCACCCCGGGCAGCACCGTGGCGCCGTGGCCGAACCAGACGTCGTGGCCGACGACGGTGTCGCCCCGGTTCGGCAGTCCGGTGAGCAGGTCGAAGTGGTCCGCCCACGACCCGCCCAGGGTCGGGAACGGGAAGGTGGAGGGGCCGTCCATGCGGTGGTTGGCGCCGTTCATGAGGAACCGCACCCCCGTGCCCAGGGCGCAGAACCTGCCGATGACCAGCTTCTCCGGGCCGTAGTGGTAGAGCACGTTGCGCGTCTCGAACGCGGTGGCGTCGTCCGGGTCGTCGTAGTACGAGTACTCCCCCACCTCGATCAGCGGGGACTTCACCAGTGGCCTGAGCTGCACCACCCGCGACTGGCCGGGCATCGGGTGGAGCACGGTCGGGTCGGCCGGCACTGACATGGGCGATTCCTTACGGGGCGGGAGGGCAGGGACCGGTCCCATGATCGTGCCGCCGTCCCCGCCATGACACCGAATTACCGGCCCGGCGGCGGGGCCGTTCCCACGCGGCCCCCGCTCGCACGCCGCCCCGGGGCAACACGCAACCCCCCAGTTGCACCCGAATCAGTAACGTGCAACTCTGGAGTTGCACCAAATAGCGGCGTCCACTGACAGGAACCACTGGCAGGGGCCGCCGACAGCATTCACCGACGGAACTCAAGGAGTCATCCCATGAGCGAGGACCGGATCGAACGCGAAACCCTCATCGAGGCGTCCCTCGACCGGGTCTGGTCACTGGTGGCGCAACCCGGTTTCTGGGTGGCCGACAAGGCGAGCCTGCCCGGCACCGTGGCCAGGGAAGGCGAGTCACTGGTGGCGAAGAACTCCGAGCACGGCGATTTCCCGGTACGGGTGGAGAAGGTGGAGCCGCCGACGTATCTGGCGTACCGCTGGACCAGCGCGTTCCCCGGGGAGGAACTGCGCGAGGACAACAGCACCCTGGTGGAGTTCACCCTGACCCCGGAGGGCGAGAAGACGCGGCTGCGCGTCGTCGAGAGCGGGTTCACGGCGCTGGCCGGGTCCGAGGAGCTGCGCAGCCAGAACCTCAAGGACCACACCGAGGGCTGGCCGATGGAGCTCGGCGCACTCAAGAAGCGCGCCGAACAGCCTTCCGCGTGACGGAGGAACACCCCGACGCGGCCGAGGCCGTCGACAGCGTCCTCGGTGCGCTGGCCGACCCGACGCGGCGCAGGCTGCTCGATCTGCTCGCGGCCCAGGGCGAGGCCACCGCGACGTCGCTCGCCGGACAGCTCCCCGTCTCACGTCAGGCGGTGGTCAAGCACCTCACCGTGCTGGACGCCGCCGGGCTGGTCTCCGGGGGCCGGGTCGGCCGCGAGGTGCGGTACTCGGTGCGGCCCGCCGCACTGAACGCGACGGCGCGGTGGATGGCCGGACTGGCCGCCGACTGGGACAGCCGGCTGGCGAACATCAAGCGCGTCGCCGAGGCGGCCGAGCGGGAGCCGCGCTGACATCCCGCCCCGGAACAGCACCGCTCCCACCGGGCCGGCAGCCCGGTGGGAGCGGCTGTCCCGTGCGGCAGCCCGGTGGGAGCGGCAAACCGGCGGAAGCCCAGGGCGGGCCAACGCTCAGGCCCGATCAAGCTCAGGGCCGATCAATGCTCAGAGCTGACCGGCCCCGAAGTCCCGGTCAGGGCTGGATCGGCATGCTCCAGCAGTTGGACGTGACCGGCCGGCCCGCGAGGCGGTCGGTCAGCCACGAGATCGCGTCGCCCTGGTCGGTGATGAGCGGGACCACGTGGTTGGTGAGGATCTTGTCGCCGAGGTTCGGGAGAATGATCGCGTCATAGGTGACGTTCGCCCCCTTGGCGCACCAGTCCACCGCCAGCCGGCGGGCCTGGGCGTGGGGAACGATGTCGTCCTGGACGCCGGTCGCCAGGCGCACCGGTCCCGCGGGCTTGAGGTTGCCGATGCGCTGCTTGTCGAGAGCGGCCTGCGCGCGGGGCTCGGCCGCTATGACGTCGCCGATGGACTTGCCGCTGTTGGTCCATTTGCTGCTCTTGGCGAAGCCGTAGCCGAGGATCGCGTCGCCGACGCACATGGTCGAGGCGTCCTTGAGTGCGGCCTTGCCCGCGGTGTTGATGTTGGCCTCGACGACGCTCCGGACGTCGGGGTCGGACTGGGCGAAGCCGTTGATCGACCACGCCAGTGCGCCGGCGAGGGCGCTGCCGTCGATCCCCTTCATGACCGCGGTCAGATCGGCGGGCGGCGCACCGGAGTACGTGCCGGCCAGTGCGACGTCGGGTGCGTAGGAGGGCTGCAGTTCGGCGGCCGCGGCACTGGCCCCGCCACCCTGGCTGTATCCGTACAGCCCCGTGCGTGACGCGGGGGTGATGGACGCGCCGGGAACGGCGTGCGCGGCGCGGGCCGCGTCCAGCAGGGCGTGCCCTTCGTCGACGCGGTTGACGTAGGTGTGGAGCCGGTCGGTGGCGCCGAGTCCCACGTAGTCGGTGACGACGACCGCGGTGCCGGTCGAGAGGAGGCGGTAGATCGCCAGGGCCTCGTAACCGACCGACAGCGTCTCGCCGTTCAGGGTCAGCGGGTACTGGAGCGCCATCGAGGGTGCGCACTGGTCGCCCTGGCCCATCGTGCCCGCGGCCACGGCCACCAGCGGACGCGCCCCGCCGCCCTTCCAGGCGGCGGACGGCTCGATGTAGGCGCCGGTGACCGCGGCCGGCTGCCCGTTGGAGTCGGTCGACCTGTACATCAGCCGGGTGGCCGTTCCGGGCATCGGGCGGCCGTCCAGTCCCGGAATGCCCAGCCCCAGCGGCAGCGGTTCCTGGCGGATCAACGCGCCATTGGTGGCCGGCAGTTCGGTGGGCGGACTGTAGAAGTCGGGGATGGTCACGCCCCGGGACACCACGGGCTCGGCCGCGTCGGCGGCAGTGGCGGGTACGGCGTACGTGACCGCACAGGCCGCGGCTGTCACGGCCACGGCCAACATGCTTACCGCGCGCGGCCGTTGCGGGCGGCTGGGGGAATTCGACGGGCGTACGGCGTTGAAGGTGGAACGCGAACGGGTGCTCTTGCGGCTCACAGCTCACTCCTCGCTCTGCTCCGAAATGCAGGTGAGCGCAAGCTAGCAGCGGAACTTACCCAAGGTAACCCGTCAGTAAGTTACGCTGCGGTAACCATTCGCCGAGCCTCGGTCACCGTTCAGGCGGGACACCGCAACCGAGCGACCTGAGCCAGAAGTTGAACATCGGATGCAGTTGCGCGGCCCCCGGGCGCGCACGTTCCCTATTCTGGGGGCGAGCTGATCGCCCGACGCCTTACGCACCCTGGAGTTCACGATGTCCCGACCGGCGAACGACGCCACCTCCCTGCACATAGACACCAGCAAGCCGCATCCCGCGCGGATGTACGACTGGTTCCTCGGCGGCAAGGACAACTACCCGGTGGACGAGGCGATGGGCCGGCAGATGCTCGCACTCGAACCGGGCATCCCGGTGATGGCGAAGGTGAACCGGGCCTTCATGCACCGCGCCACCCGTTGGCTGTCGGGCCAGGGCATTCGGCAGTTCCTCGACATCGGGACGGGGATACCCACCGAGCCCAACCTCCACCAGGTGGCCCAGCGGTCCGCCCCCGCCACCCGGGTCGTCTACTGCGACAACGACCCGATCGTGCTGGCCCACGCCGAGGCCCTGCTGAAGGGCAGCCAGGAGGGCGCGATCGACTATGTGCAGGCCGACGCGCGCGATGTGGACGCCATCCTCGAACACGCGGGCAAGACACTGGACTTCAGTGAGCCGGTCGCGCTTTCGATGATCGCGCTTCTGCACTTCGTGAGCGACGAGGACGGCGCCTACGAGCTGATGAACAGGCTGACCGGCGTGCTGGCGCCGGGCAGTCACGTGGTGATCTCGCACCTCACCGCCGACTTCCACCCGGAGAAGGCCCAGAAGGTCGACGAGATGTACAAGGCCAACACGCTCACGCTGGCGCCGCGCAACCGCGCCCAGTTCGCCGCGTTCTTCGACGGACTGGAGATCGTCGAGCCCGGCATCGTGGCCGCGGAGGCGTGGCACCCCGAGCTCGGCGAACCGGTCCCCGGCCAGGAGGACATCATCAGCGCGGGATATGTGGCGGTGGGCCGCAAGCCGTAGGACCCGCTGACGTCATCGGCCGCCACTCCCCCTCGTACGGCAGGGAGCGGCGGCCGGTGAATCTTCAGGGCATATACCAGCAGAACAGGGTCAGTTCAGGAACGGAGCGGCATTGCGCGCGAACCGCGCAGGCATCTGCCACATCGCCACCATTCCTTCACCACACGGCACTTGATGTTCACACGCCGCCATGCGCCCAGTCGGCCGATCTTGGCGCAAGAGCACCCATCCGGAACCGTCACCATCGCTAATCGGATCTAACCTTTCCGCAACGGCGGTCCGGAGAGCGGCGATTCGTCAAGGCAGGGCAAAGTGGGGTATGCGGATATTCCGATTCAGCCCCTGACAGTGCGCCAAGACGTCTGTGAGCAGGGGTTCAGAGCGCTTCCGTCGCGACGCGCCGAAGATTCCACTTGCCCTTGCGAAGTTCACCGTTCGGGCATTCTCGACCGAGTGAGATCGCTTCCAAGTCGCTAGGTGAGCGCAAACTTTCGACGATGTACGCATCGGGAGTTCCGTGCTAAGGCATAGGATCAGGCCGCGCCACTGGAGCCCCGCCCGCCCCGCTTGTCCCATCAGCAACTGTGCACACGATGCACCAGCGTCCCTACCGTTACCCCCACACCCCGTTAACAGGTATCTGCGTGTCACCGATACTCAGCACCGGTTCCGGCGATGGAGCCGCGCAGTGAAAATCAATCGACGTCTCGTCCTGCTCGTCACCGCACCGCTCACCGTGGCGGTCACCTTCTCGGTTCTGGCACTCGCGCCCGCGACCAATCAGGCGCTCCAGGCCAACCGGCTGACGGAGATGGTCGATGTCGCCGCAGCCGCCGGTGACTTGACTCACCAGCTGCAGCGTGAACGAGCAGCCGCCACCGCATCGGTCTCCAAACAAGGATCCTCGGACGCGTTCCAGACGAGTTCCAGCGCGACCGACAAGAGCATCGCCACCTTCAACAGCAAGATGGGCCGGCTGTCCGAAGTGCCGGGCAGCGCCCAGGCCTCGCTGGTCCGCATCAAGCGCTTCATGGACCAGCTGCCGGCCCTGCGCGCCCAGGTGCGCTCGGGCAGCAGCACCATCTCCGCCCTCGCCTTCGGCTACCGGATCGTCATAGCCGACCTCAACGGCTACCGCGACGGCATCGCACAGGCCGACGGTGTCGACGCCGACATCGCGGACCGCATCCGCGCCGCCGCCGCGCTGTCCGAGGCCGCGGAGCACACCGCTCAGCAGCAGGTCACGGTCATGAGGGCGCAGGCCGCCGGCGGATTCACGGTCGCCTCGCAGCGGACGTTCGATGCCAGCCGGCTGGGCTACACCGAGTCGACCGGTGCCATGTTCGGCCTCGGCCCCGGCGAGTGGCGGACCTGGCTGGAACGCACCCTCTCCGGCCCCAAGGCGCTGGAGGCCCGACGGCTAGAGGACCAGATCGGGCGCACAGGCACCAGCAACGGCATCGATGTCACCCCGCAGGCGTGGCAGAAAGCGTCCGGCGACCGCCAGACGCTGCTGCGCTCGGTGGAGAAGAGAATCGACGCGTCCGTCTACGCGACGGTCTCCAAGGAGCGCACCAAGCTCATATGGACCGCCGGCGCCGAGGTCACCCTGGTGCTGCTGACCCTGGTGGGCGTCGTCATCGTCGCCGTCCGCCTGGGCCGCGTCATGATCCGGCGGCTGCGCGACCTGCGCAACGCCGCGCACGAGGTCGCCCACACCGGACTCCCCGCCGTGATGAGCGAACTGTCCCGGCCGGGCGGCCTGAGCGGCTCGACACCCGAGCAGATCGCGGAGCGGTCGGGCAACCCCGTCCGGACCACGGGCGGGGACGAGATCGGCGAGGTCGGTGAGGCGTTCAACGCCGTCCACCACGAAGCCGTCCGACTGGCCGCCCAACAGGCAAGGGTGCACGAGCAGTTCGCCGAAACCCTGGTCCGTGTCGCCCGCAGGGGCGCGCAGTTGACCAGTGTCATGGTGTCGGAGCTCGACACCGTGCAGCGCGACGAGGCCGACCCCGAGCGCATGAAGACGCTCTTCGCCCTCGACCACCTCGCCATCCGCATGGAGCGCAATACCAACAACCTTCTGGTACTGGGTGGTTACGGCAACGCCCGGGTCCGTTCGGCCGACATCGGCTGCTCCACCGTCATCGTGGCGGCGGCCCAGCAGATCGAGCGGTTCGACCGCGTCTCCCTCGGCGTGATCGAGTCGGGAATCGGCATCGCCGCCCGTGCCGTGCACGACGTGGCGCACATCCTGGCGGAACTCCTCGACAACGCGACCCGGTTCTCCCCTCCCGACATGCAGGTCGGGGTCGCCGTGTGGCGGCTGTGGGACCGGGCCGTGGTGCAGATCGTCGACGAGGGAGTGGGGATCACGGCCGAACGCCGTGCCGTCCACAACGCCGCGCTGCGCGAGCCGCAGGCGGGCATCGGGGACGTACGGTCCATGGGTCTGCACGTGGTGGCACGGCTCTCGGCGCGTCACGGCATCGTTGTCGAGCTGCGCGACTCGTCCGGGCCCGGCACCATCGCCGAGGTCACGCTGCCCGCGAACGTGCTGTCCGAGATGCCGCAGGAGACCGCACCGGCACCGGGCGCGCCCGGCGGGAACAGCGGCGACAGCCGCGGCGACGGCGTCCGCTACGAGGCACCTCGCCCGATCACCGCACTCGGACAGGCCGGCCGCCGGCAGCCGGGCGACGTGGGCGGGCGTCCGGCCCGGCCCGTCGGCGCGGGTATCGGCGTCCGTACGGGCGGTGCTCCCGCTGCCGCGCCGAAGTCCTCTCACCCGGGCAGCGGGGGTGCCGCGTCCGGCGGCACCGACGGACGCGGCGGCTCGTACGGCGCAGGGTCCGGCACCGACGGACGCGGCGGATCCCACGGCACGGGCTCCGGCACCGACGCGCGTGAGCGCGCCACCGCACCGGCTCCGCACCCCGTGCACGACGAGCCCGTCTCGCGCATCGCCGGAGTCAGTTCCTCCGGCCTGCCCCTGCGGCAGCGCAACACGCCCCAGCAGTGGCCCACCCTGGGCAAACGGGGCGGCACCGATCAGCGGTCCGGCGCCGCCGCACCGCGGCCGTCGCCCCGCCGCCGGGACTCCCGGCAGGTTTCCGACGTCCTCGCGGCCTACGCCCAGGGGATCAACCGGAGTTCGAACCCCCGCGGGCGTTCCGCCACCGACGACGACACCGAACGGACCAAGAAATGACCTCACCCACCGACCTGAGCTGGATCCTGAGCGACTTCGCCGGACGCATTCCGGAAGTCACCCAGGCGATAGCCGTGTCCGTGGACGGACTCGCGCTGGCATACACCGGTGTGGAGCGTGACGACGCCGACCGGCTGGCGGCCATCGCCTCCGGCGTCGTCAACCTGCTCTCCGCCGCAGCGCAGTTGACGAACACCGACCCCGTCGAGCACAGCCTCACCGCGATGGAGGGCGGCTACATGTTCTCGATGGCCGTCTCCAGCGGCGCCTCGCTCCTGGTGACCACCACCAGGGACGCGGACATCGGCGAGGTCAGCTACATGATGTCCGAACTGATCAACCAGGTCGGTGACTCGCTCTCTCCCCACATCCGGACCCCGAGCAGCTCACCCATGCGCTGACCGTCGGCGGTTCCCCCACCGCCGCACCCGGCCCGTCCGCCGCCCCCCCTCGGCGGCCGGGTCAGCCCGTTCCACCCCTTCCTCCCGATGAGAGCCCTCATGTTCTTCGACATATCCCTTTCACGTCACCGCAGATTCCGGCCGCTGACGGCCGCCGCCCTCGCCCTCGGTCTGGCAGCCGTCAGCGGGTGCAGCAGCGACAGCGGCGACGGCGACACCACCGTGAAGGTCGGCCTGGTGGCCTCCCTGTCCGGCACCTACAAGCCGGTCGGCACGGACCTGCGGGCCGGTTTCGAGCTGTACCTGAAGACGCACGGCAACAAGCTGGGCGGGCGCAAGGTCGAGCTCGTCGTGGCCGACGAGGGCGACGGTCCGCCGACCGCCGTTCCCGCCGCCACCAAGCTGGTCAAGAAGGACAAGGTCGACGTGCTGACGGGCCTCGTCAGCGGTGGCTCGGTCGCCGCGGTGATGCCGCTGGTCAGCAAGGCCAAGATCCCGTTCCTGGGGTCGAACGCCCGGCCGCCCGTCAAGGACCTCGAGTACGTGTGGACGACGAGCTTCATGTCCGACGAGCCGGGCAAGGCCATCGCCCCGTACGTCAAGGAGAAGGTGAACGGACCGGTCTACGCGATCGGCCCGGACTACCAGGGCGGGTACGACGAACTACGCGGCTTCACCGACGAGTTCAAGCGGATCAAGGGCAAGCTCGCCAACCCCGACGGCAAGACCACCTGGACGCCGTTCCCGCAGACCACTAACTTCATGCCGTACTTCGCGGACATCGCCAAGACGGACGCCAAGGCGGTGTACTGCTTCTACGCGGGCAAGGCCGCGATCGACTTCGCCAAGCAGTACGCGCAGTCCGACGTCGCCGATCTGCCGCTGTACACGGCCTTCGTCACGGAGGGCAGTGTGCTGCAGGCCCAGGGCAACGCGGCGAAGGACATCTACTCGGTCCTGAACTACGCGCCCGACCTCGACAACGCTGCCAACCGCAAGTTCGCCGCCGACTGGACGGCCGAGTACGACACCCAGCCGACCACGTACGCGATGTCGTCCTACGACGCGGCCGGCGTGCTGGACAAGGCCATCGCCGACGCCGCGAAGGACGGTGACGTGACGTCGGAGACCATCAACAAGGCCATCGCCGGTCTGGGGCAGATCGACAGTCCGCGCGGCGCCTGGGAGTTCGGCGAGAAGGCGCACTCGCCGGTGCAGACCTGGTACCTGCGTCAGGTACGGCCGGACGGCAACCAGCTCGCCAACGTCATGGTCCAGGACCTGGCGACACTCGGCGGCTGACATGGAGCTTCTTGATGCCCACCTCATGCCGGCGGTGGACGGAGTGGCCTACGGGCTGCTGCTGTTCGTGGTCGCCGCCGGCCTGAGCCTCGCGTTCGGCACCGCCGGCGTGCTGAACCTCTCGCACGGCACGCTGTACGCGATCGGCGCCTACACGGGCGCCGAGCTGAGCGACGGAACCTGGGGCGGCCTCGTCCTCGGGCTGGTCGCCGGAACCGCGGCGGCGGCCCTCGCCGGGGCGGGACTGTCCGCCGCGACGATTCCGCTCGCCCGGCGTGGGCATCTCGCTCAGGCACTGCTGACCTTCGGCATCGCCCTGGTCGGCGGTGATCTGCTCATCCAGCTCTTCGGGGCGGACGAGCTCCCGGTACGCGTCCCCGAGGTGCTCGACACCTCGGTGCGGCTGCTGGGACACCGCTATCCCGCCTACCGGCTCTGCTTCATCGTGATGGCCGTGCTGCTGGCGGTGTCCGGTACGTGGGTGCTGACCCGGACCCGCGTCGGGGCGGCGGTACGGGCCTCCGCGGACGATCCGCAGATGCTCGCGGCCACCGGCCACAGCCCCCGGGCGGTGCACACCGGCGTCCTCGCCGCGGCGGGGGCGCTGGCCGGTGCCGCGGGGGTGCTCGGGGCGCCGATCATCGGCCCCGGGCCCGGCACGTCGGAGAACGTGCTCATGCTCTCCCTCGTGGTGGTCGTCCTCGGCGGGCTGCGCTCGCTGTGGGCGACGTTCTTCGCGGCGATCGCCGTGGGCGAGGTCCAGACGCTGGGCGTCTCGGTGCTGCCGGAACTGGCGCCGTACCTGCTCTTCGCCGCGATGGCGGCGGTGCTGGTGTTCCGCTCCCGCTTCGCGGAACCGGCGACGGTGCACGGCCCGCAGGACCCGGACCCGGTGGCCCGGCTCCGCCGCTTCCTCGCCGCACGGCTGGGGACGCGGCGGGCCGCCGCGGCGACCGGGCCCGCGCGGGAGACAGCGGGCGGCACGGAGAGCGGCACGGGCGACGCGACGTCCCCGGCCGGTCCCGGCGGGACCAGGGAGTACGGCGGGACCGGCAGGCTCGGCGGGTTCGTGCGCGGGGCCGCGTGGCGGCAGGCCGCCCCCCTGCTCGTCCTGCTCGTCCTGCTGATCGCGCTGCCGGGGATGCTCGACTCGTACAGCATCTCGCTGGCCGGCTCCGCCCTGGCGCTGGGGCTCCTCGCGGTCAGTGTCACCATCCTCACCGGCTACGCCGGACTGCCCACGCTCGGGCAGACCGCGCCGTTCGCCGTGGGCGCGTACGCCACCGCGAATCTCGCGGACGCCGGGTGGACGGTGGGGCCGGTCCAGATCGTGCTGTCGGCGCTCGCCGCGGCGGTGTTCTCGGCGGTGACGGGACCCGCCGTGATCCGGGCGCGCGGCACCACCGTGCTGATGATCACGCTCGCCGTCGGTGAGCTGACCAGCGCGGTCATCAACCAGTTCAAGTCCGTCACCGGAGGCGCCGACGGTCTCGTCGGCTTCCCCTCCACCCAGGCGCTGTGGGGCGGTGAGGGGATGACCGAGGAGAGCGACCTCTACAACTACGCGCTCGTCGTCGCCGTCGTCGCCGTCGCCGTCACCCTGCTGGTGCTGCGCTCCCCGGCCGGGAAGCTGCTGACCGGTACCCGGGGCGCCGAGGCACGGATGCGCGCCTCGGGGCACCCCGTGGGGCGCTATCTGCTGGTGGCCCACGTCTGCGCCGGTGCGCTGGCAGGCGTCGGCGGCTCGCTGATGGTGAGCGTCCAGCAGTACCTCTCCCCCGCCGACGTCGGCTTCGAGATCGCCGCGTTCGCGCTGCTGGCGGTCGTCATCGGCGGCACGACGTCCGTGATCGGCGCCCTGCTGGGTGCCGGGCTCATCGTCTTCACCCGGGACTGGGTCGCCGGTTCGTGGCCCGGCCACGGGCCGCTGCTGCTGGGGGCGCTGTTCATCGCCGCCGTGTACCTGCTGCCCCGCGGTCTGGCCGGCCTGCTCGGCGGACCCGGCCGGAGCGGACGCGCGCCGGACGGACCGCGCACGTCCGCATCCACCCCGTCCGCCCCGCCCACCGCCGGGAAGGTCTCCCCATGACGCCCGCGAAGACCGCCGCACCACCGTCCCCGGTGCTGGATCTCGCCCATCTCACCCGCAGGTACGGCAGCCTCACCGCCGTCGACGACGTGAGCCTGCGGCTCCCCGCGGGCGCCAGGCACGCCGTCATCGGGCCCAACGGCGCCGGCAAGACCACGCTGCTCAACCTCATCGCGGGCACCGACCGGGCCGACCACGGCACCATCGCCCTGAACGGCACGGACATCACCCGGACGGCCACCGCCAGACGCAGCCGTCTCGGCATCGCCCGCAGCTTCCAGCAGCCGGCCGTGATCTCCGAACTGACGGTGCTGGACAACGTCGTACTGGCCGGCTGGCCGCACCACCCCAAGCGCCGCGGAGCCTGGCGCAGCCCGTCCCGCTACCGGCTGCACACCGAGTCCGCGGGCCGGCATCTGGAGACCGTCGGCCTCGCGGACCTCGCCCACCGGCCGGCCTCCACGCTCTCCCACGGGCAGCGCCGCATGCTCGACCTCGCCGCCGCGCTGGCGGGCGACCCGCGCCTGCTGCTCCTGGACGAGCCCGCGGCGGGCCTGACCGACGGTGACATCGGCAGGCTGCTCGGCATCCTGGGCGGTCTGCCGGACAGCGTCGCGATCATCCTGGTCGAGCACCATGTCGAGGTCGTCGCCCAACTCGCCACCTCGGTCACCGTGCTGGCGGCCGGACGGGTCCTGGTCACGGGCCCGACGCGGGAGGCGCTCGCCCACCCGGAGGTCCGCGACGCCTACCACAACACCGGCACGACGGCGGACCGGGCACGGGACGACGACGCGGACACCGTGGCCGCGGAGCCGGCCACGCACGTCGCCGGCCCGTCCACCACCGACGCGAGAGGATGACCCGGCCCACGATGCTCGAACTCACCGGCCTGACCGCGGGCTACCACGGCGGTACCGTCCTGCACGGTGTCGACCTGTCGCTGCCCGCCGGCACGGTCCACGCCGTCGTCGGCCACAACGGCGCGGGCAAGACCACCCTCGTCCACACCGTCGCCGGACTGATGCGTCCCGGGGCGGGCACCGTCCGGCTCGACGGCCGGGACGTGACGGGCCGGCCCGCCCACCGGATCGCCCGCGCCGGGATCGGCCTCGTTCCGCAGGGCCGCCGGGTATTCGCCGGCCTCACCGTCGCCGAGCACCTGCGACTGTCCTACCGTCCGCCGCGCCGGGGCGACACCACGCGCCCGAGCGTGTGGACGCCCGCACGGGTCCTGGAGCTGCTGCCCCGGCTGGGCGAGCGCCGGGGCAACCGGGGAGCTGATCTGTCCGGCGGCGAGCAGCAGATGCTGGCCCTGGCCCGCGCGCTGCTCGGCTCACCGAGCGTGCTGCTGCTCGACGAGCCGACCGAGGGCCTCGCGCCCGCCCTGGTCCGGCAGGTCCACGAGCTGGTCACCACGCTGGCCGACGAGGGCATCGCCGTACTGCTGGTGTCACCCAGCCCGGCCCAGGCCGCCGAGTGCGCCGACACGCTCACGGTCCTCACCTCGGGACGGACCACGCTCCGTCTGGACGGCGCGGACGCCCGCGCCGATTCCGGCGCCCTGCACGCCGCGCTCGAACTCGCGCCGACGGCCCCCTGAGGGCCGTGCGGGCGCACTCGGGGGCGGTGACCGGACGCCGGTCACCGCCCCCGGGTGCGCTCCGGCCTAACGGACCTTCAGGCTGTGGCCGCCGAAGCCGCTGCGCCGGTCGGAGCCGCTGTTCTGGTCCTGCCACCACGCGTCGAACCCCGGCTGTTCCATGGCGGACCAGTCCGGTGTGTTCTCGACCTGCGCGCTGCCCATCCTGCGGGCGAGGGCGACCATGGCCGCCCCGACGGCGCCACGGCCGGTGTCGTACCGCTCCAGGACCTCTTTCCAGCTGTTCCCGGCCAGCCAGGCGGCTTCGAGGGCGGTGGCGTCCTGGAGCGCCTTCACGCTGCCGCCGCCGATGTGCGGCCGGGCGACGCTCGCCGCATCGCCGACGAGCACCATCCGCCCGAAGGTGTAGTGCGGCACCTCGAGGTCGTAGATCGGCTGGATGAAGGTGGTCTCCGCGGGCGTGCGGAGCACCCGGGCAGCCCAGTACGGCGGGAAGTGCTCGTCCACCAGGGCGCGCAGACGGGCCGTGAGCTCGGCGTTCAGCCGGCCCGGCGGCAGGGAGGTCGGGGTCCGCAGGTCGGGCTGGAGGGCGTCGGTCTGCGGGGGCGCGGTGTAGAGCACCCAGTTGAGCCGGTGCCCGCCGGAGCCGTCCGGGATCCGGTAGATCATGCAGTGGCCGCCGGGAAAGACGATGTTGTGCGCGGACAGGCCGTCCAGGGGGAGGCCCTCGACGTCCGCCGAGGTGCCGCGCCAGCCGATGTATCCGGCGTACTCCGCCTCGACGCCGGGGAACATGGCCTCGCGGACGACGGAGCGGTAGCCGTCGGCGCCGATCACGACGTCGAAGTGCTCCTGGTAGCCGTCGGCCAGACGGATCGTCACCCCGTCACTGCCCGGTTCCACGGCGGTGACCACGGCGCCGGACCGGTAGGTGACGTCCTCGGGCACCCGGCGGCGCAACTCGCTCCACAGGGAACCCCAGTTGTAGGCGCGGAAGGGAAACGGCTGCTCACCGACGGCCCGGCCCTGCTCCGCGTCGCCCTCGCGCACGCTCCACACCCGCCGGGTCAGCGGCGCCCAGGGCATCTCGGGGGCCACGTAGCCGGCGTCCCTGAGCTCGTCGTAGCGGTCGCTGTGCAGGGCGATTCCCACTCCCCTGTCCCGGAGTTCCGCGTCGGCGCGCTCGAAGACGGTGATCCTGCCGGCTCCGCCGCGTGACGCGGCCAGGGCCGCGGCACACCCCGCTATGCTGCCGCCGACCACGGCGATGCTGCCTCCACGCATGACTGGTTCTCCACTCATTCGGCGTTCCGGTCGCCGTTCGGGGCGCTGCCGCGTCGGCGTGACCGGTCTGAAATCCACAAGCACTGAGGCTCGTTGTGCCTTTTGACCTGGGTCAGGGCACCGACGGAATCCTATCGAGGGGCTTGTGGCCGGTGAGCGGCGCACACGGGGGCGCGGGCCGTCATAACCGGACGGCGGACACGATCCGTTCCCGCAGTGCGATGACTTCCGTGTCGTCGGCGTACCGCCCGCACTCCCTGGACAGGGTCAGCACGTCCTCGACGGCCCGGTTCGAGCGCACCCGGCCCACGGCGTCCAGGGCCCGGTGAGCCACCGTCAGGGCCTCCTCCGGGTCGCCGGTCGCCATGATGAGCGTGGCGAGCTTCGTGCCGGAGAGGGCGCGCGAGCGCACGTAGGCGTCGGTGTATCCGTCCATCGCCTTCGCGAGCCGGGCCGATGCGACGGCGGGTGACTGCCCGGACAGCAGCGCCAGGTCAAAGGCGGCGTGCCCGGTGTCGCCGTGGTGCTGCGCGTGGTCGTAGTAGCTCATCCAGGCGGCGTCCTCGTCCTCCTCGGCCAGGCCGAAGACCTCGTCGGACCGGCCGATGGCGGCCAGCGCCTCCCCGGTGCGGCCCATCCTCGCCCACGCCCTGGCACGGGCGTTGTGCAGCATGGCCTGTTCGCGGGGCGTGAGACGGTCCGCGCGCACCAGCCCGTTCTCCGCGTGCGTGAGCCCTTCGTCCGGGGTGCCGCACCAAATGGACTGCCGGGCGAGCCAGTTGAGGGCGGCCGCCCTCAGGTGCCAGTCGTCGGCCCGCTCCGCGCACAGCCGGCCGAACCGCAGGAGCCGGGTCGCGTCCTCGTGTTCGTACGCGTCGAAGGCGCTCGCCCCCATCACGATGGACAGGCGCCCGACCGCGGCGAAGAGATCCGCCTCCAGGCCGGCGGGGTACTCGGCGGCGAGGAGGCCCCTGGCCCAGGACAGTTGGCCGTACAGGGAGTTTCGGACGATGCCACCGCCCCCGTAGAGGTTGTCCCACTCGGCGATGGTCGCGGCGGCGGCGAGCACTTGGGCGATGTCCTCGGGGCGGACGACCGTGGGGGGTGAGGACTGCCCCAGGCCGACGCCGGGCGGAGGCCCGTCGAGCAGCCCGTCGTCCTGGGCGATGCTCCCGGCCCACGGGCGTACCGGGGCGGAGCTGTCCGCATCGGCGCCCGGTCCGCCGGATTCCTTCTCGACCAGCCGCCACAGCCGCCGCAGCGCTCCGCCGGCGTCCAGGGTGTCGTCGAGCCGGCCGGCCAGCTCGGCGTCGCACAGCCGCTCGTTCTTCTCGATGCGCTCGATCATCGTGCCGCTGAGGTGCACTTCCGCCCCCAGCCCCTTCGACGAGAGGCCTCTGACGTTCCGCCAGTTGCGGAGCTCCTTGCCCCACCAGGCGCGTGCGGACTTGGTGTCGTCCAGGGGCTTCGGCTTCTGCGGCATTTCCTCTTCCAACGACGCCTTGATGCGGACAGCTGTCCCGGCTGCGGACTGTCTGCATCATCATCGGCCGACGCGGCTTCCCCGCGCCCCGGCCATGTCCTCCTCGGACTGGATACCGCAACCAGGGATCCGGACAGGCTGTTTCTGGCAAGATCAGGCGCACCGGCGAGGCGCCGGAACGGCGTTGGCCGACGCCCGTCCGAGCACGGACGGGCGGCCGGGCCGGGGCCGGATCAGCGGGGCGGAGCCCCGTCGTGGCGCAGGGATGCGGTGAACCGGCCCCATGCCAGGTGCGTGAAGGCGAGGACGGCGCCACCGGCCGTCTTCGAGTCGCGCACGAGGAGGGTGTGCTGCCGCTGGGCGCACTCCACGCACTCGCCGTTGGGGTTGGCGCTGTAGCTGCTCTTGAAGAAATCTGGCTGGAACTGTCGGGCCACGGGTATCCCTCGCTACTTCCGGCCGCGCAGGTGCGTCCTGCTGGCCTCGGCGATCAGTTCGGCAGAGGCGGTCGTGTCCAGTGCCTCCTGGCACAGGAAGGCCATGGCCTCGGTGTACTGCTTCAGGGCCGGGGGCTCCTCCAGGAACGACGAGCCGACCTGGTTCTCCAGAAAGACGACGTCCAGGGAGGGGTCGGGGCCGCCGAGGACGACGAAGGTACTGAGGCCGGCGCTGTACGCCCCCGCGGAGAACGGCAGCACCTGGATGCTGATGCTCGGCTCCTGTCCCCGGGCGAGCAGATGGTCGAGCTGGGCGGCCATGATCTCACCGCTCCCGACCCGGCGCCGGAGGACCGCTTCGTCCAGGACGACGTGGTAGACGGGCGGGGCCGCACGGTCCAGGATCCGCTGGCGCAGCATGCGCACCCTCAGGTAGTCGTGCAGGTCCTGCGGCGGAAAGGTGTTTCCCGGGGTGGCCTTGATCTCCTGGGCGTAGCTCAGTGTCTGGAGCAGCCCGGGGACGACGCCCACGGTGTGGTGCCTGATGCGCGACGCCTCGTTCTCCAGGGCGAGCAGCGTCCGCATCCGGCCGGGAAGCTTCCCCGCGAACGGGATCCACCAGACCTCGGTGTCCCTGCTGTTCTTCGCCAGTTCGACGAGGGCCCGGCGCTCCTCGTCCGGGGCACCGTACGCGCGGCAGAGCTGGTCGACCTGGTTCCACCGCACGTTCCCCTTGGCCCGTTCGTACCGGCTGACGGTCGCCTTCGACACCCCGGCGCGCTGACCGGCCTCCTCGGCCGACAGACCGCAGGTGTCGCGCAGGGCGAACAGCCGGACACCGAGCTGCCGTCGTCGCGTGATCGGCCCCGTCCCCCCGGGCGGTTCCGCAGCCCCGGCAGGCACCGTAAGCCCTTCCGTCATGGCACTACCCCCTTGGACGCGTGCCGCCCCGGTCTCCCCGCCGGCACGTAGCAGCCACAAGGAAGTTACCGTGCGGCCCCAGGATCACGCTGCCGCCCCGTGGGCCCGCGCAACGCCCATGCGGACACTTGCGCTGCGAGCGTTACACCGGGAGAGATCCAGGGCCATACTCCAACTCGTTAGAAGCACAGGGCACTTCGAACCCGTTCCGAGTCGCCCGGTGTCGAATTGTCTCCACACCTAGGACGTCCGCGATGGGCCACACTCCGAGCAACCGCGCAGCGGATCGCCGCTGTGGGTTTTCGAACGCTCGCCCGGCCGCCTGTCGTACGCCGGCCGGTCCGATGCCCGCGGGCGGCCTCGGCGCGACCGTGCCTGATGCCGGACACCCCTTGCGGCGCAGAGCTGTTCGTCCGGTGTGAGGCCGGGACCGCGGCCCTCGCGCCGGTCCTCGGCGGCCGCCCACGCCCACCGCGCGGACTGCCGAGCCGCGCGCCCCTCCCATGCCACCCGCAGGCCGTCTCGGCGGCCCGGCCCACAGACCCGGATATCCCGGCACTACGGAGTACGGACATCATGAAACGCCATCTCCCGCGTATCGAGCAGTACACCCCGACCGGCGGCATCCTGCCCGGGGTGCACGCCAGTGACGACGTCCCGGCCGACTGCTCCGCACGCTGCGGCCGGGCAGCCGTCTCCACCACGTCCGCGGGGGTCTGATGCTTGCGCTGACGCTGGTTCTCGGGGTGCTGGTGGTGGTCGGCTCGGTGCTGGCGGTCCGCTTCCGGGGCGCGGCACGCCGGGCGGAGCGCCGGGCCGGTCAACTGCACGAGCACGCCGAGCGCCTCATGCAGCAGATGCAGATGACCGAGTACTTCGTGCGGCACCTGGCGACGACCGCCGTGCCGGTCCCGGCCGGTGGGGCCGAGGCCCACGGTGCCGATGTGGCGGTTCCGCCGCAGCTGGCGGGCGTTCCGGTCGCGGAGGCCGTCGGGGCGCTGGCCGGACAGTTCTCCGTCGCCCTCGCGGTGGCCGGGAGGACGGCCGAGGCGAGGCTGGAACAGGCCCGCCGCGAGAACGGCGAGCAGGTCGCCCATGTGCGCAAGGAGGCCGTCGACGTCGCGCGGGCGGCGGTGCGTTCGTTCGCCGCGGGCACCGTCCACCGGGCGTCGAAGCTGGGCACCAAGGTCAGCTCCGGGGTGCGTCAGCACGTCTCGGACGACGCGTACGAGACGCTGGTCGAGATCGACCACCTGGCGCAGCAGATGCTGCTGACGGCCAGCGGGTACGCGGTGCTGGCCGGCGACAGGCTCTCGCGGCGCCATCCGGTGACGGCGCTGGGTGAGATCGTGCGCTCCGCGATGGGCCGGGTCGAGGGCTTCCAGCGGGTGCAGCACGCGGACATGAACACCTTCGCGGTGGAGAGCCGGGCGGTGGAGGCGGTGATCCACACCCTGGCGATCCTGCTGGACAACGCCCTGCGCTATTCGGCGCCGAACACCCGGGTGCACGTCTCCCTGGAGCACGGCAACGACGCGGTCTTCCTCATCGTGGACGACGCGGGGCTGCGTATGGAGGACGAACGGCTGGAGTGGGCCCGCCGGGTGATGTCCGGTGCGGAGCGGGACGACATCACGAAGCTGGGTGCCTACCCGCAGACCGGCCTGCGCGTGGCCGGCGCCCTCGCCGCCTCCTACGGATACCGCGTCGAGGTGACGGCCCCCAACGTCTACGGCGGGACGCGCGCGTTCATCGTCCTGCCGCAGAACCTGCTCACCGCGCCCCCGGCCCCGCAGCCGGCCGTCCCGGCCGGCGCGCCCGCCGCCCGCCGCCGGGCGGCTCACGCCCCCGTCGCCCCGCCGGCCGCTGCCGCCGCGCCGGTCCCCCTTGCCGCGCCTGCCGCTGCCGAACCCGCGCCGGCGGCGGACTCCGGCACCACGGTGAGCGGGCTCACGGTCCGCCGACGTTCCGCGCCGCCCGCCCGGCGCCACGCCGCCGCCGCGGAACCTGTGGAACCCGGCCGCCCCGAGGTGGCGACCGCCTGGCTGAACGGTTCCCGCAGCGTCCGCGACACGCCGGGCACTCCCCCTGAGACCGAAGGACGTTGACCATGTCGACCACCAGCAACTCCCTGGGCTGGCTGCTGGACGAGCAGCTCGGTGAGATCGAGGGCGTCCGCTTCGCCGTGCTCATGAGCAGCGACGGCCTGCTGAAGGCCCGCACGAGAACCATGAGCCAGGAGGAGGGCGAGAAGTTCGCCGCGCTGACCGCCGCCATGCGGGCCGCGGGGAAGGCGTGGGACGACTTCACCGGCGGGGGCGGGGTCCGTCAGCAGATGATCGAGTGCATCGCCAACATCGGTCTGACGACGGCTGCCGGGGACAACACGATGCTCTCCGTCTGCACCACGGGCCCGCACGCGGACGTGGGGCTGATCAGCCGCGAGATGGCGCAGCTCGCGGTGAAGGTCGGCCGGCGGCTGAGCACCTCGGAGCGCGTCCCGGCCCAGGCGGACGGCGGCTTCCCGGCATGAGCGGGCCGCGGCGTGACGCGGATCTGGTCAGGCCGTACGTCCGTACCGGCGGACGGGTCCGTCCGCGCCAGGACGTACGCCTGGAAAGCGTGGTCATAGCCGCGACCGGCCCGACGGGCGCGCTCGGCCCCGATGCCCAGGGGCTGATGGGCCTGTTCGCCGGGGGGCACGGCGGTCTCGCCGTCGCGGACATCGCCGCGGCACTTCAGATGCCGCCGTCCACGGTGCGCATCCTCGTCTCCACCCTGATGGACAGCGGCCATCTGACCAGTCCGGTCGCCGCTGTCTCCGACCGACCCGAATCCGACCTCCTGCGAAGGGTGCGCGATGGCCTCCGAGACCTGGTCTGACCCGACCGTCACTTACGTAGCGGCCACGGTGACCGAGTCCGCCAAGATCGTGGTCGCCGGAGGTTTCGGTGTGGGCAAGACGACCTTCATCGGCAGCGTGTCCGAGGTGACTCCGCTGCGCATGGAGGAGCCCATCACCGTCGAGAGCGCGGAGGTCGACGACCTGAGCGGGACGCCGGCGAAGACCACGACGACCGTGGGCATGGACTTCGGCCGCATCCATCTGGCCGGTGGTCATCTGGTCCTCTACCTGTTCGGGCTGCCCGGACAGGAGCGTTTCCAGCTGCTCTGGGAGGACCTGGCGGAGGGGGCGCTCGGGTGCCTGGTCCTGGCCGACACCCGCGACCTCGACGCCTGCCACGGCGCCCTGGGCCTGCTGGAGACGCAGGGCATCCCGTACGCCGTCGCGATCAACACCTTTCCCGGCGCGCCCGCCTACGACCTGGGCGAAGTCCGCCAGGCCCTCGCCCTGGACGCCGTCACCCCGCTCATCACCTGCGACGCCCGCGACCGCAGCTCTTCGCTCCACGCCCTCGTCGCACTGATGGACCACCTGGTGGAGCACCGCCCAGCCGCACACACGGAGCCCCTGGAGCCCCTGCGATGAATCCCACCAGCACCGAGCCGCTGTCCGGGCAGGCCCGGTTCCCCCTGTACGGACCCGATTTCGCCGCCGACCCGCACGCCTCGTACGCGCGGATGCGCCACACGTACGGCGCCTTCGTGCCCGTCGACCTGTCGCCCGGTGTCCCCGCCACTCTGGTGATCGGCTACGCGCAGGCGCGCAGCATCCTCAACGATCCGCTGCGCTTCCCCGCCGACCCCCGGGTGTGGGAGCGGCAGGTGCCGACGTCGTGCCCGGTACGGCCGATGATGGAGTGGCGGCCCAACGCGCTGCGCAGCGGTGGCACCGAGCACTCCCGCTACCGTTCCGCCAACACCGCCGGCATCGACGCGATCGACCAGCACGAGCTGCGTGCCCTGGTGGAGAAGGTCGCCGCCGACGCCGTCAGCGGCTTCGGCTCCACCGGCCGTGCCGATCTGGCCACGCAGTACGCCTTCCCGATCGCCTTCCGTGTCCTGAGCTCGCTGCTGGGCTGCCCCGACGAGATCGGCGCCCGGATCGCCGACGGCATGTCGCGCATCTTCGAGACCACGGACGCCGTCCGCGGCAACGAGATCCTCACCGTGGCCATCGCCGACCTGGTGGGCCTGCGCAGGACCCACCCGGCGGACGACGTGACCTCCCGTCTGATGGCCCACCCCGCGGGCCTGACCGACGAGGAGATGGGCCACCAGATCGTCACCCTCTACGGCGCCGGCATCGAACCGCTGACCAACCTCATCGTCAACACCTGGTGGAAGATCCTCACCGACGACGAGTTCTCCGCCACGCTGCACTCCGCCGAGTCCACGGTCCGCGACGCCCTCGACACCGTCCTGTACACGGACCCGCCGATGGCGAACTACTGCATCAGCTATCCGCGTTACGACTCGGACGTCGACGGCACACTGCTCCCGGCCCACCAGCCGGTCGTCATCTCCATGGCCGCGTGCAACAACGATCCCGCGCTCACCGGCGGGCTCCCGCCGGAGGCCTTCGTCGGCAACCGGGCCCATCTGTCCTGGAGCACGGGCCCGCACACCTGTCCGGCCCGCTCTCACGCCTATCTCATCGCCGAGACCGCCATCAGCTACCTCGCGGACGCCTTCCCGGAGATGGACCTCGCGGTCCCCGCCGACGAAGTGCGCTGGCGGCCCGGTCCCTTCCACCGTGCCCTGGAATCCCTCCCTGTCGTCTTCCCCACCACTCGCTGAGGAGCCCCTGTGCCCGAACAGCCGATACTCGTCCTGGATCCCGCCGGGGCGGACCACCACGCCGAGCACGAGGCCCTGCGCTCCCGGGGACCGGCCACCCGCGTCGACATCCTCGGCGTCACCGCGTGGTCGGTCACCGACCCCGCCCTCCTCAAGGACCTCCTGACGGACCCGCAGGTCTCCAAGGACGCGCGCGCCCACTGGCCGGCCTTCGCCGACACCGTCACCACCTGGCCGCTGGCCCTGTGGATCGCGGTGCACAACATGTTCACCGCCTACGGGGGTGACCACCGTCGGCTCAGGCGCATGATCGCGCCGGCGTTCAGCGCGCGCCGCGTCCAGACCATGGCATCGACCGTAGAGGCGATCGTCACGTCCCTCCTCGACGCCCTCGGCTCCCGGCCGGCCGGGGAGAGCGTCGATCTGCGCGAGGAACTCGCCTATCCACTGCCGATCGCCGTGATCGGGCGGCTCATGGGCGTCCCCGACGACCGGCGCGAGGGCTTCCGCAGCGTGGTCGACGGGGTCTTCTCCACCGCGCTCGACGCCGACGAGGCCGCCGCCAACACGGCCGCCCTGTACAAGCTGCTCGACGAGCTGATCGACACCAAGCGCGCAGGGCCGGGCGACGACATGACCTCCCTCCTCATCGCCGCCCGGGACACCGAGGGCGACGGCAGCGCGCTGTCCGCCGACGAACTGCGCGACACGCTCCTGCTGATGATCAGCGCCGGGTACGAGACGACGGTCAACGGGATCGACCACGGCATCACGGCCCTGCTCACGGACCCCGAGCAGCTCGCCCACATCCGCGCCGGGCGTGCCGGCTGGAGCGATGTCGTCGAGGAGACGCTGCGGCACGAGCCCGCCGTCAAGCACCTCCCGCTGCGCTACGCGCTCACGGACCTGCCCCTTCCCGACGGGCAGACGATCCGGGCCGGAGAGGCGATCCTCGCCTCCTACGCCGCGGCCAACCGTCACCCCGACTGGCACGGCGAGTCCGCCGACCGCTTCGATGTCACGCGGCCGTCGTCGGAGCACCTCGCCTTCGGGCACGGCGTGCACTTCTGCCTCGGCGCGCCCCTCGCCCGGCTGGAGATCTCCTCGGCGCTACGGCTGCTGTTCGAGCGCTTCCCCGACCTCGAACTCGCCGTGCCGGTGGGCGATCTGAAGCCGCTGCCCTCGCTCATCAGCAACGGACACCAGACCCTGCCCGTGCGGCTGCGGACGTCGACCGCCTGACGCCGCTGTCGTCGGCGCCGAACGTCCCCGGGGCCGGTCCGCACCCTCCGTTGCGCGAGCGGGCTCGTTCTCGCGTAACGGGGAGTGCGGGCCGGCCCCGGTCGGCTGCGACGGCTCCGCGGCTACCGCCGGCGCAGCGCGGTGCGGGTGGCGGCGAGGTCGGCGGGGCGGGGGCGGTTGTGCGGCAGTACGGCGAGGACCGCGGCCATGCCGCAGGTGTTGGTGAGGGCGGAGAGGACCAGGCCGCCGCCGACGGCGGCGGAGAGCACGCGGGCGGGGCGGTAGCGGGTGCCGACGGCGAGGCCCAGGAGGACGAGGGACCCGGCGGCGAGGCGGACCTGGCGTTCCATGCCCCAGACGCGGAGGGCGTCCGCGGGCCGGTCGAGGGGATGGCCCTGTTCCGCCCAGGCGGTGGTTCCGCCGGTGAGGTTCGCCGCGGGAACGCCGGCGGCGGCGAGTTCACCGCACGCGCCGGCGGAGCGGTTGCCGGAGGCGCAGACCATCAGCAGGCCCTCGCCGCGGGCAGCGGCGGCCCGCAGCTCGGGCAGCGCGGTACGCACGTCGCCCAGGGGGATGTTGTGGGCGCCGGGCACGTGGCCGGACGCGTATTCGCCGGGGGTACGGACGTCGATGACGGTGTAGTGGCCGAGCCGGGCCGCTGCCTGGGCCGGGAGGACGGGGATGGGGGTTGTCATGCGTGGTGTTCCATTTCTGTGCGGGCCGGGGCCGGGGGCCCCGAACACGGTAGGATACCCCTAGGGGTATAAGCGGAGGAGGAAAGCGTGGAGCTGGACATGGCGGCCGATGAGCTGAAGTCGGTGCTCAACCGGCTGAAGCGGGCCCAGGGCCAGATCGCCGGGATCATCAGGATGATCGAGGAGGGCCGGGACTGCGAGGACGTGATCACGCAGCTGGCCGCGGTCTCCCGCGCCCTCGACCGGGCCGGGTTCGCGATCATCGCGACGGGCCTGCAGCACTGCATGGCCGATGGCGGGCAGGCAGCCGGGGACCGGGACCAGATGCGGGCCCGCCTGGAGAAGCTGTTCCTCTCCCTGGCCTGATGACAGTGCCTGATGACAGGACCCGATGACAGGGCCTGACGCCCCGGCCCGACAGCCTGGCTCGACGCTGCGGCCCGATGACACGATCCGCCGATCTGTCCTGAGGACGGCGGTGGTCAGGTCAGCGCGTCGGCGAGCATGAACCCGGCGACCGCGAGGAGCACGGCGGCGAACAGCCGCCGCAGCCCGCGCCCGGACACCTTCTCCGCCAGCCGCTTGCCGTCCCAGGCACCCAGGATCGCGGCGCCCGTGAACGGCGCTGTCACCGCCCAGTCCAGTCCCGCCGCGCCGCCGGAGCGGGTGACCAGGGACGCCAGCGAGTTGACCGTGATCACCAGCAGGCTGGTACCCACGGCGGCCTGCATCTCGAAGGCGAGGACCGTGACCAGCGCGGGAACCGCGAGGAATCCGCCGCCCACGCCGAGCAGTCCCGTCACCGCACCGAGGCCCGCTCCGGCTCCCCCGGCCCTGAGCGGGCGCGCCGCCTGCGCGTGCCCGTCGGCCGGCGGGGCGGGGCGCAGCATCTTCAGGGCCGCGACGGCGGCGACCGCCGCGAAGGCCGCGGTGAGCACCGGCTGCGGGAGTCGGGCCGCCACCAGTCCGGCGAGCGCGGCGGGGACGATACCGGCGGCGGCGAAGGCCGCTCCCACCTTCCAGCGGACGTGTCCGGCGCGGGCGCGCGCGTACAGGGCGGTCGCGGAGGTGGCCGTGACGATGAACAGGCTCGCGGTGGTGGCCGCGGCCGGGGTGAAGCCGAGCAGGTAGATCAGCGCCGGGACGGCCAGGACGCTGCCGCCTCCCCCGAGCGCGCCGAGCGCCAGACCGACCACAGCCCCGGCGAGCAGGGCCAGGATCAGCGTGCTCACGCCGCGGAACCGCCCCTGCCGCCGGAGGGGGTGACCGTCAGGCCGGCGCTCCGGGCGGCGTCGAAGCCGTCGTCGACGGCGACCACGTCACGGCCTTCGGCGTCGAGCAGGGACGCGGCGATCGCGGCGCGCATCCCGCCGGCGCAGTGCACCCACACCACTCCGGCCGGGACCTCGCCGGTGCGCTCGTGCAGTTCGTGGACGGGTATGTGCACCGATCCCCGGACGTACGCGCCGGCGCGCTCGGAGTCGCGGCGCACATCCAGCACCACCACGTCGTCGCCCCGGTCGAGCGCCTGCTTCAGGGCGGCGAAGTCGGCGCGGGGGAAGGAACGCACGTCCTCGCCCGCCCGCAGCCAGGAGGACGGCTCCCCCGTGGCGGCGGCGGCCGGCCGCTCGATGCCGACCCGGACCAGCTCCCGCTGGGCCTCGGCGAGCTGTCCGGCGGTCGCGGCGAGCAGGGTCACGGGCTTGCCCCACGGGATCAGCCAGGCGAGGTAGGTGGCGAGGCCGCCCTCGGCCTCGAAGTTGAACGTCCCGGCCACATGCCCCTGCGCGAACGCGGTACGGCTGCGCAGGTCGACGACCCACTCCCCGGCGGCCAGGCGCTGCGCGATCTCCTCGGCGTCGGCGGCCCGGGGCGGGGTCAGGTCCACCGGCGCGGGGCCGCCCGCGTTGATCGGACCCATGTGCGCGTAGTAGGCGGGCACGTCCTCCAGCCCGGCGAGCATCCGCGCCACGAAGGTGCCGACGTCCTGGGTCAGGGCGTCGCTGCCGGCCCGCTCCTCGCCGATGGTGGTGGCATCGCCCTCGGCCCGGGAGGCGGAGCAGAAGCTCCCGAAGCCATGGGTGGGCAGCACCTGCACGTCGTCATGGAGCTCGGCGGCCAGCCGGTGCGCGGAGGCGTGCTGGGAGCGGGCCAGCTGCTCGGTGAGCCGCGGTTCGACCAGGTCGGGACGGCCCACCGTGCCGATCAGCAGCGACCCACCGGTGAACGCGGCCACCTCTCGCCCGTCCTCGACGAGCACGTAGGCCGTGTGGTGCGGGGTGTGACCGGGAGTGGCCAGCGCCCGCAGGCTCAGGCCGGTGTCGACGGCGACGCTGTCACCGTCGGTGACCGGGACCCGGTCGAAGGAGACCCTGGCCGACGCGGGCACCAGATACCGTGCGCCGGTCAGCCGGGAGAGCTCCAGGCCACCGGTGACGTAGTCGTTGTGTATGTGCGTCTCCACCACGTACCCGATCCGCACCCCGCGCCCGGCCGCCGCCGCCATGACTCGCTCCACATCGCGCGGCGGGTCGACGACCACCGCCGTCGCGGTGCCGCCGGCGAGATAGCTGCGGTTGCCCAGACCCTCGGTCTCCAGGGTGTCCACGAAGAACACGACCGGCTCCCTCCATAGTGATGTACCCCGGGGGGTATCTTCGCTTCACTGTAACAGTGATACCCCCCGGGGTATTTCCAAGGGCCTGGGCCGCCCTCGCGACGGGGCGACCCGCCCCGGAGACACCACGTGCACCAGCCTCACCTCAGAGCACTCAGAGCACTCAGAGCATGATGAGCAGACGTGTCTGCGGCTTGAGTTTCCTGTTCACCGAACGGCTCTGCACATATACCTCCAGCTTGGGATTGTTTCCCGCCTTCACCGAGACGGTTCCCCGAACACCCGTGCCGAACAGAAGGCTGCGCGCCGCGTCTCCCGTATACGCGCGATCGGTGTCCTTCTCGACCACGATGACTTCCTTGTCCGGCTGAACCTGAACCCGGGTGCCCAATTGGTAGTAACAAGAGCCGCGTTCGTACGTGACACCCGGATGCGAATCGACGAAGGGCCGGATCTCGACTTCCTTGTCGACTTTCAGGAGCCGGTACTTGTCGGCCGGAATGGGTTCGAGACTGGCCCGCACCTCGTCAACCGATATGTCCTGGCCGACGGCGAAGAGATTCTTCGTTCCGCGCACGCCCTGCTCGCGGCCCCGGAGGAAGCTGGTGGCGGCGGCGCGCACGGTGCCGATCGCCTCCTCGACACCCTCCTGGGAGTCCGCGTCCCAGATGGCGATGTTCCCGGCCGGGAAGCCGTAGTTCTGGGCGGTGCGCTTCGCCAGGGAGTTCGGAACGAGGATCGCGGACGTCCAGTGGCCCGGGAGCCCGCCCATCTTCCCCGCGATCCTGTCGAGCCAGGGACCGAGGATCGACATGTCGCCGTCGTGCCGCCGGTCGCCGCCGGAGGCGTTCTCCTCGCCGTCCGTCACCACGATCTGAAGGAAGCTGTGCTCGCCGTACTCCTCCCAGATATGGCCCAGATCGTCCAGGGACTTCAGCGAGGCCTCTATGAGCGCCGTCGCACCGTTGTTGACCCGGTACAGCCCCCGCATGGACGGCAGATGCTTCACGTCCATGTCCCAGACCAGGTTCTCCACCCTGTGGTCAAAGGAATAGAGACTGATCCGGGTCTCATGACCGAGGCTGTCCGACTCGGCCTTCAGACCCGCCACGAACTCATCGACCACGCGAATGAGCTGTTCCTGATGCGGGCGCATGGAACCCGAACAGTCCACTACCAGCGCGACGTGATTCACCTTGTGCTGGATCTTGTTGGCGGACATGATTCTGCTCCTTCTCCGAAGGCTCCCCGGGTGATGTCTGAACTCTATGGGGAGCCACTGACAACGGAGTTGGACGCCGAATCCACCTGCCTGCCCGCCTCATGGGGAAGGACCCCAACCGCGCAGCGATGGGGCCCCTCCCGACGTTCGACGGCCTGGCGGCCGGTGGTTCAGTCCTCGCCCTCCAGGTCGCCTTCCGTCTCCAGGAAGACCTGTCGCAGCGCGGCGAGGACCGTCGGGTCGGGCTTCTCCCACATGCCGCGGGACTCGGCCTCCAGGAGGCGTTCCGCGATGCCGTGGAGGGCCCAGGGGTTGGCCCGCTGGAGGAACTCGCGGTTCTCCGGGTCCAGGACGTACGTCTCGGTGAGCTTGTCGTACATCCAGTCGGCGACCACACCGGTCGTGGCGTCGTAGCCGAAGAGGTAGTCGACGGTGGCGGCCAGCTCGAAGGCGCCCTTGTAGCCGTGGCGGCGCATCGCCTCGATCCACTTGGGGTTGACGACCCGGGCGCGGAAGACGCGCGAGGTCTCCTCGACCAGGGTGCGTGTCCGGACGGTCTCCGGCCGCGTGGAGTCACCGATGTACGCCTCCGGGGCAGTGCCCTTGAGCGCGCGCACCGTGGCGACCATGCCGCCGTGGTACTGGAAGTAGTCGTCGGAGTCGGCGATGTCGTGTTCGCGGGTGTCGGTGTTCTTGGCCGCGACCTCGATGCGCTTGTACGCCGTCTCCATCTCCTCGCGGGCCGGGCGCCCGTCGAGTTCGCGTCCGTACGCGTAGCCGCCCCAGACGGTGTAGACCTCCGCGAGGTCGGCGTCCGTGCGCCAGTCCCTGGAGTCGATGAGCTGGAGCAGGCCGGCGCCGTACGTACCGGGCCGGGAGCCGAAGATACGGGTGGTGGCGCGGCGTTCGTCGCCGTGGGCGGCCAGGTCCGCCTGGGTGTGGGCGCGTACGTAGTTCTGCTCGTCGGGTTCCTCCAGCGAGGCCGCGAGGCGGACCGCGTCGTCCAGGAGCCCGATGGTGTGCGGGAACGCGTCCCGGAAGAAGCCGCTGATGCGGAGGGTGACGTCGATGCGCGGACGGCCGAGTTCGGCCGTCGGAATCGCCTCCAGGCCCGTGACGCGGCGCGACGCGTCGTCCCAGACCGGGCGGACGCCCAGCAGGGCGAAGGCCTCCGCGACATCGTCGCCCGCGGTACGCATCGCGCTCGTGCCCCACAGGGACAGGCCGACCGAGGTGGGCCAGTCGCCGTTGTCCGCGCGGTAGCGGTCCAGGAGGGAGTCGGCCAGGGCCTGTCCGGTTTCCCAGGCGAGGCGGGAAGGCACTGCCTTGGGGTCGACGGAGTAGAAGTTGCGGCCGGTCGGCAGGACGTTGACCAGGCCCCGGAGCGGGGATCCCGAGGGGCCGGCGGGGACGAACCCGCCGTTCAACGCGTGCACGGTGTGGTCGAGTTCGTCGGTGGTGGCCGCCAGCCGCGGCACGACCTCGTCGGCGGCGAATTCGAGGATGTCCGCGACGGACCGCGGATGCCCGGCGGCGACCCCGGCCACGGCGGCCGGCGCCCAGTGCGCGTCCTCCATCGCCTGGACCAGGGCCCGTGCCTGCTCCTCGACCTCGTCGGCGGTGGTGCGGGTGGCCGCCGACTCGTCGAGGCCGAGTGCCTCGCGCAGGCCGGGCAGGGACGTGGTGCCACCCCAGATCTGGCGGGCGCGCAGGATCGCCAGGACGAGGTTGACGCGGGCGGCGCCGCCGGGCGCGCCGCCCAGGACGTGCAGGCCGTCGCGGATCTGCGCGTCCTTGATCTCACAGAGCCAGCCGTCGAGATGCATGATGAACTCGTCGAAGCCCTCGTCCTGCGGGCGGTCTTCGAGCCCCAGGTCGTGGTCGAGCTTCGCGGCCTGGATCAGGGTCCAGATCTGGGCCCTGATCGCCGGGAGCTTCGCCGGGTCCATCGCCGCGATCTGGGCGTGCTCGTCGAGGAGTTGCTCCAGCCGGGCGATGTCGCCGTAGCTCTCGGCGCGGGCCATCGGCGGTACGAGGTGGTCGACCAGGGTGGCGTGGACGCGGCGTTTGGCCTGGGTTCCCTCGCCCGGGTCGTTGACCAGGAACGGGTAGACGAGGGGGAGGTCACCGAGAGCCGCGTCGGGGCCGCACGCGGCGGACAGGCCGGCGTTCTTCCCCGGCAGCCATTCCAGGTTGCCGTGCTTGCCGAGGTGGACCATCGCGTCGGCGCCGAAGCCGTTGTCGTCGGCGGAGGCGGCGATCCAGCGGTAGGCCGCCAGGTAGTGGTGCGAGGGCGGCAGGTCGGGGTCGTGGTAGATGGCGATCGGGTTCTCACCGAAGCCGCGCGGCGGCTGGATGAGGATGAGCAGATTGCCCCGGCGCAGGGCGGCCAGCACGATGTCGCCCTCGGGGTTGCGCGAGCGGTCCAGGAACATCTCGCCCGGAGCCGGGCCCCAGTGCTGCTCGACGGCCTCGCGGAGTTCGGCCGGCAGCGTCGCGTACCAGCGGCGGTAGTCGGCCGCCGGGATACGGACCGGGTTGCGGGCCAGCTGCTCCTCCGTGAGCCACTCCTGGTCGTGGCCGCCCGCCTCGATCAGCGCGTAGATCAGCTCGTCGCCGTCGCCGGAGGCGAGGCCCGGCACCTCCTCGTCACCGAAGTCGTATCCCTCGGTGCGCAGGCGGCGCAGCAGGGCGACGGCGCTCGCGGGGGTGTCGAGCCCGACCGCGTTGCCGATCCGGGAGTGCTTGGTCGGGTACGCGGACAGGACGAGCGCGAGGCGCTTCTCGGCGTTCGGGATGTGGCGGAGCCGGGCATGGCGTACGGCGGTCCCGGCGACCCGGGCGGCGCGCTCGGGGTCGGCGACGTACGCCGGGAGGCCGTCCTCGTCGATCTCCTTGAACGAGAACGGGACGGTGATCAGGCGGCCGTCGAACTCGGGGACCGCGATCTGGCTCGCGGCGTCCAGCGGCGAGACGCCCTCGTCGTTGTCCTCCCAGTCGGTCCGCGAACTGGTGAGGCAGAGCGCCTGGAGGATGGGTACGTCGAGGCCGGTGAGGGCCCCGGCGTCCCAGGACTCGTCGTCACCGCCGGCCGACGCCTCCGCGGGCCGGGTGCCGCCCGCAGCGAGCACGGTGGTCACGATCGCGTCGGCGTCCCGCAGCGCGTCGATGAGCTCGGTCTCGGGCGTGCGCAGTGAGGCGACGAACAGCGGCAGGGCGCGGGCGCCCGTGTCCTCGACGGCACGGCACAGGGTCTCGATGAACGCGGTGTTGCCGCTCATGTGGTGGGCGCGGTAGTAGAGCACCGCGATGGTGGGGCCGTCCGTCGCACGGGGGGTGCGCTCCAGCGGGCCCCAGGAGGGCGCGGGGGCGGGCGGTTCGAAGCCGTGGCCGGTGAGCAGCACGGTGTCCGACAGGAAGCGGGCGAGCTGCTCCAGGTTGGCGGGGCCACCGTGCGCCAGGTAGGCGTGGGCCTCGGCGGCGATGCCGATGGGGACGGTGGAGGCGGCCATCAGCTGGGCGTCGGGGGCCTGTTCCCCGGTGAGGACGACGACCGGGCGTCCGGTGGCGAGGACGTGGTCGAGGCCGTCCTGCCAGGCACGGACGCCGCCGAGGAGGCGTACGACGACCAGGTCTGTGCCGTCCAGGAGCTGCGGGAGGTCCTGGAGCGGGAGCCGGGAGGGGTTCGCGTAGCGGTAGGTGACCGGGCCGTTGGCTGCCCTGGCGCTGAGCAGGTCGGTGTCGGACGTCGACAGGAGCAGGATCATGCGGCGTCTGGCCTTCCTCGGGGTATCCACGCCCCGGGCGGTGTCGGAATGGGACTCCCCTGCCCGGCCGGAGCCGGGTGGACGGGGAAGGGAGTTCCTGACTCACCCGGTCGGTGCGACCGGATTCACAGTGGCGGGACCGCGCCGGAATCGCACCGGGCTTCCTCCCCTGTCGCCGTCTGTGGCGACGACGGGCCGGACAGCCCGTCGCTAGGCATAGTAAGGGGCACCTATCAACTGGGGCTCATACGGATCTGATGAGATGGTCGGTATGCTCGCCGCCATGCCCCCACCTGCCATCTTTCCCGCGCGCACAGGAGACGCTTCTCCCCGTGCCCGTGGCGACGCCTGCCCCGGGACGCTGCGGCTGCACCGGGCGGACGACGGTGCGCTGGCCCGTATCCGGATCCCCGGCGGCGTGCTGAGCGCGGCGCAGGCCGACGTGCTGGGGGAGTTGGCGGAGCGGCTGGGCGACGGTGAGTTGCATCTCACTTCGCGCGGCAATGTGCAGCTGCGCGGCCTTGGCCCGGACTGCGGTGGCGAACTGGCCTCCGGGATGGCCGAGTCGGGGCTGCTGCCCTCCGAGCGCCACGAGCGCGTCCGCAACGTCGTGGCGTCCCCGCTCTCCGGTCTCGACGGCCGGGGTGAGCGCGACATCCGGCCGTGGCTGTCCGCGGTGGACGAGCTGCTGTGCGCGAGTGACACGGCGGCCGGCCTGTCGGGGCGGTTCCTGTTCGCGCTCGACGACGGACGCGGCGACGTGGACGCGCTGGGCGCCGACGTGACCCTGCTGGCGCGGAGCGACGGCGGGGCGACGCTGCGGGTCGGCTCCGCGCAGAGCGCGGTACGGATACCCGGCGCAGGGGCGCCGCGGGCCGCCCTGATCGCCGCGGAGGTCTTCCTCGACGCCGCGGCCGCCTCCGGTGCCTGGCGGGTGACGGATCTGCCCGGGGACGGCGAGCCGCTCCTCGACGAGGTCGTACGGCGGCTGCGGCAGGCCGGAATCAGCTCCGAGCGCACCGCAGTCCCCGCCCGCCCGGAGAAATCCGCGCCCCCTGATCCCGGCGTCGTGACCGGCCCGCACGGCACCGTCGCCCTGTCCGCCGGCGTGCCCCTGGGGCGGATCGGCGCCCACCAGTGGCAGGCGCTGACCGGCACCGCCAGGCACCGCGGGAACGGCGAACTGCGGCTGACCCCGTGGCGCGGCGTCGTCGTACCCGGGCTGGAGCGGGGGCGGGCCGCGGAGGCGCTGGACCGGCTGGGGGCCGCCGGACTGGTCATCGGGCCCCACTCCCCCTGGACCGGGGTGGGGGCCTGCATCGGGCGTCCCGGCTGCGCCAGGTCCCTGGCCGATGTGCGGGCGGAGGCCGCTGCGACCGTGGGGCCTCCCGGCGCACTGCCGGTGTACTGGTCGGGGTGCGAACGCCGCTGCGGCCATCCCCACGGCGAGTGGGTCGACGTCGTCGCCACCCCGGACGGCTACCGGGTGCGCACGGTGCGCGGCGAGGAGCGGGGCTCCCCGCTGACCGTCCCCGCCGGTCCCCCGGCACTCGCGGCCGCCGTGACGGCGGCCCGGGGCACCGTCGGCTGACACCGCCCCTCCCCGCACCGCGACACCGCGGCACCTGTACGTTCCACGCCCGGGGCCCTTCCGCCCCATGCCCCATGGCCCCTTCCCCGCCCGATGAAGAGAGCGACAGCACTGTGCACCAGTACGAGAAGGACGGACCGGCCATCTATCGCCAGTCCTTCGCCACGATCCGCGCGGAGGCGGACCTGTCCGGCCTGCCCGCCGATGTGAGCCAGGTCGCGGTCCGGATGATCCACGCCTGCGGGATGGTCGACCTCGTACGCGACCTCGCCTTCAGCCCGGACGTGGTGGCCCGTGCCCGCGCGGCGCTGCGGGCGGGCGCCCCCATCCTGTGCGACGTGGCCATGGTCGCCAGCGGTGTCACCCGTAAGCGGCTGCCCGCGGACAACGAGGTGGTGTGCACCCTGTCCGACCCGTCGGTGCCCGCGCTCGCGGCGGAACTCGGCACCACCCGCAGCGCGGCCGCCCTGGAGCTGTGGCGCGACCGGCTGGACGGTGCGGTCGTCGCCGTCGGCAACGCGCCCACCGCCCTGTTCCGGCTGCTCGAACTCATCGAGGAGGGCGCGCCGCGCCCCGCCGCCGTCATCGGGGTCCCGGTCGGCTTCATCGGCGCCGCCGAGTCCAAGGACGCCCTGGCCGCGCACCCGTCCGGCCTCGACCACCTGATCGTGCGCGGCCGGCGCGGCGGCAGCGCCATGGCGGCCGCCGCCCTCAACGCCATCGCCAGCGAGGAGGAGTAAGCGTGAGCGAGCAGCAGAGGAACGGCCGGCTGTACGGGGTCGGGCTCGGCCCCGGCGATCCGGCCCTGATGACCGTACGAGCCGTGGCCGTCATCGCCGAAGCGGATGTCGTGGCCTATCACAGCGCCCGGCACGGACGGTCCATCGCCCGGTCGATCGCGGCCGCCCACATCCGCGCCGACCACATCGAGGAGGCCCTGGTCTACCCCGTCACGACGGAGACCACGGACCACCCGGGCGGCTACCGGGGTGCGATGGAGGACTTCTACACCGAGGCGGCGGCCCGCCTGGCGGTGCACCTGGACGCGGGGCGCACGGTCGCGGTGCTCGCCGAGGGCGACCCGCTCTTCTACGGCTCGTACATGCACATGCACAAGCGCCTCGCCGACCGCTACCCCACCGAGGTGATCCCCGGCGTCACCTCGGTCAGCGCCGCGGCCGCCCGGCTCGGTACCCCGCTCGCCGAGGGCGAGGAGGTGCTGACCATCCTGCCCGGCACCCTGCCGGAGGAGGAGCTCACCGCCCGGCTCGCCGCCACCGACGCCGCGGTGGTGATGAAGCTGGGCCGCACCTTCCCGGCCGTGCGCCGCGCCTTCGAGGCGTCGGGGCGGCTGCCGGAGGCCCACTACGTCGAACGCGCCACGATGGCCGGGGAGCGCACGGGCGAGCTGGCCGGGATCGACGCCGGGTCCGTGCCGTACTTCGCGGTCGCGGTCCTGCCCAGCAGGATCGACGCCCCCCGTCCGGAACGCGCCCCGGGCGGCGGTGAGGTCGCGGTGGTCGGCACCGGCCCCGCCGGACCGCTGTGGCTCACGCCCGAGACCCGCGGGGTGCTGGCCGCCGCCGACGACGTGGTCGGCTACACCACCTATCTGGAGCGGGTGCCGGTCCGCCCCGGGCAGCTGCGGCACGGCTCGGACAACAAGGTCGAGTCAGAACGCGCCGAGTTCGCCCTGGACCTGGCGCGTCGCGGCCGGCGCGTGGCCGTGGTGTCCGGCGGCGACCCAGGGGTCTTCGCCATGGCGACGGCCGTCCTGGAGGCGGCCTCCCAGGAGCAGTACGCGGACGTGCCGGTGCGGGTGCTGCCGGGTGTGACGGCGGCCAACGCGGCCGCCGCCCGCGCCGGCGCGCCGCTGGGCCACGACTACGCCACGCTCTCGCTCTCGGACCGGCTCAAGCCGTGGGAGGTCATCGCGGAACGGCTGCGCGCGGCGGCCTCCGCGGACCTGGTGCTCGCGCTGTACAACCCCGGCTCCCGCAGCCGGACCTGGCAGGTCGGCAAGGCCCGCGACCTGCTCCTGGAGCACCGGTCGCCGGACACGCCCGTGGTCCTCGGCCGGGACGTCGGCGGACCGGCCGAGAGCGTACGCACGGTACGGCTGGCAGATCTCGACCCGGCCGAGGTCGACATGCGCACGATCCTGATCGTCGGGTCCTCGCAGACGCGCTGGGTGCGGCGTGGTGACGGGCGGCAGATCGTCTGGACGCCGCGCCGCTACCCGGAGGCCTGAGCCCCGGGGCCCCCGCGCAGCCAGGCGAGGGCCAGGTCGGGGGTGGCGGCCACCGCGACGCCCTCGGGAACCGGTGGGCGGCGCACCACGATCACCGGAATCCCCGCCTCGCGGGCGGCGGCGAGCTTGGGGGCGGTGGCGGCGCCGCCGCTGTCCTTCGTGACGAGGACGTCGATACGGTGCCGGCGGATCAGGTCGCGCTCCCCGTCGAGGCTGAACGGGCCCCGTTCGAGGAGCACCTCCATCCGGGCGGGGTGCGGGGGTTCGGGGGCGTCCACCGACCGCATCAGGAACCACAGCCCGTCCAGCTCCGCGAAGGCGGCCAGTCCCATGCGCCCCGTGGTGAGGAACACGCGCCGCCCCAGCGCGGGCAGCGCCCGCGCCGCCTCGGCCAGGGAGCCGACCGGGTGCCAGTCGTCGCCGGTGCCGGGCATCCAGCCGGGCCGGCGCAGGGCCAGCAGGGGAACATGGGCAGTCGCGGCGGCTGCCGCCGCGTTGAAACTGATCGTCCCGGCGAAAGGATGGGTGGCATCGATGAGCGCGTCCACCTGGTGCGTGCGGAGCCACGCGGCAAGGCCGTCGGCTCCGCCGAATCCGCCGACGCGCACCTCGCCCGGCGGGAGCCTCGGACTGGCCACCCGCCCTGCGAGCGAGCTGGTCACCCGGGCGCCCTCCGGCAGGGCCGCCGTCAGGAGCTCGGCGAGGCGGCGGGCCTCCGTGGTCCCGCCGAGTACGAGTACGTGCATGGGGTCCATCCGTGAGTGAGGCGAAGGGCGGGCGCAGCGCCCAACTCAAACACACCGGTCTGCGGCCCGGCTGGACGACCGGTGCCTGTGCGACGGCGGCGGCCACGGCCGCGTACACCGCCCTGCTGACCGGGGACTTCCCCGACCCGGTCACCATCACCCTGCCCCGGGGCCAGACCCCGGCCTTCGCGCTGGCGGTGGAGGAGCTGGCCGGGGGGCGGGCGACGGCCGGGGTGGTCAAGGACGCCGGGGACGACCCGGACGTCACCCACGGCGCTCTCGTACGGGTCACCGTCAGAAGGCTGCCGCCGGGCTCGGGCGTGGTGTTCAGGGCCGGGCCCGGCGTGGGCACGGTCACCCTGCCCGGCCTGCCGCTCGACGTGGGCGAGCCCGCCATCAACCCGGTGCCCCGCCAGATGATCCGCGACCACCTCGCGGGGGTCGCCGCGGCACATCGGGGTTCGGGGGACGTCGAGGTCACCGTCTCCGTCGACCACGGCGAGGAGATCGCCCGCTCGACCTGGAATCCGCGGCTGGGCATCCTGGGCGGCCTGTCGATCCTGGGGACGACCGGCGTCGTGGTGCCGTACTCCTGCTCGGCGTGGATCGACTCGATCCGGCGCGGCGTGGACGTGGCCCGTGCGGCCGGCCACACCCATGTGGCGGGCTGCACGGGTTCCACCTCGGAGAAGACCGTCGTGGCGGAGTACGGGCTGCCGGAGATCGCGCTGCTGGACATGGGTGACTTCGCGGGCGCCGTGCTGAAGTACGTACGCCGTCATCCGGTGGAACGGCTGACCGTCTGCGGCGGGTTCGCCAAGCTGTCGAAGCTCGCCGCGGGCCACCTCGACCTGCACTCGGCCCGTTCCCAGGTCGACAAGCCGTTCCTGGCCGAACTGGCCCGGCGGGGCGGCGCGGACGAGGCCCTGGCCGCCGAGGTGGCCGGCGCGAACACGGGCCTCGCGGCGCTCCAGGCGTGCCAGGCACGGAATGTCCCCCTCGGGGACCTGGTGGCCGTGGCCGCGCGGGACGAGGCGCTGGCCGTGCTGCGCGGGGCGCCGGTCGCCGTCGACGTCATCTGCATCGACCGGGCGGGGACGGTCGTCGGGCGCAGCAGCGTCCGCTGACCGGCCGCCCGCCGGGTGCGGGGCGCTGTCAGCAGGCGTGCCGGTCGCGTCCGGGCGAGTAGAGGTGGCTGTCGCGGAACTGATCGGCGCCGAGCGTGCGGCCGACCATGATGACGGCGGTGCGGATCACGCCCGCCGCCTTCACCTGCTCGGCGATGCCGTCGAGCGATCCGCGCAGGATGAGCTCGTCGGGGCGGGAGGCGAGTGCGACGACGGCGGCCGGGCAGTCGGCCCCGTAGTGCGGCAGCAGTTCCTCGACGACCCGGTCCACGTACCTGGCGGCGAGGTGCAGGACGATCAGGGCCCCGCTGCGGCCCAGCGTCGCCAGGTCCTCGCCCTCCGGCATCGCCGTGGCGCGGTTGGCCACCCGGGTGAGGATGACGGTCTGGCCGACCGTGGGCACGGTCAGTTCCCGCTTGAGTGCGGCCGCCGCGGCGGCGAACGCGGGCACGCCGGGAACCACTTCGTAGGGCACGCCCGCCTCGTCGAGGCGCCGCATCTGTTCGTTGACCGCGCTGAACACCGAGGGGTCGCCCGAGTGCAGCCGCGCGACGTCGTGACCGGCCCGGTGGGCGTCCGTCAGCTCGGCCGTGATCCGGTCGATGTCGAGCTGCGCGGTATCGATCAGCCTGGCGTCCGGGGGGCATTCGGCGAGGAGTTCGGGGGGCACCAGGCTGCCCGCGTACAGGCACACCCCGCAGGCGGCGAGCAGGCGCGCGCCCCGCACGGTGATGAGGTCGGCCGCGCCCGGACCCGCGCCGATGAAGTACACGGTCATCTGTTGTCTCCTGATTGTTCTGCGCGGGCTTCCACTGAGAGCCCCGCGGTCGGGCTGATCGAGGGCTTGCGCACCGACCACTGGGTGACCGGCATCGCCTGCCGCCAGCCGGTGAAGCCGCCGACGGGCACGGCGTGCGCGACGGCGAGACGGACCAGCTCACCGCCGTGCCGGCGGTACTGCTCGGTGAGCAGTGCCTCGGACTCCAGCGTGACGGTGTTGGCGACCAGGCGGCCGCCGGCCGGGAGCGCCTCCCAGCACGCGTCGAGGAGGCCGGGCACGGTCAGCCCGCCACCGATGAACACGGCGTCGGGCGCGGGGAGTCCGGCCAGGCTGCCGGGGGCCCGGCCGGTGACCACGCGCAGGCCGGGCACACCGAGGCGTTCGGCGTTGCGTGTGATGCGCTCGGCCCGTACGGCGTCGCGCTCCACGCTGATCGCCCGGCACGAGGGGTGGGCGCGCATCCACTCGACCGCGATGGACCCCGAGCCGCCGCCGACGTCCCACAGCAGCTCGCCCGGGGCCGGGGCGAGGACGCCGAGGGTCGCGGCCCGGACGTGGCGCTTGGTGAGCTGGCCGTCGTGTTCGTACGCCTCGTCGGGCAGGCCGGGGACGGCGCCGAGGCGCGGGGTGCCGGGGGCGCTGCGGCATTCGACCGCGATGACGTTCAGCGGATCGCCGGGCGGGTGCGCCCAGGTGTCCGCGGTGCCGTCGGTGCTTGCTTCGTTCTCGCCACCGAGCTGTTCCAGGACGCGGAGGTGGCTCGGTCCGAAGCCGTGTTCGCGCAGCAGCGCGGCGACCACGGCGGGGGTGCCGGCGTCAGCGCTGAGGACCAGCAGCCGTCGGCCGTCGTGCAGGGCGGCGGCCAGCCGGGCGGCGGGCCGCCCGACCAGAGTGACGACCTCGGTGTCCTCAAGGGGCCAGCCGACACGGGCGCAGGCATAGGACACGGACGAGGGGTGCGGCAGGACGCGCAGACCGTCGGCGCCGAGCACTTCGGTGAGGGCCCGGCCGACGCCGTAGAACATCGGGTCACCGCTGGCCAGTACGGCGATCCGGTTCCCCGCGTGCGCGGCGAGCAGGCCGGGTACCGCGGGTCGCAGCGGCGAGGGCCAGGCCACGCGCCGTCCCGCGCACTCCGGCGGGAGCAGGCCCAACTGGCGCTCGGCGCCGATCAGGACCTGTGCGCCGATGAGCGCCGCGCGTGCCGCGTCGGGAAGGCCGGACCATCCGTCGGCTCCGATTCCCACGACGCTCACTGCAGGTGGAACGGGGTGTGCGGCGGGTTCGGGAGTCACGGACGATACCTCGGTGTTCGGGGGGCTGGCGCACCCGAACTCTACTGTCCGGCGTCGGCCGGACACCTGCCAGGTGGAACTCACCTATCCTTATTGCCACTGACTTGCAATTAATAAAGGAACGCAGAAGGGCAAGGGCGTGGAGTCTCCACTGGTGCTGGGCATTGAGTCCTCGTGCGACGAGACCGGCGCGGGTCTCGTACGAGACGGCCGGCTGCTCGGGCACGCGGTCGCGTCGAGCATGGACGAGCACGCGCGGTTCGGCGGAGTGGTCCCGGAGATCGCCGCGCGGGCGCACGTGCACTCCTTCACGCCCGTCGTGCGGGAGGCGCTGGACCGGGCCGGGCTGCGGATGGCGGACATCGGGGCCGTGGCCGTGACCACCGGACCCGGCCTCTCCGGCGCCCTCCAGGTGGGCCTGGCCGGTGCGAAGACCCTGGCGTTCGCACTGGGCGTGCCGCTGTACGGGGTGCACCACCTGGCCGGCCATGTCGCCGCCGACACCCTGGAGCACGGGCCGCTGCCCGATCCCTGCGTGGTACTGATCGTCTCCGGCGGCCACACCTCGCTGCTGCTCGTACGCGATCTGGCGCGGGACCCGCTCGTGCACCTGGGCGACACCATCGACGACGCGGCGGGCGAGTGCTTCGACAAGGTGGCCCGGGTGTTCGGGCTGCCGTATCCGGGCGGCCCGGCCATCGACCGCGTCGCGAGGGACGGCAATCCGCGCGCCGTGGCGTTTCCGCGTCCGCTGACCGGGCCGCGGGACTCGCGCCACGACTTCTCCTTCTCCGGGCTGAAGACCTCCGCCGCGCGCTGGGCCGAGCAGCACCGGCTGCGCGGTACGGAACTGCCGCTGGAGGATGGGGCGGCCTCGCTCCAGGAGGCCGTGGCCGACGTACTGACCCGCAAGGCGGTCGCCGCCTGCCGTGAGCACGGTGTGGGAACGCTGGTCGTGGTCGGCGGGGTGGCCGCCAACTCCCGGGTGCGGGAGCTGGCGGAGGAACGCTGCCGGGCCGCCGGCCTCACGCTGCGGGTGCCGCCGCTGAAGCTGTGCACCGACAACGGCGCGATGATCGCGGCAGTCGGCGACCTCCTGGTCCGGGCGGGAGCCGAACCCGCCCCGCTGGACGTGTCGATCGACCCCTCGGCGCCCCTGGAGTACGCCGCCCTGCACCCCGTCGCCCGTGCCGCCGGGGCCGCGTGACGGAACTCCTGGGGCTTGCCCGTCCGACCGTCCGACAGCTGTTACTCCCAGGTCACGGCCGCGTGGTTGTGCCATGGCTCAGCCCGTATCCGTCAACTGGCGGGCTACGTAGGTCATGTGCCCGTTGTGGCCGGCCTCGATCCACTTGCCCACGCCTCCGGTCCCTGCCCTGCCGGTCCCCCGCGCGCACTGTTCGAGCCAGCGGTCGCCGTCGCTGAACCCCGCGCCGCGGAACTCCGGCGTCTCGACGATCTGCCGCGCGAGCGACCTGACCCCCGCCGCCCGGCCCTCCCCTTCCGTCGCGGCCTTGGCCAGGAGGAACGTGCGTTCCGTCGTGTACCGCAGAAACCCCCACGGCGGGCTCCACCCGCCAGCGGGATGGTCGGCGCCGCGGGTGTGCTGAGCACCGTAGTCGCCGTAGGTGAGACGCGGCACGACCGCTGCCCCGGCGTGCAGCATCATGTGCCGGATGTCCCAGTCGAAGCGGTGCGGTTCGGTCATCGCTCCCACGGCGAGATCGGTCACCGAGCACGGGACCGATCCCGCGAGGACCACCACGGTGCGCCAGCGATGGAGACGGCCGAGCAGATCCCACGCGCGGAGCGCCCACTTGTCGGCCCGGTGGTGTTCGTCAGTCACATCCCCCAGGTCGAGCAGGAGATCGAGCGGTACGGTGCCACCGGCGCGTATCCGGTCGATCATGCCCCGGACGGCTTCGGACCGGCGCTCGTCGGGCAGTTCCGGCACCCGCACGCGGATGCCCAGGCCGTTGCCGCTCGCACGGGCAACCTCCGCGGCCGCCTCCTGTTGCCAGTCCGCTCGCTCGGTCCCGGTCACCGGCCTCAGCGGACTGGCGGGCAGACAGCTCCAGAGCCCAGAGCGGACGGGCCACTCCTCGTCCTCCACGTGAAAGGCGTCCACCCAGGCCGGGAGCGCCTTCTGCGCCCGCATGATCGAGACCGTCCTGCCGCGCACATGCGCGGCGAGAGCATGCTGGTTCCGGTCGTGCGGAACCGTCGGCCGGTGGCCGAGCAGGCGGACCGGCCCCGTCCTCGGGGGGATCGTCCACAAAGGGGCGATGGTCGCCCTGACCCACGGTTTCAGCTGCGCGTACGCCGCGAGCGCGCTGCTTCGCGCCGGCAGGGCGGGTACGTAGATCGGTAAGGAATCCGCCATCTCGAACAGCCCCCGTCTTCCCCGCGAGAACGTCCTGTTCGCAGGGTCACGCGGGACGGCGGGTACCGATAGGGGGCATGTCCGGCCAAGGCCGGTATCGCGCCAACATCGGTCCAGGTGCGGGGAAGCGGGTCACACACGTACCGCCCACAGCGTGCCGCCGCCGTCGAGGAACACGACCGAGTCGCCGCTCGCGGCAGGCTCGCCCATGGCCGTGCTGTCGAACTGGCCCGTCCAGAGCGTGCGTCCGTGCACCGCTCCGACGATCCTCGCACCGGTCCAGTGCTGGAGGACGCGTGCCTGCCCCGTCCCGGAGAGCAGGGCGTACGCGCCGGTGGTCCGCCCCTCTGCCGTCGCGGTCCCAGCCGACGCCCCTACTTCCCACCGCCTCGCCCTCTCACTCTGTTGCACCGCCCCATCACACTCATGGGTGACTGCGCTCGGTACACAGGACGAGCCAAGATCATCTCCATGAAACTCTCCTTGATCCGCCGCTCGTGTGTCGCGGCCGTCGTGCTGGCGGCGACGATGGCTCCGGCCGTGGCAGCACAGTCGGACGACAACGGCACGCGGGGCGGCACGGCCGCGTCGTCCGACATCGGGGCGAAGGCCCGTCTGCTGGGCGAGAAGATCGTTCCGCACAAGCTCCCGTTCCGGGGCACGACGGTCGGCGGGCTGTCCGGGATCGACCGGGATCCGTGCACGGGCGAGTACGTCGCCATCAGCGACGACCGTTCGGTGCTCCAGCCCGCCCGCTTCTACACCGCTCGGATCGCGGTGGACGGCGCCGGAGTGCACTCCGTCGACTTCACCGGCACGCACCCCCTCCTCCAGCCGGACGGGGCGGTCTATCCGCCGGTGAGCGACGGCGACGGAAAGGCCGTGGACCCGGAGGAAGTACGGGTGGATCCGCAGACCTGCGACTACTGGTGGGCGCAGGAGGGCGACCGGCCGAAGTCGTCGGACGAGCCGGTGATCCAGCCGTCGATCCAGTTCGCCGGCCGCTCCGGTGCGTACCTCGGGCAACTCCCGCTGCCGCCCAACTACAAAATCACCATGGATGACTGGGGCATCCGCCGGAACAAGGCGGTGGAGGCGATCACGTTCGGAGCGGGCGGCCGCGTGCTCACCAGCGCTGTCGAGGGGCCGCTGCTCCAGGACGGCCCTGAGCCGACCCTGCGGCACGGTGCGCTGGTCCGCGTCACCCAGCAGCGGCGGGACGGCGAGGTGCTCGGCCAGTTCGCCTACCCGCTCGAAAAGATCTTCACCGCGCCCGACGGGTCCAGCACGTATCCGCCCGACACCGGCGTGCCCACGATCCTGGCCTACCCCGGCGACCCCAGCCGCTACTTCGTCCTCGAACGCACCTGGGTGGCAGGCGCGGGCTACAAGATCCGCCTCTTCGACGCCACCACCCGCGGCGCCACCGACGTGCAGCACATCGATTCCCTCCAGGGACGAAAGGTCGTCCCGATGCGCAAGAAGCTGGTCGCGGACCTGGCCGACGTGGGTCTGTCCCGGGTCGACAACACCGAGGGCATGACCTGGGGTCCGACCCTGCCGAACGGCGAACGCACCCTGGTCCTGGTCAGCGACGACAACTTCGCCGACGACGCGGTCACCCAGTTCGTCGCACTCGGCATCCGCTGAGCCGCCGGTAGCCGGCAGCGGGCTGACCGCCCGACAGCTCCGGCGGCGGAACAGTCACGCGCCTCCGGCTCTGCGGTATCCACCGATGCGGGCCGCGACCTCACGGTCGCGGCCCGCATTTTGGTGGGTGGCGCGCAGGGACGCGGCGGCGGTCGAGGCCGGGCACCGGGACCGGGGCCGGCGTCACCGTGCTCCTGCCGTCGTGGGGGGCCGGTCTCAGTCGGCGACGGAGCTCGGGTCGTCGAGTTCGTGCAGCCCCGCCGGGTTCTCGTCCGTCAGCACCTCCCCTGCCGCGGTGACGAAACGCTGACCATGGCCCCGGTGGACGCACAGGAGTTGGTCGCGGGTGCCGGTCGCGTCCCGGTGGACGGCCAGCGCCGCACCGTACTTGCTGTTGTGCCCCGGCAGCTCGGTGTCCGTGCTCCATCCGGCGCCGTCGAAGGCGGACCACCACAGCTGCTGGCGCGCCGGGTCGCGGTGGACGCACATCAGTTTGTCGTCGAAGACGGCGAGGCCGATGTTGCTCCGCGTACGGTGCCCGGGCAACGCGCCCTCGGAGGCCCAGCCGGTGTCGCGCAGCCGGCTCCAGTGGATGGCCCCGTCCTTGGGGTTGCCGTGCAACAGGTGGAGAGCGTCGTCGTACACGGCGAGCGCCGGGGACCTGGTGGTGGCGCAGCCGGGGACGGGTTCCGGGGGTGTCCAGCTGTGGCCGTCCGGGCTGGTGGTGACCATGATCCGTTGGGCGGCGTCGGCGTAGGCGAGATGGAGGACGTCGCGGAAGACGGCCAGCGCCGGGCCGTAGACACTCCCGGCGTGCGGGACCGGCCGGTCCGGGCTCCAGGTCTCGCCGTCATAGGAGGTCAGCGCGATGCCCCAGTCGCCGGAGCCGCCGCGGTGCGCGCAGTACAGGCGGTCCCGGAACACGGCCAGAGCAGGGCTGCCCAGAGTGTGGTGGGAGGGAAACGACTGGTCCTGCGACCAGCTGCCGTCCGCGCGGTGCGCGGTCCACCACAGGCCGGGATTGTCGCCCCGGCCCTGGTAGACGCAGTACAGGTCGTCGCGGAAGACGGTCAGGGCAGGGGTTTCCGAGGCGTAGGGGGCGGTGAACTGCGCGTCGGTTCCCCAGCCCGCGCCCGGTGTGAACACGCTGAACCACAGGCCGGTCTCGCGTGGCGGCGCGTCGAGGGCCATGGGGGCGAGGAGGGTGGGTGCGGACCATGGCGAGCGCAGCTCGCAGCCGGCGCCCCGGGCGGCCGACCGGATCTGTTCGGCGCGGCCGGTCAGCGCCGCGTCGACGGCTTCGGCCGTACCTGCGGGCAGGGATCCGGCGAGCACCTCCGACACCAGGCCGCAAAAGGCGTTGGCGGGCCCGGCGGGGCCGGGGTCCGCGAGGCGGTCGACGGCCCCTTGGCCGAGGCGGAGGGCGAAGCCCCACTCCAGCCGGCGGGCCGAGACGGCCGTCCCCGCCGCGGCGAGCTCCTTGACCGCCCGTTCCGCACGCTCCACGGCCTCGGCCGAGGGTGCGTCCGCGCCGGACTCCGGTGCCGTGCCGCTCTTCCGCCCGGGGGCGGCGCCTTCGATCGCCATGCTGTCTTCCTGTCTGCGGGGCCACGGCCGGGCGGTTCGTCCCGCGCGGCGCGCGGGCGAGTCGTCCGGATCCGCGGGCATGGGTACTCACGGTCTGTTCCCGGCTGCGTGTGCGCCGGTTTGCGGGCCGTTCCGCGAGGGAGTGCCGGCCGGGACGGTCGTACTCAGGGGCCTCGAATCCGTGAGGGCGGGACGGTGCCCGGGTGTGTCCGGGCGGCCTCAGGGGAAACGGGCCGGAACGGCCGGCAGGAGCGGCCACGCGTGGTGCGGCCTCGGGACGATCCGGTCGCCCGCCCGGATCGTCCCACCGCGGACCACCTCGGCCCGCAGTCCGCCGCGGTGCAGCAGGCCACGGATCAGGCCGGGGCGCACCAGTTGCTCGAGGCGGGCGCACGGTTGGCTGAGTCCGAGACCGCGCAGGATCACCCCACCCACCTGGAACTCCTGGTCCACCAGCGGGTTGAGCCGGATGTCGCGGCAGACGAGGTTGCGGCGGCATTCGGCGGGGGTGAGCGTGATGCCGTGCTCGTCGGCCAGGGCGTCGAGGGCCTCGGCCTCGATGAGGGTGACGTCGCAGACCCCGGACGCCCGGCCGGCTCCCCGGCGCCGGGGCCGTGGGCCCTCGCCGGCCCAGTAGTTGCGGTCCCCCGCCAGGCCGCGGCCCGCCACCGCGCGGGCCTCTGCGACGCGGAGGGTGGGCTCGCCGGTGGCCGGGGCGAGATGCAGCGAGGTGACACGTCCGGGTCCGGGCACCGGGGGGTCCTGCGCCATGGGCGGTTCACCCTTTCAGGAAGTGTTCCCGGAGGGAACGGAGAGTGCGGAACTGGTCCACGTCGATCTGGTCGAGCTGCAGTTCGCGCCCGATCAGGTCCTCCAGCAGCAGGATGAACTCCATGAAGCCGAGTGAGTCGATCAGCCTGTTCTCGATCAGGTCGAGGTCCTCCGGTATCTCGTCGACGGTGGGGTTGCGTTCGCGCAGCCAGTCCACGACCGGCTTGATCACGTCGTCCATGGCTGCCTCTCCTGGGTCCGGTCAGGCTTGTGCGATCCGCTCGTGCGCGCGCTCGTGGCGTTCTCGGGGCCGGGAGAGGCGGCGCGGGACCTGCGGGCTCTCTCGTACTCCCGGCTGAGCCGGGCGACGGTGACGGCGGCCGGGTGCCGGGCGGTGACGCGGGTGCAGGACCGGCCGCAGTACATGGCCATCTCCTCGACGCGGCCGGTGGTGCCGTCCCCCGGAGCCGCCGCGCTGTAGCGCGGTACCGGGTACGCCCGCCCGTCCACCCGGGTGGTGGCGATGAAGGTGGCCGGGGCGCGTCCCGTCGTGGCGGTGAGGGGGTTGCGCAGGACGCGGTGCGGGCGGCGCGGCCAGCCGATGTCGAACAGGGAGGTGATGAGGGTGTCGTCGGCCACCGCGTCGATCACCCGGCGTTTGAACTCCGGGTGCGCGGTGGATTCCGCGGCCGGGACGAACAGGGTGCCGGCCATGGCCCCGTCCGCGCCCCGGGCCACGGCGTCCGCGAGGTCCTGTCCGGTGGCGATCCCGCCCGCGACGGCCAGTACCGCGTCCGGGTAGCGGGCCCGGACGGCTGCCAGCAGGAGGTCCGCGGGAAGCCGGCCGAGCAGGTGGCCGCCGGCTTCGGTGCCTTGGAGGACCAGGACGTCCGCCCCCTGTCCGAGGGCGGTGCCCGCGTCCACGAGGGTGCCGACCTGAACCACCAGCGGGTGCCCGGCGGCCCGGACGGCCCCGGCCGTGTCGGCGTCGGGCAGCCCGAAGGAGGTGACGAACGCGCCCCGCGGCAGTTCGGGCAGGACGGTCCGGAGCTGGTCCAGGCAGCCGGCCGGGCCGGTGACCTCGGGGACCACGTTCACCCCGAAGGGCCGGCCGGTGGCAGCCGCCACCTCACGGACCAGCCGGGCTGCCCGCGCGGGCGGTTCCTTGTACAGCGCGAGGGTGCCGCCCGCTCCGGCCCGGGACACCGAGGCGCACAGCTCGGGCCCGGCGACGGCGCCCATCCCCGCCTGGAGCAGGGGCAGTACGAGGCCGAGCCGGGCGGCCAACCGGGTCACGAGCGCTCCCCCGCCCGCCGTACCGCGCGGTGCGCGGCGGCCAGGTCCCCTTCGAAACGGTCACCCAGGGCGTGCACCCACCGTTCCAGGCCGAAGGCGACGCAGCCGGTGAAGGCCGGGCGTCCCGTGTGGCCGATGGCCAGGCGCTCGCCGAAGAAGTTGCGGTGGTTGTTGGTGGAGGCCACGGCGGTGCCGTCGGAGTGCAGGTACTCGTCCTTCACCGGGGCGAGCATCTGCATGACGGTGCGGGCGCCGTCCTTCTCGAAGAACGGGTCGGTGGCGGGCTGCCGGTCGAGGGTGAGGCCGAGGGCCTCACCGAAGGCGGCGATCCGCTCCCGGTGCCGGTCGAGATGGGTCCGTACGGTCTCGGCGGAGCCGACGCACACGATCTCCCGCATGGTGAACCCCCAGAGCCGGCGCAGCCCGTCGTGGTGGTCCTCGTTGCGGAAGCACTGCGCGACGGTGGTGACGAGAACGGGGGCGTCTGAGCCGGTGCCGGAGAGGTGCAGGAAGCAGCCGTAGCAGGCCGCGGAGGGCAGCAGGTGGGTGGCGTCCGCCAGGTCGGCCGCGGGCAGTGCGGCGGCTCCGGCCGGGGTCGCGGCACGGGCGGCCAGCCGGTCGGGGCGGATGCGTGTGACCGGGCTGCCCAGGTGCGGGAAGTTGCGGAAGTAGTCGAGGTCGCCCAGCTCCTCGGCCCGTAACAGCGGTGGGTAGCTCCGCTGCCGGGCTCCGGCCTCGACACCCCATCCGGTGAACACCGCGTCGAGTGCGTCCTTCAGCAGGACGGCGGGTTCGTCGAGGGTGGCCAGTCCGTCCCGGACCGACCAGGCGGTCACGGCGGCCGCGGGGTCAGTGACGGGCATCGAGCACCCCGATCCGGTTGAGGAAGCCGGTGGTCTTGTGCAGGACCTTGGTGTGGGCGGCCTGCCGGCCGGGGTGGACGAGCAGCCGCTTGCGCAGGGCGAAGCCGTCCGGGAGTCCCGCGTCGCGGTAGACCGCCGGGTTGTAGAGGGACTCGATGCTGGTGGTCAGGTAGCGGCCGAGGTAGCTGCGCAGGTCGTGCCGGGCCGCCTCGTCCAGGCCGCGGTCGAGGAGCCGCTCCCACAGCAGGTGCACCAGACGGCAGCCGAAGGCTATGTGGCGGGATTCGTCCTGGTGGTGCAGCCGGTTGATGTGCCGGACGGTCGGGTGCAGGCGGTGGTCGGCGGCCATCCGGACGTTGTAGTGGTCCACGATCTGCTCGAAGACCAGGATCCGGGCGAAGACCAGGAAGTTCTCGATGTCCGGGTCGCGTGGCGTCCCGGGCAGCTTGACGGACTTGTCGGGGTAGATCTTGCCGGCGTACCTGAGGCAGAAGGTGGCGAAGAACCACATGTGGTCGTTCTCCTCACCGATGAAGTGGTGGAAGAACTCGGAGGGGAGCTCGAAGCCGGGCGTGTGGACGCGCCGGGTGACCTCGATGAGCAGTTCGCGGATGCCGTGCACGTTGAGGCTGTAGAAGTTGACGCTCTCCCACCTGCTCAGGGTCCGGAGCTGTGCGGGGCTCAGTTCGTCCATCAGCTCGGTGCCGTGGACGGAGAGCAGTTCGGGGGACATCCAGAGTTCGTCGGTGGGGATCGAGGCCGGCCAGTCGAAGGTGGTGAAGGGGTTGTAGTAGTCCGCGGTGGCCTTCTCGGAGAGCCGGTCGAGCAGGTTCCGGAACTCGGTGTCGTACCCCGCCGGGGCGCTGACGGCTCGGGCGGGCGGGGTGTTCGTGGGGCGCACGGACATCACTCCTTCCATCGGACGGCAGCCAGCAGGGCCCGGTGGAGTTCGGGTGTGGACGCGGCCACGCAGGACCGCTGGTTGGCGATGCTCAGGTCCGTCAGGACGGTGTCGCCGAGCGGTTGTCCGTAGCCGTCGGTGATGACCGCTCCGGCCCGCTCGGCGAGGAAGACGGCCGCCGCGATGTCGTACGGGAACAGGTGCAGGACCCGGCCGTTGCCGACGCGTTCGAACTCGGGCAGCAGGGCCGGGTCGTCGCGCAGCAGCCGGTTGCCGATGTCCACGTAGGCGTCGAGCTGGCCGGTGAGCAGCCGGGAGATGGACCAGGTGGCGCTGTTGAAGACGAAGACACCGCCGGTGTTGGCGGAGAGGTCGATCAGGTGGCCGTACGCCTCGGTCATCAGGCGGGCGGGGTGGCCGTTGAACTCCAGCGACCAGAACATCCGCGCGAGGTCGGTGGTGCGGGTCAGCGCCGGGACGGGGTGGTCGTAGCCGTACGCGGTGATGCCGGGTGTCGCCCGGTCCCCGTAGAGGTAGGCGCCCGTGCGCAGTTCCATCAGCATCGCGTGCTCGACGTCGGCGATGCGCGGGCGCTGCGACATGCGGGCGACGGCGATGGAGACCGTGGCCGACTCCAGACCGGCGACGGCGGGCCGGGTGCCGTCGATGGGGTCGACGACCAGCAGGTGGGCCGGGTCCGTGCCGTGGTACTGGAGGCCGCGGTCCTCGGAGTAGACGGCGACGGGCAGGTCGTGCCCGGCGACGTACTTCCAGGTGGCCGCCTCCGCGACCTCGTCGAGGCCGAACTGGGCGTCCCCGCCCGGCGAATGGCCCCGGACCAGGCGGCTCCCGGCCTCGTGCTGGGCGGCCAGTACGGCGTCACGGACGGCTCCGGCGAGGCCGATCACGTACTGCCGTACGGCTGCGGCGTCCGTGGGGGTGCTGGGTTCGGATCCGGTCATGCGGCGGCCTCCGCGGCGAAGAGTGCTTCGAGCCGGTCGCAGAGCAGATCGGCCTCGGTACGGGTGAGGATCAGCGGCGGGCGGATCTTGATCACGTTGCCCCGGCCGTAGCGGGAGGTGCGCAGGATCAGGCCGTGGGCCATGCCCCGGCGGGCCAGGGACTGGGCCCGTTCGCTGTGCGGGCGTCCCTGGTCGTCGCCGATCTCGATCCCGATCATCAGGCCGAGGCCGCGCACGTCCACGACGGAGGGGTGCAGGGCGGCCAGCGCGCGCAGCCGTTCCATGATGTGGGCGCCGACCTCCCGGACGTTCTCCAGGAAGCCGGGGCGGCCGATCACGTCGAGCGTGGTGGCCGCCGCGGCGGCGGCGAGGATGTTGCCGCCGTAGGTGAAGGAGTGGTGGTCGCTGCTGAGCCCGGACATCCGCTCGTCGGCGACGATCGCCGCGATCTGGGCGCCGGAGCCGCCGAGGCCCTTGGCGGTGGTCAGGATGTCGGGCCGGACCCCGTAGTGCTCGGCGGCGAACATCCGGCCGACCCGGCCTATGCCGGTCTGTATCTCGTCGAAGACGAGGACGATGCCCCGTTCGTCACACAGGGCGCGCAGGGCGGGCAGGTAGCCGTCGGGGGGCACGATGTTGCCGCCGCTGCCGGAGACCGGTTCTACGACCACGCAGGCGACGCTGCCGGAACTGGCGTGGTCGAGGAAGTCGTTGATGCGCTCGACGCAGAGCATGCCGCAGCTGTCGGGGCCCGCCTGACGGTAGAAGCAGCGCAGGCAGTAGGGGTCGGGTACCTGGAGCACGCCGGGCATCAGGTGCGGGAAGGGGGCCTTGCGGAAGGACTCCCCCGACATTGTGGTCGTCATCATGGTCTGGCCGTGGTGGCTGCGGAACAGAGTGATGACGTCGCGGCGGCCGGTGGCGAGCTGCGCCATCTTGACCGCGCCCTCGTTCGCGGTGGAGCCGCCCGAGACCTTGAGGTGCACCTTGGTCAGGTTCGGCGGGGTGACCTCGACCAGCCGCCGGACGAGCTCGTTGACGGGCGCGGTCTGGAAGGTCGAGGTGGTGTGCACCAGCCGTTCGGCTTGGTCCCGCATGGCTTTGACCACTTCGGGGTGCCCGTAGCCGAGGCTCAGGTTGAAGGTGCCGGAAGCGCAGTCGAGGTACTCGTTGCCGTCTTTGTCGTACAGGTGGATGCCCTCGCCGTGATCCATCTCGTACGCGCTGACGGGGTAGTACAGGTGCTTCTCCGCGAAGCTCCGGGCATCTCCGCGGACGTCTTCCTGGGTATCGCTTCGTGCGTCACTCCGGGCACCGGGCTGGGCGCGCATGAGGTCGGCCATGTGACTCCTGTCGGCTTCCGTCCGCGGACACCACGGACGGCGAATAGCGATATCTCCGGGCAGGGGAAAGCCAGGCTCCCGTCGGTATTTCCGGGGGCAGGATTTATACGTCCAGGACGAAGGTGAACGACGCGTCCCAGCCCTCGGGTGTCTCGCGCACGTCCATCAGGCATTCTGGCCGGAAATACTTGTCGAGGTGGTTCCGGCGTTCGCCGGGGAAATACAGCATCGTGGTCAGTACGGCGCCGCCGGGCGGCTGCACTTTCACGTGCACGTGCCGTGTCCGCCCCGGGTACATGGCGGGCAGCACCGTTTCCAGCCGCCACTGCCCCTCGGCGTCCGCGAACTGGTGGCCGCGCAGCCGAAAACCGTCGTCGTCGTAGACCCCGGCGTCCCCGACCTGCCAGAAGTCGAGCAGGGTGCCACCGATCGGCTGCCCTTCCGAGGTGCACACGGCACCATGCAGCACCATCGGTGTCCCTCCGTCCACATCGCCCCGGAAGCTGGTTCTGAGGGGGGTGTCGGGCTTGTAGTACGGCCCTTCGCGCAGCGCGGGCGTGGGCGGCGTCCCGTTGCAGCGAACGGTCGGCGTGAGCGTCTTCAGGACACTTCCCGTGCTTCCGATCTCCACGGCGAAACTCTCCCTCGATCAACGATCTTTCACTTCGACCCAGGCAGAGTAACCGGATTTTTCGATGCTGAGAAGAACGCTGTATATCGCCTCTCAGCCATTCCTTCGACACTTATTGGCGATATTCCGCAATTCGCTCGGACAGCAGTTGTCTCCTGAGAATGGAGCGGCGTACGGGCCGGGTGGGAAAGCGGGGACAGCCGGTGGGTGAGTACAGATCAGTACCGGTCGGCGGCGGACCGCCGCAGCACGGTGTGCGCGCGGGCGAAGTAGGCCGGGTCGGGCGGTGCGGTGAGGATGTCCGCGAGCGCGAAGAGGTCCAGCGTCCGGCTGAGCCGCAGCCGGTCCGCGGGCAGCCGGCCACTCCCATACCGGAAGCCGTCGACGAAGCCCGTGGTGAAGGCGGGTGGGTACTCGTGGGCGAAGCGCAGCATGTTCCCGACATCGAAGAGCGGGGAACCGCTGAAGGCGAGCTCCCAGTCGAGGACGGCGGCCACCGCCCACTGCCCGGCGCACTGTCGGACCAGGATGTTCTTCGGGTTGAAGTCACCGTGCACCAGGCTCCTTTCGCCCGCCACGGCGGCATGTGCCAGAGGCCCTCGGCGGGCGAGGGCGCGCAGTGCCGCGGAGTCCGTCCCGCTCAGCGGCCCGTCCGGGGCCGCCGCGGCCAGACAGCGGTCGACGAAACCGGGCAGATCACCCAGCGGAGCGGCGCCGTCCGGGGCCGGGACCAGCGAGGGGTCGCAGAAGACCCCCGGCCGGGGCAGCCTGATCCGGCCGATCCGTGCCAGCACCACGCCGACGGCCCGGCCCAGGCCGCGCGCGTCATCGCTCGCCGGACCGTCCGCGAGCACCTGGCTGAGCGGGGTCCCGTCCACGAACCGGTAGAGCAGGGTGGGGCGGCCGGTGGCACGTCCCTGCGGATCGGCTGCGACCACCGCGGTCACCGGGACGGCACGGGCCGCCGCCTGGCCGAGGACCGCGATCTCCACCGCGCAGGTGTTGCGCGGGAACCGGCTGCCGCCTGGCCGGTAGCGGCGCAGCACGTAGCGCTCCGCTCCGGCCGCACCGGGGCGCTCGGCGGTGAGCACGGCCATGTCGTTGGTGAACCCGCCCGGCAGCGGGTCCATCGCGTGCAGCAGGGCCCCGGGCAGGGCGTGCGAGGTCAGCCAGGCACGGGTGGCCGGGTCCAGAAGACCCACCGGACGGGGGTGCGTCACACCGGCCGGCCTGCCCGGCCCGGGGCCGCCCTCATGCGCCCGTTCCTCCCGATGGCCCAGTGCCGGGCAACGGCCGTGCGGCGGCGGCCGCCCCGGCTGCCAGGACCAGTCCGCCCGCCGGTCCGGCGAGTCGGCCGAGCCGTGCCGGGACCACGAAGTCGTCGGCCGCGTGCTCGGGCAGCCCGGGGTATCCGGCCAGTGCCACGGTCAGTTCGGCACGGAGCAGCGGGAAGAGCCCGGGGAACTGCGCGACACCGCCGCCGATCACGATCCGCTGGGGTGCGGTCGTGTAGACGATGTTGCGCAGCCCGGCGGCCAGGTAGGCCGCCTCCAGCCGCAGCGCCTCACCCAGTGCGTCCCCGGTCAGCTCTTCGGCCGGTGCCCCCCATCGGGCGCCCATGGCCTCGCCGCCTGCCAGCCCCTCCCAGCAGTCGCCGTGGAAGGGGCAGGAGCCGGGGAAGGTGTCGCCCGGGATACGGGGGACCGTGAGGTGGCCCATCTCCGTGTGGACCAGTCCGCTGACCACCTTGCCGCCGATCACCGCACCGCCGCCGATCCCGGTGCCGACGGTGAGGTAGACATAGGTGTCCAGACCCCGCGCGGCGCCCCACCGTCCCTCACCGAGGGCCGCACCGTTGACGTCGGTATCGATGCCCACCGGTACGCCGAGCGCGGCAGCGATCGGACCGGCGACGTCCACCCCGGACCAGCCGGGCTTGGGGGAGGCGGCGAGATGACCGAACTTGGCGTGGTCCGGCCTCAGTTCGAGGGGCCCGAAGGAGGCGATGCCGATCGCGTCCAGCGGTCCGGTCCTGGCGGCCGTCTCCCGGAAGAAGGCGATGGCCCGGTCCAGGGTGGGGCCCGGCCGGCCGGTCGGGAACCGGGTCTCGGCCTCGATCCGGTCGGGGGCCGAGCCGACCAGGCAGACGAACTTGGACCCGCCGGACTCGATCGAGCCGAGCCGCGGCGCGCTCATGCCTCCACCGGCCAGCCGTCGGCGCCGGCCGGGCCGGTGTGCGAGCGGATGACGACCTTGAGCGCGTCGTAGCGCGGTGGCCGTTCGTTTCCGTCGCCCCGGGTGAGGCCGCCGAGCGCGGTGAATGCCTCTGCGTACCGTTCGAGCGGGAACTCGTGCGTCACCAGCCACTCAAGAACAGGTCCGGTGCCGGTGCCGGGTTGTTGTGGGGCGCCGAGTTCGGCGGCCAGGTCCACGGCGACAGGGAAGATGTCGGCCCGGTAGTCCCCGGCGCCGATCAACTGGATGCCGCGGTTGGTGAGCTGGAGCGGGCGCAGCGGCGCGGAGTAGGTGTCGTCGAACCCCATCACCACCACCCGGCCTCCGTCGTCGATCAGCCGCAGCGCCGCTTCCAGACCGGTGCCCGTCGTGTCGAAGACGACGGAGGGGCGCTCGCCGCCCGATGCCTTCACCACGGCTTCGGCCGGGTCCGTTCCGGCCACGTCCACCACGTGCGCGAACTGTTCGCGGGCCCGCTCCAGCCGGTAGCCGTCCGGTTCGGCGACGACGACCCGCCGGGCCCGGCGGGCGGCGACCAGCGCGGTCAGCAACCCGATCGGGCCCGCGCCGAGCACGACCACGGTGTCGTCGAAGGTGACGGACGCGGCCTTGACGTTGCTCAGGACGCAGGCGAGCGGCTCGATCAGGACCGCACTGCGGAAGGACAGCCCGGCGGGAACCCTTTCGACGAACCGTTCCGGCAGGGTCACCGTCTCCGCGTACGTGCCGTCCCGGTCGACTCCGACCTCGGTCCCCGCCTTGTGACGGCAGAAGTTGGTGGCTCCCCGGCGGCACGGGGCGCACCAGCCGCAGTACAGCGTCGGGTTGACCACCACACGGTCCCCCACGCCGAGCGAACGCACCTGCGGCCCCGTCTCCCGCACCACACCCACCGACTCGTGTCCGAGCACCACGCCCGGCCGGGCCGGGAACCGCCCGAGCAGGATTTTGCGGTCCGTGCCGCAGACTCCCGTACCAACGATCTCCACCACCACGTCGTCATCGTGCACGAGCTGTGCGGCGGGCCTGTCCTGAAGTTCGGCGGAGCCTGGACCCAGATAGACGAGAGCGCGCACGAGACCTCCCCATCGGTGTGTGGAAGGCGACGCTAACGCAGCCGAATGGGCCCGGATAGGACGCCTCTGAGCCATCTCGGAGCTGCCTCGCCGAGGGAGAGGAGGCAGTTGGGTGGGGCGGCGGGTGCACCGATCAGGCCAACTCGGGAGCCCTCGTTCGGGGGTGGAGCGGTGCGGGATCGTCGCGGCGGGGCTGTCGCAGTCCGGCGGCGACGCCTGCGGCTACGAGCAGTGCACCGGCGATGTCAGCGGGACCGGCCTGCCCGATGCCGAGTACGAGGGTGGTGAGCAGTGCGCCCACGGGCACGAGACCGGCGAAGAGACCCGCGCGGTCGGCACCGAGGCGGCGCAGTGCGTCGTACCAGAGGAAGAAGGCGGCCGCGGTGACGATCGCGCCGAGGTAGACGAAGGCGGCTCCTTGGCCGGGGGTGGGCAGCCGCAGGGAGGCGGTGCCGTCCAGGGCCAGGCCCGCGGCAAGCAGCATGGGTACGGACAGTGCGGCTGGATAGGCCGCGACCCTCAGGGGGCCGAGTCTGGGCAGGAGCGGGACGGCCAGCAGGGAGAAGGCCACCTCGCCGGCGAGTGCGCCGAGGGACAGGAGCAGACCGGTCGGACTGCCCGAGCCGAGTCCGGCGGCGACGGCCGCGCCGAGTGCCACCACCGTCGCGGCTCCGACGGTGCGGGGGGGCCGGGCGCCGGTGCTCCATCAAGGGTCCGACGAGGGCGAGCACGAGGGGAACGGCTCCGATCACGGTGCCGATCATGGCCGGGCCGGCGTGCCGAGTGGCCTGGACGAGGAAGAGGTTGAACCCTGCCAGCCCGGTGGCGGCCAGCGCGATCAGGAGCAGAACGTCACGTGACGTCAGGCGGATACGAGGCTGCGGCCGGCGGCCCACGACGGCGAACAGGATCGCCGCGGCGAGCGCGTAGCGCAGGGCCTGCCCCAAGAAGACCGGGTAGTCGGCGACGGTGGCGGAGACCGCGGTCGAGGTGCCGACGAGCACCATGGCCGAGGCCGCGCCGACGGAGGCGGAGAGTTTCATGCGGCGTGATCCGCTCGCGTCGAGGCGGCGGCCGAGGTGGCCAGGACCTTGCGGGTGACGCGCTCGGCGACGGCGGCAACCAGGGTTCGGGGGCGACGGGGCGTGAGGTGGGCGGCCAGGGTGTTGCCGAGGCCGGGGGCTGCGTAACCGCGGTCACGCTCCAGCGCGCGCAGCGCGGCGCGTACGACGGGCTCCGGGGTGGTCATGGTGCCGGTGACGGCCGCGCGGCGGGTGCCGATGGTGTCGAAGAAGGCGGTCTCCACCGGGCCGGGGCACAAGGTGAGCACGCGGATGCCGCGCCGACGGTACTCCTGGCGCAGGGCGAGGCCGAAGTTCAGCACGAACGTCTTGGCCGCGCCGTAGACGGCGAAGTAGGGGGAAGGCTGGAAGGCGGCGTTGGAGGCGACGTTGACGACCGAGCCCCGGCCGCGCTCCAGCATCCCGGGCAGCAGCGCATGGGTGAGGTCGACGAGTGCGACGACATTGACCATCAGCAGGTCGTGGTCGCGGGCCCCGGATATCTCTTCGAAGCGACCGCAGGTGCCGAATCCGGCGTTGTTGACCAGCAGGTCGACGGTCAGCCCCAGAGTGGCCAGCCGGTCGGCGATGCGGCCAGCCGCATCCGGCTCGGCGAGGTCCTGGACCAGCACATCGGCGCGGACACCGTGCTCGGCGGTCAGCCGCTCGGCGAGGGCGGCCAGACGATCACCGGAGCGTGCCACCAGGACCACATCGTGTCCCTCTGCGGCGAGCTGCGCGGCGAACTCCGCGCCGAGGCCGGACGACGCTCCGGTGATAAGGGCGGTGCTGTGCACGGGTTCCTCCTCAAGTCGGCAGCAACTGGGAGCGAATGTAGCAGTAATCACGACAACCGCAACAGCGTTGTTGCAGTTATAGAATCAACCACCTCATGGATGTGCCATATCGCTACGCAAGTGGTCTGATGGAGATGTGACCAACAAGCAGACGGAACGGACGTTGCGAGCGGACGCGGAGCGCAGCGCGCGCGCGATCCTGACAGCAGCCGAGCAGGTGCTCGCCGAGGATCCCGGCGCATCCATGGAACAGATCGCCGCCGCCGCGGGAGTGGCCCGCACGACGATCCACCGGCGGTTCGCCAGTCGCCAGGCGCTGATCGAGGCGCTGGCCACATCCGCGGCTCGCCAGCTCGCCCAGGCGGTGGACGACGGCAGACCGGACACCGCGCCGCCACTGGTGGCGATGCACCGGATCACGGCCAACGTGCTCCAGGTCAAGGGCGCCTGGGCGTTCGCCCTCGAGTTGCCGGCCGACCCGGACAGCGAGGCCGCCCTCCTGCAACAGGACATCGCCCGCCGCTGCACCGCCGTACTGGCACGCGCCCAGGCGGACAAGCTCATCGACGCAACAGCCGACCTCGACTGGGTGCGCCGCGTCTACTACGCGCTCCTCGGGGAATCCCTGCACGGCAACGACGACGCGGACGCCGACCCGGACACCCTGGCCGCCCGCATCGTCGACACCCTGCTGCACGGCGCCGGACCGCGCCCCTGAGCCGGCACCCACAGCACGAGTGGGGCGGTAGGTGACGCGACTTGGGCCGGACGCCAGCAACCGGGCTTCGATCGCCGGCACCAGCAGTACGACAAGGTGCGCATGAACGATGAAAGTACAGATCAGTGACCATACGGGTCGCTAATTGGACCGATACGCCTGTGACAGAACGGAGACGCCACGAAGAATCGCCTGTAACTCGGTGCGAGATACAAATAGTTCCGACCGCACAGGCCGTACTTCTCACGGGGGAAGACCATGAAGCACATCCGCATCACCGCTCTCGCCACCATCAGCCTCGCCGCCACCCTCTCCCTCACCGCCTGCAGCGGCGACGGCTCCGGCAAGGACTCCTCGGCCGCTTCCTCGGCCGATTCTTCGTCGTCTTCTTCGTCGTCTTCTTCGTCCTCGGGCGGCGGCTCGAAGTCGGGGGGCGACGCGAACTCCAGCAACGCGAACTCCGGCAACTCGACCGCCAACAACGCGAAGCCGGACTCCGCCAACCAGGACACCCAGGCGGGCACCGGCAGCACGAACAGCGCCGCGAAGTCCAGCACCAAGGTCACGTTCTGCAAGACCGAGGACCTCGCCATCGACGCCACCGACGCCGCGCCCGACCAGACCTCCGGCCGGATCAACATCACCATGGTCAACCGAGGTTCGACGACCTGCTCGGCCACCGGCTTCGCCGGCGTCGACATCAAGGACGCCGACCACACCTCGAACCCCATCGAGCGCGGCCCGGCCCAGCCGCGCATCACCATCCTGAAGCCCGGTGACGCCGCGATCTTCGACCTCGCCTACACCATCGACACCACCGGCAACAGCCTCGCCTCCCCGACCAACATCCTGGTCACTCCGCCGAACGAGACCCACACCATCAGCCTGAAGTGGCCCACCGCCGCCGGCCAGATCAAGGGCGCCTACACCGACGTCCAGGTCTACCCCACCCACACCACCAAGTAGCCACGGTGGTCCCTGGCCCAGCGGCAGAACGCTTCGCCACACCCAGACACGGGGGACGCCAAGCGTCCCGGCGCCGGACCTCGCAGGCCTGGGGACGCGGCCCGGCCTCGGTCGACGAACACGACGGACACGACGGACACGACGAACACGACGAACACAGCGTTCCAGCATGGCCGGGACGTGGAGCGGGAGCCGTACTTCCCGGCGGCTCTTGGAGCTCTTCCGTCACGCGGTAGGCAGTTCGTCCAGGACGCTCTCTGCCCGGCAGAGAAAAGAGGCCCCATTCGCGGCCGCCCAAAACCACAGCAGCCGGCGCGATCGGCCCGGAATCCGGCAACAGCGTCATGACCCACAGCACCGGCCGATGCATGGGCAGCCGAGAGTGGGGCACACGGTGAGAGCACGACAAGAATCCAGTCACCGCCAACTGCGGGTGACAAGGATTCCGCTCGGGTTCTGGTAACGCCGGGCGGGAAGAGGTGCTGCGAGCCGGGCAAGACCCAAAGGCTCGCATGCACCGAATAGGCATGAAGATCGGGAGCTGAAATGATTATTCTTGGCGCTATTCTGCTCATCATCGGCATGCTGGCCGGTGTATCGCTGCTGACGACCGTCGGCGGTGTGCTGGTCGTGGTCGGTGCGGTTCTGTGGATCCTGGGCGCAAGCGGCCGCAAGATAGGCAGCCGCAAGCACTATTTCTAGGATCCGCACCCTTAACGACCCTTCACCGATATGGCTGCATTACTGACGCGGTTTCCCCGGCCGAGTTCGCGCAGCCGGGGAAACCCTCTTCTCTTGCGACCACGGGGGACCATAAAACGTTCGGTGTATCTCCCGACCATGAAAGATGCATCGATGACCGAGGGCCTTTGGCTGACCGGTGAGGCAGGGCTGCTCCAGCAGCTGCCCAAGCGGCTGTTGCAGTCCGCTCCCGAGGGCGGGATTACCGACCATCTCAGCTATGACAAAGCACGTGCCCGCCTGGAAGAACGGCGGAAGCAGTCGCAAACGGAACCCGCGGCAAGACTGTCCTGACCGGTGTCGGCCCGGTCGGGACAGTCTTGCCGGCGGTCGGGACATCCCCGTCGGCGCGACCGTGAGGGCTCCTTCGAGCCGAGAATCGTCAAGAGGCGACAGAAGCGCTTGTCCGGCTCCGGGAGAGCGCGTGGAAGGAGTTCCCTCCGCTCCTCCGCCGCTCCTCCGCTTCGACACCGAGAACCGCCGCATCACCAGTACGACGAACACGACAGCACGTGAGTAGCTCTCAACAACCCGAGTCACAGCGCTCGTTTGACAGGCCCGTGCAGACCGCCAAGATGACCCGTTTGTCCTGGCCAAATGATGGATGCGGGGGACTTCCGGGTCGGCGATGTGCTGTCGGTTTCCTGTCCCTTCACAACGACCACGGTCGAGCGGGGTCTCACGTGGGATGAAGTGGCGGTGCGATGGCCATGGTGGGAAATCGACACCACCGGCGATTTCGGGCACTGGAACGGGATCGTCGCCCTCGGTGCGGGCAGCGGCGGGCGCGTATCGCCTGATGTAGCGACCGAGCTGTTCCGCACCGACCCTCCGCCCGAACAGCTCAAGGCGGGAGACGTCTGCCGGGTCGGAGTGCCACCCACCCTGGCGCACGTGACGGCCGTGGATCACCACGATCCTCCGTTGGAGACGGTCTGGCTGCCGCATCCCGCCCAGACCGTGTCAGTGCTGGCCCCTTGTCCTACTCACCCGAGCAGGAACGCCGCGCTCTGCCGAGGGCGCGAAGGCAGTGGCTACGAGCACGGCGAGCGGCTCGCACCAGGAGACGGTCCGAGAGCGGGTGTCACTCACCGCGGTCTCGCCCGCACCCTGACCCGTGGGGGCACCTCCGGCGTCTCTCCCATGGCTGAGCACTTTTCGCGACGGATGACGTGTGGTCGAGCTGGTCGGCACTCCAAACGGCCAAGCTCACTCGTCCCCCACTGAGGCGAAGCACGCCGCCGCTCGCTCCCAGCCCTCCGGAACCGAATCCGCCCAAGGGTGATCAAGAAACCCAAGCGGTGGCCCCGTCATACGAGCCCGCGCCGTACGCGGGCGGTCGAGCCGGGCCGCTGAGTCCTCGAAGTCTCCTCCCGCACCGGGCAACGGTCCGAATCCGGTCCGTGTGCGGAGCGGGCGCTCCGCACAGTGGGACCGGCCCTCCCCTGCCGCGCCGTCACGCTCCGGGCTGCGAGCTTTCCCCAGTACAGAAGGGGGGCTAGCCACACGGCCGACCGGCCCGTTGCCCGGATGGTCCGGCAGACCTCGAACAACGAGGCTGAATGCATACGGATCCACCATGCAAGAAAAGGAACGCTCTGTGTTCAGCTTCAAGCCGCTGCGCCGCCGTACCGCCCGCACCGCCGCCATCGGCACTCTCGCCGCCGCGGCCTGCGCCACCGTCATGGCCGGCAGCGCAGGCGCCATCGTCAATGGATCGGACTCCACCGAGAGGTACCCGTTCATGGCGACCATCCCGGAGTCGGCCCCCACGCTGGGCCTGAACGACGGGACGTGTGGAGCGTCTCTGATCGATCAGCAGTGGGTGCTCACGGCGGCACACTGCGTGAAGGGCGACGGCCTCGAACTGGATGGCACCGTGCGCGTCGGCAGCGACCACCGCAAGTCCGGTGGCACTGTGCGGAAGATGGACCGGACCTTCGTCCACCCCGGCTATGTGAACGGCGACGGCAAGGTCGCCAACAAGAAGGACATCGCGCTGATACGTCTGGACCGTCCGGTCGCCCAGCAACCCATCAAGATCGCCGAGCAGGCCGGACGGCCCGGCACGCCGACCCGGCTCCTGGGCTTCGGCACCACCGTCGACACCACGTTCAGGTTTCCCGACCGGCTCCAGGAGCTGAACACCCGCAGGGGCGCCGTGTCCGAGTGCGCGCCCGGCTACGCGGACCGGAGCAGGCTGTGCACCGTCACCACCGTGCCCAAGGCCATGGCGTGCTTCGGGGACTCCGGCGGACCGCAGGTCCAAAGGGGCCGGGACGGTCGCTGGGAGCTGATCGGGGTGACCTCAGGACCTGGTGCCCCGAACGTGCCGTGCTCGCAGGGCCCCGGCCTCTACACCAGCGCGCCCGCCTACGTGGGCTGGATCGACAAGACCATCAAGACCAACAGCGCCCGGCCAACCGCGCCCCGGGGCTCCGACCTCGCCGAGACCGGTACGAACGACAACACCGCGGCGATCACGGGTGTGGCCGCCGCGCTGATCGTCGCCGGTGGCAGTACCGCCGTCGCGGTACGCCGACGCAAGGGCCGCCGCGCCGTCTGAACGAGACCGGCACGGCCCAGGGGCGGCCTCGGGTGCGATGCGCCCGCCGTGTCCTGAGCAGCAGGCCGCTATGGATGGGCGCGGCACGGCCGAGCGCCGCAACCGGCCACTGAGCGTTCTGGTCGACCGGCGCGGAGGATGGTCTCGCACCGACATGACCACGCACTACTAGAGACGTGTCGCAGTCCGGACAAGGTCGGCGACGGCTCTGGACCGGCTGTGCGACGGCCAGGCGATCACGGTGGTGACTGTCGGCGCGTCCAGCACGGGCACGGCCGCAAGCTCACCGTGCAGTTCGGCTCGGCATGACTCCGGTGAGACCGCGCACGCACGGCCGAGTGCGACGAGCTGCAACAACTGCGCGTGGTCGCGGACTTCCGGGCCGGGGCCGGGTGGGTAGGTGCCGTCGGAATCGGGCCAGCGTGGCAGGGGCAGGCCCGGCAGCCCGGTGATATCGGCCATGCGGACATGGGGCCGCGCGGTGAGCGGATGTCCGGACGGCAGGACCACAACCTGGCCCTCCGTGCCGAGTTCTTCTGCGTCGAACCCGGCCGTCGAGTCGAACGGCCGGTGCAGCAGCGCCACGTCGGCCCGGCCCTCGCGCAGGAATCGTTCCTGCTCGGCCGGACCGCACAGGATGACATCGACGGCGACCGTACCGGGTTCGGCGGCATACGCGTCGAGCAGTTTCGCCAGCAGCTCTCTGGACGCGCTGGCCTTCGTGACCAGGACCAGACCGGGCCGGCCGGTCGCAGAAAGGGCAGCCCGGCGGGTCCGGCGCTCGGCGGCGTCGACCGCGTCGAGGGCCGCCCGGCCCTCGACCAACAGCGTCCCGCCGGCCTCGGTAAGCGTGACCGTGCGGCTGGTCCGATCCAGTAGCGCTGCCCCGAGCCGGCGTTCGAGCTGCTGGATCGCCCGTGACAGCGGCGGCTGCGCGATCCCGAGCCTCTGTGCGGCGCGTCCGAAGTGCAACTCTTCAGCGACAGCGACGAAATAGCGCAGTTCCCGGGTCTCCATCTCGCCACCGTAACCCGGATCAATACCCTGACGGTATCGTTTTCCATCCGATCGGTCTTGGACTCCCACCGGGCTCCGAGGGCAGCATGGTCCTCATGAACGAACGAACGATTGCGCTGGTCACCGGCGCGAACAAGGGAATCGGTTACGAGATCGCCGCGGGCCTGGGCGCCCTCGGCTGGAGCGTCGGCGTCGGCGCCCGCGACGATGAGCGCCGCACGGCCGCGGTGGAGAGACTGCGCGCGGCCGGCGTCGACGCGTTCGGCGTACCACTGGACGTGACCGACGATGCGAGCGCGACCGCCGCCGCACAGCTGATCGAGGAGCAGGCCGGGCACCTCGACGTGCTCGTCAACAACGCCGGCATCACCGGCGGCATGCCGCAGGAGCCCACCCTGGTCGATCCCGCCGTCATCCGGACGGTCGTGGAGACCAACGTGATCGGCGTCATCCGCGTAACCAACGCGATGCTGCCACTGCTGCGCCGCTCGGCCTCGCCACGGATCGTGAACATGTCCAGCAGTGTCGGCTCCCTCACCCGGCAGTCGGGAAGCGCTGCTGAGCAGACGACGGGTCCGGTGGCCGTGGCGTACGCGCCGTCGAAGACGTTCCTGAACGCTGTCACCCTCCAGTACGCCCGGGAGCTGAACGGCACGAACATCCTGATCAACGCCGGCTGCCCCGGCTACGTCGCGACCGACCTCAACGGCTTCCGCGGCGTGCGGACCCCCGAACAGGGCGCGGCGATCGCCATCAAACTCGCGACCCTGCCCGACGACGGCCCGACCGGCAAGTTCTTCGAGGACGCCGGCGTAGTGCCCTGGTGAGGGTGCGTGGACCTCTGAGGTTACGAGCCGGTTCCAGAAGTGCAGGGCCTGACCGACAGCTGGTGGCGGGGCAGAGACTCGCTGATCGGCACGAGAGGTGAGACCCCGGGCAACCGCAGGTCAGCGCCAATTCTTGGCAATCTGAGTAGCCTTGCGGACGCCCAGAGCGTCAAACGAGCGCACAGCCAACCAAAGCTGCGCTCACGCCGCATCACACCAGCCAGGTCTTCCACCAGTTCCTCGACCACCAGTTCCTCGACCGCCTCGGACCGCCGTGCGGCAGTCCGCTGCCACGATGCCCCGAGGTGCACCGGTGCCTCGTCCGGAACGTGTGCGGCACCGGCAGCCTTCCCCGTCGAATTGCTGACCGCTCCGTGGTCGTCGGGCCGAGAAGCCGGGCTGTGGACGCGAGGCCGTAGTGCGCCCGGAGGGAGTGCCTTCCTGCCGGCACGCCCTACCGTGTCGCGTCTGTTGCCGTGAATGTCGTGAACGGCAGCACCAGCCGGGAGGGATGCGCGGCGTCGCGGTAGATCTTGTGGGTGACGGGGCGGCCCACCGGCAGGTGGAAGGCGTCCGGCGGCAGCAGCGCGTTGTGCGCGTCGGCCAGCGGCTCGTTGTTCGACACCTCCACCACCAGGCGGTGCCCCGGCTTGAAGGTGGCGGCGAACGGATAGAGCCGCAGCACGTACTCCTCGACCTTCCCGGGCTCCACCGGCACCGAGCGGGTGTGCGGGTGGTAGGGGTTTCCCTCAGTGGTGCGCTCGTCGTCGAGCTCGCGGTGGGACGCCTTGAGGTAACCGCTGGTGATCAGCTGCCGGCCGCCGCCGGGAGCCTCGTCCCACATGCGCAGGATGAAGTTGGTGTCGACCTGGTCGATCTCCGCGAAGAGGTGCGCGGCGCCGGTGCCGATCAGTTCCGTGGCATCCTCGAACGGCTCCGTGGACCAGTTCAGTATCTCGACCTTGTCGGTCACGGTGAGCGGTGCCTGGTAGAAGCCGTCGGGGACGGCGTGCTCGGTGCTCATGGGCTCGGGTTCGAAGGAGAGCTTGCGGCGCGGGCGCAGGTAGAGCGGCTTGTACTCCACGTCCTTCGGCGGCCACTGCGCCGCGGTGACCACCTCGCGCGAGCCCTCCACGAAGGTGCTCACGGCCGGTTCGTCCATGATGCCGTTGTCGATGCCCTTGAGCCAGTACTCGTACCAGCGGAACATCTTGTCATGCTCTTCGACCCAGGGCCGCGACTGCATCGGCGGATAGGAGCCGATGTCCAGCTTCTTGGGACCCTTCAGGACGTCGAACAATTCGATGTGGCCGTCCAGGGTCCAGCCGCGTCCCTGGTCGATCTGCAGGTAGACCGGGATGTCGATGTTCTCGGCCAGCGTGATCGGGTTGCGCTCTCTGTACCAGTCGCCGTCGAGGGGGTTCATCACGATGTCGAACCAGAACTCGCGGTTCTTCGGGTACTTGAGCACATGGACGAGATTCGGCCAGGCGGCCACGTCCGGATCGCTCAGCCGCTCGTCGACGAGCTTCCTCAGCTCCTCGGGAGAGTGGACCTCCTGCATGCGGGACTTGACGTTGGTGTGCGCGATGCCGGAGTCACCACCGCGTCCCTCGCGGGCGGCGCGCGGCATGAACCACATGACGCCGCCGTGGTAGGTGGTCTCGTAGAAGTCGTAGTGGCCGCCGCTGACGAAGATCGCCTTGAGGTGCGGGGGCCGCTCGGCGGCGGCGAGCACCTGCATGGAGCCGAAGTAGGAGATGCCGATCATGCCGACGTTGCCGTCGCACCACGGCTGCGCGGCGACCCACTCGATGAGGTCGTACAGGTCCTGGCCCTGGGAGACGCCGCCGAAGTTGTAGTTGCCGATCATGACGCCGTCGGAGTCACCGGTTCCGCGCATGTCGCCGATGACGTGTACGTAGTCCTCCTTGACGACGCGTGCGATGTCCCCGGCCTCGATGCAGCCGTCCCACATGGGGCTGGGCCGCAGCTGCGGCGGGGTGGTGAGGGCGAGGGCCTGCAGCTCCTTGCCGTACGCACTCATCGCGATCAGGGCCGGCCGCGGCTTGTCGTCCGGGCCCTGGTAGGTGTCCACGACGAGTTCGACGCCGTCCCGCATCGGCACTCGGAGGTCCTTGCGGACGGCGATGGTCTGCTCGCCCGCCCGGATCATCTGGAAGTCAGTCATGGTGGGAAGCTCCTGCACTACGAGTTCTGGTCGTGCTGCGTGCGGTAACCGTGCATCGAGGTGAAGAACGGCGAAGGCTCGAGCGTGGGGTCGCCCCGGTAGCCGATCTCCTCGGCCGCGGGGGCGAACGGGGAGTACGGCGAGTCCGTCTCCTGCAGGCCGGCCCGCAGGCAGCCGCAGGCAGCCGCGCCCACACGGCTTTCGATGGCGAGACTCTGGGTGATGGCCTCCTGGGCCTGTGCGGCGTCGAGCTCGACGCCGTACGGCGTGCCGTCGGCGCGGCGGTAGGGGTGCCCGAGATACAGGTGCTGCGGACGGATCTCGTCACGCACGTACTCCAGGCCGGCGCGGTAGGCGGCCGGGTCCGTGTAGCCGGGGAAGCCGTTGGCGGCCCCGTGGACCTGCACGGCGTCGCCGACGAACACCGAGCGCCGGCCGTCGATGGCGTAGGCGACCGATCCGGGCGTGTGGCCGGGGATCGAGTGCACAGAGAGGGTGACGTCGCCGCCGAGGGAGATGGTCTCGCCGCCCTTGACGAGCAGGGAGGGCTCCATCTCGCCGGAGATGACGGCATTCGTGGCGGCCGTCACCTTCGCCTCCCCCTCGGGGTCGCCCAGGTACCGGCCCCTTCCCGCGAGGTACTCGTCGACGTGGGCCCGCCTCGATCGGAGCATCGGCGCGTCGGCCTCGTGGATCACCACCTGGGCGCGTCGCCCGGTGAGCTCCCACAGGGCGTGCGCCCCGCCGATGTGGTCGATGTGACCGTGGGTCAGCAAAATCCAGCGCACGTCCTCGATGCGCCGGCCGATCGCCTCCAGGGCAGGGGCCATCCCCTCGGTGGGCGAGGAGGCGATCCCCGTGTCGACGATGGCCGGCTCGGGTGCGTCGATGAAGAAGCTGTAGAGACCGAACCGGCCCCACGGCGAGACCAAGGGATGGACGTCGGCTGTGTGCGTCATGGTCTTCTTTCCGAACTCGTACGTGGGTCGGGTCGGCCGGGTCAGCTTCCGTTGAGGAAGTCGCGCGTCTCCGTGAAGACCTGGTGGTACTCCGGGATCCAGGAGAAGTGCTGGACGAAGCCGTGGCCCGCGCCCTCGTACCGGGTCACGGTCGCCGCCACGCCGGCCTCGCGCAGCCGGCGGCCGTAGAGCTCGCCCTCGTCGCGCAGCGGGTCGTGTTCCCCGGTGAGGATGAGGGCCGGCGGCAGCCCGGTGAGGTCCGTCCGCTTGAGCGGCGAGACGAGGGGGTCCGCGGGATCGGCGCCGCTGTCGATGTAGAAGGCGTTGAAGGGCTTCAGCCCCGCCGTCTCCAGGCCGTAGCCCACGGCGTTCTCGCGCAGCGAGGCATGGCGGTCGGCATTGAAGTCCAGGTCGAGCGAGGGGTAGTAGAGGATCTGGTGCGTGATCCGGTGGAAGCCTTCGTCGTGGGCCTTGGCGACGACCGCGGCGGCGAAGTTGCCGCCGGAGCTGTCGCCGGCGACGGCGAGAGTCGCGCCGTTCCAGGCAAGGCTCTCACCTTCGTCCGCGGCCCAGCGCGTGACCGCGTAGCAGTCGTCGAGACCGGCGGGGAAGGCGGCCTCGGGTGCCAGGCGGTAGCCCACCGAGATGACCTTGAACCCGGTCTCCTTGGCCAGCGAACGCGCGACGTGGTCGTGCGTCTCCGGGCTGCCGAGGAAGAACGCGCCGCCGTGAAAATAGACCAGGACGCCGTAGCTGTCGGCCTCGACCGGCGTGTAGATCCGCACCGGTACCTCGCCCGCCTCCGTCCGCGCGGTCACGTCTTCGACCGCGCGGAGCGCCAGGCGCTGTTCGAGGGGCGTGACATGTGCCTCGTCCCCGGCGCGCATGGCGGCCGGGTCGAGCGGGCCCCCGGCCGGGGCCGGCAGACCGGCGACGAACTTCGCGATCTCGGGATGCAGTGTCATGGCGTCACTTCTCCGATCCGAGAGCGGCGGGCTTCTGCCCGGGGAAGACCTCATCGATCTCGCCCTCGCTCCACCCCTGACGCGAGATGCGCTGCAGCTCGTCGGTGACCGGTTTACGGGTCGTCTGGAACAGGGCGAGCGCCTCCTTCACGGAGTCCGCCTGCTTCAGCGCGTCGGCGAGCGCGCCGGCGTCCTCGATGGCCGAGTTCGCGCCCTGGCCCTGGTGGTGCAGCATCGAGTGGGCCGCGTCGCCCATGAGGACGACGGAGTCCGAGTGCCAGGTGTCGACCGGGTCGATGTCGTAGACGGCGCGGATGTTGACGGTGGCCAGGTCGAGGTGGCGCGTGATGTTCACGAGGCGCTCGTCGAAGCCCTCCACCGTCGCCAGGAGGTCGTTCTTGGTGACCTGCGGTGCCCAGGTGCCGTCCGGGCACAGGGCGGTGATGTCGAACGACACCTGGCCCCGGTGGCGCAGCGGCAGCAGGTAGATCTTCGTGCCCCTGCCGATGTACATCCGCAGGTTGTCGTCGACGACCATTCCGTGGGCGTCGTCCATGGAGATGACCGCACGGTAGGCGTGCTCACCGGAGAACACCGGGTCCTTGTCGCTGAACAGCTCCTTGCGCACGACCGACTTGATGCCGTCGGCACCGATGACCACGTCGGCCTCGACGGTCTTGCCGTTGGCGAAGGTGAGAACGGCGCCGTCGCCCTTGTCCTGGACGGTCTCCAGCTTGTGACCGAGGTGCACCATGCCCTCGGGGAGCACTCCCAGGAGAGCGTCGATGAAGTCACCACGGTGGATCAGGTGGGTGTGGACCTGGTCGCCGGCGGCCGGCCACGCCTCCTGCACGATCGGGTCACCGGAGGGCGTGAGGATTTCGAAGCGGTCGCTCGGCGAGCTGACCTTCGCTATCGCGTCGAAGATCCCCCACTCGCGGAAGCGGTTCATGGTGGAAGGACGCAGGCCGATGCCGGCGCCGGCCTCCCGGATCTGGTTGGCCTGCTCGTAGACGTTGACGTCGGCACCGAGCAGGCTCAGGGCCTTGGCCGCCGCAGCGCCGCCGTACCCGGCTCCGACGACGGCGATCTTCAGGTTCTTCAGATCTGAGGGCTGCATAGGGGTTCTCTCTACTTCTGGATGGTCAGGAAGTCGGCCGGGTTGTCGACGAAGATCGTCTTGATCATGGCCTCGTCGAGACCGGCGGCGCGGAGATCGGGGATCAGGTCGTCGAAGATGTAGTTGACGGTGTGGCCCTTCACGCCCGGCCAGCCCAGTGGGCTGCAGTTGGCGTCGGCGGAGGCGAGGACCTGGTGCAGCCGGCCGTCGCCGATGAACCGGAGGAAGTGGTCCAGCCGCTCCTTGCGGGGGCGGGCCCAGAACGGCGGGTCCGAGAGCTCGGTCTCGTAGCCGAAGGTGTCGAAGCCGATGCGGCCGCCCTGCTCCGCGATCCAGATGTCGCGCGTCTTGTCGGCGTTCACGCCGTCGTCGACGTGCCCGAACAGGACGCGGTCCAGGGGAAGGTCCTCTTCGTCGAAGATCGCGATCGCGTTCTCGGCATCGATCGCGAGGTGGGTCAGGATCGGCACGCCTGTGGTGAGCGAGGCACGGGCGGCGGCGCGGTAGATGCGCTTGTCCAGGTCCGTCATACGGCCGCCGCGGCTCACCCCGACCTTGATGACGCCCGCGAGGCTGCCGGTGCCGCCGATGCCGACGGTGATCTCGTGGACGAACTGCCGGGTGAGGTACTCCACACCGGCCCGAGCGAAGTGCGGCAGGGCGGTGTCGCCGCCCACGAAGCCGGTGCAGGCCACGATGTGGACGCCGGTCTTCGCGGACAGCGACTTGTAGTAGTCGACGTCACGGCCGTTGCAGATCCCGGTCGCGTCGACGAACGTGCCGCCGCCGTGCTCATGGAACCGGCGCAGCTTCGGGACGGTCTCCTCGTACCGCTGCTCGGGGGTCTTCCACCACTTCGTGTCCAGCTCGGAGCCGGGCATGCCGTAGCCAATGTGCTCGTGGATGGCCACGAGGCCCAACTCCTCGGCCGGAATCGGCCCCAGGACCGTGTTCACTCTCGACACAGCACTCACCTTTGAATGAAGAGACTTGATGGTCGTGGGCGCCGGTGCGCTCAGCGCACCGACAGCAGGTCGCGCGGGTTGTCCACGAGAATCCGCTGCGTGTCCTCGTCGCTGAGGCCCTGTGCCTTCAGGAGCGGGACGAAAGCGGTCAGGATGTAGCTGTACGGCAGGCCGTTGCCGGGGTGGCCCTTCGCCACACCGGTGGCGTTGCTCGACAGCAGGATCCGGTTGCCGGAGCCTGCCCTCACGAGGTCGGCGACCAGGGTGGCCCGCTCGGCATCGGTGATGTGCGCCTCGTCCTCCACGCCGACGTGGTCGAGTGCGACGTAGGCGCCGCGGCGGGCGATGTCCAGGGGCGCACCGGCGGTGACGGCGTTCTTGCGGTCGAGTCCGGCGACGACGACGCGGTCGGCCGGCAGCTTCTCGTCCAGGGCGACGTCGAGGTCGTGGACGGCGTCGCTCCCGTAGCGGACGGAGACCGCGACACCCGTGCTGAGGGCGGTCCGGGCCGCACCGCGGACCAGACTCTCGTCGGTCGCGGTCATGCCTTCTGGGGTGGCGACGGTGGCGACCAGGCCGGCGGCGCCGCGTCGCTCCACGCGCGGGACCACCATCCCCTCCGTGACCTCCTTGGTGAAGAGGTCGGCGAACTTCTCGGCCGGCCACGGCGTCGGCGGGTTCGTCTGCGGCGTGAGGAAGTAACCGCCCAGCAGCTCCTCCGGCCCCTGCCCTGTCGAGGCGACGATGTGTACGCCGGTCGTGCGGGAGAGGGCCTCGTACAGCCGGACGTCCCGGCCGTGGAACATGCCGGTGCTGTCGACGATCGTGCCGCCGCCATGGGCGCGGAAATCCTTCAGCTTCGCGACGAGGACCTCGAAGATCTCCACGCGGTCGAAGGTGATGTCGAAGGCGTACTCAGCGCCAGGCACCACCGACAGCAGTGCCTCATGGACCGAGACGACGCCCAGTTCCCCGGTCGGCACCGGTCCCAGAACGGTGTTCACCGTGTTGCTCTTGACGCTCATGCCTGCCCTCACATGTCCGGGGGGGTACAGCACTGCACCCCTGTGGCTGGAGCCACATTAGCCATTCGGTTTACACGGCGTCAACGAAATGAACACACAGAAAAAACAATGGACTTAGAGTGTCGCGAGCACTCCGGGCCGGCCTCTCGGCGAGCGCGGAGGCCGGGGGCCGGCCTCCGCGCGAGGCACCATGCGCCGCCCGCGCAGGGCCTGCGCAGGCTTCCCCTCTGGAGCAGTGCGATCGAGCGGGCGAAGGCCGTCGCAAGGGCACTTGTTCACGGCGAGGATGCGCCGGAGCTCCGGTTTCGGGAGGGTTCGGTGGCCAAGGCGCGGAGCGGGCCGGTCTGCCACGGCCCGCGATGAGCTGCGCCCGCACGGCATTGCGGCGTCTGCCGGGTGACGGCCTCGTCGTCCGGCAAGGGACGGGAGTCACGCCGACCCGCGCGCTCCGGAACTGATAGCGCCGCTGCGCAGTGCCCTACGGCAGGCGCCCCACATCGTCACCTACCGCGTCGGCCTGTTGATCTCCGACTTTCCGCCGGCGCCTTCCTGGTCGCACGCGCGGGCGGCGTCGCTCTCCTTCGCCACCAAGTGGCCGCCACCATGCGGACGCTCGCCGACCTGCGGATCGAGGAGTTCCCGCTCCCCGGGCTCGGGGTCGACGTCGTCCGGAATCCCCGACGCGCCGATCAGTACTTCATCGCACGGCTCCGGGCGCTGCTGTGCGACGCCGCGGCGCAACTCCGACGCCGGCGGCGCTCAGGTCAGCAGCCGTACCCAGCTGGTGCTGAGCTCATCGAGCATCTGGTCACGCGTGAGCTTCCAGTCGGAGCCGTCCCAGTTCTGGGCGACGAAGTCGAGCTGGGCCATCGCAAGAACACCCCGGAAGTGGCGTTGATACGGCTCCAGGCGCCCAGCCATCGCCAGTCCGTCCTCGATGTCGCTGATGGCCTCCCCCATCCATCGCTCGACCAGGTCGGTGAGTTCCGGATCGACCACCGCGGCATGCCGGCCGACCCGGATGATGGGGTGGATGGCCGGCCAGCTGTCGGCGGTGCGCCGGAGCCACGCCATGATCGCCTCCGGCGTCCCGTCGGCGACCGTGGCGACAAGGTCCTGCGCCGTCGAGCCGTGCTCGGGAGAGCCGACGCGTTGCAGCGCCTCATTGAGCTGCTCGTCGATAAGTGCCTTCATGAGTTCGCTGCGGGAGGGGAAGTACGCGTAGAAGGTCACTCGCGTGGTGCCCGCCGCGGTCGCGATGTCGTCGACCGTGGTGGCGGCGTACCCCTTCGCCTTGAACAGCTCAAGTCCTGCCTCCAGCAGCAGCCGACGCGTCATCTGCTTCTGCTGCTCACGAAGGTTCGCCATGGCTGGATCCTAACGCGCCCCTGCATGTCGAACATGCATACCGCATTGATCCAATACATGACGTATCGAGTTCGTACGTGAAGTAAACCAATAGGTCAGCGTCCCCCGGTAGCTCGCGGGAGCAGGCCGACGGAGAGTCGTTCTCGCAGTTCAGCGACCGTGATGCCGTACGTCTCCAGGACTCGGACCCCGCCCGGTCCGGGGACGAAGACGCCGTAGTCGGTGTAGACGAGGCCGACGCAGGCGGGGCCGGTGAGCGGGTACGTACACGCGGGCACGAGCTTGGCGGCGCCGTCCCGGGTGAACAGCTTCATCATCACCAGGACCTGGCGCGCTCCGACGGCGAGATCCATCGCACCGCCCACGGCGGGGATGGCGTCGGGGTCTCCGGTGTGCCAGTTGGCCAGGTCGCCGTGTTGCGAGACCTGGAACGCCCCGAGGACGCACACGTCGAGGTGGCCGCCCCGCATCATCGCGAACGAGTCGGCGTGGTGAAAGTACGCCGCCCCTGGCAGCTCGGTGACCGGTACCTTTCCGGCGTTCGTGAGGTCGGGGTCCACCTCGTCGCCCACCGCGGCCGGACCCATGCCGAGCATGCCGTTCTCGGTGTGCAGCACGATTCCCGCGTCCGTGGGCAGGTACTCGGCGATCCTGGTCGGCTGCCCGATGCCGAGGTTGACATAGGCACCGGCCGGAATGTCCTGGGCGATGCGGGCCGCGAGTTCGTCGGTGGTGAGCGGGCCTCGGTGAGTGTGCTCCACCGGGCCCGTGCCGGGTGTGGTGTTCGTGGCCGTCATCAGCGGGCTCCCTGCACGGTGAGTCGTCGGGCCTCGGCCCGTACGAGACGGTCGACGTAGATGCCCGGCGTGACCACGGTCTCCGGGTCGATCTCCCCGACGGGCACGATCTCGGTGACCTGGGCGACTACCGTCGTGGCCGCGGTGGCCATGACGGGGCCGAAGTTCCGGGCGGTCTTGCGGTAGACGAGGTTGCCCATGGTGTCGGCACGGAGCGCCGAGATCAGGGCGACGTCCCCTTTGATCGGGTACTCCAGCACGTGGGCCCGGCCGTCGATCTCGCGGGTCTCCTTGCCCTCCGCCAGCGGAGTGCCGGCACCGACGGGGCTGTAGAACGCGCCGATACCCGCCCCGGCGGCCCGCATCCGCTCGGCCAGTGTGCCCTGCGGCACAACCTCCAGATCGACGCGGCCGGCCCGGTACAGCTCGTCGAAGACGTGAGAGTCGCTCTGCCGGGGGAAGGAGCAGATCACCTTGCGCACCCGGCCCGCCTTCAGCAGCGCCGCCAGGCCGACATCCCCGTTGCCGGCGTTGTTGGACACCACGGTCAGGTCACCGGCGCCGTGCCGGATCAGGGCGTCGATGAGGTCGAACGGCATGCCTGCCAGACCGAATCCGCCCACCAGGACGGTCGAGCCGTCCTCGATGCCCGCCACGGCCTCGTCGACCGTCGCGGCGATGACTGTCCTGCTCATCCCTGGTTCACCTCATCCGTCACGTTCTCCAGGACCACGGCGAGGGCCTGGCCCACGCCGATACAGACGGCCGCCACACCCCAGCGTTCGCGTCGCTCGATCAGCACCTTGGCCAGGGTGCCGAGCAGCCGGCCGCCCGAGGCGCCCAGCGGATGCCCGAGTGCGATGGCGCCACCCCGGGTGTTGACGATCTCCGGATCGATGCCCCAGGCGTCCATGCAGGCGAGCGACTGCACCGCGAACGCCTCGTTCAGCTCGACCACGCCGATGTCGCCCCAGCCGATACCGGCCCGGCGCAGTGCCTTCTCAGCGGCCTCCACAGGTGCGTATCCGAACATCTGCGGCTCGACGGCGTGCGCGCCGCGGCCTGCGATCCGGGCGAGGGGCCGCAGCCCGATGCGGTCGGCCGCCGCGGCGGTGCCGAGCAGTACGGCCGACGCCCCGTCACTCAGCGGGGAGGCGTTGCCCGCTGTGATCGTCCCGTCCGGGCGGAACGACGGCTTCAGGGCCGCCAGCCTGCCTGGCTCGGTGTCGGGGCGGATGCCCTCGTCGCGGGTGAGCTCCCCCATGGGAACGACCAGGTCGCCGTAGAAGCCGTCGTCCCAGGCCCGGTCGGCCAGCGTGTGGGAGCGGGCCGCGAACGCGTCCTGCCGCTCCCGGGAGATCGAGAACTTCTCCTGGAGCAGTTCGTTGCACTCCCCCAGTGAGCCGACCCACTCCTTCGGCATCGCGGGGTTGACCAGCCGCCAGCCCAAGGTCGTGGAGACGGCCGTGACGTCGCGGGCGGGGTAGGCGCGGTCCGGTTTGGGCAGCACCCAGGGCGCGCGGGTCATGGATTCCACACCGCCGGCGACGACGATGTCGGCGTCACCGGACTCCAAGGTGCGCGAGGCCATGATCGCCGCGTCCAGGCTGGAGCCGCACAACCGGTTCACGGTGGTGGCGGGCACGCTCGCCGGCAGTCCGGCCAGCAGGACTGCCATGCGGCCGACGTTGCGGTTGTCCTCGCCGGCGCCGTTGGCATTGCCCCACACCACGTCCTCGACGGCGGCCGGGTCGAGGTCCGGCGCCCTGGCCAGTACGCCCGCAAGCGCGTTGGCCGCCAGGTCGTCGGGGCGCACGCCGGCCAGTGCGCCGTTGAACCGGCCGAACGGTGTCCGGGCCGCCGCGTACAAGAAGGCGTCGGTCACTGGGAGACACCTCCGGCGAACGCGGTGGCGTCCGACTCGTCGAGCCGGCCCGAGGACAGCGGGATCGCGGTGAACATCGCGGGTTCCTCGTCCGGGGACAGCGCGGTGGGGCCGTACACCCAGTCGGTGAAGCCGTAGTCGTGGGCGTCCCGGCCGCGCATGATCGCGTTACGTCGCAGCCGCTGCTCGCCGTCCAGGTGCCACAGCTCGCCCCAGGCACGGGCGGTGGACTGCACCCGGCGGCAGTGCTCGGTACGGACCGCCTCGTAGGAGGCGAGTACGGCGTCCCAGTCCGGCGCTCCGGCGCTTCCGGTGGACTCTGCGGCCTGGCGGGCAACGTGCTGGGCGAAGACCCAGCCGTCCTCGATCGCCATGACCGCGCCCTGCGCCATGTACTGAAGCGGCGGGTGGGCGGCGTCGCCGAGCAGAGCGATCCGGCCGTGCACCCAGGTCTCGACCGGGTCCCGGTCGAGCATCTGCCACCAGCGGTCACGCCACATCAGCGGGATGCCCTTGCGTACGGTGTCGCAGGTGTCCGCGAAAGCCGCGTCCAGCTCGTCCGGCGTGCCCCAGTCGTCCTTCCCGGCCAGCGCCTTCGGCGACTCGAACACGGCGACCTGGTTGAACATGTCGCCGCCGCGCAGGGCGTACTGCACGAAGTGGCAGCGCGGACCGACGTACACGGTGACGTCCTTCTCCGCGATGCCGTTGCCGCGCACCTCGTCGATCGGAACGGCCGCGCGGTAGGCGACGTAGCCGGAGCTGACCACGTCGTCTCCGACCAGTTCGCGCCGGGCCACCGAGTGCAGGCCGTCGGCGGCGATGATCACCGGCGCTTCCTCGGTCCGGCCGTCCTCCAGGCGGACCCGGGCGCCGCCGTCGGTGTGCTCGTAGTCGACGACCGTCCGGTCGGTCAGCAGCTCCACCCCGGCCCGCTGACAGGCGCGCAGGAAAAGGCCGTGCAGGTCGCTGCGGTGGATCACCATGTACGGGAATCCGTAGCGCCGCTCCAGGTCCCGCAGGTCGAGGCGGGTCAGCTCACGGGAGTCGAGGGCGTCGCGCATCACCATGTTCTCCGGGAGCACGCCCAGCTCCTTGGCCTCGTCGAGCAGTGCGTACTCGTCGAGGATGCGGGTGCAGTTGGGCGCGATCTGGATGCCGGCGCCGACCTCGCCGAACTCCGCGGCCCTTTCGAGGACGCGCACGCGCATCCCCTGCCGCGCAAGGGCGAACGCGGCGCTGAGGCCACCTATGCCTCCTCCGACGACGATCACGTCGGGTTTGTCGCTGGTGGGAGGGGTCGCAGGGTTCATCGTCTCTTCCTCGAGTCGCAGGAGTCGTCGGGTGGCTGAGGTCAGCGGGTGGCTGAGGTCGCCGGTGGTCGGCCGGTCCGGGTGTGCCCGGTGATCAGAGCCAGGGAGCCAGGGCAGGCGCGGGCCCGCCGTCCGAGGTGGTGAGGACGTGGTGCCGCCCGGTGAGACAGGCCGCGATCTCGTGGAGCGGGCCGACGAGCACGGTCGGTTCGCCCTCCCCCGGGAGGGTCCAGAGGGCACCGGTGCCGGTCACCCGCAAAACCACCGCCGGGCCACGGTCCTTGGCGCGCTTGGCGACGACGTCGTCGCAGAGCGCGGCGAGGAAGCCGGTGGGCAGGTCGGCGAAGGTCAGGCCGGTGCCCAGGTCGACCGCGTGGACGCACACCTCGCGGGAGCGCATCCAGGGCAGTTCGGTGGCGGGCACGGTGCGGCCCTGTGCCGTCACGACCGGGAACTGCCACTGCTCGTCACCGAGCGAGCCCGTCGACGCGGCCAGCTCCTCCGCGGAACGCCGCAGCCACGCGGTCAGTTCGGCGGCCGGCATCCCGGTGCCCCGTTCGATACCGGCGAGGCGTTCCTCGGGAGAGGCGTACATCGGCGTGCGCTCGCCGGTGGCGGCCCAATGGACGAGGTTGCCCAGGGCGTCGGCATTGGCGGCGACATGCGCGACCAGATGCTTGCGGGTCCAGCCCGGCAGCGAGCTCGGCGCGTCCAGCCCGGTGTCACCGAGGTCGGCCGCCCGGACGAACAGGGTGGTGCCGAGCTGCGCCCACCGGCGAGTGTCCTCGAACGTGCGGGACATCAGACGGACTTCTCCTTGACGACACGGTTCTCCAGGCGGCCGATGCCGTCGATCTCGGCGACGACCGTCTCGCCCCCCAGCAGGTAGCGCCCCGGCTTGCGGGCGTGCCCGACCCCGCCCGGGGTGCCGGTGGCGATGATGTCGCCCGGGTTCAGGCGCACGATCGTCGAGACGTACTCGACCAGGGCGACCGGGTCGAAGAGCAGGTCGGCGGTGGAGTCGGACTGCATGACCTCACCGTCCACGGTCAGCCGGATGTCAAGGGCGGGGCGTACGCCGCCGGGCAGTTCGTCGGGGGTGACGAGGCAGGGGCCGACCGGGGTGGTGGAGTCCCACATCTTGCCCTGCAACCACTCGCGGGTGCGGAACTGCCAGTCCCGGCAGGTGATGTCGTTCAGGACGGTGAACCCGGCGATCGCCTGCTCGGCCTCCTCGCCCCGGGCGCGGCGCACGCGCTTGCCGACGACCACCGCGAGCTCGGCCTCCCAGTCGAACTGGCCTGTCTCCTCCGGCCGCTGGATGTCGTCACCGGCGCCGATCAGCGCGTCGGCGAACTTCGCGAACAGGGTGGGGTGCTCCGGCAGGTCCCGGCCCATCTCCTTGATGTGGTTGCGGTAGTTGAGTCCGACGCAGATCACCTTCGAGGGCTGCGGGACCACGGGCGCGTACCCGGCGCCTTCGGCCGCGTACGTCTCGGCGTTCCCGGCGGTGGCCACGGCGGCGCGCTCGGCCCAGCCGTCCTGTCCCAGCAGGCTGCCCACGTCCGGGACCCCGAGGTCGATCAGGACGTCACCGTCGAGCCGGACAGCCCTGGTGGTGGTGCCGGTACGGAGGGTGGCGAGCTTCATCGGGTGGTTCCTTCCACATGGGTACGGTCGAGCCGGAGGGCCTCGAAGATCGGGGAGTCACTGAATCGGAACAGGTCCAGGGCTCCGGAGTCGGAGTCCGTGGCGCCCGCCTCGGAGCGCACGGACAGCGGCTGCCAGGAGGGGACGACGAACAGATCGCCGCGCGTCACGGTCCAGGACGTGTCCCCGACGGTGACGGTGCCGGAGCCGTCGAAGACCTGGTAGACCGATGAGCCGGTCTCTCGAACCGGTGCGGTCTCGGTGCCGCGCGCGACGCGGTGCATCTCGGCGCGGATGGTGGGCAGCACGTCGGCAGCGGTCGCCGGGTCAGTGAACCGGATGGCGGCGTGGCCGGGCTCGACGGTGCCGGCGAAGCCCTCCGACTCCAGGGCGAGCTGATCGCTCAGGGCCCGGTCGGTGTGCTCCCAGCGGTACGCCAGCAGGGGCGTGCCGGGAAGTGATGCCACGGCCGCGACCGGGCGCAGGCCGGGGTGCCCCCACAGGCGCTCGGCGCGCGAGCGGTCCGGGGTGCTGCGCTCGGCCTCGCCGATCCCGTCCCGGCCGAACTCGAAGAACTGGGTCTCGCCGGCGTACTGGAACGGGATGTCGAGACCGTCGATCCAGGCCATCGGCTCGGTGGTGGCGTTGTGGTGCGCGTGCATGTTCCACCCGGCCTGCGGCAGGAAGTCGCCGCGCCGCATGGCCACCGGGTCACCGCCGACGACCGTCCACACGCCCTCGCCCTCGACAACGAACCGGAACGCGTGCTGGGTGTGGCGGTGCTCGGGGGCGTCCTCCCCCGGCATGAGGTACTGGATGGCGGCCCACAGGGTGGGCGTGGCGAACGGTCGGCCGCCCAGCGAGGGATTGGCCAGCGCGATGGCGCGGCGCTCGCCGCCACGGCCGACCGGGACGATCTCTCCGGCCTGCGCGGCCAGGGCCCGTAGCTGTTCCCAGCGCCAGAGGTGCGGGACCGCACGCGAACGCGGATGCGCCGGCATCAGGTCACCGATCTCGGTCCACAGCGGGACGAGGAGTTCCTGTTCGAAGCCCCGGTACAGCTCTTCGAGCGCCGGGGTGACCTCGGGCTGGCCCGCTGTGGAAACGGCCCGCAGCCGGACGGGGGAGCCCGTGGCGATGTCTTGAGTGAGGGAGGACTGAGTCACGGGCTCAGAGTGCGCTGGTTTCGCACACAAGACATGTAGATTCTGGAGAGCAGAACCGCACATGGGACCGCGAGGCCCGTCAGAGCGAAGCCGTACCGGACACCGGCCGGAAGGCGCACCAGGAGGCCCCGTGGACAAGCCGCTCAAGACGCCGCCGCCGTATCCCATCGCGAGCGTCGACCATGCCCTGAGGGTGGCGACCATGCTGCAGATGGAGGGCGGGGCGACCGTCTCGCAGATCGCCGAGCGGCTTGGGGTGGCCCGGTCCACGGCCCACCGGCTCCTGGCGATGCTCGTCTACCGGGACTTCGCCGTGCAGGACGAGAACCGCGGCTACCGGGCGGGCCCCGTACTCGAACTGGCAGCGCACTCGCAGTCACAGGTGTCCCGGCTGCGGGCCGCCGCGCTCCCCCATCTGCGCCGGCTGGTCGACCTCTTGGACGAGACCGCGAACCTCACCATCCGCACGGGGGACACGGCCCGGTTCATCGCCAGCGTCGAGAGCGGGCAGGCACTGCGGGTCGGCTCCCGGGAGGGGATGGTGTTCCCGGCCCACCGCACGACCGCCGGCCTGCTCCTCCTCTCCGAACTCGACGACGCCGAACTGGCGGAGGTCTACTCCGCGGCGCGCTTCTCCGACCGCCCCGCGGAGCGGCCCGACCTCGCGCAGCTGCGGAGCGAGCTGGGGCTCATCGGCCGCAACGGATTCGCCGTGAACCAGGAGCGCTCCGAGCGCGGACTCGTCGCCGTCGGGGTGCCGGTGCGCGGCCGGGACGGGAAGGCCCAGGCGGGCCTGTCGGTCTCGATGCCCAGCGTGCGCTACGACCCCCACGGCCTGCGGTCGCTGATCGCCGCCCTCGGCGTCGCGGCACGCGCACTGGAGGCGGAACTGACCGCGGCGCACTGATCCGCGCCCCTCGGACACCGCCCGCACCCGCACCGAACCTTACGACAAGAACATTTTCCGTAAGCGACGAACATTTCATTGACATGCCGTAAAGCTAAATGTCATCCTCCACGGCACCGCACCGGACTCCAGCTGTGCCCTCCCCCCACCTCGAGTACGGCGGCGGCTCACCCTCTCCTCGCTCCGGCAGTCGCCGGGGCCACCCCGCCCGGCGGCGGGGCACTTCACCTTCCCAGCCAGGGAGAAGCAATGACGCTCAACAACGGGACGACGACGTCCCACGGCCCAACCGCGGGGGCGGCCCGGATGCCGGGCTACGCGGGGACGCTGGCTGCCACCAGCTGTGCGGTGTTCGTGGCGCAGGTCGCCAACGCACTGCCGGCTTCCCTCAACGGTCTCTTCCAGCAGGACCTGAACACCCACGGCTCACAACTGACCTGGATCACCGCGGCCTTCATGATCGCCGTGGTCTGCTTCGAGTTCACCTTCGGCGTGCTCGGCGACCTGTTCGGCCGCAAGAAGCTGATCACCGCAGGCGCTGCCCTCGTCGCCGTCGGCAGCGCCGTGGCCGCGGTCGCGCCCAGCGTGCAGGTCCTCTGGGTCGGTGCCGCACTCAACGGCCTCGGGGCCGGTGCCCTGTTCCCCGGCTCGCTCACCATGCTCGCGTCGGTCACGCGCAACGCGCGGGAACGGGCCCGCGCCATCGCGCTGTGGAGCGGGTTCCTCTCCGCCGGCGCGGCCCTCTCACCCCTTCTCGGCGGAGTGTTCGCCGAGGTCGGCTCCTGGCGTGGCTCCTTCTGGGTGCTCGTCGCGCTCGCCGTACTGAGCGTGGTGCTCACACTCTCGCTGACCTCGGAGTCCAGATCACCCGCGGGCCGCGAGCTCGACATACCTGGCCAGATCACGTTCGCCATCGGTCTCGTCCTGGTGCTGTACGCGGCCGTCGAGGGACCCGAGTCGGGGTGGACCACCCTTCCCGTCATCCTGTCCGCCCTCATCGGCGTCTGTTTCCTCGCCGGCTTCATCCTGGTCGAGGTCGGCGCCAAGTCCCCGATCTTCGACCTGACCCTGTTCAGGAACCGGGCCTTCACCGTGTCGTCCGTCGTCGCCGTGATCGGCATGCTCGCCTTCCTCGGCGCCTGCTTCGCGACGAGCATGTGGCTCGGACCGGTACAGCACCAGGACCCGCTGCGCGTAGCCATCCCGTTCCTGCTCCTGCAAGGGCCCGCGTTCGTCCTCATCCCGGTCGTCTCCCGCCTGCTGCACCGGGTCGCACCGACGTGGCTGCTGACCTCGGGCTTCGCCCTGATGAGTATCGGCTGCCTCCTGAGCACCCGCCTCGACGTCACCGACCTCGACCTGACCGCTTTCGTCGTACCGCACCTGATGATCGGCGTCGGATTCGCGCTGTGCGTGAGCTCGGTGACAGCCGTGGCGCTGGACAGCGTGCCCCCGCAGCTGGCCGGCATGGCAAGCGCCACGACCAACATGCTCCGCGACCTCGGCTTCGCCCTCGGCCCCATCGTCGTCGGCGCGGTCGCCCTGAGCCGGGCGGGAACAGCGTTCTCGTCGAACCTGCAGGACGCGAACCTCCCGGCGGACCAGCTGGGGGCCGCGCGCGGCATCGCCGCAGAGGGAGGGCCCATCGCCGTGAACAGTCTGCCCCCCGGCGCCCCCGGCTCGGCAGCACACGATCTCGCCCTCAACGCACTGGGCACCGGCTTCAGCAACGCGTTCCTCATCTGCGGTATCGCCGCTGCCCTGGCAGCGGTCCTGACAGCGGTCGGCATGATCGGCGTCCGCCCCCTCCGCTCCCCCGACGCCGAGCCCCCGGCCGACTCCTCGATCAGCTCCGCAAGCCTCGGGGTCCGAGCCCTGCCATAGGAATGAGCAAAGGCCGCACGTCGCCGTCCTCGTCCGCGACAGATGCTGCGGGCCTGTATTATTTGCTGCGAAGTCCGGCGCGTACAAGCACTTCGAAACAGCGCCCGTCTCCCGAGTCAGCTCGGGCGACGGGCGCTGTTTTTTTATTGCCGGTCTCCGTATCAAGCAACGAGGAGCCGCACTGTGAGCGACAACCCCTTTCACACACACCTGCCGCGCAACCCGAAAGAATCCGTAACGTTCATGCTGGTCATCGCCGTGATCTCGGTGAACACCATCCCGGTGGCGATCGGCGGCCTGACCGCCGGCTTCACCGTGGCCATGTGGACCGATCTGCTGCGGGTGATGCCGGTCCTGCTGGTCGCGGTCGTGGCCGTCGTGCTGCTGACGATGAAGCCCGCCCAGTTGCTCACCTCGCGACTCGTGCGCCCGGACGACAGCTTCCGCGCCCATATGATCTTGAACGCCCTGTGCAGCGTGCTGCTGATCTCCCTCGTGATGACGGTGGTCGGCACGTGGATCGGCACGCGGCAGGTCTCGACCGAGCCCCTTGAGCAGTTCGCGCATCTGTGGCCGCGGAACTGCACCATCGCGTTCCTCATCGAGGCGCTGCTCGCCCAGCCGGTCGCCCGGCAGGTCATGCGCCGCCATCACCAGCGCGTCGACGCCCGCGCCGCTCTCGCAGCGGCCTGACAGCCGCACCCGGCACGAGAGCGTCGTGCTGGTCGGGAGGGGGGTCCGCACCGACATCGCCCTTTCGGGAACGAGGGCGAGCGATGACGGCCGCGGCACTCCGGCCCGAGCCGGCAAGCCAGCCCCCGCGGCAGGAGGCCAAGATCCGCCGGTGATCCGAACGTCAAGATCTCCGCGGTTCGCAGGCTGCTTCCCCGGTATCGGAACGGCATGCCCCGGGCCGGAGCGCCGTCCGGCCCACGACGGGCACGTCCGTCAGTCCTCGCCGAAGTCGTGGTCGGGGTGGTTGGCCTCGCCCACGGCCCAGTAGCCACGCGTCGTTGCCCGCGTGCGCGGCAACACCCGGTCGCCGAGGAGGTACGAGCGGGCCTTGCGGACCGCCGACGCCTCGCAGGCGATCCAGACGTGCGTGTCGTCCCCGAGGCCATCTCGGTGGAGCGCGTCGACGAGGGCGGCGCCCGGCTCGCCCACCCGTTGGTGCCAGGTCACCTCGACACCCGTATGCGCCGGCAGGCCGACGCGAACCTCGGGGCCCTCGGCCTCCAGGTGCACCTGACCGGTGACGTCGTCCGGCAGCGCTTCGAGCAGAGTGGCGATCGCGGGAAGGGCGCTCTCGTCGCCGCCGATCCACCATGAGGTCGCCGTCGGATCGACGGAGAAGCGGCCGGCCGGTCCGCCGATGGCGGCACGGCTGCCGGGCTCGGCCCGCGCGGCCCACCGCGCGGCCGGCCCATCGCCGTGCGACACGAACCAGACCTCGAGGGTGCCGGCCTCGGCATCGAAGCGCCGGGGTGTGTACGTCCGCATCGTCGGTCGGCCGTCGGGCCATTCGAGGCGGCCGTCCGGGCCGACAACCGGCCGCGCGACGTTGCCCTCTGCGTCCGGCAGGAAGAGCTTGATGTGCGCCGTCGGGGCGGGCTCGGCGAAGTCGGCGAGGGACTCGCCGGCGAACACCACCGCCACCATCCGAGGGTTCAGCGGCTGGACGTCGACGACCTCGACGTGGCGCGGCGGCCGGCGGCGTGGGCCACCGGGACGGCCTTGGGGCCGGGGACGGCCGTAGTCCGGGGAGAGGGACAAGAGGTGCTCCTTCACTTGCCGGCGCGGCCCTGGCCGGGCGCGCCGATGAACCGCTCGGCCAGGGCTTCGGAGCCTCGGGCGAGCATGGAGACATCGGCGCCGACGAGGACGAACGACGCGCCCCGGTCGAGATAGGCGGACGCGACAGCCGGGTCGAAGGCGTTGACGCCGACGGGCTTGCCGACGCCGCGGACGGCCTCGAAGGCCCGCTCGACCGCGACCACCACGTCGGGGTGGGTCTGACGGCCGATCAGGCCCATCGACGCGGCGAGGTCGGACGGACCGACGAAGACACCGTCGACGCCGTCGACCGCGGCGATCTCGGCGGCGTTCCCGACCCCGGTGACCGACTCGATCTGGACGAAGAGCGAGACGTGGTCGTCCCCGTTGGCCAGGTAGTCGTCGACGCGGTTCCACCGGGCCGAGCGCGCGAGGGCCGATCCGACCCCGCGGTTGCCGCGCGGTGGGTAGCGCACCGCCCGCACGGCCGCCTCGGCCTGCTCCGGGGTGTCGATCATCGGGATCAGGACGTTCTGGGCACCGAGGTCGAGGATCTGCTTGACCATGACCGGCAGCAGGCCCGGCGCCCGGACGAGCGGGCTGACCGGGTGGGCGGCGACCGCCTGGAGCTGCGCGAGCACCGACTCGAGCTGGTTGGGCCCGTGCTCCATGTCGATCAGCAGCCAGTCGAGGCCGCCGCCCGCGCAGATCTCGGCGACGAGCGGGCTGCCGCTGCACACCCACATGCCGATCAGGGGGCGGTCGGAGGCGGCGAGCGCCTCGCGAAAGGTCGCCGGGAGGTTCACCGGAAGCTGCACGAGATCGTTCCCATCGTTCCGTAGTCGCAGAGCACCGTGTCGCCGCGCGACACCCACATCGGCCGGGTGAAGGATCCGGCGAGGATCAGTTCGCCGGCGTCGAGGCCGGTGCCGTGCTGGTGGAGCTTGTTGGCGAGCCACGCGACGCCCGTGGCGGGGTGGTTGAGCACACCGGCGGCGACGCCGGTCTCCTCGATCGTCTCGTTGCGGTAGAGCAGCGCGGAGATCCAGCGCAGGTCGACCGCGTCGGGGGCGACGGGGTTCCCACCGAGCACCAGGCCGCCGTAGCCGGCGTTGTCGGCGATGGTGTCGACGATCGTGCGTCCCTCGAGTTCCAGGTGCGAGTTGAGGATCTCCAGCGCCGGGACGACGTACTCCGTCGCACGGAGCACGTCGAAGACAGTGCAGTGGGGACCCTTCAGCGGCGCTTTGAGCAGGAAGGCGAGTTCGACCTCGATGCGGACGTTGGAGAACTCGTCGAACGGCACGACAGCGCCGTTCTCCCAGACGGTGTCGTCGAACATCACGCCGTAGTCCGGCTCGGTGATGCCCGTCGCCGCCTGCATGGCCCTGGACGTCAGCCCGATCTTGCGGCCGACGACGCGGCGTCCGGCCGCGATCCGCCGGTCGCGCCAGAACCCCTGGATGGCGTACGAGTCCTCCACCGTCGCCTCTGGGTACCGGGCGGTGATGCGCGGCAGCACGGCACGGTCGCCGTGTGCCCGCTCGAGCTCGGCGGCGAGCTCGGTGAGGGTCTGGTCGGGAAGCACGGTCAGGCTCCTTGGTTGACGCGGTCACTGCGGTGGGGGCCGTGGGCGCCGTGGGTCTTGTGGGTGCGGAAGGCGTCGAGGGAGCCGGTGCGGTGCCGGCGCACGGCCTGCTCGATCCGGTCGGACGTCCCGCCCCCCTCGATGAGGTCGAGCAGGTCGTCGTGCTCGCACACGGACTCTCGGGGCCGGTGGGGGACGAACCCGAAGATGGAGTCGCGCATGTGGCCCAGCCGGGACCACTCCGCGTCGGCCATCTCCAGGAGCCGGGGGTTGGGGCACCCGGAGTAGAGGGTGCGGTGGAACTCCTGGTTGAGGGCGCTGAAGTGCCGGAAGTCGAAATCACTGAGCCCGCCGCGCATCGCCGCGTTGAGTTCGCGGGCGTGCGCCAGGTCCCGCCGGGTGAGGTGCGGCGTCGAGAGTGCCGTCGCCGCGCTCTCGAGCACGGTGATGACCTCCATCGTGTGGATGTAGCGGTCCGGGTCGACCATGGAGACACTCGCGCCGACGTTGGGCTCGAAGGTCACCAGCCCCTCGGCCGTGAGGTGGCTGATGGCCTCGCGGACCGGCACCACGCTCATGCCGAGCTGGGCGGCGAGCGCCGTCAGGACGAGGCGGTAGCCGGGACCGAACGACCCGGACGTGATCCGCTCACGGATCCACTCGTGGGCAACCCGCGACTTGCTCGCGGCCGGCGCCGGCCGGGTCCGGGTCACGAGGCGGCCCGCGCCGTGTCCGACGGCGCCGTTTCCGGCCGGGCGGCGCGTGCGGCCTCGTACCTCGCCCGCCATTCGGCGTTCATCGGGAAGAGCCCCTCGACGGGGTGTCCCTCGGCGACCTTCCGGGCGATCCAGCCGTCCTCCTCCTCCTGGGCGATGGTGGCGTCGGCGATCTCCGCCGCGACCCCCGGCGGGATCACGACGACCCCGTCGGCGTCGCCGACGAGGATGTCGCCGGGCTGCACGGTGGCACCGCCGCACGCGATGGTGAGGTCGGCGTCCCAGGGGACGTGCTTGCGGCCGAGCACGGCGGGGTGCGGCCCCGCCGTGAAGACGGGGATGCCCACGGTGGCGACGGTTTCCGCGTCGCGCACCCCGCCGTCGGTCACGACGGCCGCGGCGCCGCGGGCATGGGCGCGGATCGCGAGGATGTCACCGAGCGTGGCCGATCCCTGCTCGCCGCGCGCCTCGATGACGAGGACCTCGCCCTCCTCCACGGAGTCGAAGGCACGCTTCTGTGCGTTGTAACCGGCGCCATGGCTGATGAAGAGGTCTTCGCGGAAGGGGACGAAACGCAGCGTCCGGGCGGTGCCGACGAACTTCTGCCCCGCCACCAGGGGACGGACGCCGTCGATGAACACGCACTCGAGGCCCCGGCGGCGCAGCTGGGCCGAGAGTCCGGCGACGGGCGCCGACTCGAGCTTGGCCCGCAGCGCCGGGGGCAGGTGGGAGGCGGGTGTGCTGTTCAAGAGAGAGCTCGCTTCAATATCGTGTACGGAATTGTGGTTGGATTCGCTTCATGGCGACCAAGACCGAACAGGCGTTCATGATCCTCAAGGAACGGATCATGAACGGCACTTATGGACCTGGGCACCGCCTGGTCATCGACCAGCTGGTGCGCGAGCACGGCATCAGCTCGGTGCCGTGGCGCGAGTCGCTGCGTCGGCTCGAGGCCGGGGGCTGGGTGGAGATCGTGCCCAACGTCGGTGCGCTGGTGGCGACGTTCGACACCGACGCGTGGCAGCGGGGCCTGCAGATCGTGGCGCGCCTCGGCGGTTACGCGACGGCGCTGTCGGCGCCCCACCTGAGCAAGGCCGACCTGACAGCAGCCCACACACTGGACCGGCAGATGAAGGAGGCGCTCGCCGACTTCGACCCGGCCCGCTTCGGCCGGCTCAACCGGGAGTTCCACCGGCTGCTCGCGTGCCGCTGCCCCGACCGCCGCCTCGTCGACATGGTCGACAACGAATGGGCCCGGCTCGAAATCGTCCGCAGGTCGGCCTTCTGGTACGCCCCCGGCCGCGCCCAGGCCGCCATCGCCGAGCACGAGGGCATCCTCCAGCTCATCGAGTCGGGCGCGTCGGCCGAGGCCATCGAGGCGGCCGCGAAGCAGCACGAAGTCAACACCATCGAGGCGGTCACGAAGTACGAGGCCGCCCTGCCCGACCAGCGGCTCTGAAGGGGGCACGGATCACTCGCCCCGCTCGCGCCACCGGGCGATGAGCACCTTGGCGTAGTCGTTGCCGTTGGGGTGCCGGAGCGTCGTGTGCACGTGGAACCGGGCGGGCAGCCTGTTGCTCAGCCAGACCCCGGCGTGGTCGTCGAACTCGGCGATCAGCACCGGGCTGTGCACCCGGAAGTAGAACGGCTGGGAGCCGTCCGTCGCGCCGTACCAGGAGAACCAGGTCTCGTCGACGTGCGCGTCGTACTCCGCCAGCGCGAGCTCGCGCTGTTCTTCGACCAGCAGGTGCAGGAAGTCGGCGACGACGCGGCGGAGCAGGCCGCGCTGCGCGTCGTCGAGCTCGTCCGCCACAACCCCCTCGTACGGGATCACACGGTTGTCACGGAACGCGCCCGCGACGTGCCGCTCGTCGGCGGGGTGCAGTCGCCCCTCCGGCATCGCCGGGTCGAGTACGGACTCGAAGACGACGGCTCGGGCGCGCTGAGCGGCTGTGAGGGAACCGGCCAGTTCCAGGGCGAGCCGCTCTCGCGTCCCGAAGAGCGGCTCCTGGACGCCGGCCTCGTCGTCCATGAGCGCGGGCTCGCCTCCGAGGAAGACTGGTGCGATGACGTGCCGGCCCCCCACGGAGACGAAGTTGAGGGCCACGTGGTGGCCGAAGAGCTGCCAGCCCCACGGCTCACCCCGCGCGCCCGTCGACGGGTCGCCGAAGACTGAGAACCAGTAGCTGTGCCGGTTCATGACCGTGGGCAGGCCGGTCAGCTCGCCGAGGTGGCCGTTGAGCTCCATCGCAGCCGAGACCTGCGCATAGCCGTCGGGGCTCAGCGACGCGCGGAGGATGTCGTGGATCGCCGAGGTCGTGTCGTCGGCGAGCACCTCCATCCTCAGTCCCACGCGGTAGACCATGAACTCGGGGTTGCTCCATGCCCGCCACTGCGGAGCGTCGATGTCGTGGCGCACCGCGTCCAGCTCACCGGGAGTGAGCATCCCGAGGAAGCGAACGGCCGCCTCCGAGGTCTCGCTCCCGGTGTCCGACCGCGCGGTGCCCGGCAGGGCGTAGAGCCCCTCGCGCACCGCGCCGTCGGAGGTGATCCCGACGAACGGCTCACGGTAGAGGCCGTCCCAGTGGACGAGGAGGTCGCGCAGGAAGGGTGCCTGGTAGCGGTCCTGGGCGAACTCCTCGTAGGTCATCCCGCGGACCTCGGTGAGCTTGGGGTCGTCGAGGCCGAGCAGGAAGGTGCGATAACTCTCGTCAGTGAGCTCGATCGCCTCCTCACGGCCCGTCGTGCGGGAGGTCGTGAAGAAGCCGTCGATGTCCTCGTCAGGTGTGGCGTTCATCGGTCTCGCTCTGCTCGGTGACGGTCAGATCGGGAGGTTGAACATCTTCTTCGCGTTGCCGTGGAACACGGCCTCGCGATCGGCGTCGCTGATGTCGAGCTCGTTCTTGACGAAGTCGACGCCCTGGCTCATCCAGGAGCGGAAGACGGGGAACGAGGAGCCGAACATGTAGTGGTCGGCGCCGTTGATCTTCAGTGCCGCCTCGACCTGGATCTTGCCCCAGGAGTGCGGGTGGGTGAGGTCGAAGAAGAGGTTGTTCTCGAGGTACTGCTTGATCTTGTCGCCACCGGTCGTCGACAGGCGCTGCATCGCCTCGCCGGCCTTGGGTGCGTGCGGGGTGAGCAGAGCCGTGGCCGCGAACCAGTTGCCGCCGAGCATCGTGTGGATGAACTTGAGGTCGGGGAACTCGTCGAACATGCCGCTGAAGAGCTCGCGCCCGACCGCGATGCCCTGGTCCATGATGCGGCCGTACTCACGGCGGAAGTTCTGGTAGTCGATGACCGACTTCCACTCCACCGGGAGCGGCGTGTGGTGGACGATGACCGGGACCTTCTTGTCGTTGAGCACCTTGAGATAGGGCTTGAAGGCCTCGTCGTCGAGGTAGAGCCGGCCGTAGTGGCAGGCGAGCTGGACGCCCACGGCGCCGTTGTCCAGGCAGCGCTCGAGCTCGTAGATGTTCTCCTTGCCGCCCCACGGCGGGACGCAGACGGTGGAGAAGAGACGCCCGTTCGACTCGGCGACGATCTTGGCGGCGTTGTCGTTGACCGCCTTGCAGGTCTCCAGGCCGAGCCACTCCTGCCAGACCGGGACTCGCATGATGCCGTAGTCGACGCCGGCGTCGTCCATCGCGTTCAGCTTCGCCTCGGTCGAGTAGTCGCCCTCGACGTAGTTGAGGTTGGGGTAGCCCTTCGGCTTCTCCAGGACCAGTTGCTTCTTGCCGTCCTCCATGGTGATGACGCCGGCGATCTCGCCGAAGCCGCGCGGAGCACTGTTGAGGAAGCCGTTGAGGATCTTCTCGTTGGTGAAGAGGTCCTCGGGCAGGTGGTGGATGTTGATGTCGACGACGGTCATGACGCTCCTTGCGGGCTGTGCTCGCGCAGCTTGGTGCGCGAGCTGTCGGTGTAGATGGTCCGGACGATGTCATGCGGTGTGAGCTCACCCGTGAGCTCACACCCGACGACACCGTCGCTGAAGACGAGTACGCGATCGCACAGCAGCGCGAGTTCGTTCTCGTCGGAGCTGGCGACGAGAACGGCGCGGCCCTCGCGAGCAGCCCCACGGACCGCCTCGACGATGGTCTTGCGCGCGCCCACGTCGACGGCCTGGGTGGGCTCGTGGAGCACCAGCAGTGCCGGGTCGGTCGCGAGCCACTTGGCCAGGAGCACCTTCTGCTGGTTGCCCCCGCTCATGTTCTCGAGCACCGCGTGCGGCCACGGGGGTCGCACGTCGAGACGCTCGATCCAGTCGGCCGCCAGCTGCTTCTCGGCTCCGCTCCGCAGCGGCCGCACCTTGCCGGAGGCACTCGCGGTGCAGGTCTGCGGGAACGAGATGTTCTCCGTCACGGTCATCCCGCCGACGAGACCGGCCGACTCACGGCCCTCCGGGACGAGTGCGATGCCGCTCCTGATCGCCGAGGCCGGCGACAGGCCCTTGAGCGCGACCTGCCCGGCGGGCAGGGTCACGGTGCCGCCTTTCGCCTTGCTGACGCCGCTGATCAGGTAAGGGACGTCGTCGTAGCCCGACCCGCCGAGGCCCGTGAGGCCGACGACCTCACCGGGCCGGATACGCAGGGACAGCTCGCGCACGGCACGTCCCGTGAGGCGGTCGACCACGACGGGGGCGGCGTCGGTCGCGGCGTCGGCCGCCGTGCGGTGCTCAAGGCCCTCGACCTCGCGCCCGAGCATGAGGTGAGCGAGGTCGGACTTCGTCATGCCCTCGACCTCCTTGCCGGCCACGACGATCTCGCCGTCGCGGAGCACGGTGACCCGGTCGGCGGCCTCCACGACCTCCTCCAGGCGGTGCGTGATGAGCAGGGCCGAGGTGCCGGTCGCGACGATGCGGTCGAGCAGGGCGTAGAACCGCTCGAGCGACTCACGGCCGAGGGCACGCGTCGACTCGTCGAAGATGATGACCCCACGGCCGTCCTCAAGGTCTTGCACGGCACGGGCGATCGCGACGACCGCCTTCTCGTCCTCATGCAGATCCGCGACCCTGGTGTCGAGCGGGACGCTGCCCGCGCCGAGTCGCTCGAAGACGGCCTGCGTCGCTGCGGCCTCGGCCTTCCAGTCGATCCGGCGAAGGAAGCGCGAGCCCTTGAACCGGCCGAGCCGGGTGTTCTCCAGCACGGTGGCGTCCGGCACCAGGCCGAGGTTCTGGTGCACGACCGCGACCCCCGCGGCACGGGACTCGTCGGGCCGGATCGGAAGCTGCAGGCCGACGCCGTCGACCGTGACACGGCTGCCTGCGTCGGGTCGGTAGAGGCCGGTGAGGATCTTGGCGAGGGTGGACTTGCCCGACCCGTTCTGTCCGATGAGGGCGTGGATCTCTCCAGGACGCACATCCATGGCGACGTCGCGCAGGACCATGGCGCTGCCGAAGGTCATCGTGACCCCCTCGACAGCGAGCCGGTGGGCCGGCGGGAGACCGGCCCGTCCCACCGGGGCCTGGTCATGGAGCCCGCTCACGCGATGCCCCACAGCTTCTTGAAGTCGTCGGTGAAGGTGGCCGGGCCGAACCACTCGCCGGAGAGCTCGGCCTCCTCGGTCAGCTTGACGTCGCCGATGTTGTCCTTGGTGAACAGACGGGTCGGGATGTCGTACTCCGGCACCGGCTTGCCGAGGATCAGGCGCAGCGCCGCGTCCGTGTCGACCCAGCCCTGGAAGGCCGCGGCCTGGGCGGTGACGGCCGCCAGCGAACCGGACTTGAGTGCCTTCATGCCGCCGAGGGAGGCGGAGCCGGTGACGACCTTGATGTCCGTACGCGACGTCTGCTGGACACCGCCCTGGGTCGGCTGCAGGTACTGCTCGAACTGCGCGTCGACGTAGGTGATGGTCGGGTCCTTGAGCAGCATGGCGCTGGTCGAGGAGGGGATGAGCGCGAAGTTGGAGGACGTGACCTTGTTGACCGTCAGCTTGCAGTCGGGGCAGCTCTTCTTCAGCGCGGCCGTGCCGTCGGCGACGTAGCTGGCGGGCGACAGGCCGTCGGAGCTCTGGTTGACCAGGGTGTTGGCCTTGCCCTTGGAGTCCGAGGCCACCCAGTCGAAGAGGCGGATCTGCTGCTCGCTCCCGGGGACCTGCACCCAGGTGAGCGTCTTGGAGGCCGGGTGGGACGGGTCGGGCACCTGGTTGCTGATGACGACCGGGATGCCGGCCTTCTGCGCGGCGTCGAGGCCGTTGGCCGCCAGCGCGTACGGGATGGCGTCCGTGATGATGGCCGCCGCCTTGGCGTCCGTCGCCTGGCTTATGCAGCCGCCGATGTCGGTCGGCGTTCCCTTGCCGTCGCAGACCTGGAGGCGGAGGCCCACGGTCTCGGCGGCGGCGGCGAGGGTCTTCTCGGTGGTGGTGAACTGCGGTGCCTGCTTGGTGATCGGGACGTAGAAGACCGTCTTTCCGGCGACGGAGTCGACGTTGTCGAGTTTCTCCGTCGGGACGGGGTAGGCGTCCAGCGGCTTCATCGCCGTGACCAGGTTGTCGCCGACTGCGGAGACCGAGCCGTCGGCGTCGGCGGACGCGGTGTCCTGCGTGTCACCGCCACAGGCGGCGAGGGGACCGGCGAGGAGGACGATGCCTGCGGCTGTGGCCCAGGTACGGGCGCGTCGCCGAGGGGTGGGACGTGCGGGTCTCATGGCGAACTCCATTGTTTGCTGAGAATGACGCGGTGACGCGGTACCGCTGATCGAGGAGAGCGACCGGCGGGTGATCAGCGCAAACGGCTGCGCAGCACGGTCGAGATGGTGACGGCGACGACGAGGACGCCGCCGTAGAAGACGCTCGTGACCCACGAGGTCGCGCCCAGGAGCTGGAGCCCGAGCACGCCGGTCGCCAGGAAGAAGACAGCGATGAGGGTGCCCATCGGATTGAACCGCCCCGGCTGCAGGATCGCCGTGCCGAGGAAGGTCGCCGCGAAGATCGGCAGCAGGTAGCTCTGCGACACGTTGGGGTCGAAGCCGCCGGTGGCCGCGGCGGAGAGCACCCCTCCCACGCCGGCGATGAGGCCCGCGGTCGTGAAGGCCCCGAGGCGGACCCGGGTCACGCGCACACCGGCGAGGCGGCTGACCTCACGGCTCTCACCGACGAAGCGCATGTTGCGGCCCAGCGGCGTGAAGTGCAGAACGTAGGCGAACCCGAGCATGAGCGCGAGCCCGTAGAAGAAGCTGATCGGAAGGCCGGCGACCGGCTGGAGCGCGATGTCCTTGAATTCGCCGGGGAGGCCGCTGACCGGCATCAGGTCGGAGACCCATAGCGCGATTCCGAGGAGGAAGGTGCCCATGCCGAGCGTCACCACGATGGTATTGACGCCGACCTTGACCACCAGCCAGCCGTTCACGGCGCCCACCGCGGTGGACAGGACGAGCGAGGCGAGGACCGCCGCACCCACACTCCACCCGTGGTTGACGTGGAGGGTCGTCAGCATGATGGCGGCGAGCCCGAAGTTGGAGGCGACCGACATGTCGACGAACTCACCGACGACGATCGTGCAGAGCAGGGCGGCGGTCAGAAAGACGAGCGCCGCCTGGTTCTGACTGCCGAAGATCACCTTGAGGCTGCCCGACGTCATGAATGTGTCGGGACGGAGGACCGAGAAGAGGACCGCGAGCGCGATCCAGACGCCGATGACGGCGAATCGGGAGGCGAACCAGGCCCCGCCGCTGCTGTGCTTCCCAGGGGCGGCCGAGGCGGAGGCCGGTGCGGGCGGCGACGTCACGGTGGTGGTCGGCCCGGCGGCCGTGGGCATCTCTGACATGGGATCGGGCGCTCCCTGACTGGTACGTGCGGGCTGTGGTGCCGAACACTTTCAGAATCGTGTACGAAACCATATACAGAATCGCCTGCAACACAAGGCCTGGTGCCACCCAAAATCGTGGTTGAAATCGTACACGATCTCACCTACGGTTTCGGATCACCGTGTGGCGCAGGCCATATCCCGTACTCGGAGAGGCAGGGAACCGTGTCCCAGACAGTCGGCCGTGACGTCGAGTACCAGCACGAGGGGACCCGCATGCTGGGTCTGGCCATGGCGCCTCGGGGCCGAGCGGCCGGCGACTCCCGCGCCGCCGCGGTCCTGCTCATCCACGACGCCTTCGGGATCAGCGAGGAGATGATCGGCAACGCGACGCGGCTCGCCGCGGCCGGGCATCCGGTGTTTCTGGCCGACGTATGGGGCGAGCGCGCCACGCCTGCCTCGGTCACCGAGATCGGGCCGCTGATCGGTGCCATGGCCCAGGACCGCGACCGATGGCTGGGCCGCGTCGCCGCCGCCCACGCGGCGCTCGACGCGCAGCCGGAGTTCACCGGCCGTCCGCTGGCCCTCCTCGGTTACTGCTTCGGCGGCTCCTCGGCCCTCGAGTACCTCCGCACCGGGGCAGTCGTCGCCGGCGTCGCCGCGGTGCATCCCGGGCTCGACCTGCTCGACCAGGACTGGAGCACTCCGGGATCGGGCTCCGTGCTGCTCATGATCGGCGCCGATGACCCGATGGCGCCGCCTCCCCTGCGGCACCGGCTCGAGGAACACCTGAGCTCGGCCGGGCTGGACCACCAGTTCCACCTCTACAGCGGCACCACCCACGCCTTCACCAGCCCGAAGGCCGCCGCCTCCCCCGAGCCCGAGGTGTTCGCCTACAACGCGCGCAGCGCCGCGCGTGCCTGGGCGGCCACCACCGGCTTCCTCGCCGAGCTCTCCGCTCCGGCCTCCTGACCGCCCACCCATCCCCCTCAAACGACGAGGACAACGACATGACCACCACCGACCTCGACATCGCGATCATCGGCGCCGGGCCGGCCGGCCTGCTCACCGCGCTCCGCATGCACCAGAAGGGCTTCCGTCCGGTCGTCTACGAAGTCGTGCCCGAGCTCAAGCCGCTCGGCGTCGGCGTCGACATCAAGACCGTCGGCACGGCCGAGCTCGACGACCTCGGCCTGCTGGAGGAGTTCCGTGCGATCTCCGTCGACGCCCAGGACTCGATCTTCTACAACCACTTCGGCCAGGAGATCTACGCCGAGAAGTGCGGCGTACACATGGGCTACCGGCACGAGCAGCGCTTCGTGCACCGCGGCACCCTCCAGATGCTGCTCCACAAGGTCGTGCTCGAGCGGCTGGGCGCGGACACGATCCGCCTCGGCACCGATGTCACCGGCTACTCGCAGGACGAGACCGGCGTGACGCTCCACCTCCTGCACGCCGACGGCCGAACGGAGCAGGTGCGCCATGCGGCGGTCATCGCCGCCGACGGCATCAAGTCCGCCATCCGCAAGCAGATGTTCCCCGAGCTCTCCGAGCCGCACTTCTCCGGCATCACCATGTGGCGCGGCACCACGGTCATGGAGCCCTTCCGCAACGGCCACACGATCCTGCACATCGGCGACCCCAACACCGCCTCGATGATCGTGTACCCCATCGCCGACGACTTCGAGGGCACCGGCAGAACCCTGGTCAACTGGGTCGCCGAGACCAACGGTGAGGAGACCGTCGAGGACTGGAACCAGGTCGGCGACATCAGCGAGGTCATCCCGCTCTTCGACACCGTCGAGCTGCCCTTCCTCGACGTCCGGCGGATGATTCGCGAGGCCCGCGAGGTCTACCTCTTCCCCCTGATCCGCCACGACCCGCTCGACAACTGGGTCGACGGCCGGGTCGTCCTGCTCGGCGACGCCGCCCACGCGATGTACCCCCGCGGCGGCAACGGCATCACCCAGGCGATGCTCGACGCCCGCGTCATCGTGGAAAAGCTCGCCGAGACCCCGGACGACCCGCGCGCGGCCTTCGTCGCGTACGACGCGGCCCGCCGCGAGGGCGTGAACCGGATCGTGATGAACATGCGTGGCGAGGGCTACGAGGTCATCCGCCGCATGGTCGCCGAGCGCACCGGAGGCACTCGCTTCGAGGACGTCGAGGAGGTTCTCCCGCTCGCGGAGGCCGACGAGATCTTCAGCAAGTACCACGCGCTGGTCGGTTCGCCTCGTCCCGGCTTCGAGGCCGGCGAGGCGACGGGCTACCGCACCAACGACCGCGACGAGTACGGAGCCAAGGCATGACCGTCACCCCGGTGGTCCTCGCCGACAGGGCCACGCGCGCAGCGATCCTCCATGTGGAGGAGCGCCGTCAGCGGGCGCTGCTGGAGGTCGACCTCGACACGCTGCGCGACCTGTACGACGACTCGCTGATCCACACCCACGCGCCCGGCCTGACCCACACGAAGGCCCAGCTCCTGGAGCACATCGCCACCCGAGCGCCCTACAAAGGGGCCTCCCGAGGCGATCTGACCATCCGGGTGATCGGCGGTGTCGCGATCATGACGGGCCGTCTGATCAACCGCCTCGGCAGTCCGGACGGCTCCGAGCGCACGGTCGCCGGCCAGGTGATCCAGGTGCTGCGGCACTGCGAGGACGGCGCCTGGCGCTTCGTGAGCTTCCAGATGACCCCGGACGGCGAGCACGTCTGGGCCCCCACCGCCGAGGAGAAGGCCGGCCTCGACAAGATCGCTCAGGAGGAGCAGCAGTGAAGATCGCACGCTTCCACACCGCAGAGGGGCCGACGCGGCTGGGCCGTGTCGACGGTGACCGGGTCATCGACATCTCCGACGTCGTCGGGGACACGTCGCTGCGGTCGATCCTGCCCCTGCTGCCCTCGCTGAAGCACGAGATCCTCGCGGCCGGCAGCCTTTCGCACGCGCTGGCCGACGTGGTCCTCGAGGCCCCGATCGACAACCCGCAGAAGTACCTCGGCATCGGCATGAACTACAAGGAGCACGCCGAGGAGGCGCGCGCCGCGGGCATCCCCGTACCGGAGAACCAGATGTGGTTCAACAAGCAGGTCTCCTGCGTCGTCGGCCCCTACGACGGCATCGTGAAGCCCAACCTCTCCGAAGCCCTCGACTACGAGATCGAGCTCGGCGTGGTGATCGGCCGGCGCTGCAAGCACGTGTCCGTCGAGGACGCACGCTCCGTCATCGCCGGATACCTCGTCACCAACGACGTGTCGGTCCGCGACTGGCTGCAGAAGAAGTCACCGACGTTCACGCTCGGCAAGTCGTTCGACACCCACGGCCCGATCGGCCCGTGGCTGACCACCGACGACGAGATCGCCGACCCGCACGACCTGCGGATGACCCTCAGCGTCAACGGCGAGGTCCGCCAGGACTGGCCGACGAACGACATGGTCCACGACATCTACGAGCAGATCGCCTATCTCTCGCAGGTCTTCACCCTCATGCCCGGTGACATCCTCGCCACCGGCACGCCCGCGGGCATCGGCGCGACGCAGGGCAAGTTCCTCAAGGTCGGCGATGTCGTCCGTGCGGAGATCCAGGGCCTCGGCCACATCGAGAACCGCGTCATCGCCGAGAGCTGAGCGGCCATGAACACCCGCACCAGCATCGGCCTCCCCGGGTTCAGCCACGCCAACCCGATCCCGGCCGCCAGCCGGATCGGCCCGTTCGTCGCGACCGGCGCGATCACCGGCCGCGACCCGGTGACCGGCGAGATGGCCTCCGATACAGACCGGCAGTTCGCACACGTCTTCGCCCACGTCCGCACCCTGATGGCCCAGCTCGGCGGCACGACGGACGACATCCTCAAGATGACGTTCCACCTCGCCGACCCCAACGACCGCGAAGCACTCAACCGGGAATGGCTGGCGATGTTCCCCGACCCGGCCAACCGCCCCGCCCGGCAGGCGATCGCGGCTCAGCTCGACCGCGGCGCCGTCGTCCACTGCGACCTGTTCGCAGTGCTCAGCGACTGAGGAAGGAACCATGAAGCACCTACCCGACCCCGACGGCTCCTCGCCCGGCCCCCTGACCTACGAAGCACCCGTCACCATCAAGCGGATGCTCTTCGCCACCTGGGCGCTGCTCGACTCGCTCCGCCCCGACCTCAAGGCCGCGGCGATCGTGCCCGACATGGACGCTCCGGGCCGTCTCGACTGGGACTTCATCCCCAAGCCCGACCGAGCCGGCATCCCGATGCACTCGCTCGACCGGCACCAGAAGGTCATCGCGCACTCGCTGCTCAAGGCCGGCCTCAGCATGCGCGGCTACAGTCAGGCGCTTTCCGTGATGGCCACGGAGAACATGCTGCGCGAACTCGAGGTGATCGAGCGCGGCTTCGGCGTCCTCGCCGGCAACTTCCGCGACCCCGAGGGCTACTGGTTCAGCTTCTGGGGGCGGCCCGGCTTCGAGGACACGTGGGGCTGGCGGGTCATCGGTCACCATCTCTCCCTCAACTACACGGTCGTCGGGCAGCGCTACCTCACCGTCACGCCGCTCGCGATGGGCGCGCAGCCCGTCGGCGCAGGCGTGCTGGACGCGCTCGGTGAGAACGAGCGCCGGGCTCTGACGATCCTGCATTCGCTGTCCCCCGACGCACAGGAACAGGCCGTCATCCACGATGTCGCGCCTGCCGACTTCGTCACCCGTCAGGTGCCCCGCGTCGGCGCCGAGGAATGGCCCGACTGGGTCGACCTCGGGATCGTCGGCTACGAGACGACCGACGAGGACCGCGAGCGCCTGCGCTTCGTGAAGGCCGACCCGTCGGGCATCAGCGGCCCCGACCTGACCGGCGGTCAGCTCGATGCCGTACGCGACCTTCTCCTCTACTACGTGGAGACCGGTCCCGACGAGCTGTCCCGGCAGTACCGCGAGCAGGTTCTCGCGGCCGATCCGTGCGACATCCGATTCGCCTGGGCAGGCGGACGCGAGGCGAACACCGCCCACTACTACCGGATCTCCACGCGTGACCTGCTCGTCGAAGCCGACAACGCGGTCGCCGCGGGCCAGCATGTCCACGCGATCTGGCGTGACCTCAACAACGACCTCGGTCACGACCTGCTGCTCGACCACTACGCGCGGCACGGCCCGGACGGCCGGCACCTGCGGCGCCGCCTGGTGTCGAACCGGCCGACCGAGGACGCCCCACTCGAAACCGGAGGGTGGTACGTCCCGGAGGTCTACGTGAAGCACTGACCGAGCCGTGAAGCACGTCGATCGCCGGGCCGCCGGTCAGGGGCCGCCCGGCGATCAGGCAGCCGAACGCGCTGAAGCGCCGCTTCACCCCGCCGTGCGCCCCCGACCGGCGCCGCCGCCGTACCCACCGGGCCGGCGCCGCCGCCGCCGTACCCACCCGGCCGGCGCGGGAGAAGCGTGCCCGACGGATGCGACGAACGGCCCGGACGTCCCCGCTCCCGCACCGCGCCCCGGATTCGTCACCTCGCCGAGCGTGGCCACGCTCCCCGGGGCCCTCGCCGCCCCGCGGCTCCTCCGACGCAGTACACCGGGCTGTCGAGGCCGGCTCTCCACGGCAGCACGCGGACGCGGCGCGAGACGCGCCAGAGTGCGCGGCCGCTCGCGCCGTTACCCGGATGCCCGGCGGCAACGGTGTGCCGGGTCATGCAGCGGCTGCGGCCGCTCCTGGCCATCAAGCCCGCCACCCGTCCGGCCGACGCGGCCGAACGGCTGTGGCCCGTGGGCAGAAACCTCATCCCGGTCCGCGACCGGAAGACCGGCGCCTCGTCACACACCTACCGGTGCTCGGCGAACGTGCAGGTCATCTTCGACACGGACACGGAACTCGTGGTTGCCGCGGGCCGGCCCGTTCCCGGCGACACTGCGGAAGCACGGGCATGGCGGGACTCCGGTCCGGCCGTCCGGCGTGAAGGCGCACCGACGGATGCGGGCCGGCGTCGAGCACGCCTTGCCCGCATGAAGCGTTACAGACCCTCGGCGGCTGCTGCCGGCGGCGCGGCACCGGCCTCCATCACGCGGTCCAGGCCCTCGCTCACATGCACAGCGTCGCCCTCGTCGCGTGATCAGGGCCGCCGCACAACGCGGCCCTGCCCTGCCTGCCCGGACACAGCCCTCTGCACCACGCCTCAGACCGGGGCCCCGGTCTGCGCCCCGCCCGGCTCGAGGGCCTGGAGGCGTTCATGGAGGGCCGCCAGCGCCTCCGTGGCCTGCTCGATCGCCGCCTGGTGATCCGCGCTGATTCCCTCCAGGGCCTCCCGGATCGGCTCGGCCCAGCTGTCCGCGATCGCCTCGTGCTCCGAACGCCCGAGTTCGGTTGGCCTGACCAGCGTGATCCGACGGTCCTTGGGACTGGTCTCCTTGACCACGAAGCCGCGACCGGCCAGAACCCGGATCGCCGCGCTCACGTTGGGCTGGCGCAGTCCCAGCGCCTGCGCCAGCTCGCCGACGGTGGATCCCGGCGCGTCGATGACCTGCTTGAGCAGTACCAGTTCGGTAGTCGGGATCGGACCGACGCCCGCGCGCTCGGGCGACCGTCGGTGGACGGTCCACCCGAGCTCGCGCAGGACGTCGGCCAGCTCACGCTGGTGAGAGGTAGGGCTCATCCCGCTCATCGTAACGAACCGCCGCACCCGGCAGCACAGCTCAGAGCGGCTGGGCCATGACCTCGAGGACGTGATCGGTGGCGGCGATATTGTCGAAGTCCGGCTTGCGCCCCATCTCCCACTCCGCGATGTCGAGCGAGGTGTCGACGACGAGCTTGCAGCGCTCGAAGCGGCGGTCGGTGTACTCCGCGAAGGCCGCCTCGAGGTCGTCGTGCTCGGCGAGGCAGTCGGCGAGCACGACGCCGTCCTCGATCGCCTGGGCAGCTCCCTGTCCGAGGTGCGGCGTGATCGCGTGGACGGCGTCGCCCAACAGGACGATGCGGCCCTTGTGCCACGGGGCGTCCACGATCAGGGACTCCTCCGGCCGCAGCACGATGTCGCAGTCGTCGGTGATGAACTCGTCGCGGATGCGGCCCATGAAGCCACCGAACGGCGCGAGGTACGCGCGCAGCTTCTCGGCACTGTCCATGCCCGAGTCAGGCGACTGCTTCTCCATGTGGGCGTTGTAGAAAAGGTAGGCCAGGTCCTTGCCGATCGGCACGAGACCGGCCATGCCCTCGGGGCCGGCCTGCAGGATGATGCTGTCGATTTCGGGCAGGAGCGGGATGTTGACGCGGTAGGCCGACTGGCCGATGTAGTAAGGCGCGACTTCGCCCTCGACGACGTAGCCGCGGGTCTTGGAGTAGACGCCGTCGGCACCGACGACGATGTCGAAGCGACCGGTGGATCCGTCGGTGAAGCTGACGTCGACACCGGCACCGTCGTCCTTGAGTTCCGCGAAGGTCGTCGCGTAACAGATGGTCACGCCCGCCTCGACGGCATGAGAGGTCAGGATCTCGTGCAGCTTCGGACGGGTGAGACCGTTCATCGGAGGCAGGTCGACACCGGGGACGGGCGTGCCCGGCATCTCCTTGATGAAGGTGCCGTCGGTCGAGTGGAGACCGCCCCAGCGCTTGGCCGGGTAGCCGGCCGCGATGCAGTCCTGGGCGCAGCCGATCATGTCGAGCGCCCGCAGAGCGTTCATCGGCTGGATGATACCGACGCCGTGGACAGACGAGTGGACGTCGGAGTGGAGCTCGACGACCGTCGTGTCGTAGCCCTTCTGCTGGACGGCGATGGCTGTCGCGAGACCACCAATACCTCCACCGACAATCAGGATCGAACCTCGGCTCATAGCAATTCCCTTCGGCTCTGCGGTGTTGCCCTGCGATCAGGTGCTGCTGTGGCGCGCGCCACAGGAAAGATACGAAGACATATATATTTTCGTCAATGGTTTTGACGCGGCAGGTTTCGAATCCCTCCCCGGGCTCCTCGCGCGGGCCGGGCGAAGCGGGGCTACCCGTCCGGCCCGACCTCGTCCGTGGCAGATGCCGCGATCCCGCATCCATGAGTTGCCTGACCTACCCGATCCCGCAGAGACCCGGCAGGTCGACCAGCAGAAGATCATCCCGGCGAGCCGCTGCGTCAACGAGATCGGGAGAGAAGCCAGGGAGGGAGGACAGGGCCGGCGTGGCGCCCGTCGTGTGGTGGCCCTGGCTGGGGAGCGGACTTCGGATGTACTACAGGCGTTGCAGATCGCCGGTTCCGCGGCGAGCAGCGGTGGCCTTGGCCCCGCCTCCAACGGATGAGATACGGCGTTGCGTTGACGCTCCACGGCCGCACCGACCTTCGCGGGCGTCGAGCACCTTCGGCGATCGCGGTGAGGACGTCGTAGTGCAGCGTGTGCCGAGTGATACGCGGTTCCTCACGCAGCAGGCACTCGGTCTCCGCGCATGACTCGACAGCGCCCAGCGGTGAGACCAGTGGCCACAACGTGAGCAGGCAACCGGTGGGCCCGGACGACCCGCTGTCCGGGGACAAGCAGGGCGGCCTGAAGGCCACGGGGCCCGACGCCACCGGTATCGACCGGCGAATCCGGTACGACGGCAGCCGTATCCCGCCGTTCACCGTAATGACGTCGATGACCTACCAGCCCTGGCCCCGCAGAAAGAGGCCGGCACGACATGCCCGTCGCCCAGAAGTTCCGGGAAGCCGCGGTACGCCACCTGAACGAGGACGGATACCCGCACGACGCCACGGGCCCGCGTCGCGACGAGAACCGGGTCCTCGACGCCCTCGCTCCGATGGCACCGGTCCCGGACCCCCGCGGCCGGGGGTCTCGATGACCCGGCTCAGAACCCGGAGCGCGAGGCGTCCCTCACGTATCCCTTCGTCGCCCAGCCGCCGGAGCAGATCGCGAGGCGCCTCCAGGAGATCGGTCCGGACAGTGCCGAGAACCTGCTCCTCGCCCTTACGGACGACCGGTGCACCCGGACCGGCTTGAGCCGCTTAGCTGAATGCCGCGCACTCCCCGTCATGTACGGAGGAAAACAGGTCGAGCGACCCACCCGATCCACAAAATCGCAGGTCAGTCGTCCTTCTTCACCGGCTCCAGAATCGCCACGCACTCCACATGGTGCGTCATCGGGAACAGGTCGAACGCCCGCAGCGTCCGCACCTTGTACCCGCCCTCCGCGAAGTACGCCAGGTCCCGCGCCAGTGCCGCCGGGTCGCAGGCCACGTACGCGATGCGGCGGGCGCCGAGGGCGGCGAGGCGCTTGACCGTCTGCTTGCCGGCTCCGGCGCGGGGCGGGTCGAGGACGATCAGGTCGGCCTCGGTGATGCCGGTGCGGGGCAGGATCTGGTCGACCTTGCCGTGTTCGATGCGGACCCGCTCCAGGTCCTTGAGGTTGTGGCGGGCGTCCTCCACCGCGCGCTTGCCGGACTCGATGCCGAGGACCGCGCCCTTGTCGCCGAGGCGTTCTGCGAGGGAGCCGGCGAACAGGCCGACGCCGCAGTAGAGGTCGAGGGCCATTTCGCCCTTGCGTGGCATCAGGCCCTGCATGACGGCCTTGACCAGGGTGTAGGCGGCCTGCGGGTGGACCTGCCAGAAGCCGCCGGAGCCCACGCGGTAGGTGCGGTCGTCGGCGCGTTCGCGGACGAAGCCGCGGCCGTGGACGCGGTGCACTCCGCCGTCGTGCTCGTCCACACGCAGGACCGAGACGGGCTTGTCGAGCTCGACCAGCGGGAGACGGCCGCCGGAGCGGGGGGTGAGGATGACCTGGCGGTCGTTGGAGCCGGTGGCCGCGATGGCCTCCACCGTGGCCATCTGGGGCCAGTCCTGCTTCTCGATGCCGAGCTCGGTGACGCCGGGGGCGGCGATCAGGCACTGGTCGATGATCTCGATGTCGTGCGAGCGGTGCTTGCGCAGGCCGACCCGGCCGTCCTCGTCGATGGCGTACTGAACCCGGGTGCGCCACGCGGGCACCTCGCCCGGCGGGAGCTTGTCGCCCTCGGCCGGCATGACCGTGCCGTCCCAGCCGGCCTCCTCAGGGGTGAGGCCCGCGAGGTGCTGGAGCTGTTCGGCGATCACTTCGCCCTTGAGCCGTCGCTGGGCGCCGGGCTTGGCGTGCTGCCAGTCGCAGCCGCCGCACTTGCCGGGGCCCGCGAACGGGCAGGGCGCCTTCACGCGGTCCTTGGACGCCTCGATGATCCGTACCGCGTCGGCGCGCAGGAAGCGGGAGTCGGCCGCGCCGTCGGTGACCCGGGCGACGACCGTCTCGCCGGGGAGCGTGTGGCGCACGAACAGGACCTGGCCCTCCGAGGTCCTCGCGATGCAGTGGCCGCCGTGTGCGACCGGGCCGACCTCGACCTCGTACTCCTGGCCCACCAGTGATTCCGCTGATTCCACTGATTCCGTTCCGTCCACGGCCTGCGATTCTTCCGCCTGCGGGTCTCCGGCCTGCGTTTCCCCGGTCTGCGGCGAAGTGGATTCGTTCTGCATGAGGGGGTGGCTCCAGAGATCAAGGGAAACGGGGGAACGAACGCGACAAGAAAGCGGCCGGACAACAACCTACGAGTCTACGTGGGTGTCGTCCGGCCGCTTACCAGGACCGCTTACCAGGATGGGCCGACGCCCGCACACCTGTCCCACGTCAGTTCTTGTGCGTGGGCTCCTTGGACCTGCGCTCCACCGGGCCCCGGCGCACCGACCCCGGCGCGCTCCAGTCGGCGCGCTTCCTGGCGCGCTTCTTGGCCGCTTCGGAGGACTCCAGCTGGTACGGGACGGAGGTGACCATCACGCCGGGCGTGAAGAGCAGCCGGCCCTTGAGGCGCAGGGCGCTCTGGTTGTGCAGCAGGTGCTCGTACCAGTGGCCGACGACGTACTCCGGGATGTAGACGCTCACGACGTCGCGCGGGCTCTCCCGGCGCAGGCCCTTGACGTACTCGATCACGGGGCGGGTCACTTCGCGGTACGGCGAGTCGAGGATCTTCAGCGGTACGTTGATGCCGCGCCGCTCCCAGTCCTCCCTGAGGGCCTTCGTCTCGGCCGGGTCGACGCTGATGGAGAGCGCCTCCAGGTGGTCGGAACGGATCAGCTTCGCGTAGGCGAGGGCGCGCAGGGTGGGGCGATGGAGCTTGGAGACCAGGACGATCGAGTGGACCCGGGAGGGGCGGATGCTCTCGTCGGACGGGGTCTCGTCGGCGGCGATCTCCGCGGCGACCCGGTCGTAGTGCTTACGGATCGCGGTCATCGTGCCGTAGAAGATCACCATGCCGAGCAGCGCGACCCAGGCACCGTGGGTGAACTTGGTGGCGAGGACGACGACGAGCACCAGGCCGGTGAAGAAGGCGCCGAAGGTGTTGATCGCACGGGAGCGGATCATGTGGCGGCGCTTGAGCGGGTCCTTCTCGGCCCGCAGGTGGCGGTTCCAGTGCCGGACCATGCCGGTCTGGCTGAGGGTGAACGACACGAACACGCCGACGATGTAGAGCTGGATCAGCCGGGTCGAGTCCGCCCCGTAGATGACGACCAGCAGGATCGCGGCGCCGGCCAGCAGCACGATGCCGTTGGAGAAGGCGAGCCGGTCACCGCGGGTGTGCAGCTGGCGCGGCAGGTAGCTGTCCTGGGCCAGGATCGAGCCGAGCAGCGGGAAGCCGTTGTACGCGGTGTTCGCGGCCAGGAAGAGCACGAGTGCGGTGGCCGCGGCGAGGATCACGAAGAAGAACGTCCCGTCGCCGAAGACGGCGGCCGCGACCTGGGAGATCACCGGGTCCTGGACGAAGGCCGAACCGACCGGGGTGCCGTTGTTGATCAGGTCCGTCGCGGGGTTCTCGGCCATCTTGACGTCGGTGGCCATGGCCAGCCCGATGATGCCGCAGAACATCGTGACGGCCAGCAGGCCCATCGCCGCGAGGGTGGTGGCGGCGTTCTTGCTCTTCGGCTTGCGGAAGGCGGGGACGCCGTTGCTGATCGCCTCGACGCCGGTGAGGGCCGCGCAGCCGGAGGAGAACGCCCGCAGCAGCAGGAAGACCAGGGCGAATCCGGCCAGGCCCTGGTGCTCGGCCTTGATTGTGTAGTGCGAGGTCGGGGCGTGCATGGTGTCGCCGAGGACCAGTCCCCGGAAGGCACCCCAGATGATCATGATGAAGACGCCGGCCACGAAGAGGTACGTGGGGATGGCGAAGAGCTTCCCGGACTCCTTCACGCCGCGCAGGTTCATCACCGTGAGCAGCACGATGGCCGCGACGGCGCAGGCGGTCTTGTGCTCGACGACGAACGGGATCGCGGAGCCGAGGTTCTCCACGCCGGAGGCGATGGACACGGCGACGGTGAGGACGTAGTCGACCAGCAGGGCGCTGGCGACGGTCAGGCCGGCCTTCGGGCCGAGGTTGGTGGTCGCGACCTCGTAGTCGCCGCCGCCGCTCGGGTACGCGTGCACGTTCTGCCGGTAGGAGGCGACGACGGTGAACATCAGGACCACGACGGCGACCGCGATCCACGGGCTGAAGTGGTACGCCGACACGCCTGCGATGGACAGCACCAGGAGGACTTCTCCGGGGGCGTAGGCCACCGAGGACAGCGGATCGGACGCGAAGACGGGCAGGGCGATGCGTTTGGGGAGGAGTGTCTCCCCCAGCTTGTCGCTGCGCAGGGCCCGTCCGATCAGGATCCGTTTGGGCACGTCGGTCAGTTTGGACACGCTGAGGATCGTAAGGGTTCCGTATGGAGCCCGCCGACGCACCACCCCCGTATCAGTTGAATCTCCTGCACTCGGAGGGAAAGGACACGAAATCCTTAACGGAATCCTTGCACCGCGGGCCCCCGAAAGGGACCGGAACACGCACCGGCACCCTTCGGATTGCCGCCCCTTTGCCATCGTGGCCCCGGCGATAAGGACACTCGAATGAGGCAACGCGCCCGGCGCCGCATAAGCTCATCCTGGGCAACGGGGCGAACCGTTGCCCCATTGTTTGCCCGGCCAGCCGAGGAAAGAGTGTGAGCAGGGTGTTTTCGCAGGTCAGCCGGACGACCAGGAGTGCGAGGTAGGCGCAAGGTGCACATCGTCATCATGGGCTGCGGGCGAGTAGGAGCCGCTCTCGCGCAGACCCTGGAGCAGCAGGGGCACACGGTCGCCGTCATCGACCAGGACCCCACCGCATTCCGGCGCCTCGGCTCCGGTTTCGGCGGTCGCCGCGTCAGCGGCGTCGGTTTCGACCAGGACACCCTCCGCGAGGCGGGGATCGAGGAGGCCGGCGCGTTCGCGGCGGTGAGCAGCGGCGACAACTCGAACATCATCGCGGCCCGGGTGGCGCGTGAGATGTTCGGCATCGAGAACGTCGCGGCCAGGATCTACGACCCGCGGCGTGCCGAGGTCTACCAGCGTCTCGGCATCCCCACGGTCGCGACCGTGCGCTGGACCGCGGACCAGATGCTGCGCCGTCTGCTGCCCTCGGGCGCCGAGCCGCTGTGGCGGGACCCGAGCGGCGGTGTGCAGCTCGCCGAGGTGCACACCACACCGTCCTGGATCGGCCACAAGATCAGCACGTTGCAGGAGGAGACGGGCGTCCGCGTGGCCTTCCTCACCCGGTTGGGCGAAGCCATACTGCCGTCGTCGCAGACGGTGCTGCAGGAGGGTGATCTGGTCCACGTGATGATGCGTACGGACGAGATCGCGAAGGTCGAGGCGGCCTTCGCCGAGGGCCCTGAGGAGGGCGGTCACTGATGCGTGTCGCGATTGCCGGGGCCGGTGCGGTGGGCCGTTCCATCGCGGCCGAGCTGCTGGAGAACGGGCACGAGGTGCTGCTCGTCGACAAGGCGCCGACCGCCATCTCGGTGGAGCGGGTGCCGATGGCCGAGTGGCTGCTGGCGGACGCCTGCGAGATCACCTCGCTGGACGAGGCGGCGTTGCAGCGCTGCAACGTCGTGATCGCCGCGACCGGCGACGACAAGGTGAACCTGGTCGTCTCGCTGCTCGCCAAGACGGAGTACGGCGTGCCGCGGGTCGTCGCCCGGGTGAACAACCCGAAGAACGAGTGGCTGTTCAACGAGTCGTGGGGCGTCGACGTGGCGGTGTCCACCCCGCGGCTGATGTCGGCCCTGGTCGAGGAGGCGGTGAGCGTCGGCGATCTGGTCCGGCTGCTGCGCTTCAGCCACGGCGACGCGAACCTGGTCGAGCTGACGCTGCCCCCAGAGTCGGCGCTGGCCGGCACGCAGGTCGGTGAGGTGGCGTGGCCCGAGGACACCTCGCTGGTGACGATCATCCGTGGACAGCGGGTTCTGACGCCGAGCACGGAGGAGACCCTGGAGGCCGGTGACGAGCTGCTGTTCGTGGCGGCCCAGGCGCGCGAGGAGCAGTTGGAGGACCTGTTGTCGGTGCGCCGGGGCGATCCGGAGAGCTGAGCCACGGGAGACACGGAACGTGAAAGGGGCCTCGGGCCGCCAGTGGCGGCCCGAGGCCCCTTTCACGTTCCGTGTGAGGACCTCAGAAGTCCTGGCTGCGGGCCGTCGCTTCGGCGGCCGCTGCCTTCCGGGCCTTCTCGGCCTGCTCCTCGGCCTCCATCTCGGCGAAGACGTCGATGGGCGGCGGCGCCTTGGCGAGGAAGACCCAGGTGAGGTAGACCGCGAGCAGGAACGGCGGGATCTTCAGCGCCACCAGGACCCAGCCGAACTGGGTGGTGTCGCCCCACCAGTACAGCGGGAAGAGGATCGCGCACTTGGCGAGCAGGATCAGTCCCCAGGCGTAGCTGGCCTTGGCGTAGGCCTTCTTGCGGCCGGGGTTCCTGGTGCGCCAGGAGAGGTTCTCCTTGAAGACCGGGCCCAGGATCAGGCCGATCAGCGGCAGTCCCGCCACCGTGGTCACCAGGTAGGCGAGGGCCAGTCCGAGCGTGTAGATCATGCCCGGCAGATAGAAGTCCTTGGCGTTGCCGGTCATCTTCGCGAAGACGACGCCGAAGGCCACACCGAAGACACCGCTGAAGGCGTGCTTGACGGTGTCCCTGCGGATCAGCCGGACGGCCACGAGGACCAGCGACACCGCCACGGCCGCGATGGCCGAGTACGTGAGGTTCTTGTCGATGGTGAAGATCGTGACGAAGAGCAGTCCCGGCAGGACCGTCTCCACCATGCCCCGGATGCCACCGAAGGCCTCGAAGAGCGCGGCCTCGGTGACCGCCTTCGCGTCGGCCTCCTGCTGGTCGGTGCGGGTGGTGGGGTCCGTGTCGGACGTCGGCTTGTCAAGAGACGTCACCGGCTACTCCTTGCCGAGCGGTCGGAGTTCGTATTTGGGGTTGAACAGCACCCGGCGCCCGTGACTCATGGAGATCCGGCCCGAGGCGATGAGCTTGCGGCCCGGTTCGATGCCCACGATCGAGCGGCGGCCGAGCCAGACCACGTCCAGCGGAGCGGTGCCGTCGAAGAGCTCCGCCTCCAGGGCGGGCACTCCGGCGCGCGGTCGCAGGGTGACCGTCCGCAAGGTACCAGTGACCTTCACGATCTGGCGGTCGCTGCACTCAGAGATCCGGGTGCACCCAGAGGCGTGCGAGTCCTCCGCCAGCTCCTCGCACTCCAGGTCCTCCTGGGAGGTGGAGAGGCGGTCGAGCATCCGCCGGAAGCGCCCGGACGGCCGCTCGGCCTTCCCGGCCTTCTCGAATCGAGGAACAGCACTCATAACCGAAGGGTACCGGTCCCCGGGGGTCCGGGAGGATGACCGCCGTCTCACTCGAACGGGTTACGGGGAGAGGCGGCACGGCGCCCTTCAGCCGCGCTCGAAGCGGTATCCCATTCCCGGTTCGGTGACGAAGTGCCTGGGGTGGGAGGGGTCGGCCTCCAGCTTGCGCCGCAGCTGGGCCATGTAGACCCGCAGGTAGTTGGTCTCGGTGCCGTACGAAGGCCCCCAGACCTCCTGGAGCAGCTGCTTCTGGCTGACCAGCCGGCCGCTGTTGCGGACCAGCACCTCCAGCAGGTGCCACTCGGTGGGGGTGAGCCGCACGTCCCGTCCCTCGCGCTGGACCTTCTTGGCGGCCAGGTCGACGGTGAAGCCCGTGGTCTCGACGATCACGATCTCGTCGCCGCCGTCCTGTCCGACGGGTTCGGCGCGCCGTACCGAGGCGCGCAGCCGGGCCAGCAGCTCGTCCATGCCGAACGGCTTGGTGACGTAGTCGTCGGCGCCCGCGTCCAGCGCCTCGACCTTCTCGTCGGAGGTGTGGCGGGCCGAGAGCACGAGGATCGGCACCCTGGTCCAGCCGCGCAGTCCCCTGATCACGTCGACGCCGTCCATGTCGGGCAGCCCGAGGTCCAGGACGACGACGTCGGGGTGGCGGGCGGCGGCGAGCTGGAGGGCGGTCGCCCCGTCGGGCGCGGCGTCCACCTCGTACTTGCGCGCCTTCAGGTTGATCACGAGGGCGCGTACGATCTGCGGCTCGTCGTCGACCACAAGCACCCGGGTCATCGCGGTCCTGCCTTTCTGCTGTACATCGGGTCCGCGGTGCTCTCCGCGGATCATGAGGTGACCCGCGCGGGCAGGTCGGGGCTGACCGGGACGTGTCCCGATGCCGCCCTGAGGGTCAGGACCATGGTGAGGCCGCCGCCCGGGGTGTCCTCGGCGTCCAGCGTGCCACCCATGGATTCCACGAAGCCGCGGGCCACGGCGAGGCCCAGGCCGACCCCGGCGCCGCGCGGGGCGTCGCCGTAGCGCTGGAAGGGTTCGAAGATGCGTTCCTTGCCGTCGTCGGGGACGCCGCGGCCGCGGTCGGCGACCCGTAGCTCGACGCGGGCGCCGAGCGCGCTGGCGGCGACCGTGACGCGGTCTCCGTCGGGGCTGTACTTGACCGCGTTCTCGACGATGTTGGCGACGGCCCGCTCCAGCAGTCCGGGGTCGACGGCGACCATCGGCAGCGTCTCGGGGATGTCCAGGTCGACGCTGTCCTCGGGCACGCCGCCCAGGGCCATGGGCACGACCTCGTCGAGGTCGATCTCGCGGATCAGCGGGGTGACGGTGCCGGTCTGGAGGCGGGACATGTCGAGGAGGTTGCCCACCAGGTGATCGAGGCGGTCCGCGCCGTTCTCGATGCCTTCCAGGAGTTCGGCCTCGTCGTCCTCCGACCAGGCGACGTCGTCGGAGCGCAGGGAACTGACCGCGGCCTTGATGGCGGCGAGCGGGGTCCGCAGGTCGTGGCTGACGGCGGCCAGCAGCGCGGTCCTGATCCGGTTGCCCTCGGCGAGCCTGCGGGCCTCCTCAGCCTCGCCGACGAGGCGCTGGCGGTCCAGTACGACGGCGGCCTGGGCGGCGAACGCGCCGAGCACCCGGCGGTCCTCCGCGGGCAGCACCCGGCCGGAGAGCGCGAGGGCCATGTGGTCGCCGACGGGCATGTCCACATCGGCGTCCTCGGGGCGGACGACCGGCGCCGGTCCGACGCTCCCGGCGCACGTCCACGGGTCGACGTCGCTCTGCCGCTCCAGCAGCGCGACGGACTCCATGCCGAAGGTCTCGCGGACCCGGTCGAGCAGCGCGGCCAGGGTGGTCTCGCCGCGCAGCACGCTGCCGGCCAGGAAGGACAGGATCTCGGACTCGGCGCGCAGTCTGGCGGCCTGGTGGGTGCGGCGGGCCGCGAGGTCGACGACGGAGGCGACCGAGACGGCCACCGCGAAGAAGATCACGATGGCGACGAAGTTCTCGGGGTCCTGGACGGTCAGGGTGTGGGTGGGCGGGGTGAACCAGTAGTTCAGCAGCAGCGAGCCCGCCGCGGCCGAGGCGAGGGCGGGCCGCAGCCCGCCGAGCAGGGCGGCGGCGACGGTCATGAAGAGGAACAGCAGGACGTCGTTGGCGAGCCCGGGACCGTTCTCCAGGCCCTTGAGGAGCAGCGAGAGGAGGACCGGGCCGCCCACGCCGACGATCCAGCCCCAGATGATGCGGGCCCGGCCGAGCCGGGCGCCGCGGGCGATGGGCAGGCCCCTGCCCTTGGCGACCTCGTCGTGGGTGACGATGTGGACGTCGAGGTCGGTGCCGGACTCACGGGCGACGGTGGCGCCGACGCCGGGGCCGTAGATGTACTGCCAGGCCTTGCGGCGGCTGGAGCCGAGGACGATCTGGGTGGCGTTGACGCCGCGGGCGAATTCGAGGAGCGCCGAGGGTATGTCGTCGCCGATGACGTGGTGGAAGGTGCCGCCGAGGTCCTCGACGAGGGTGCGCTGGACGGTCAGTTCCTTGGGTGAGGCCGAGGTCAGTCCGTCGCTGCGGGCGATGTAGACGGCGAGGATCTCGCTGCCGGAGCCCTTGGCCGCCATCCGGGAGGCACGGCGGATGAGGGTGCGCCCCTCGGGGCCGCCGGTGAGTCCGACGACTATGCGTTCGCGGGCCTGCCAGGTGGTGCGGATGTTGTGCTCGCCGCGGTACTGCTGGAGGTATTCGTCGACCCGGTCGGCCACCCAGAGGAGGGCCAGCTCGCGCAGGGCGGTGAGGTTGCCGGGGCGGAAGTAGTTGGAGAGCGAGGCGTCGATCCGGTCCGGCTTGTAGATGTTGCCGTGGGCCATCCGCCGGCGCAGCGCCTGGGGCGACATATCGACGAGTTCGAGCTGGTCGGCGCGGCGGACCACCTCGTCGGGCACGGTCTCGCGCTGGCGTACGCCGGTTATCGACTCGACGACGTCGCCGAGTGACTCCAGGTGCTGGATGTTGACGGTGGAGACCACGTCGATGCCGGCCTGGAGGAGCTCCTCGACGTCCTGCCAGCGCTTGGCGTTGCGGGAGCCGGGCACATTGGTGTGTGCCAGTTCGTCCACCAGGGCGACGGCCGGGGCGCGCTCCAGGACGGCGTCGACGTCCATCTCGGTGAAGACCGCGGAGCGGTACTCGATCTCGCGGCGCCGGATCTGTTCGAGGCCGTGCAGCATGACCTCGGTGCGCGGGCGGTCGTGGTGCTCGACGAAGCCGACGACGCAGTCGGTGCCCCGCTCCACACGGCGGTGCGCCTCGGAGAGCATGGCGTACGTCTTGCCGACGCCGGGTGCCGCACCGAGGTAGATCCGAAGTTTGCCGCGCGCCATGGCCCCATTGTCTTCCCGAAACGGACTGCGGCCGATGCGGCAGCCACTGTCGAAGCTACCCCGTGAATTTCCGGCATATCGGGCGGGGGGGTGCTGGAGCGGAGCGTATTGACGTAATTCTGATGCCGGGGCCGGGCCTCCCGTGGCCGGAGACGCACCTGGTAGGCCCGCCTACACGTGCTCGACGATGTGCCCGTCACTGAGTTCGAGGACCCGGTCGGCGAGGCCGAGCAGCTGGACGTCGTGCGTGGCGACGAGCGCGGTGACGCCCTCGCTGTGCACGACCGCGCGCATCAGTTCCATCACCGCGAGGCCGGTCTCCGCGTCTAGCTGTCCGGTCGGCTCGTCGGCGATCAGCAGGGCGGGCCGGTTGGCGAGCGCGCGGGCGATGGCCACCCGCTGCTGCTGGCCGCCGGAGAGCTCGCCGGGGCGCTGGGCGGCGTGGTCGGCGAGGCCGACCAGGGAGAGCAGCAGCGACACCCGCTCCTCGCGCTCGCGAGGGTCGGCCTTGCGCAGTCGCATGGGTACGCCGACGTTCTCCGCCGCGGTCAGGATCGGGATCAGGCCGAACGACTGGAAGATGAAGCCGATCCGGTCGCGGCGCAGTTCCAGCAGTCCGTTCTCGCCGAGCGTGGAGAGGTCGGTGCCGTCCACGGTGATCCGGCCGCTGTCGGGGCTGTCGAGTCCCCCGACGAGGTTCAGCAGGGTGGTCTTGCCGGAGCCGGAGCGCCCCTTGAGCGCGACGAGCTCGCCGCGCGGTACCTCGAAGGACACCCCGCGCAGCGCGTGCACGGCCGCGGCGCCGGAGCCGTAGGAGCGGTGCAGGTCCTCGATCCGGACCATGGGCCTCTCGGCGAGGGTGGTGGCGCTCTCCCCGCCGGTGCCCGCCGCGGTGGTGCTGTCGGTCATGTCGCTCCCCGTACGTCCTCGGTCCGGCCGCCAGTATGTCCATCAGGCCGGGGGACGGGCAATGCCCGGGCCCGGCCGTGGTGGCCGGTCCCGGGCATCGCGTGCGGTCAGCGTCCCGCGGTGTCGCTCACGAGCCGGTGCAGCGCGACGTTCAGCTGGAGGACGTTGACCCGCGGCTCACCCGCGAAACCGAGGATCCGGCCGTCGGTGTGCCGCTCCACCAGCTTCGCCACCTGCCCCGCGTCCAGGTGGTTGCGCTCGGCGACCCGGCGGACCTGGAGCTGTGCGTACGCCGGGGAGATGTGCGGGTCGAGACCGGAGCCGGAGGAGGTGACTGCGTCGGCCGGCACCTGCGCGGGGCGCACGGGGTGGCCGGGGACGGAGTTGTCCTTCACCACCGCGGCCTTGGCGGCGGTGACCCAGTCGATCAGGTCCTTGTTGTCGCCGGAGCGGTTGGTCGCGCCGGAGACGAGGAGCGAGTACTGGGTGTTGACGCTGTTGGTGCCGAGGCCGTTGGACGGGCGGGGCTGGAACCACTTGAGATCGGGGTCCGGGGTCTCCTGGCCCTTCTTGAGCGGCAGGTCGTAGCGCTGGCCGATGAGTTCGGAGCCGACGGTCCTGCCGTCCGCCGTGATCTCGGAGCCGTTGGCCCGGCCCGGCATGAGGCCCTGGGCGATCCCGGTGACGGCGAGCGGGTAGAGGACGCCGCAGACCGCGGTGAGGACGAGCAGGGCGCGCAGTCCGGCCCAGAGGAGCCGGGCGGAGTTTCCTACGGAGTTGTTCATGGCAGGTCAGCCGATTCCGGGGATGAGGGAGATGATCAGGTCGATGATCTTGATGCCGATGAACGGGGCGATCAGGCCGCCCAGCCCGTAGATCCCTAGGTTGCGCCGGAGCATCGAATCGGCGCCCGCGGGCCGGTAGCGCACGCCCTTCAGCGCGAGTGGCACCAGCGCGACGATGATCAGCGCGTTGAAGATCACGGCGGACAGGATCGCTGACTCGGGTGAGGACAGGTCCATGATGTTGAGCTTGTCCAGGCCCGGATAGACCACGGCGAACATCGCGGGGATGATCGCGAAGTACTTCGCGACGTCGTTGGCGATGGAGAACGTCGTGAGCGCGCCGCGGGTGATCAGCAGCTGTTTGCCGATCTCGACGATCTCGATCAGCTTGGTCGGGTCGGAGTCCAGGTCCACCATGTTCCCGGCCTCCTTGGCGGCCGAGGTTCCGGTGTTCATGGCCACGCCGACGTCGGCCTGGGCCAGCGCCGGGGCGTCGTTCGTCCCGTCGCCGGTCATCGCGACGAGCTTGCCGCCGGCCTGCTCCCGCTTGATGAGGGCCATCTTGTCCTCGGGCGTGGCCTCGGCGAGGAAGTCGTCGACCCCCGCCTCCTCGGCGATGGCCTTCGCGGTCAGCGGGTTGTCCCCGGTGATCATGACCGTACGGATGCCCATCCGGCGCAGTTCGCCGAACCGCTCGCGCATCCCCTCCTTGACGACGTCCTTGAGGTGGATGACACCCAGGACCCGGGCGCCGTCCCCGTCGTCGACCGCGACCGGCAGCGGCGTACCGCCCTCGCGGGAGATCCGGTCGGTGAGCGTGGCGACGTCGGGGTGGACGGTGCCGTCGTGCTCCCGGACCCAGGCGACGACCGAACCGGTGGCCCCCTTGCGGATCCGGCGTCCGCCGACGTCCACCCCGGACATCCGGGTCTGGGCGGTGAAGCCCACCCACTGCGCGGTGGCCAGTTCCCCCTGGTGCCGCTCGCGGAGCCCGTACGCCTCCTTCGCCAGGACGACGACGGAGCGGCCCTCGGGCGTCTCGTCGGCCAGCGAGGAGAGCTGGGCGGCGTCCGCCAGCTCGGCCTCCGTCACGCCCGCGACCGGGAGGAGCGCCGCGGCCTGCCGGTTGCCGAGGGTGATCGTGCCGGTCTTGTCGAGCAGCAGGGTCGACACGTCGCCCGCCGCCTCGACGGCGCGCCCCGACATGGCGAGCACGTTGCGCTGCACCAGCCGGTCCATGCCGGCGATGCCGATCGCGGACAGCAGGGCGCCGATGGTGGTCGGGATCAGACAGACCAGCAGCGCGGCCAGCACGATCATGGACTGCTCGCTGCCCGCGTAGACGGCGAACGGCTGGAGGGTGACCACGGCCAGCAGGAACACGACGGTCAGCGAGGCGAGCAGGATGTTCAGCGCGATCTCGTTGGGCGTCTTCTGCCGGGACGCACCCTCGACGAGGGCGATCATCCGGTCGATGAAGGTCTCGCCGGGCTTGGTGGTGATCTTGATGACGATGCGGTCGGAGAGCACCTTCGTGCCTCCGGTCACGGCGCTGCGGTCGCCGCCGGATTCCCGGATGACCGGTGCCGATTCGCCGGTGATCGCGGATTCGTCGACGCTCGCCACTCCCTCGACGACGTCTCCGTCGCCCGGGATGATGTCGCCGGCCTCGCAGACCACCAGATCCCCGATGCGCAGTTCGGTGCCCGGGACGCGCTCCTCGCGGGTCCCCGTCAGCCGGCGCGCGACGGTGTCCGTCTTGGCCCGGCGCAGGGTGTCGGCCTGGGCCTTGCCGCGGCCCTCGGCGACCGCCTCCGCCAGGTTGGCGAAGACGGTGGTCAGCCAGAGCCAGACCGTGATCGCCCAGCCGAACCAGTCCCCCGGGTCGAGCGCCGCCAGCACGGTGGTGAACACCGAGCCGGTCAGTACCACGAACATCACCGGGGACTTGATCATCACCCGGGGATCGAGTTTGCGTATCGCGTCGGGGAACGCGGCGATCAGCATCCTGGGGTCGAACAGACCCGCGCCGACGCGCCCTTCGGGGCCGTGCCCGGCCGGGGTGTCCCGGTGCGGTGCGCGGGCCGGTGTGACTGTGGACATCGCGTCCTCTTGCTTCGTACGGAGGGTCATGACGCCAGCCCCTCGGCCAGCGGCCCCAGAGCCAGGGCCGGGAAGTAGGTCAGACCGGCGACGATCATGACGGTGGCTACCAGCAGTCCGCTGAAGAGCGGTTTGTGCGTGCCGAGAGTGCCGACGGTCGCCGGTACGGGCCGCTGCGCGGCGAACGAGCCCGCCAGGGCGAGGACGAACACCATGGGCAGGAACCGGCCCAGTAGCATCGCCAGTCCGATCGTGGTGTTGAACCACTGGGTGTCCGCGGCCAGTCCGGCGAACGCGGAACCGTTGTTGTTGGCGCCGGAGGTGTAGGCGTAGAGGATCTCGGAGAAGCCGTGCGCACCGGAGTTGGTCATCGAGTTGCCCGGGGTGGGCAGGGCCATCGAGACGCCGGTGAAGCAGAGCACCAGCGCCGGGGTGATCAGGATGTAGCAGGCCGCGAGCTTGATCTCCCGGGTGCCGATCTTCTTGCCGAGGTACTCGGGCGTGCGGCCGACCATCAGGCCGGCGATGAACACGGCGATGACCGCCATGATCAGCATCCCGTAGAGGCCGGAGCCGGTACCGCCGGGCGCGATCTCGCCGAGCTGCATGCCGAGCATCGTGATGCCGCCGCCGAAGCCGGTGAACGAGGAGTGGAAGGAGTTCACCGCGCCGGTCGAGGTGAGCGTGGTGGCGACGGCGAAGAGGGACGAGCCACCCACGCCGAAACGATTCTCCTTGCCTTCCATGGCCCCGCCCGCGATGTCGAACGCGGGCCCGTGGTGGGCGAATTCGGTCCACATCATCAGCGCGGTGAAGCCGAGCCAGATGACGCCCATGGTGGCGAGGATCGCGTAACCCTGCCTGAGCGAGCCGACCATCCGGCCGAAGGTGCGGGTCAGCGCGAACGGGATGACGAGGATCAGGAAGATCTCGAAGAGGTTGGAGAGCCCGTTGGGGTTCTCGAAGGGGTGGGCCGAGTTGGCGTTGAAGTACCCGCCGCCGTTGGTGCCCAGCTCCTTGATGACCTCCTGGGAGGCAACCGCGCCGCCGTTCCACTCCTGCGAACCGCCCAGGAACTGGCCGACGGAGTGGATGCCGGAGAAGTTCTGGATCGCGCCGCAGGCGACCAGCACGAGCGCGCCGATCACCGAGATCGGAAGGAGGATCCGCACCGTGCCGCGCACCAGGTCGGTCCAGAAGTTGCCGAGTTCACCGGTACGGGTGGCGGCGAGGCCCCGTACCAGCGCCACCGCGACGGCGATGCCGACGGCGGCCGAGACGAAGTTCTGCACCGCGAGGCCGCCGGTCTGCACGACGTGGCCCATGGCCTGTTCGCCGGAGTACGACTGCCAGTTGGTGTTGGCGACGAACGACGCCGCCGTGTTGAACGCCTGGTCGGGGTCGATCGAGGCGAAGCCGAGGGAGCCGGGCAGCGAGCCCTGGAGCCGCTGCAGCAGATACAGGAAGAGGACGCTCACGGCGGAGAAGGCCAGGACACCGCGGAGATAGGCGGGCCAGCGCATCTGCGTGTTCGGATCGGCGCCGATGGCCCGGTATATCCACTTCTCGACCCGCAGGTGCCGGGGGGAGGTGTAGACACGGGCCATGTGGTCGCCGAGCGGGCGGTACGCCAGACCCAGTGCCACGACGAGCGCGAGCAGCTGGAGCACACCTGCGAGGACGGGGCTCATTTCGGGCTCAGAACCTCTCCGGGTAGAGAAGGGCGAGGACGAGATAGCCCAGCAGGGCGACGGCCACGACGAGGCCCACCACGTTTTCTGCGGTCACAGCTTCGTCACCCCCTTGGCGATGAGTGCCACCAGCGCGAAGACCGCGATCGTGGTGACGACGAAGGCCATATCGGCCATCGGGTGCTCCTGGATGAGGTGCGGATTTCTCGGACCTCATGAGCAAACCTGCCGCAGACACCGCTTTGACCTGCGTTGATGGCTTCCATACGGAGATGGGCCCGCCCTTGACGGCGCCCCTACGTGCCCGATACGCGCCCCATACGGGCCACTGTGCCCACGGGCCGGGGCGACGCCCCCCGCGGACACGGAAAAGCCGGTGGGCCGCACCCCCGCGAAAGGGGGTACGGCCCACCGGCCGGTGCTTACGGGTGCGGGGTCAGCGCACCTCGGTGATCTCGGGGCCGCGCTGGAGGCCGGCCATGCCACCGGAGAACTTCGAGCCCTCCTGCTCCTCCTGCTGAACGCCCTCGGGCACCATCTGGGCGTCGTTGGGGAGCTTGAGGACGATCGGGTCGCGCGGGGCCATCGGGCCGTCACCACGGACCACCACGGTGTCCCGGAAGACCGTCTCCAGCAGACCGGCGGCCTCCGGCTGCACGGCGCCCTGGCCGGAGATCACACCGCGCAGGAACCAGCGCGGGCCGTCGATGCCGACGAAGCGGACCAGCTGCACGCCGTTCGCACCGTCGGGAAGCTGTACGGGGACCTGCGCGCGCAGCTCCCAGCCCAGCGGGCCCTCGACCTCGTCGATGATCCCGCCCTGCTGGGTGATGCCGGAGGCGATCTCGTCGCGGACCTCGCCCCAGATGCCCTCCTTCTTGGGGGCGGCGAAGGCCTGCAACTGGATCGCGCTGTCGCGCAGCACGACGGTGGCGGCGACGATCGCGTCACCGGCGACCTCGACGCGCAGCTCCATGCCCTCGACTCCGGGCACGAAGATGCCGCCCAGGTCGACGCGGCCCTCGCCGGGCTGGGAGACCTCTTCGATGTCCCACGGCCCGTCCGGTCGCGGCGCCGGCGGAAGGTTCGTCCGACGCGAGCCGCCCTTGGCGGCATCGGCGTCATCGAGCTCGTCGACGACCTGCTCGGCCTCGCGCGCTTCGTCCGCCGTGTCCTCGGCGGAACCACTGTTCTTGCGACGTCCGAACACGTCACTGTCCTTCCCGGTCGGATTCGACCGAAGCGTAGCTGTTCCCGTCCTGGGGAACCCCGCCCCGGACGCCATCAACATCAACGGCGGCATGACCGCCGGTGGACCCGAAGCCCCCTTCGGCCCGCGCCGAACCGGGAAGCTCCGACACTTCGTGGAAGCGCACCTTCTCGACCTGCTGCACGACCAGTTGGGCAATCCGGTCGAACCGCTCGAACCGCACGGACTCGCGCGGGTCGAGATTGATGACGATCACCTTGATCTCTCCACGGTACCCGGCATCAACCGTCCCCGGGGCATTCACCAGTGCGACTCCACAGCGCGCGGCGATGCCGGATCGGGGGTGCACGAACGCGGCGTACCCGTCCGGCAGTGCGATCGAAACCCCTGTGGGCAGCACGGCCCGCTCGCCGGGTGCCAGCTCGGCGGCCTCGGTGGTCACCAGATCGGCCCCGGCGTCGCCGGGGTGCCCGTACGCCGGGATCGGCACGCCGGGGTCGGTCCTGCGGATCAGTACGTCCACGGGATGGCGCATCAGGGGTTCACCTCGAAGGCGCGGGCGCGCTTGGCCTGGTCGGGGTCGGCCATCGCCGCCCGGATCTCGGCCGGGCGGCCGTTCTCGATGAAGTGGTCGACCTTGACCTCGATGAAGAGGGCCTCGGCCCGGACCGCCACGGGTCCGTCCGGGCCGCCGATCCGGCCGGTGGCCCTGGAGTAGATCTTCCGGCCGTGCACGGCGGTGATCTCGGCGTCGAGGAACAGCACCGTGTCGACCGGTACGGGGCGGACGAAGTCGGTCTCCAGCCGTCCGGTCACCGCGATCACCCGCAGCAGCCAGTTCAGTGAGCCGAGCGTCTCGTCGAGCGCGGTGGCCAGCACCCCGCCGTGCGCCAGGCCGGGGGCGCCCTGGTGAGCGGCCTGCACGGTGAACTCGGCGGTGACCTCGACGCCCTCGCCGGCCCGCGCCTGGAGGTGCAGCCCGTGCGGCTGTCCCCCGCCGCAGCCGAAACAGTGTTCGTAGTGCGCGCCGAGGAGTTCGCCGGGGGGCGGCGCGTCGGGATGCCGGACCGGTTTCACCGCATCGGCCGGGGGCTTCAGAGCCGCAGATGTTCCACTCACAGCCGCAGACCTTACCCGCGCGGGTACCCGCAGGTCGCGCCGTGCCAAGCTTGGGCTCATGCAGCCTTCCGCCCCGCCCTTCGACGAACGCCTCACCGCACCCCGTTCATGGTGGGTGATCTGCTTCCTCTTCGGCATCGCGTGCGCGCTGATGCTGCTGCCGCTGGGCACCCTGCCGCTGCTCGCCGGGCTGGTGGGCGGCACCGCCGCGTCGGCGGTGGTCGTGAGCTCGTACGGCTCCGTCCGGATCCGGGTGGTGGGTGACGCCCTCGTGGCGGGTGACGCGCGGATCCCGGTCTCCGCGCTCGGTGAGGCCGAGGTGCTGGAGGCCGAGGAGGCGCGCGCCTGGCGCTCGTACAAGGCGGACACCCGGGCCTTCATGCTGCTGCGCAGCTACATCCCGACGGCGGTGCGGGTGAAGGTCACCGATCCGCAGGACCCGACTCCGTACCTCTATCTGTCGACGCGCGAGCCGAAGGCCCTGGTGGCGGCGCTGAAGGCGGCTGTGCGGGCCTAGCGGGAGTCCGGGGGGAAGGGCTCTAGTCCTTCGGGGGCTGGTCCTCCGGGGGCCCGGGGAAGGCTTCGTACGGGTGCGCGGGCCGTTCCAGCGGCGGCAGCTCCGGCAGCCGGTCCCAGGGGATCTGCCGTTTCCGCAGATCCTTCCTGACCCGTTCGGCAAGTCTTCTGGTATCGCGGCGGTTCATCATCGCGCCGACCGTGGCGCCGATCATGAACGGAATCAGGTTCGGCAGATCGCGCACGGTGCGCTTCATGATCTGCTGGCGCAGCTCGCGCTTCATCTGGCCGCCGAGCGCGGCGTTGACCGTCACGGGGTGCATGACGTCGATGCCTCGCTCCTCGGTCCAGGAGGTGAGGTAGGCGGTGGAGCGCTGACCGATGCCGCCGGGCGGACGGAGTCCGTACACCTCGTGCAGCTCGGCGACGAGCTTCATCTCGATCGCGGCCACACCGGTGATCTCCGCGGCCAGCTCGGCGAGCATGGCGGGCGGTACGGGCATCATGGCCGCAGCGCCGATTCCGGCGCCGACGGTGGCGGTGGCCTTCCCGGCGCCCGCGATGAGCCGGTCGGCCAGCTCCTCGGGCCCGAGGTCCGGGAACTGCTTGCGCAGGGTGGCGAGATCGCGCACAGGGACGCGGGGAGCGATATCGATGATCAGGTCGGCGATATGACCGATCGCTGCCCTGGCGCTCTCCCCGCCCTTGCGTACGCCCCGTTTCACTGAGTTCAGACGGCCTGCCCCGGTCACGGGCTCCGTCCTGTCGACCTGTTCGGCCCTGTCGGCCGTGTCGACTTCTGCAGCTGCTCCGGCTGCTTCGAGCGAGGCCGGCCGGCCCCGCTCGTCCTGTCCGCCCGGCGAGGGTGGCAGGGCGGACGGCTCGGCAGGCGCTGCTACGCCTTCTGCCGGGCCTGTCCCGCCCTGATGCGCCTCCGACGCCTTATTGCGCCGGGGGCGCCGCTTCCGGAACGGTGTGTCCCCTGCCACGGCCGACCGGACCTCAGTCGCAGTCGCGGCAGATCGGCTGGCCGTTCTTCTCGCGGGCCAGCTGACTGCGGTGGTGCACGAGGAAGCAGCTCATGCACGTGAATTCGTCGGCCTGCTTGGGCAGGACCCTTACGGCCAGTTCTTCGTTGGACAGGTCTGCGCCGGGCAGCTCCAGTCCTTCGGCCGCGTCGAACTCGTCGACATCGACGGCCGAGGCCGTCTTGTCGCTCCGACGAGCCTTGAGCTCTTCAAGGCTGTCCTGATCGACGTCGTCGTCGGTCTTTCGTGGGGTGTCGTAATCCGTTGCCATGTCGCTCTCCCCCTCTGGGTGTCTGCGGTGTCTCAGCGCACGTAACGCGTGAGAGGCCGGACTTGTGCCCGACCCGAGGCGGAGATTTTGCCTCACATCAAGGTCTGTTACTCAATCGACACCCAAAAGGACCGCTCGAGAGTGATCGGCTTGGGTGGCGATGGGGACCGTACACGGTCCCGGCGGCGCCCTTCACAGGCGCCACCCCGTGTACTTCCCGTGATAATGGCCCCCGAAAACCCCGACTTTTGCCGGATTTCCGGTGGGGGCCCTGATCACGGAGCGTGGACGGGCGTAAATTCGCTCTTGTGATCGATCACACACGGACCCCCCGGGATCGGGTCCCGAAAATTCCGCTCAAAGCGAACAAAATAATCCGCGTGCGAATCGCTTCGTCCGGCCTGTCAGACAGGCAGTGAGACGCGCATCACAAGACCACCGCCCTCGCGGGGCTCCGCGATGATACGGCCTCCGTGAGCGCGCGCGACGGACCGCGCGATCGACAGGCCGAGCCCCACCCCCTTGTCGCTGCCCGTCCGCTCCGTACGCAGCCGTCTGAAGGGCTCGAAGAGGTTGTCGATCTCGTAGGCGGGCACCACTGGACCCGTGTTCGAGACGACGAGCAGGGCCTGGCCCGGCAGGAGCTCGGTGGTGACCTCGACCCAGCCGCTCTCGGGGACGTTGTAGCGCACCGCGTTCTGTACGAGGTTCAGCGCGATCCGCTCCAGCAGGACACCGTTGCCCTGGACCACGGCAGGGGCCAGCTCGGCGCGCATCTCCACGCCCTTGGCCTCGGCCTCGCCCCGCGTCTGGTCGAGGGCGCGCGAGGCGACCTCGGCGAGGTCGACGGGTTTGCGCTCGACGATCTGGTTGTCGCTGCGGGCGAGCAGCAGCAGGCCCTCGACCAGCTGCTCACTGCGCTCGTTGGTGGCCAGCAGCGTCTTGCCGAGCTGCTGGAGCTCCGCGGGTGCCTGCGGGTCGGCGAGGTGGACCTCCAGCAGCGTGCGGTTGATCGCCAGGGGCGTGCGCAGCTCGTGCGACGCGTTCCCGACGAACCGCTGCTGCGCGGTGAAGGCCCGCTCCAGCCGGTCCAGCATGTCGTCGAAGGTGTCGGCGAGCTCCTTGAACTCGTCGTCCGGGCCGTCCAGCTCGATGCGCCTGGAGAGGTCCGTACCGGCCACCCGGCGGGCGATGCGGGTGATCCGGCCCAGCGGCGAGAGCACCCGTCCCGCCATCGCGTAACCGAAGGCGAAGGCGATGATGCTCAGGCCCACGAGGGCCAGCAGGGACCGGTTGAGGAGCGTGTCGAGCGCCTGCTGGCGCTGGTGGTTGACGCAGGAGTTCATCGCCGCGTTGACGGAGTTCGGTGAGGTCCCCTCCCCCAGCAGGTTGCAGACGTTGCTGGACACATGACCGTCGACGATCTTGAACGGCAGCTCACTGCCCACGTGCAGGGCCTGTGCGGCCAGCATGTAGATGATCGACAGCAGCAGGATGCCGGCGATCAGGAACATGCCGCCGTACAGCAGCGTGAGACGTATCCGGATCGTCGGGCGCAGCCAGGGGTACGGGGGCTCCTGCTGCTTGGGCTCCCACGTGGGTTTGGGTGGCGCCGTCGCGGGCGGCTGGACCGTGGGCACCGGCATCAGATCCGGTAGCCCGAGCCGGGCACGGTGACGATCACCGGCGGCTCACCGAGCTTGCGCCGCAGGGTCATGACGGTCACCCGGACGACGTTGGTGAACGGGTCGGTGTTCTCGTCCCAGGCCTTCTCCAGGAGCTGCTCGGCCGAGACCACGGCGCCCTCGCTGCGCATCAGGACCTCCAGCACCGCGAACTCCTTGGGCGCGAGCTGGACCTCCTGCTCGCCCCGGAAGACCTCCCGGCGGTTCGGGTCGAGCTTGATCCCGGCACGCTCCAGGACCGGCGGCAGGGCCACGGTCGTACGGCGCCCGAGGGCCCGTACCCGCGCGGTCAGCTCGCTGAAGGCGAAGGGTTTGGGGAGATAGTCGTCGGCACCGAGCTCCAGTCCCTCCACCCGGTCACTGACGTCTCCGGAGGCGGTGAGCATGAGCACCCGGGTCGGCATGCCGAGCTCGACGATCCTGCGGCAGACGTCGTCGCCGTGCACCAGGGGGAGGTCCCGGTCCAGCACCACGACGTCGTAGTCGTTGACCTCGATGCGCTCCAGTGCCGCCGCACCGTCGTACACGACATCGACGGCCATGGCCTCCCGGCGCAATCCGGTGGCCACCGCATCGGCGAGCAGCTGCTCGTCCTCCACGACGAGTACGCGCACGGCGCTTCCTTCCCTAGAACTTCCACAACAGAGCTGCACAACGTCCGGAACGGACCGGCACAACGTCCGGATCAGGCCGGTGGCCGATGATCCGGACCGTGTCCGGGCACGGTCCGTGCGCCTCCATCCTGCCCGCAACGCGTATAAACCGGCGGTAAGACGGCGCGGTCCTACCTGCGGCTTCCCGGAAGGCGGCGGTTTCCCGGGCCAGTTGAGGTTTCTCTGAGGGTTGGGCTGGGGAGGACGAATTCACACCCGCGATCACGGCTCGTAAGTGGCGTGCCACTGGCCCCCTCCGTTCCCCCGGAGGATGCGTGATCACCCGCCCTACCGCCTCGGCGGAGGGAAACCCGGGCACACCCCCGTGCCACCGACCCACGATGAGGGGGCGCCTCATGGACGCTTTCACCGCAGGTCTGCTGCAACGCATCAAGACCACAGAGTCCGACCTCACGAAGGCCCGCGAGACGGGCGACGACTTCCTCGCGGACGTCGAGCAGAGCGAGCTGGAGGATCTGCACCGCCTCGCGGCCGAGCACGGAGTCCACATCGGCGCCACAAGCGTCTGAGCCGCCACGAGAAGGCCCCGCGGTGCCCTGTGGGCACACGCGGGGCCTTCTTCGTCGCGGTGCCGTCCACGGCCCGCACAGCGGCTCAGTCGTGCCAGGCGCCCAGTTCCTCCAGCAAGGAGCTCAGCGGCTCGAAGACGCCCGGTGACGCGGCGACCGTCAGGCCTCCGTCGGCGGGCGCCCCCGGCCGCCCGCCGGTGAGCGCACCGGCCTCCCGCGCGATGAGGTCACCGGCCGCCAGGTCCCACGGGTGGAGGCCGCGCTCGTAGTAGCCGTCGAGGCGGCCCGCGGCGACGTCGCAGAGGTCGATCGCGGCGGAGCCGCCGCGCCGGATGTCCCGCAGCCGCGGGACCAGCACGCGCACCACGTCGGCCTGGTGCGCGCGGACGTCGGCGACGTAGTTGAAGCCGGTCGACACGAGCGCCTGGTCGAGCGGCGGGGCGGGACGGCAGCGCAGGGCTGCCCCGCCGTCGCCGAAGGCACCGCCCCGTGCGTAGGCACCGCCGCCGAGGACCGCGTGGTACGTCTCGCGGCGCATCGGGGCCTCCACCACGCCCACGACCCGCTCACCGTCCCGTTCCGCGGCGATGGACACGGCCCAGGTAGGCAGCCCGTACAGATAGTTCACGGTGCCGTCGAGCGGGTCGATCACCCAGCGGATGCCGCTGCTGCCCTCGGAACTGGCGCCCTCCTCCCCGAGGAAGCCGTCCTGGGGGCGGCGTTCGGAGAGGAAGCCGGTGATCAGCTTCTCGGCGGCGATGTCCATCTCGGTGACGACGTCCACCGGGCTGGACTTGGTCGCGGCCACCCCCAGGTCGGCGGGCCGGCCGTCGCGCAGCAGCGCGCCGGCCCGGTGGGCGGCGTCCAGGGCGAGGTCGAGCAGTTCGGACAGCAGGGGGTCGGTCACGGCGCTCCCAGGGGGATGAGGAGGTGCGGGTCGGGTCGGTGGGGCGTCACGCGTACGGGCTGTCGGCGCCCGCGGCGGCCGGCCGGGCGGCACGGGCCGGGCAGCAGCCGGCCGGGCAGAGGTCGTGGCTCGCCCCGAGGGCCCCGAGGGCGCACCTCTCCGGGTCGCGGCCCTGTTCGACGGCGGCGCGCTCCAGCACGAGGTCGCGCACCGCCGCGGCGAACCGCGGGTCGGCGCCGACGGTCGCGGACCGGCGGACCGGCAGGCCGAGCTCGGCGGCCTTCGCGGTGGCCTCGGTGTCGAGGTCGTACAGGACCTCCATGTGGTCGGAGACGAAGCCGATGGGCGCCATCACCACGGCGGGGACGCCGTCGCTGTGCAGCAGCTCCAGGTGATCGCAGATGTCGGGTTCGAGCCACGGAACGTGCGGGGCGCCGCTGCGTGACTGGTAGACGAGCTGCCAGGGGTACTCGACGCCGGTCCGCTCGCGGACGGCCTCGACGATCACCCGTGCCACGTCGAGGTGCTCGGCGACGTACGCGCCGCCGTCGCCGTGTGCCTCCGGCGGGCCGGACACATCGGCCGCAGAGGTGGGGATGGAGTGCGTGGTGAAGGCGAGGTGCGCCCCGGCCCGCACGTCCTCGGGAAGGCCGGCCAGGGAGGCGAGCACGCCGTCCACCATCGGCTCGACGAAGCCGGGGTGGTTGAAGTAGTGCCGCAGCTTGTCGACGCGCGGCACCGGCAGCCCTTCGGCCTCCAGGACGGCCAGTGACTCGGCGAGGTTCTCGCGGTACTGCCGGCAGCCGGAGTAGGAGGCGTAGGCGCTGGTCGCCAGGACGGCGATGCGACGGTGTCCTGCCTCGGCCATCTCGCGCAGGGTGTCGGTCAGGTAGGGCGCCCAGTTGCGGTTGCCCCAGTACACCGGCAGATCGAGTCCGTGATCCGCGAAGTCCTTGCGCAGGGCGTCGAGCAGGGCCCTGTTCTGGCCGTTGATCGGGCTGACGCCGCCGAACAGGAAGTAGTGCTTGCCGACCTCCTTGAGCCGCTCCTCGGGGATACCCCGGCCGCGGGTCACGTTCGCCAGGAACGGAACCACGTCGTCCGGGCCTTCGGGGCCTCCGAAGGAGAGCAGCAGCAGGGCGTCGTAGGGGGCGGGCTCGCGCAGATCGGACATGGCATCGATCCTGCCACCCGCCCCCGGCGCCGCTCCCACCGACATCCGCCCCGGACGGCGGCCGGACTCCCGCGGCCACGGCACGGCACTCCCCCGTAAGCTGTGTCGGCCACCTTCACCCCTGACACCGCGTGTGACCGCGCCGTACCGGAGTTCCCCATGCCCAGTCCCTATCGCGCGATCTTCGCCGCCCCCGGCTCCAAGGGGTTCTCCTCCGCCGGCTTCTTCGGCCGGATGCCGCTGTCCATGATGGGCATCGGCGTGGTGACCATGGTCTCCCAGCTGACCGGCCGGTACGGGCTGGCGGGCGCCCTCTCGGCGACGCTGGCGATGGCCGCGGCGGTGGTGGGGCCGCAGATTTCCAGGCTGGTCGACCGGCACGGGCAGCGCCGGGTGCTGCGCCCGGTGACCCTCGTCGCCCTGGCGGCCGTGGCCGGTCTGCTGGTCTGTGCGCAGCAGGGGCTGCCGGACTGGACGCTGTTCGTGTTCGCGGCCGGAGCCGGCTGCGTCCCCAGCGTCGGTTCGATGGTCCGGGCCCGCTGGGCGGAGATCTACCGGGGCTCCGCGCGGCAGCTCCACACCGCGTACGCGTGGGAGTCGATCGTCGACGAGGTGTGCTTCATCTTCGGCCCGATCATCTCGATCGGGCTCTCCACCGCCTGGTTCCCCGAGGCGGGCCCGCTGCTGGCCGCGGGCTTCCTCCTGGTCGGCGTCTTCTGGCTGACCGCGCAGCGGGCCACCGAGCCGGTGCCGCATCTGCACGCGCGGCACACCACGGGTTCGGCGCTGAGCTCACGCGGCCTCCAGGTGCTCGTGGTGACCTTCGTGGCGACCGGGGCGATCTTCGGGGCGGTCGACGTGGTGACGGTGGCCTTCGCGGAGGAGCGGGGCCACAAGGCCGCGGCGAGTCTCGTGCTGGCCGTGTACGCGCTGGGGTCCTGCCTCGCCGGGGCGGTCTTCGGCCTGTTGCACCTGAAGGGCAGGCCGTCCAGCCGGTGGCTGGTGGGAGTGTGTGCGATGGCCGTGAGTATGATCCCCCTCCAACTGGCCGGGAGCCTGCCGTTCCTGGCCGTGGCGCTCTTTGTCGCGGGCCTCGCCATCGCACCGACGATGGTCACCACGATGGCTCTCGTCGAACAGCACGTACCGCGCACGAGACTGACCGAGGGCATGACCTGGACCAGCACCGGGCTCGCCGTCGGTGTGGCGCTCGGCTCCTCGGCCGCCGGCTGGGTGGTCGACGCGTCCGGGGCGAAGGCGGGGTACGCGGTGCCCGCCGTGGCGGGAGCGCTCGCGGCCGCGGTGGCGTTCCTGGGGTACCGCCGGCTCAGTGGGCCGGTTCCTACGGAAGGGCGCGGGGAAGATGACCGACACCTACGCACGGACGACGACGAGCGCGTGGCGTAACTGGGCGGGGAACGTCACCGCCCGTCCGGTACGGACCGTGTCACCCGCCTCCGTGGACGAGCTGGCCGAGGAGTTGCGCAGGGCGTCCGACGACGGCCTGAAGGTGAAGGCGGTGGGCACCGGCCACTCCTTCACCGCGACCGCGGCCACCGACGGGCTGCTGATACGCCCCGATCTGCTCACCGGCATCCGGGAGATCGACCGTGCGGCGATGACGGTGACCGTCGAGGCCGGCACCCCGCTGAAGAGGCTCAACACCGCCCTGGCCCGCGAGGGCCTCTCGCTCACCAACATGGGCGACATCATGGATCAGACGGTCGCCGGGGCCACCTCCACCGGCACCCACGGCACCGGCCGCGACTCGGCGTCGATATCCGCGCAGATCCGCGCCCTGGAGCTGGTCACGGCGGACGGCACGGTGCTGACCTGTTCGCAGACCGAGAACCCGGACGTCTTCGCCGTCGCCCGGATCGGGCTCGGCGCCCTGGGCGTCATCACGGCGATCACCTTCGCCGTGGAGCCGGTCTTCCTGCTGACCGCCCGCGAGGAGCCGATGACCTTCGACAAGGTCACGACCGACTTCGATCAGCTGGTGGCCGAGAACGAACACTTCGAGTTCTACTGGTTCCCGCACACCGGCAACTGCAACACCAAGCGCAACAACCGCAGTGCCGGCCCCGCCGCTCCGCCCGGAAAGGTCAGCGGCTGGATCGAGGACGAGCTCCTCTCCAACGGGATGTTCCAGGCGGCCTGCTCGCTCGGCCGGGCGGTACCCGCCACGATCCCCTCGATCGCCAAGCTCTCCAGCCGCGCCCTGTCGGCGCGCACGTACACCGACATCCCGTACAAGGTCTTCACCAGCCCGCGCCGGGTGCGGTTCGTGGAGATGGAGTACGCCCTGCCGCGCGAGGCGGCCGTGGAGGCGCTGCGCGAGGTCAGGGCGATGGTCGAGCGCTCTCCGCTGCGGATCAGCTTCCCGGTGGAGGTGCGCACCGCCCCCGCCGACGACATCGCGCTCTCCACGGCCTCGGGCCGGGAGAGCGCGTACATCGCCGTCCACCTGTACCGGGGCACGCCCTACCAGGCGTACTTCACGGCGGTCGAGCGGATCATGACCGCCCACGGCGGCCGCCCCCACTGGGGCAAGGTCAACACCCGCGACTCCGGGTACCTGGCCGGGGTGTACCCGCGGTTCGGCGAGTTCACCGCGGTCCGGGACCGGCTGGACCCGGACCGCCTCTTCGCCAACGACTACCTGCGCCGGGTCCTGGGCGACTGATCACCGCGCTCGCTCACTGACCGCTGTCCGTGCCGGCCGGTGCGTCCTCCTGCGCCGGCGCGCTGCCCGTGCCCGTCGGGCCGGGGGTGGTGCTGCCGCCGTCTCCGGGGGCGGACGGAGACGGGGCCGGGGCGACGGAGCCGTCGCCCGCGGAGTCCGACGGGGTGGGAGTGGGCGTCGGATCCACCGTGGACTTGTCACCCCGGTCCGTTTCCGGGCTCCGGCTCTGCCCGTCCGTTCCCGGGCCGGTGCCGGGAGCCGAGCTGTCGTCCTGGCCCGGGGTCGGCTGGTCCTGGCCCGGGTCGGTGCTGCCGGACGGCGCGGGGTCGGCCGGAGCAGATCCGCGCTCGCCGCGTACGACGGAGCCCACGGTCGTTCCCCGGCCGCCGCTCAGGTCGTTGCCCGAGACCAGTTCGAACGTGGTGATCCCGGCCATCGAGACGGCGAACACCACCGCGGCCCCGAGCGCCGAGCGCTTCCAGCCGCGGATCCGGGTCCCGTGCGTGGTCGCCTGCGAGAACGCGTCGTCGCCGGCCCCGGGGGCGGTCGTGAGCGGCCGGGTTCCGTCGAGCGCCTTGATCAGCTGCGTACGGCCGGGGTCGCCGGCCGCCTTGCGCAGGACGGTGGTGGCGTCCACGGTGCGCAGGACGGTGGTGGCGTCCGCGCCCTCGGGCACGCCGTCCACCCGGCGCAGGACCGTCGTGGCGTCCAGCGCGGGCGGCACCGCGGCCGCGTCGGCGGACCCCTCGGCCTCCCGGAGGGCGACCCGTGTCTCGGGGGTCCCCCACGTGCCGTCCGCGTCCCCGGCGTCACGCGTCTGGCGCGTGTGCACGGTCACCTCGCGGCCCGGGTGCTTCACCTGGACCGTGACCTCGCGGATCTGCTCACCCGTACGGCGGAAGAAGTGCTGGAAGACCGAGCCGCCGCAGGTGGCCACGATGCTCATCACCCCGGCGCCGAGAATCGTTCCGTACACGCCCAGTTGCGAGGCCGCCACCGCCGCCGCGACCGCCGCGACCGCACTGCCCGCGACCTGGGGCAGGCTGAGATCGATCCGCCTTTCTCTGGGTTCTATGTCACTTTCCGGCTTCTGCACCATTTCCAGCCCTTGATTGACATCGCTCCCACCATGCAACAAGAAGGGACATTTGAGCGAAGCCGATAGTTCCGCTTACGGTGATTCTGTGAAGCAGGACACGCGAGGGGAACATCCGCCTCCAACTGGGTGACTCAACTCCCGTGGCTCGCGAGAACTTCGGCGGCGCGGCGGTCCACCCACATGGTCCTAATGGAGTACTGTGGCGAGCCCTGGGGCCGGACTCCCGCGTGGAAGTCCGCAACCTTCGGGAGGGGGCCGAAGGAGGCACTCGATCCGGCGGCGCCACGGCATCGCACGGGGGCCGGCTGCGCGGAGTGACCTAAGGTCACTTTGTGTTGCGCAAGAGGTCACCGTGCCACACCGGCGATCAAGGGCTCACGCCCGACACGCCGGGCAACACGGCAATGTTGTGGCAGGCTGCAGCCGGGCAGGCCACACTCGACTAGCGGAAGCAGCGACGCACGTGACGTCGGCAGGCACCACCCGGGAGGTCCCCATGCCCGAACTGCGTGTCGTGGCCGTCTCCAACGACGGCACACGACTGGTGCTCAAGGCTGCAGACAGCACGGAGTACACACTTCCGATCGACGAGCGGCTGCGAGCCGCCGTGCGCAACGACCGCGCGCGGCTCGGCCAGATCGAGATCGAGGTGGAGAGCCACCTCCGGCCCCGCGACATCCAGGCCCGGATACGAGCCGGTGCCTCGGCGGAGGAAGTCGCACAGTTCGCCGGGATCCCGGTCGACCGTGTCCGCCGCTTCGAGGGCCCCGTGCTCGCGGAGCGCGCCTTCATGGCCGAGCGCGCCCGGAAGACTCCCGTGCGCCGTCCGGGCGAGAACACCGGCCCCCAGCTCGGCGAGGCGGTGCAGGAGCGCCTCCTGCTGCGCGGCGCCGACAGGGAGACCGTCCAGTGGGACTCCTGGCGCCGCGACGACGGCACCTGGGAGGTCCTCCTGGTGTACCGGGTCGCCGGTGAGCCGCACTCGGCGAGCTGGACGTACGACGCCCCGCGCCGGCTGGTCCAGGCCGTCGACGACGAGGCGCGCTCGCTGATCGGCGAGACCGACGACGTCGCCGCGCCCGAACCCAGCTTCCCGTTCGTCCCGCGGATCGCCCGGCTGCCGCGCGACCGGCCGCTGGACCGCGCCCTGGACCGTCAGATGGAGCGCCCCGCCCCGCCTCCGGCCCCGGAGCCGGAGGAGCGCATCGGCGGGGTCACGGCGAGCGAACGCGATTCGCTCACCAGCCTCCTGGAGGCGGTACCGAGCTTCCGCGGCGACATGGTCGTGCCGGAGCGCCCCGCACCGCCGGAGCCCCCGGCCATCGAACCGGCCGCGCAGGAGCCGGAGGCCGACGACCCGCCCGCCCCGGCGGCCTCCGCGGGCGCCGGTTCCGCTTACGCGGATGTGCTGATGCCCCGCGCGGTGGCCGGCCACCGTGACCGGCTGACCGGGACGACGGACCGCCAGGCCGAGGCGGACGGCGTCCGGCCGGGCCGCCGGGCCGCGGTGCCGAGCTGGGACGAGATCGTCTTCGGCACACGCCGTAAGAAACAGGACTGAACCGGGTGATCGCCGCATGACGGGGGCCCGCACGCGCTTGCGTACGGGCCCTTGTGTGCTGTCCGGGCGGAACCCGTCGCCCCGGTTCCGGCCGACTGTCCCCTTATGGGACAGGTTCGGTTCGACTGTCCCGTTATGGATCAGATACCGCCTGGCTGTCCCGTTACAGGGGGTCGGGCCCCGTGGCGACCGGACGGGACTCGTCGGCCGACCACTCGGACCAGGAGCCCGCATAGAGAGCCGCCCGGTGTCCGGCGATCTCCAGCGCCAGCACCTCATGGGCGCCGGAGACGCCCGAGCCGCAGTAGACGCCGACGCCCGCGGTCTCCCCGTCGGCGCCCAGCCCGGCGAAGCGGGTGGCCAGCGCGCCGGCGGGCAGGAAGCGCCCGTCCGCGCCGACGTTCTCCCCCGTGGGGGCCGAGACCGCGCCGGGGATGTGCCCGCCCACCCGGTCGATCGGCTCCACATCGCCCCGGTAGCGCTCGGCGGCCCGCGCGTCGAGCAGCAGGCCCGAACGCGCCAGGGCCGCCGCGCCGTCCGCGTCCAGCAGGGGCAGCGCTCCCGGCTCGGGGACGAAGTCGCCCTCTGCGGGGACCGGGGTCTCCTTCGACAGTTCGCCGGTCCAGGCGGCGAGACCGCCGTCCAGCACCCGGACGTCCTGGTGCCCCGTCCAGCGCAGCAGCCACCAGGCGCGGGCCGCCGCCCAGCCCTGGCCGCCGTCGTACACGATCACCGAACGGTCCCGGCCGACGCCGGCGCGGCGCATCACCGCCCCGAACTCCGCGGGGTCGGGAAGCGGATGACGGCCGCCGCCGCCCGCCGGTCCGGCGAGTTCCGCGTCCAGATCGACGAAGACCGCCCCGGGGATGTGTCCGGCCTCGTAGTCGGGCAGGCCGTGGGGACCGCCCAGTTGCCAACGTACGTCCAGGAGCACCGGCGGACGTGGCCCCGCCGACTCGCTCACACATTCGGATGCGGAGATGATGGGCTTCATGGGAGCCATCCTCGCGCAGGTGCCTGCCCACCCGTAACAACGACGAAATGGTCGTACCGCACCAAACGGGATCTCGTCCGTCGAGATCGCGGAAAGTGCGGCGCGGCCGGGGCGCATCGGGCGCCGGGTGGTGCAAACATCTGCACGGGGCGTACACATCCCGTACCGCACAACGGCGCGCAGGCCCCGTTCCCCCGTAAGGCCACCACGATGGTCCGAGGAGATAGTTGACGATGACCGAGGCTGCCGCTCGGCGTACACCCGGAACACCTTGCTGGGTGAGCCTGATCGTGCACGGCCTGGACACGACCCAGAACTTCTACGCCGACCTGTTCGGCTGGGAGTTCGGACCGGGCCCGGAGCAGTTGGGCCCGTACGTCCGGGCACTGATCGACGGGAAGGAGGTCGCGGGCATCGGACAGCTGGCCCCCGACCGGCACCTCCCGATCGCCTGGACGACCTATCTGGCCACCGACGACGCCGATGTCACCGCGGAGACGATCCGTGCCTGTGGCGGCACGGTCGGCGTCGGACCGCTCGACGCGGGCGAGGCGGGCCGGATGGCCATCGCCTCCGACCCTGGCGGGGCCGTCTTCGGGATCTGGCAGGCGGCCCGGCACGGCGGCACCGCGCTGGCCGGAGCACCCGGCACACCCGTCTGGAACGAGCTGGTGACCCGGGAGACGGCGACGGTCGCCAAGTTCTACCAGGCGGTCTTCGGCTACGAGACACAGGCCGTGGTCTCGGCCGACTTCGACTACCAGACCCTGCATCTGGACGGCCGCCCGGTGGCGTCGCTGCACGGCGTCGGCCACGGTCTGCCGCGGGACCGCGGCCCGCACTGGATGACGTACTTCGAGGTCGCCGACACGGACGAGGCGGCGCAGCACGTGGTGGAGCTCGGCGGGCACATCCTCCAGCCCCCCAGGGAGGGGTCCAACGGCCGGATGGCGACGGTCGCCGATCCGGAGGGCGCGGCCTTCACGATCGTGCGGTCCGCGAGGCGCTGACGCGAGAGGGGGCCGGACGGGGGCTACGGCAGCCCCCGTCCGGCCCCGCTCACCGTTGTGCCGCGAGCCAGTCGTACCAGTGGTCCAGGCCCTCGCCGGTGGTCGCGGAGACCGTCAGCACGCGCACGTCCGGGTTCACCGAGCGTGCGTGCCGCGCGCACTGCTCGACGTCGAAGTCGACATGGGGCAGCAGATCGGCCTTGTTGATCAGGATCAGGTCGGCGGCGGCGAACATGTACGGATACTTCAGCGGCTTGTCCGTGCCCTCGGTGACCGAGATGATCACGACCTTGGCGCGCTCTCCCAGATCGAACAGGGCCGGGCACACCAGGTTGCCGACGTTCTCCACCATGAGCAGCGCGCCCTCGGCCGGGGTCAGCGCCGTGAGCGCGTCCCGCATCATCTCCGCGTCGAGGTGGCAGCCCGCCCCGGTGTTCACCTGCACCACGGCGCAGCCGGTGCGGCCGATCCGGTCGGCGTCGAGCCTGGTCTCCTGGTCGCCCTCGATGACGGCCAGCGGCCGACGGCCGCCGAGAGCGGTGATGGTGCGTTCGAGCAGGGTGGTCTTGCCCGCGCCCGGTGAGCTCATCACGTTCACGGCGGCGATGCCGCGCTGCGTCATCCAGGTGCGGTTGCGGTCCGCGAGGAGGTCGTTCTTGGCGAGCACCTTCTGCTCGATGGTGACGGTCTCGCCCGCGTCGTCCGGCCGATGTCCTCCGTGCGGACGAGGGTGCGGATGCGGATGTGCGTGGCCGGGTTCGTCGTCCTCCCGCAGCATCGTGATCCTGGTCCCGCCGGACTCCTCGGAGCAACCGCAGGTGCCGCACATGGTTCAGCCCACTCTCATGGAAACGATCTGCAGTTCCTGTCCCGATGTGATCTCCACATCCGCGCTGCCGCAGGGACACAGCAGAATCAGGTCGGTCAGGGTGAATTCGACAGCGCAGGTACGGCAGCGGCCGGCACCGGGCGGCTGCTCGATCTCCAGCTCGGCCCCCTCTGCGGCCGTCCCCTCGGTGACCAGGCCGAAGCAGAACCGCATCGATTCGGGCACCACGGCGGTGAGCGCACCGACGCGGACGCGGACCGTGCGGACGGGGCGCCCCTCGGCGCGTTCGCACACCGAGTCGACGACGCTCTGTGTGATGGCCAGCTCGTGCACCGGTGCCTCGTCCTCCCTGGGGTGGCTCCGACCGTAGGACCGCGGCGGCCCCGGCCGGCGCCCGACCGGACCGGTGCCCGGCCGGATCACCCGAGCGGTCCACGGCGTGCGGTCATTCGGCCCCCGGGAATGGGGCGTGCCGTGCGTTCGCCGTGTTGCCGGTCCGCCCGAATCGAGGCGTGATGGTAGCAATGTGCGCGTACCCGTCCGTGGGGGCAGATGGCCGTGGGCCGTCATCCTGAAAGGCGGCACTTCCATGCCGACAGAGGAAGCGGTAAAAGCTGAGGACACCCTGATCCACGTTCTGTGGATCAACGCGGGACTGAGCTGCGACGGCGATTCCGTTTCGCTGACCGCCGCCACTCAGCCGAGCATCGAGGAAATCGCGCTCGGCGCCCTGCCAGGACTTCCGAGGATCGCCGTCCACTGGCCGCTCATCGATTTCGAGTGCGGCCCCAACGGCGGCGCCGATGACTTCCTCGAGTGGTTCTTCAAGGCCGACCGCGGAGAGCTGGAACCGTTCGTCCTGGTCGTCGAGGGGTCCATTCCGAACGAGCAGTTGCACGACGAGGGGTACTGGTGCGGATTCGGCAACGATCCCGCCACCGGTCAGCCGATGACCACCAGCGAGTGGCTCGACCGGCTGACCCCGAAGGCCACCGCGGTCGTCGCGGTCGGCACCTGTGCGACGTACGGCGGCATCCACGCGATGGCGGGCAACCCGACCGGCGCGATGGGGGTGCCCGACTACCTGGGCTGGGACTGGAAGTCCAAGGCCGGGATCCCGATCGTGTGCGTCCCGGGGTGTCCGATCCAGCCGGACAACCTGTCGGAGACGCTCACCTACCTGCTCTACATGGCCACCGACCAGGCGCCGATGATCCCGCTCGACGACGCGCTGCGGCCGACGTGGCTGTTCGGTTCGACGGTCCACGAGGGCTGTGACCGGGCCGGGTACTACGAGCAGGCCGACTTCGCGACGGAGTACGGCTCACCCAAGTGCATCGTCAAGCTGGGCTGCTGGGGCCCGACGGTCAAGTGCAACGTGCCCAAGCGGGGCTGGATGAACGGCATCGGCGGCTGCCCCAACGTCGGGGGCATCTGCATCGGCTGCACCATGCCGGGGTTCCCGGACAAGTTCATGCCGTTCATGGACGAGCCTCCGGGCGGCAAGCTCTCGACCAACGCGGTCGGGCTGTACGGGTCGACGATGCGGCGGCTGCGCCGCATCACCACGCACACCCTGGACCGCGAACCGAAATGGCGTAAGCCCGGCACGGAACTCACGACCGGCGCCGCACGCACCTGGTAAGTGACCGCGCACATCACGCAACGGACAGAAAGATGAGGCGGCGTACATGACCGCGACGCAGCACAAGGGTGCCCGGGGAGGCCGGGGAAAGAACGACCTGGTCGAAATGGCGTGGGACCCCATCACCCGGATCGTCGGCAGCCTGGGCATCTACACGAAGATCGACTTCAAGCAGAAGGTGGTCGCCGAGTGCCACAGCACCAGCTCCATCTTCCGCGGCTATTCGGTCTTCATGAAGGGAAAGGACCCGCGGGACGCGCACTTCATCACGAGCCGCATCTGCGGAATCTGCGGTGACAACCACGCCACGTGTTCCTGTTACGCGCAGAACATGGCGTACGGGGTGAAGCCGCCGCACCTCGGTGAATGGATCGTGAATCTCGGCGAGGCCGCGGAGTACATGTTCGACCACAACATCTTCCAGGAGAACCTGGTCGGGGTCGACTACTGCGAGAAGATGGTCGCGGAGACCAACCCCGGGGTGCTGGAGCAGGCCAACCGCACCCCCTCCCCGCACGCCGACGACCACGGGTACAGGACGATCGGCGACATCATGCGGTCGCTGAACCCGTTCACCGGCGAGTTCTACCGCGAGGCGCTCCAGGTCAGCCGGATGACCCGGGAGATGTTCTGCCTGATGGAGGGGCGGCACGTCCACCCCTCCACGCTGTATCCCGGCGGCGTCGGCACCGTGGCGACCATCCAGCTGATGACGGACTACATCACCCGGCTCCAGCGGTACGTCGAGTTCATGAAGAAGGTCGTGCCGATGCACGACGACCTCTTCGACTTCTTCTACGAAGCCCTGCCGGGGTACGAGCAGGTCGGCAACCGGCGCATCCTGCTGGGCTGCTGGGGCTCCTTCCAGGACCCGGACCACTGCAACTTCGAGTACAAGGACATGACCGACTGGGGACGGAAGATGTACGTCACCCCCGGTGTCGTCGTCGACGGGAAGCTCGTCACCACCGACCTGGTGAAGATCAATCTCGGCATCCGCATCCTGCTCGGTTCGTCGTACTACAACGACTGGGACGAGCAGGAGACCTTCGTCTCCCACGACCCGCTCGGCAACCCGGTCGACCGGCGCCATCCGTGGAACCAGCACACCAACCCGCAGCCGCAGAAGCGGGACCTGGACGACAAGTACAGCTGGGTCATGTCGCCGCGGTGGTTCGACGGCAAGGACTACCTGGCGCTCGACACCGGCGGCGGACCGCTCGCGCGGCTGTGGACCACCGCGCTGGCCGGCCTGGTCGACATCGGCTACATCCAGGCCACCGGCCACAGCGTCAGGATCAACCTCCCCAAGACCGCGCTCAAGGGGCCGGTGGAGCTGGAGTGGCACGTCCCCAAGTGGAGCAACACCATCGAGCGCAACCGGGCGCGCAGCTACTTCCAGGCCTACGCGGCCGCCTGTGCCCTCCACTTCGCGGAGAAGGCGCTCGCGGAGATCAGGTCGGGGAACACCAAGACCTGGGAGAAGTTCGAGGTGCCGGAGGAGGGTGTGGGCTGCGGGTTCACCGAGGCGGTGCGCGGTGTGCTCTCCCACCACATGGTGATCCGGGACGGCAAGATCGCCAACTACCATCCGTATCCGCCGACTCCGTGGAACGCGAGTCCTCGTGACACGTACGGCACGCCGGGTCCCTACGAGGACGCCGTGCAGGGCCAGCCGATCTTCGAGGAGAACGACCGGGAGAACTTCAAGGGCATCGACATCATGCGCACGGTGCGCAGCTTCGACCCCTGTCTGCCCTGCGGTGTGCACATGTATCTCGGCGAGGGCAAGAAGCTGGAACTGCTGCACTCCCCCACCCAGTCCGCGGGCAGCGAGTGAGGGCGCGGGAGGAGGAGCCCCCGCCGGCGCCGGACTGGCGGACGACCGGTGACCGCATCGACACCCTGATCGCCGCCAGCGGCTCGGGCGGCGCGGTCGCCCGTGAGCGCAGCGAGGAACTGGTCCGGCTGGTCGTCGACTTCTACGGGGCCGGTCTCGAGCGGCTGCTCGACCTCGTGCACGAGCAGGGGCGGCTGGACGACGGCGTCCTGGCGGCCCTGGCCGGCGACGATCTGGTGGCCAGTGTCCTGCTGGTGCACGGGCTGCACCCGTACGGCGTGGAGACCCGGGTCGAGCGGGCGCTGGAGAGTGTGCGGCCGTACCTGGGTTCGCACGGCGGTGATGTGGAGCTGCTCGCCGTCACCGAAGAGGGCACCGTCCGGCTGCGGTTGCTGGGCAGCTGCGACGGCTGCCCGTCGTCCTCGGTCACGCTCAAGCTGGCCGTGCAGGGTGCGGTGGAGGCGGCGGCTCCGGAGATCACCTCGATCGAGGTCGAGACCGCGGCCGAGCAGGAGTCCGGGGCGCCGGGGCCGCTGGTTCCGGTGGACTCGCTCTTCTCCCGGCTGCACACGGATGCCGGAGCGGCCCCGGTCGACGGCGCCTCCTGGGAGGCCGTCCCCGAGCTGTCGGAACTTGAGTCCGGCGCCGTGGCCCGGGTGGAGGCCGGCCGGATCCCGGTGGTGGTCTGCCGGGTGGGTGCGGATCTCTTCGCCTTCGAGGACCGGTGCGCACGCTGCGAGCGGCCGTTCGAGGGCGCCGCACTGGCTCGGCGGCTGGGCGGTGGCGCGGGGGACGCGATCCTGCGCTGCGCCGGCTGCAAGGCCCACTACGACGTGCGGCGGGCGGGTGTCTGCCTCGACGAGGACGGTGCGCACCTGGCCCCGCTGCCGCTGCTGTCGGACGGCGGCGAGGTCTGCGTGTCGGTGCCCGCGGCGGTGGCGCCGTGATCGCGGCCGGCCGTTCCGCGTCCCCGGCGTCCACGCTGCTGCGCCTCAGCCGCGACCGGCCGACGCCGGCCGCCGGGGAGCGCTGCGAGATGTGTGCGGAGCCGATCGGCGAGAGCCACTCCCATGTGGTGAACCTCGACAGCCGGGCCCTGATGTGCGGCTGCCGGGCCTGTTATCTGCTGTTCACCGACGAGGGGGCGCAGCTGCGCTACCGGGCGGTTCCCGAGCGCTATCTGCACTTCGCCGGGCTGACCGTGGACGGGCGTGCCTGGGACGAGTTGCAGATTCCGGTCGGGCTCGCCTTCCTGTTCCGCAATTCGGTCCAGGACCGCATGGTCGCGTTCTATCCGGGTCCGGCCGGGGCCACCGAGTCGGAACTGCCGCTGGACGCCTGGGAGGCGGTCGTCGAGTCGAGCCCGGAGCTGGCCGGGCTGCGCCCCGATGTCGAGGCCCTGCTGATCCGGCGCACTCCGGAGAGCGGCGGTTCGTGCCATCTGGTGCCGATCGACGCCTGTTACGAGCTGGTGGGGCAACTGCGCACGCTGTGGCGCGGCTTCGACGGCGGCTCCGAGGCACGCGCCGCGACGGACGCCTTCTTCGCCCGGGTCACGGAGCGCAGCCGGCCGGCCGCGGGGATCGGGGCGCCGTGAACGACTTCGCGTTCTCCGTGCTCGACGTCTTCGCCGAGCCGTACGCGGCAGCGCCGCAGCTGACGGCGCGGCTGCGGATCGAGGAGCGGACGGGCCGGCGGATCCACGCCGTCGCGCTGCACTGCCAGGTCCGCATCGAGCCGCAGCGACGCCACTACGACGACGCCGAACAGAGCGGCCTGCACGCCCTGTTCGGCGGGCGGGAGCGCTGGACCGACACGCTGAAGCCGTTCCAGTGGATGAGCTGCGACACCACGGTGCAGGGGTTCAGCGGGGCCACCGAGGTGGACCTCGCGCTGCCCTGTACGTACGACTTCGACGTGATCGGCTCCCGCTATCTGCACGCCCTGGGAGAGGGGTCGGTCCCGCTCGCCCTGATGTTCTCCGGCACGGTCTTCACCCGGGGCAGCAAGGGCTTCGGGGTCGAGCAGGTGCCGTGGGACTGCGAGGCCCGCCACGCCATGCCGGTCCAGGTGTGGCGGGACATGGTGGCGGCGCACTTCCCGAGCACCGGCTGGATCAGGCTGGACCACGAGGTGCTGGCGCGCTTCGCGGACTTCCGGGCCCGGCGCGGGCTGATCAGCTGGGACGAGACGGTCCAGGCCCTGCTGGCCGAGCACGACGAGGTGGTCCCGCGATGAGCCCCGACCCGATGTGTGCGCGAGAGGTGGTCCTGTGAGCCTTGACCAGGTGCGTTCGATCGCCGACGCCGTCCTGTACGAGGGGTACCTGCTCTACCCGTACCGCGCGAGCTCGCACAAGAACCGCTCGCGCTGGCAGTTCGGGGTCCTCGGCCCGCCGAACGCCACGGCGGCGAGTTTCGGCGAGCAGCCGGGGATGGAGACGCAGTGCCTGCTGGCACCGCACGACGGCCCGGCGGCGGTCACCGTGCATCTGCGTTTCCTCCAGCTCCAGGTCCGCGAGGTGCGGAGCCGGGGCGCGGACGGGGTGGAGACCCCGGTCGACCAGCTCACCGTCGACGGGGTCCCGGTGCTGTCCTGGGACGAGGCGGTCGAGCGGGAAGTCGTGCTGGCCGCGCTGCCGTTGGGTGAGCCGACGGAGACCGTCCACGCGGTCCCCGGCGGTGAGGACAGCGAGCCGGTCACCGACGCGCGGGGCGCGGTGGTGGGCCGGATCGTGCGGCGGCGGCTGCCGTTGGCGGTCCGTATCCGTACGGAGGCCGTCGTGGACGACGGTTACGTACGCCTCTCGGTGGCGGTGCGCAACGAGCACCCGGAGCCGGCGGACACCAAGGACGCCGCGATCCGGGCCTCGCTGATCGGTGCGCATCTGCTGCTGCGGGCGCATGACGCCGGGTTCGTCTCGCTGCTCGAACCGCCCGCCGGGGCGGTGGGCGCAGCCGGGCGCTGCCGGCAGAGCAGGTGCTGGCCCGTGCTCGCCGGTCCGAAGGGGACGACGGACATCCTGCTCGGTGCGCCGATCATCCTGTACGACTACCCGGAGGTCGCCGAGCAGAGCCCTGGCGCCCTGTTCGACTCGACCGAGATCGACGAGATCCTGACCCTCCGGGTGATGACCATGACGGAGGCGGAGAAGGCGGAGGCGCGGGCCACCGACCCTCGGGCCAGGGAGATCATCGACCGCTGCGACGGGATGTCGCCCGCCGGCCTCCAGCAGTTGCACGGCTTGCTGCGCGACCCGCACCGGCCGCGGCCCGCGGCTCCCGTGGAGCCGGCGCCGGACGTGCGGGACGTGGAGCCCGCCGCCTTCGACACCGCGGGCGCCCCCTGGTGGGATCCGGCGGCCGATGCGTCGGTGCGGCCGGGGAGCGACGCGGTGGTGATCGACGGGGTCCGGGTGGCCAAGGACAGCCTGGTCCGCGTCCATCCGTCCCGGCGCGCCGACGCGCAGGACCTGTTCTTCGCCGGCCAGGTGGCCCGGGTGACCGCGGTGCTCTCGGACGTGGACGGCGGCACGCACGTCGCCCTGGTCCTCGTCGACGACCCGGCATCGGACCTGCACGACTGGTACGGCCGTTACTTCTACTTCGCACCCGACGAGCTGACACCGCTGACCGTCGAGGAGACGGCGCGGCACCGAGAGGAGAACCGATCGTGAAGATCCTGGGCATCATCACCGCCGGCGTGGCGGCGGCCGTGGCGCTGGTCGCCGTGGGCGTCGGCATCAAGTCGATTCCGGACGTCCGCCGCTATCTGCGCATCCGCTCGATGTGAGCCGCCGGTCCCGATGACGAGAACGGCGAGGGAGACGGGGGCGGTCGAGGAGACGGGCACGGCCGCGCGGGTCCTGGTGGCCGGCATCGGCAATCTGTTCCTCGGTGACGACGGCTTCGGTCCGGAGGCGGTCCGCCGACTGGCCCGCGACGGCGGACTGCCGCCAGGGGTACGGGTGGTGGACTACGGCATCCGCGGCATGCACCTCGCCTACGACCTGCTGGACGGGTACGACGCGCTGGTGCTGGTCGACGCCTACCCGGGTGGCGGAGCGCCCGGGGAGCTGACGGTGCTGCGCATCGGCGCGGAGGACCTCGGTACGGGTGAATTCGATGCCCATGGGATGAATCCGGTCGCTGTCCTTGCAAACCTGGATCAATTGGGCGGTACTCTTCCGCTCACTTACCTCGTCGGCTGCACACCCGCCGGAGTCGAGGAGGGCATCGGGCTCAGCGAAGCCGTCGAGAGCGCGGTGCCCGAGGCCGTCCAGACCGTGCACACCCTGGTCCGGCAGCTCGTGCCGGCCGGACCAGCCCTACCGAACACATCCGTGAAGAGCGCCGAACCCCGGAGATCCTGATCATGTGTCTAGGCATTCCTGGCCGCGTCGTGGAGATCGTGGACGGGTATGCGGGCCAACTGGCCCTGGTCGATGTGGAGGGCGCCAGACGCCGCGTCAACATCGGCATGCTCGACGAGGCACCCGGCTGCGACGACTGGGTGCTTCTTCACATGGGCTTCGCCGTCGAGCTCATCGACCGGGCGAAGGCCCGCGAGGCCCTGTCGGGCCTGGAGATGATGGGCCGCGGCCGGGCGGAGCGCGTCCGGCGCAGCTTCGAGGTGCGCGGGGTCGTGCAGGGCGTGGGCTTCCGGCCCTTCGTCTACGTCACCGCCACCGAGCTGATGCTCACGGGCACGGTGACGAACACCGGCGACGGGGTGCTCGCCGAGGTCGAGGGAGCCTCCGACGCGGTGGAGGAGTTCGGCCGGCGGCTCCGTACCGACGCCCCGCCGCTCGCGGTCGTCGAGGACGTGCGCACCGGCGAACAGCCGGTCCGGGGCGGTACCGGCTTCACGATCGAGGAGTCCAGCGGGGGCGGCCGGGCCAGGACGCTCGTCGCGCCGGACACGGCGACCTGCCGGGACTGCCTCGACGAGCTGGCCGACCCGGCGGACCGCCGCCACCGCCACCCCTTCATCACCTGTACGCACTGCGGCCCCCGGTTCACGATCGTCACCGGCCTCCCGTACGACCGGGCCGCCACCACGATGGCGGACTTCGAGATGTGCGGGGCCTGCCGGACGGAGTACGAGGACCCGCGCGACCGGCGCTTCCACGCCCAGCCGATCGCCTGCCCCGACTGCGGACCCCGGCTCGAACTGGTCGGCGGGGACGGGGTGCCCCGCTCCCGTGACGAGGACGCGCTGCGGGCCGCCCGGGAGCTGCTCGCCGGTGGCGGGATCATCGCGGTCAAGGGGCTCGGCGGCTACCACCTGGTGTGCGACGCCCGCGACGACGCGGCCGTGGCCGAGCTGCGCCGGCGCAAGCGGCGCGGCGGCAAGCCGTTCGCGGTGATGGTGTCGGGGCTCGACGTGGCGCGGGAGCTGGTGACCGTCACGGCCGGGGAGGAGGAACTCCTGACCGGCGGCCGCCGCCCGATCGTTCTCCTGCCCCGACGGGGCGGGGCCGGTGTGTCCGATGCCGTGGCTCCCGGGAGCCCCGACCTCGGGCTGCTGCTCCCGTACACCCCGTTGCACGTCCTGCTCTTCGGTATCGGTGCCGACCGGCCGGGTCCGGACGCGCTGGTGATGACGTCGGCCAATCTGTCGGGCGAGCCGATCGTCACCGATGACGAGGCCGCGCTGACCGTGCTGGCCCCGCTCGTCGACGGCTGGCTGCGGCACGACCGGCGCATCCAGGTGCCGTGCGACGACTCGGTCAGCCGCTGGGTGGCCGGTGCCGAGCTGCCGGTCCGCCGGTCGCGCGGATACGCCCCGCTGCCGCTCGCCCTGCCCTTCGACGTGGCGCCGACGCTCGCCGTGGGCGCCGACCTCAAGAACACCTGCGCGCTGGCCGAGGGCCGCTACGCCTGGCTGAGCCAGCACATCGGCGACATGGACGACCTGTCCACGGTGGACGCGCTGACCCGGACCGAGAAGCACCTGGAGAGCCTCACCGGGGTGGCGCCCGCCCGGCTGGTGGCCGACCGCCATCCCGGCTATCACTCCGCCGCCTGGGCCCGCGCGCACGCGGCCGGGCGGCCGGTCCGTACCGTGCAGCACCATCACGCGCACATCGCGTCCGTGATGGCCGAGCACGGTCTGGGCGCCGACGAGCGCGTGATCGGCATCGCCTTCGACGGCACCGGTCACGGCGACGACGGGGCGGCCTGGGGCGGCGAGGTCCTGGTCGCCGGGTACGCGTCCTTCCGCAGGGCCGCCCACCTGGCTTACGTACCGCTGGCCGGGGGTGACGCGAGTGTGCTGCGTCCGTACCGGATGGCTCTCGCGCACCTGTACGCGGCGGGCATCGCCTGGGACGCGGACATGCCCGCGGTCCGCGCGTGCCCGGCCGCGGAACGCGACGTACTGGCGCACCAGTTCGCCACCGGGTTCGGCTGCGTGCCGACGTCGAGCATGGGCCGGCTCTTCGACGCCGTCGCGTCCCTGGCCGGCGTCCGGCACGAGGTGGCGTACGAGGCGGAGGCCGCCATGGAGCTGGAGGGAATGGCCCGGGGCGCACACGGTGTGCCCGGCGCTCCCGGGAGTGGCTACCGCTTCGGTGTCCGGCCCGGAACGGACGAGGGGACCGCGATCGCCGATCCGGCCCCGGTCGTGCGGGCCGTCGTGTCCGACGTACGGGCGGGCGTTCCCGCCGGGCTGGTCGCCGCACGCTTCCACGCGTCCGTCGCCGCGCTGGTCACCGACCTCGCGGACCGCTGCCGCAAGCACACCGGTCTCACCACCGTGGCTCTGGGCGGCGGTGTCTTCCAGAACGCCGTCCTGCTCGAAGCGGCACAACGGGGCCTGGTGGAGCGGGGCTTCACGGTGCTGCGGCCCCGGTTGCTCCCGCCGAACGACGGCGGGATCGCCCTCGGCCAGCTCATGATCGCCGCGGCGGGCTGACCGCGCCGCGCTCCCGTACCCCAAGGGATCCACAGAGGAGAGAAGCCATGTGTCTCGCTGTTCCGGGGCGTGTCCTCAGTACCGCAGAAGTCGACGGCACCGTGATGGCCGAGGTCGACTTCGGCGGAGTGCGCAAAGAGGTGTGCCTCCAGTACATCCCCGACGCGGCCGTCGGTGAGTACGTCATCGTGCACGTCGGATTCGCCATTCAGCGCCTCGACGAGGCCTCCGCCCAGGACACCCTGGCCAACTTCGAACGGCTCGGCATCCTCGCCGAGGAGTTCGGGGACGGCTTCGAGCTCGCCGCACAGCAGCGCACGTCACCCGAAGGAGCCGGCCGGTGAAGTACCTCGAAGAGTTCAGCGACCCCGATCTCGCGAAGAAGCTGATCGACCAGATCCATGCGGCCACCACCCGGAGGTGGGCGATGATGGAGGTCTGCGGCGGCCAGACCCACTCGATCATCCGGCACGGCATCGACCAGCTCCTCCCCGAGAGCGTGGAGATGATCCACGGCCCGGGATGTCCCGTCTGTGTGACCCCGCTGGAGATCATCGACCGCGCCCTGGCGATCGCCGCCCGCCCCGGTGTCATCTTCTGCTCGTTCGGCGACATGCTGCGCGTGCCCGGGAGCAGCCAGGACCTGTTCTCCGTCAAGAGCGCCGGCGGCGACGTACGGGTGGTGTACTCACCTCTGGACGCGCTGAGACTGGCCCGCGAGAACCCGGACCGTGAGGTCGTCTTCTTCGGCATCGGCTTCGAGACCACCGCCCCCGCCAACGCGATGACGGTGTACCAGGCCAAGCAGCTCGGGGTGCGCAACTTCTCACTGCTGGTGTCCCACGTCCTGGTGCCGCCCGCGATCGCCGCGATCATGGAGTCCCCGGCCTGCCGGGTGCAGGCGTTCCTCGCCGCCGGTCATGTGTGCAGTGTGATGGGGACCGCCGAGTACCCTCCGCTGGCGCAGAAGTACAAGGTGCCGATCGTGGTCACCGGCTTCGAGCCCCTGGACATCCTCGAAGGCGTCCGCCGGACCGTCCTCCAACTGGAAGCGGGCCGCCACGAGGTGGAGAACGCCTACCCCAGGGCCGTTCGCGACGAGGGCAACGCGCCCGCGATGAAGATGCTCGCCGATGTCTTCGAGGTGACGGACCGCACCTGGCGCGGCATCGGGGCGATCCCCCGCAGCGGCTGGCGGCTCTCCGGGAAGTACCGGGAGTTCGACGCGGAGCAGCGGTTCGACGTGGCGGACATCCACACCGCCGAGTCCTCGCTCTGCCGCTCGGGCGAGGTACTCCAGGGGCTGATCAAACCGCACCGGTGCGAGGCGTTCGGCAAGGAGTGCACACCGAGGAACCCGCTCGGCGCGACCATGGTGTCGTCCGAGGGCGCGTGCGCCGCGTACTACACCCACCGCCGTCTGGAACTGGTCGATGCGAAGTGACTGACGCGATGCAGGACGTGACTGCCCCTGTGCGGGACTCGGCTGATCCCGTGCGGGACTTGACCGGCACGGTGCGCGACGTCTCCGACGCGGCGCCGGGGCCGGCCGGACCGGACTTCGAGGGGTGGGCCTGCCCCGTACCGCTGCGGGACGTCCCGACCGTCGTGATGGGCCACGGTGGCGGCGGCGCGATGTCCGGCGAGCTGATCGAGCACCTGTTCCTGCCCGCGTACGGGGCCGCAGCGGCCGCAGAGCTCGGTGACTCGGCCGTCCTGAGCGTCGGCACCGACACCCGTCTCGCCTTCTCCACGGACTCGTTCGTGGTGAAGCCGATGTTCTTCCCCGGCGGGTCGATCGGTGACCTGGCGGTGAACGGGACGGTCAACGACCTGGCCATGTCGGGGGCGACGCCGCTGTTCCTGTCGACCGCCTTCATCCTCGCGGAGGGCACCGAACTGAGCGTCCTCGGCCGGATCGCACGGGCGGTGGGCCGGGCGGCCGAGGCCGCCGGCGTACGCCTGGTCACCGGGGACACCAAGGTCGTGGAGCGCGCCAGCGGCGACGGCGTCTACCTCAACACCTCGGGCATCGGTGTCGTGCCGTCCGGTGTCGACATCGGCCCGCGCCGGGCGCGACCCGGCGACGCCGTGCTCGTCAGCGGCGACATCGGGGTGCACGGCGTGGCCGTGATGAGCTGCCGGGAGGGCCTGGAGTTCGGTACGACCGTCGAGAGCGACACCGCTCCGCTGCACGGTCTGGTCGCCTCCATGATCGGCACCGGCGTGGACGTCCATGTGCTCCGGGACCCCACGCGCGGGGGTGTCTCCGCGTCGCTGAACGAGATCGCCCGTGCCGCGGAGGTGGGCATCGAGCTGGTCGAGCGGCTGCTGCCGGTGCCGCCCGCGGTACGGGACGCGTGCAGTCTGCTCGGGCTCGACCCGCTCCAGGTGGCCAACGAGGGCAAGCTGATCGCCATCGTTCCCGGCGCGGACGCGGACCGGGTGCTGGCAGCGATGCGGGCGCACCCGCTGGGCCGGTCCGCGTGCAGGATCGGCAGGTGCGTGCCGGATCACGCCGGGATGGTGGTCGCGAGGACGGGCCTGGGCGGGAGCCGGGTGATCGGGCTGCCGATCGGCGAACAACTGCCGCGGATCTGCTGAGTGCGTGGCGGACGGCTGCCGAAGGCCTGCGCCGTGGCGAACGACTACGACCGAGGATCCGCTGCGTGGCGAACGACTACGACCGAGGATCTGCTGAGTGAGTGCTGAGGGCGCGCTGCTGTTCGCGCGATACGCCTACCCGCCCAACGAGCTCGGCTACTGCGGCCCCGCCGACGCGGCGGCCCTGCTGCGCCGGGAGGCGACCGCCGACATCGGGCGGCGGGCCCGGCAGTTCGAGGGGGCCTGGTGCTATCTCCAGTTCCTCGCGGAGACGGCCGGGCTCACGGACCCGCTCGATGTCCGGGTGGTCGAGGCCTACTGGATCGGCAACGAGTTGCTGGAGCTGGCCGATCCCGCCGCCCTGGTGGAGCGCCTGACGGACCGTTTCCGCGGCCAGTCGGGCGGTACCTGGCGCGAGGCGGCGCGGCGGGCCCTGGCCCACCACAGCTTTCAGGTGTTCGAGGTGTATCCGTGGGCGCCGATGCTCCGGCCCGACGGGAATCCGACCGCCCTGTCCGTGCTGGACCGCTGCCGCATCCGGACGGGCGTGGTGCTCACGGCCGGCAGCGAGGTGGCGACCGTACGGTCCCGTCCGCTGGTCTGGGACGGGACCGCGACCGCCACCGGCGACTGGCAGGAGGAGACCGTGCGCCTCTCGGCGGGCGGCCGGACGCTGCTCGACGGCGTCTCCCCCGGTGACCGGGTGGCGCTGCACTGGGACTGGGTGTGCGACGTGCTCACCGATGAACAGGCCCTGCGCATCGAGTCCTTCGAGGCGCGCACCCGCACCGGGCTTGGCCTGCTCGTTCCTCGGCCCGACACCACCCCGGCTCGGGTCAGAGCGCGTTGATCTCCTCGCGGGCCGGCACCCGGGCCCAGGCGCACACCTCGTCGGCGGGGACGACGGCCCGGTCCCACAGCCCGACGTCCGCGAGGCTGCCCTGCCACGCCTTCGAGTCGCCGTTGTCGTCCCGCCCCGTCACGGAGTTCCACAGGACGGTGTCCTCGGGCAGCGCCGCGTCCGCGGTGGCCACCTGGGCGCTGTCCACGGCGACGCCTGCGGTGTTGTCAGGCAGACGAGACCGGCAGAACGTCCGGGGACAGCGCGCCCACGCGGGCGGACGCGGCGGTCATGCGGCGCGAGTGGTGGCGGCGGCAGAGAACCTCGTAACCGACCTCGCCCGCAGGGCGGTTCACATCGCCGACCACGACCTGGGCTCCCGCGACGACCATCTCACCCTCTATCGTCCGCGCGTTGTGCGTCGCACGGGCCCCGCACCAGCACAGGGCCTCGACCTGCAGCTGCTCGACCCGGTCCGCCAGCTCGATCAGCCGCTGCGATCCGGGGAACAGCTTCGTACGGAAATCCGTGGTGATACCGAAGGCGAAGACGTCCATCTCCAGGTCGTCCACGACGCGGGCCAGCTGGTCGATCTGCTCAGGAGCCAGGAACTGCGCCTCGTCCACGATCACGTAGTCGACCCTGCCGCCCTTCGACAGCTGAGCGACCAGGTACGCGTACAGGTCCATCCCCCGGTCCGCCTCGACCGCGTCCGTCACCAGACCCAGCCGTGACGACAGCTTGCCCTCCCCCGCCCGGTCGTCCCGGGTGAAGATCACGCCCTGGAGGCCCCGCGCCGACCGGTTGTGCCCGATCTGGAGCGCCAGAGTGCTCTTCCCGCAATCCATGGTTCCGGAGAAGAACACCAGCTCGGGCATGAGGGGTCGAGCACCTTTCGGGACGGGCGGAGGGGGCCGTGGAACGGGCCCGTACGGCCAGGAGGGCGCGTACGGGACTTTCGAAACACGCCTAGGAGCGTACTTCGAGGAGCGGGACCAACTGCTCGACGGGGGTCATCGAGCCGTGCATGCCCACCATCGCCGACTCGTGCGGCTCGTTGTCGGAGGCGGTGATCACCACGTCGTCGTGGGCCGCCGCGACGACGTCGCCGATCCGGCCGAGGACCCGTTCGTCGATCCGGGGGCCGAACCAGCCCGCCGCGACGGCCTCGTCCCGGCTCGCCACCCAGAACTGCTCGCCGAGCACCTCGCGCCAGACGGTCAGCACATCGGCCTCGGCGCCCGGGACGGCGTACACATGGCGGGCGCGGCCCTCGCCGCCGAGCAGCGCGACGCCCGCGCGCAGCTCCCAGTCCGCGTCGAAGTCGATCCTGGACTGCTCGTCGAACGGGATGTCGATCATGCCGTGGTCGGCGGTGATGTACAGCGCCGAGCGCGGCGGGAGCTGCTCGGCGAGGCGCCGGGCCAGTCCGTCGACATGCATCAACTGACCGCGCCAGGCGTCGGAGTCGACGCCGAAGCGGTGCCCCATGCCGTCGACCTCGCTGTAGTACGTGTAGACGAGCGAGCGGTCACCGGCGGCCAGCCGCTCGGCGGCGACGTCCATCCGGTCCTCGCCGGTCAGCCGGCCGAGGAACGAGCCGCCGCTCAGCGCGACCTTGGTGAGCGGGGTCTGCTCGAAGGTGGGCGCGGAGACCTGTGCGGTACGCACTCCGGCCGCGTCGGCGCGGGTGAAGACGGTGGGGTGGGGCTGCCAGACCTTGGGCTGCGTCCACGGCCTCCAGCGGAGCTGGTTCATCAGCGCGCCGGTCTCCGGATTGCGCACCGTGTACCCGAGGAGGCCGTGCTCGCCCGGGGGCAGCCCGGTACCGACCGAGGCCAGCGAGGTCGCGGTGGTGGCCGGGAAGCCCGCCGTTATCGGGCGGCCCGTGCCGCCGCGCGAGGTGGGCAGCAGGGAGTGCAGGAAGGGGGCCTCGTCCGGGTGCGCCCGGATCTGCTCCCAGCCGAGGCCGTCGATCAGGAAGACGCAGTTCCGGTCGGCGGGGGTCAGCTCGGTGATCGCCGCGCTGAAACCGGGCACGCCCTGTCCCGCGACGAGCGTGGGCAGCAGATCGGCGAGCGAGCCGCTGCCGTACTCGGGCACCGGGGCGGTGTCGACGGACAGCAGGACGGGGTCCTGCCAGGCCGGCTGGACCATCAGCGGCCGGCCGCCGCAGTCGCGGCCGTGGCCTCGGAGAGCGCCTGGGCGAAGGCGAGGGTCTGGCGCACGGTGTCGGGGCCGTCGCCGGCCTCGCTGACCCGCAGGCTCAGGTCGTCGGCGGTGGAGCTGCCGGTGTAGCCGTGGTCGGCCTCGCAGTTGGGGTCGCCGCAGGCGGCGGGCTCCAGGTCGATCCGGGAGACCGCGCCCCAGCCGATCGTCAGGACGACCTCGCGGGGCAGCGTGCCGGGAACGTACTTCTCCGGGTTGGCCACGACACGGCTGACCACGACCGAGGAGATCCGGTCGAGCTTGACCGATTCGGTGGAGGTGGTGGCGTAGGGCGTCGGGGAGCTGGTGTCGGCGTTCTGCTCGTCGGTGTGGCTGACGACGAAACGATGGTCCGTGAGCACCAGGACCGTGACGTGCCTGCGCACCTCGTTGGAGTCGAAGGTGGTCTCCTGGTGCACCAGGTACGAAGCGACCGGCTCACCGCCCACGGCGGCCTCCACCGCCTCGGCCACGAGGGCCGGGTAGTAGCCGCTGCGCTCGATCGCCGCGCGCAGCCCCTGGGTCGTCGTACCGGTCTTAGCCATACGGACCATCCTACGGGGGGCGGATGGCTGCCGGGGACGTCCTGTCCGCCCTCCCTGCCGGTAGGCGCGGAGCGGGGCGGTTCAGTAGTTGGAGAGGCGGCGGGGGCCGAGGTCGGTGCGGGCCGGGGGCGGCGACAGCCGGACGCTCGCTCCGAGGACGGTCAGCCCCTGGGTGGCGACCACGACGGGTTCCAGGGCGATGGAGACCACCTCGGGGTGGTCGTCGACCAGCAGGGAGACCCTGAGCAGCAGTTCTTCCAGTGCCGCGGTGTCCACGGGCGCCGAGCCGCGCCAGCCGAAGAGGACCGGGGCGGCCCGGATCGAGCGGATCAGCTCGGCGGCGTCCCGGTCGGTGGCCGGAACGAGCCGGTGGGCGGTGTCGCCGAGGAGCTCGGAGGGCGCACCCGCCAGGCCGAAGGAGAGGACGGCGCCCGCGGCCGGGTCGATCGTGGCCCGTACGACGGTGTCGACACCGCGCGGGGCCATGGCCTGCACGACGGGCCGGAGCTCGGCGGGCTTGCCGAGGAGGTCGGTCAGTTCGCCGTACGCGCGGCGCACCGCGGACTCGGTGGCGAGGTCCAGCCGGACACCGCCGAGGTCGGCGCGGTGGCGCAGATGGGGTGCGGTGGTCTTCAGCGCGACCGGGTAGCCGAGCCGTGCGGCGGCGTCGACGGCCGCCTCCGCGTCGGGTGCCGGGAGCGTCGGCCGGACGGTGATGCCGTAGCAGGCCAGCAGCTCGCGGGCCTCGTCGTGCGCCAGGGGCCTGCCGCGCGGATCGGGGTCCTCGCCGAGCAGCGCCTCGATGCGGGCGGCCGCGCCCGGCTCGTCGATGGTGTCGTCGAGGAACTCGGGGACTTTGCCGGGGACCGCGGCCTGGCGTCGCCACTGGGCGTACTTCACGGCTTCCGCGAGCGCCCGGACGGCCCGTTCCGCGGCGGGGTAGGCGGGGATCCGGCCGGCGGCGCGTGCTTCCCCGGGGCCGGTCGGCGTCGGCGCGGTGTCCGTTCCGCCGGGCGGGGCCGGTCTGGCGGCGGGGGTGGCCGAGGGCCGTCCCGGCGCCGGGGCCGGGCGCTGCTGGGCCACCGTGCCGGTGGCGGCGGCCAGGGCCTCCGCGAGGCCGCCGATCTCCACGTGGACGACGGCCACCGGCTTGGCCGGCCCGGCGGCGGCGGCCGTGTGCAGGGCGGTGGCCAGCACCTCGCCGTCGCCCGGCTCCGCCTCGCCGTCCTCGCCCACCCACGGGATCGCCGTCACGATCACCGCGTCACAGCCCTCGTCGGCCAGCGCCTCGGCCAGCGCGTCCCGGAAGTCCTGCGGGGTGGCGGCGGTGGTGAGGTCGCGCGGCGGACGCGGGCGCAGGCCCTCGGCCAGGCAGGCGTCGTACGTGAGGAGGCCGAGGGACTCGGAGTTGCCGAGGATCGCGACACGGCCGCCCGCCGGGAGCGGCTGGCCGGCGAGGAGCAGGCCCGCGTCGACCATCTCCGTCACCGTGTCGACGCGGATCACGCCCGCCTGGCGCATCAGCGCGGAGACCGTGGCGTCCGGGATCCGGCTGACGGGTACGGCGTGGCCCGGCGGGGTGGAGCCGCTGTGCCGGGCGCCCTTCACGACGACGACCGGCTTCACGGCGGCGGTACGCCGGGCGAGGCGGGTGAACTTGCGCGGGTTGCCGAGCGATTCGAGGTACAGCAGGGCGACATCGGTGTCCGGGTCCTCGTACCAGTACTGGAGGAAGTCGTTGCCGGAGATGTCGGCGCGGTTGCCGGCCGAGATGAAGGTGGAGAGTCCGGCGCCGCGCCGGTAGAGCCCGGAGAGCAGGGCGATGCCGATCGCGCCGGACTGGGTGAACAGGCCGATGCGCCCGGAGGCGGGCCGTTCCGGTGCCAGGGAGGCGTTCAGCCGGACCGCCTCGGAGTTGTTGATGATGCCGAAGGCGTTCGGACCGATGATCCTCATACCGTACGAGCGGGCCTGGCGCACCAGTTCGCGCTGCCGTTCGCGGCCCTCCGCACCCCACTCGGCGTATCCGGCGGAGAGGACCACCAGGCCCTGGACGCCGTGCTCGCCGCAGTCCGCGACGGCCTCCGGGACCCGCTCCGCGGGTACGGCGACGACGGCGAGGTCGACGGGTTCGCCGATCTCGCCGAGGGAGCGGTGGGCGGGCACCCCGTCGATGGTGTCCTGGCCGGCGGCGAAGGCGCTGTTCACGGCGTACGTGCGGCCGGTGAAGCCCGCGCCCAGGAGGTTGCGCAGGACGGTGCGGCCGACGCCGCCGGGGGTGCGCCCCACGCCGATGACGGCGACGGAGCCGGGTGCGAGCAGCCGCTGCACGGAGCGTGCCTCCGCGCGCTGTTCCCGGGCGCGCTGGACGGCGAGCGACTCCGCGGTCGGTTCGAGGTCCAGGGTGAGGTGGACGGAGCCGTCCTCGAAGCTGCGCTGCTGGGTGTACCCGGCATCCCGGAACACCTTGATCATCTTGTTGTTGGCGGGCAGCACCTCGGCGGCGAAGCGCCGGATGCCGCGCTCGCGGGCGACGGCCGCGATGTGTTCGAGCAGCGTGGAGGCGACGCCGCGGCCCTGATGCGCGTCCTGGACGAGGAAGGCGACCTCGGCCTCGTCCGCCGGGGCCGACGCGGGCCTGCCCGTGGCGTCGATCCGGTCGAAGCGGACCGTGGCGATGAACTCTCCGCCCACCGTGACGGCGAGTCCCACCCGGTCGACGTAGTCGTGGTGGGTGAAGCGGTGGACGTCCTTGGCGGAGAGCCGGGGGTAGGGAGCGAAGAAGCGGTAGTACTTCGACTCCGGGGACACCTGCTCGTAGAAGCTGACCAGCCGTTCGGCATCGTCCGTGGTGATCGGCCTGATCCGCGCGGTGCCGCCGTCGCGGAGCACCACGTCCGCCTCCCAGTGATCGGGGTAGACGTGATGCGGACTCTGCTCCGGAGAGGGCTCCATGGGCAAAGCCTACGGCTCTGTCAGCGGTCGCGTGGGGGGCGGGGCCGGGGCAGTCTGGGGGTGGCCGATCGACGGTACGGCCGGGCCCCGGCACCCACTCGACCGGGCCGCGGGTCGGCCGGAGCATCGGGCACTGCATGAGAGACTGGTCTAGACAACCATTGATTCGTGAAGGGCAGAACCATGGCTGAGCGCCGCGTCAACGTCGGTTGGGCCGAGGGCCTGCACGCCCGCCCCGCATCCATCTTCGTCCGTGCCGCCACGGCCTCCGGCATACCCGTGACGATCGCCAAGGCCGACGGCAACGCGGTGAACGCCGCGTCCATGCTCGCGGTGCTCGGGCTCGGCGCCCAGGGCGGCGAGGAGATCGTTCTCGCGTCCGACGCCGACGACGCCGAAGCCGCTCTGGACCGTCTGTCCAAGCTGGTCGCCGAGGGGCTCGACGAGCTTCCGGAGACCGTCTGACCCAGCGGTCACGACCGCCGGAATTCTTGCGAAAGAGCCGCGACACCCCCGACCGGGAGTCGCGGCTCTTTCGTGTGCGCGGGAATGACGGATCACCGATAAAGACCCGCGCATCGGAATTCAGGGCAGCAAGAACAAAGCCCCAATGAATGCCTGCTCTTTGTATACGGCCCCCTTGTTAATGCCGGCCGCTCGGGGTGTTTACGACATGTTGCGAAGTCCTCACCCGGCCGGCGCGGGGGATGGCGGCGGCGCCCGGCCGGTCGGGACGGCGCAGCCGGTGCGCGGCGGTGGCCCGCTCGGCATGCTGGGCGGCCAGCGCCCGCGCGCGTTCCGCGTCGCCGCGCGCCACGGCGTCCACGATGGCCCCGTGCTCGGCCCAGGAGTCGGCGGGGCGGGCCGGCTGGTCGACCGCGTACATCCAGGCGATCTTGTGCCGGAGCTGGGTGAGCAGTGCGATCAGGCCGGGGCTGCCGGAGGCCTGGGCCAGGGTCTCGTGGAACCAGCCGCCCAGTGACCGCAGGTCCTCGCCCTCGCCCCGGCGGGTCCGCTCCTGCCCCAGCCTGACCAGGCCGCGCAGCACCTTGAGGTGGGCGTCGGTGCGGCGCTGGGCGGCACGGGCCGCGCCGAGCGGCTCCAGCAGCATCCGGACCTCCAGGAGATCGGCGGCCTCCTGCTCGTCGGGCTCGGCGACGCAGGCCCCGGCATGCCTGCGGGTGACCACGAAGCCCTCGGACTCCAGGGTGCGCAGCGCTTCGCGCACCGGGACGCGGGAGACCCCGTAACGGCGTGCGAGCACCTCCTCGGTGAGTCGGCTGCCGCGCTCGAAGACACCGGAGACGATGTCGTCACGGATTGCCGTGCATACCGAATGCGCCGGAATGCGCATGTCCGAACCTCCGTCTTAATCCCCGCGGAACGCGGCCGATCGACGCCTGTCCTGTGACTCTATTGCAATGCGCTCGCATTTCCGATGCCGGGTGGAAATTCATGAATATCTTTTGGGTACGACGAAGGCCCCGGCGGGCTGCCGGGGCCTTTCACCGAGGTGCTTCGCCGTCGGTCAGACGGTGACGCCGTGGGCGCGCAGATAGGCGACCGGGTCCATGTCGGAGCCGTACGACGGCGTGGTCCGGGCCTCGAAGTGGAGGTGCGGTCCGGTGGAGTTGCCGGTGGAGCCGGAGAGGCCGATCCGCTGGCCCTGGCCGACGCCCTGGCCGACGGAGACGCCGATCGAGGAGAGGTGGCCGTACTGGGTGTACGTGCCGTCCGTCATCCGGAGCACGATGTTGTTGCCGTACGCGCCGCCCCAGCCGGCCTCGACGACCGTACCGGCGCCGACGGCGACGACGGAGCTGCCGGACGCGGCGTGGAAGTCGATGCCGGAGTGGCTGCCGGAGGACCAGAGGGAGCCGCCGGCCTGGTAGCCGGTGCTCACGTGGGAACCCGCGACGGGGAGCTGGAAGGTGCCCAGCCGGGCGCGCTCGGCGGAGCGGGCGGCACGCGCCTCGCTCGCGCGGGCCTCCTCGGCCCTGGCGGCGGCCTCGGCCTTCGCGGCAGCCCTGGCCCTGGCGTCGGCCTTCTTCTTGGCGTCCGCCTTCTTCTTCGCCTCGGCCTTCGCCCTGGCGTCCGCCTTCGCCTTCGCCTTCGCGGCGGCGTCGGCCTGGCGCTGCTGCGCGTCCGCCTGCGCGTCGATCCGGTCGGCCAGGTCGCCCTCGATGGCGATGACCTGGGAGAGCCCTGTCTCGTCGGCGTCGGGGGTCTCGGTGCCGGCGGCGAGGGCCGGGGAGGCCAGGGAGCCGATGACGCCGGTGGTGGCCAGGGTCGCGATGCCGACGGCCTTCGCGCCGCAGCGCGTCAGACGGCTCGGGGCACGGTGCTTCCCGGTGGCACGGGTGAACGCCATGAAGTGGCTGGTCCTTTCCTTCCCTCTCGCCTACCGGGTTAGCTGACGGGTTCGGAGCAGGAAGGTCTCCTACGGATCCCCCGGCCTCACCGAGGCATGGGCATCCGATTCACCCCAGGGACTGCGTGGGTCCCCGGCTCCCCCGGCTCGCGCCTGACGGGGACTCGGCGATGGCTGCCCGGTACGTCACGGATGCGGCATACGAGTGACGGACAGCCGGGCCGACGTTAAACGGGGGCACTTCCCCACACCAAACGGACAGGCGGATTTGTAGCGCATCCCACAGGGCAGACAGGCAACCTCTCCCGCAAAACTGGACAAAAGAGGAAGGCCCCGGCGGTCAGCGATCCACCAGGACCTTCCTTTTGTCCCGTTACCGGGGAGAGCGTCCGGTCAGCCGGTGACGACCGAGACCTCTCCGATGCCGAGAGCCCTCACGGGCTCCTCGATCTGCGCGGCGTCCCCGACGAGGACCGTGACCAGCCGGTCGCCCGGAAAGGCGTTGACCACGGCCGCCGTCGCCTCCACCGTGCCGGTGTCCGCGAGGCGCGCGTACAGCTGCGCCTGGTAGTCGTCCGGGAGGTGCTGCTCGACCTGGTCCGCGAGGGTCGCGGCGACGGAGGCCGCCGTCTCGAACTTCAGCGGTGCGACGCCCACGAGGTTCTGCACGGCCGTCTCGCGCTCGGCGTCCGTGAGGCCCTCCGCGGCCAGTGTCCGCAGCACCTTCCACAGGTCCTCCAGCGCCGGCCCGGTGGACTCCGTGTCCACCGAGCCGCTGATGGCGAGCATCGCGGCGCCCGTCGGCCCGGAGGCGGCGTCCCCGGCGGAGGAGCGCAGCACCTGGCCGAAGGCGCGCACGCCGTAGGTGTACCCCTTCTCCTCGCGCAGCACCCGGTCCAGGCGGGAGGTCAGCGTGCCGCCCAGGCAGTACGTGCCGAGCACCTGGGCGGGCCAGACGCTGTCGTGCCGGTCGGCGCCGATCCGGCCGAGGAGCAGCTGGGTCTGGACCGCTCCGGGGCGGTCCACGATCACCACCCGGCCGGTGTCGTCGGCGGTGATCGGCGGGACCGGGCGGGGCTCGGCCGTGTCGCCCGACCAGTCGCCGATGGTGTCGGCGAGCAGGGCGTCCAGGTCGATGCCGGTGAGGTCGCCGACGACCACGGCGGTCGCGGTGGACGGCCGGACGTGGGCGTCGTAGAAGGCGCGCACGGCGGCGGAGTCGATCCGCTCCACGGTCTTCTCGGTGCCCTGGCGCGGGCGCGACATGCGGGCCGTGGCCGGGAAGAGCTCCTTGGAGAGCTGCTTGGCGGCGCGCCGGGCGGGGTTCGCCTGCTCGTGGGGGATCTCGTCGAGCCGGTTGTTCACCAGCCGCTCGATCTCGCTGTCGGCGAAGGCCGGTGCCCGCAGGGCCTCCGCGACCAGGCCGAGCGCCTTGGCCAGCCGGGAGGCGGGAACCTCCAGGGAGACCCGGACGCCGGGGTGGTCGGCGTGGGCGTCCAGGGTGGCACCGCACCGCTCCAGCTCGGCGGCGAACTCCTCGGCGCTGCGCTTGTCGGTGCCCTCCGACAGGGCGCGCGACATGATCGTGGCCACCCCGTCCAGGCCCTCGGGCTCGGCGTCCAGCGGGGCTTCGAGGAAGATCTCGACGGCCACGACCTGCTGGCCGGGGCGGTGGCAGCGCAGCACCGTGAGGCCGTTGGGCAGGGCGCCGCGCTCGGGTGCGGGAAAGGCCCAGGGCCTGGCCTCTCCGGGGGCGGGCTGCGGGTGGTACTGCATCGAAACTCCAGTCGCGGCAGCGTCGGTCACTTGTCCGCTCCTTCGTGCGCGTCGGTGTCGTTGGCGGCGTCGGCGTCTTCCGCGGGCTCCGCGGACTCGACCGGCTCGTAGACCAGCACCGCCCGGTTGTCGGGCCGCAGCTGGGCCCTGGCGGCCGCCCGGACCTCCTCCGCGGTGACGTCGAGCACCCGGTGCACGGCGGTCAGGGCAAGCTGCGGGTCACCGAACAGCACGGCGAACCGGCACAGTTCGTCGGCCCGGCCCGCGACCGTACCGAGCCGGTCCAGCCACTCGCGCTCCAACTGTGCCTGGGCGCGCTCCATCTCCTCGGGCGAGGGGCCCTCCTCGGCGAACCGGGCGAGCTCCTCGTCGACCGCGGACTCGATCTGCGCCACCTCGACGCCGCCGGACGTCTTGACGTCCAGCCAGCCGAGCGAGGGCGCGCCGGCCAGCCGCAGCAGTCCGAATCCGGCCGCGACGGCCGTCCGGTCGCGGCGGACGAGGCGGTTGTGCAGCCGGGACGACTCGCCGCCGCCCAGGACGGTCAGCGCGAGATCCGCGGCGTCGCACGCGCGGGTGCCGTCCTGCGGCAGCCGGTAGGCGGCCATCAGCGCACGCGCCGGGACCTCCTCGCGGACCTCCTCGCGCAGCTCACCGCCCATGACCTCGGGCAGTGAGCCGTCCCGCGGCGGCTGCTTGCCGTCGTGCGACGGGATGGTGCCGAAGTACTTCTCGATCCAGGCGAGCGTCTGCTCGGGGTCGATGTCGCCGACGACCGAGAGCACCGCGTTGTTGGGCGCGTAGTACGTACGGAAGAAGGTCCGCGCGTCCTCGAGCGTCGCCGCGTCCAGGTCGGCCATCGAGCCGATCGGGGTGTGGTGGTACGGGTGGCCCTCCGGGTAGGCGAGGGCGGTCAGCTTCTCGAACGCGGTGCCGTACGGGACGTTGTCGTAGCGCTGGCGGCGCTCGTTCTTGACGACGTCGCGCTGGTTCTCCATGGACTCCTCGTCGAGCGCGGCGAGCAGCGAGCCCATCCGGTCGGCCTCGAGCCACAGGGCCAGTTCCAGCTGATGCGTGGGCATCGTCTCGAAGTAGTTGGTCCGCTCGAAGCTGGTGGTGCCGTTGAGGGAGCCGCCGGCGCCCTGCACCAGCTCGAAGTGTCCGTTCCCCTTGACCTGGCCCGAGCCCTGGAACATCAGGTGCTCGAAGAGGTGAGCCAGACCGGTGCGCCCCTTGACCTCGTGGCGCGAGCCGACGTCGTACCAGAGGCACACCGCGGCGACCGGGGTCAGATGGTCCTCGGAGAGCACCACGCGCAGGCCGTTGGCCAGACGGTGCTCGGTCGCTGTCAAGCCGCCGGAGCCGGCCTGGGCTGTGGCCGTGTGACCCATGGGCATGTACGTCCCTTCGATCGCGATACTGGATGTGATGCGAGACCTGCCACTGTAAGCAAGCGCACCGACGCCTGGCGAAGTTCCCGTGCCGCGCACGTCACCGGAAAGCGGTGTCCGGACCCCTCGGGACGGGTGGAGAACCCCCTTTGGGACGGGTCGAGGTCGGAGTTGTCAGTGCGGCGGTCCACAATGGTCCGCGTCAGAACCTGAGGTTGCCCGAACAGAATCCGTGAAGGAGTCGCAGCAGCGATGGCCCGCCGCAGCACGAAGACCCCGCCGCCGGACGACTTCGAGGAGAAGATCCTCGACATCGACGTCGTCGACGAAATGCAGGGCTCCTTCCTCGAGTACGCGTACTCGGTGATCTACTCACGGGCCCTGCCGGACGCCCGTGACGGCTTGAAGCCGGTGCACCGCCGCATCGTGTACCAGATGAACGAGATGGGCCTGCGCCCGGACCGCGGCTACGTGAAGTGCGCCCGCGTCGTCGGCGAGGTCATGGGTAAGCTGCACCCGCACGGGGACGCGTCGATCTACGACGCCCTGGTGCGGATGGCACAGCCGTTCTCCATGCGGCTCCCCCTCGTCGACGGACACGGAAACTTCGGCTCGCTCGGCAACGACGACCCGCCGGCCGCCATGCGGTACACCGAGTGCCGGATGGCCGACGCGACGTCGTTGATGACGGAGTCGATCGACGAGGACACCGTCGCTTTCCAGTCGAATTACGACGGCCAGGAGCAGGAGCCGGTCGTCCTCCCGGCCGCCTATCCGAACCTCCTGGTCAACGGCACGACCGGGATCGCCGTCGGCATGGCGACGAACATGCCCCCGCACAACCTGGGCGAGGTCATCGCCGCCGCCCGCCACCTGATCAAGCATCCGGGCGCGGACCTGGAGACCCTGATGCGGTTCGTCCCCGGTCCCGACCTGCCGACCGGCGGCCGGATCGTGGGCCTCGGCGGCATCAAGGACGCCTATGCGGGAGGCCGCGGCTCGTTCAAGATCCGCGCCACCGTCGCCGTGGAGAGCGTCACGGCACGCCGCAAGGGTCTGGTCGTCACCGAACTGCCCTTCAGCGTCGGCCCGGAGAAGGTGATCGCCAAGATCAAGGACCTGGTCTCGGCGAAGAAGCTCCAGGGCATCGCGGACGTCAAGGACCTCACCGACCGCTCGCACGGACTGCGCCTGGTCATCGAGGTCAAGAACGGCTTCGTGCCGGAGGCCGTCCTGGAACAGCTCTACAAGCTGACGCCGATGGAGGAGTCCTTCGGCATCAACAATGTGGCGCTGGTCGACGGGCAGCCGCTCACCCTGGGCCTCAAGGAGCTCCTGGAGGTCTATCTCGACCACCGCTTCGACGTGGTGCGCCGGCGCAGCGAGTTCCGCCGGACCAAGCGCCGCAACCGGCTGCACCTGGTCGAGGGCCTCCTCGTCGCGCTGATCGACATCGACGAGGTCATCCGGCTCATCCGCTCCAGCGACAACTCGGCGCAGGCGAAGGACCGGCTCATCGAGCACTTCTCGCTGAGCGAGGTCCAGACGCAGTACATCCTGGACACCCCGCTGCGCCGGCTCACCCGGTTCGACCGGGTCGAGCTGGAGAGCGAGCAGGAGCGGCTCAACGCCGAGATCGCCGAGCTGACCGCGATCCTCGACTCGGACGCCGAGCTGCGCAAGCTCGTCTCCACGGAACTGGCCGCGGTCGCCAAGAAGTTCGGCACCGACCGGCGTACGGTGCTGCTGGAGTCGGCCGGTTCGCAGGTCGCGGCCGTACCGCTGGAGGTCGCGGACGACCCGTGCCGGGTGCTGCTGTCCTCGACCGGTCTGCTGGCCCGTACCGCCAACGGCGACCCGATCGTCTTCGCCGAGGACGCCAAGCGCGCCAAGCACGATGTGATCGTGTCGGCCGTGCCCGCCACGGCACGGGGCGACGTCGGCGTGGTGACCACGACGGGGCGGATGCTGCGGCTCGCGGTGATCGATCTGCCGCAGCTGCCTGACACCCATGCGGCGCCCAACCTCTCGGGCGGCGCGATGGTCGCGGAGTTCCTCACCCTGGAGGCGGACGAGGAGGTCATCTGCCTCACCACGCTCGACGAGTCCTCACCGGGGCTGGCGATCGGCACCCTGCAGGGCGTCGTGAAGCGCGTGGTGCCGGACTATCCGGCCAACAAGGACGAGCTGGAGGTCATCGGCCTCAAGGACGGTGACCGGGTCGTCGGCGCGGTGGAGTTGCGCACCGGCGAGGAGGACCTGGTCTTCATCACCTCGGACGCGCAGTTGCTGCGCTACCCGGCGGCGCAGGTGCGCCCGCAGGGCCGTGCGGCCGGCGGTATGGCGGGCGTCAAGCTCACGGAGGGCGCGGAGGTGCTCTCCTTCGCCGCGGTGGATCCGGCCGCGAACGCCATGGTGTTCACGGTCGCCGGTTCGCACGGCACGCTGGACGACTCCGTGCTGACGTGCAAGTACACCCCGTTCGACCAGTACCCGCGCAAGGGCCGGGCCACGGGTGGGGTGCGCTGTCAGCGGTTCCTCAAGGGCGAGGACGTCCTGACGTTCGCCTGGGCGGGCCCGACGCCCGCCCGCGCCGCGCAGAAGAACGGTGCACCGGCCACGCTGCCCGCGCCCGACCCGAGGCGCGACGGTTCGGGGACGCCCCTGGAGTCCCCGGTCGCGGTGATCGCCGGTCCGGTGTAGCCGGCCCGGCCCGGTGCGTCAGCGCCATGCGTCGTCGCCGGGCTGCTGCACGTAGCGCAGGACGCCCCACATGCTTCGCTCATGTGCGGCGTCCTGCGCTGTGTCCGGCGCCGTTTCCCGCTGCTCCCGGGCGGTCTCGCGGCAGTCGGCCAGCTCCTTGCGCAGGGCCTCCGCGTCGATGCCGGAACCGATCAGCACGAGGCTGGTCAGCCGCGGTTCGGCGCGGCTCCAGGGCTGCGGGGCGAATCGGAGGAACCTGCCGACGGCGTGCAGCGCGTAGCGGTTGTCCGTGTCCCCCGCGCCGAAGTCGACGAACCCCTTGATCCGGTAGAGGCCTTCCGGCCGGGAGTCCAGGAATCCCATCAGCCGACGGGGGCTCATGGGCACGTCGGAGGTGAACTCGATGCTCTCGTACGCCGCGTGCAGATGGTCCCGGTGCTCCTCACCGGCGTCCGCGGCCCGCTCCTCCAGGTACAGGTCCTCGAAGGTCAGCTGTCGGGCCCTCTCCTCGCTGTCGGGCCGCAGCGCCGGATCGAAGAGCAGCTCGGGGTCGATGCGCCCGTACGTGGCGGGGACGACGGCCGCCGTACTGCCGGTGGCCGCGACGGCCTCCCGGATGCGCGGCAGTCCTGCGTCCCCGGCCCGGTCCGTCTTGTTCAGCACGACCAGGTCGGCGACGGCGAGATGGCGGTCGATCTCCGGGTGGCGCTCCCGGGTGGCGGCGAACTCGGCGGCGTCGACCACCTCGACCAGCCCCCCGTACACGATGTGCGGGTTGTCGCTGGCCAGCAGCATCCGTACGAGTTCCTGGGGTTCGGCGAGCCCGCTGGCCTCGATGACGATCACGTCGAGCCGGGCGGCGGGCCGGGTGAGGGTCTCCAGGTAGGTGTCCAGCTCGCTCACGTCGACCGCGCAGCACAGACAGCCACCGCCGAGCGAGACCGTCGAGCCGACCTGCCCGGACACGGTCATGGCGTCGATCTCGATGGACCCGAAGTCGTTGACGATCACGCCGATCCGGTTTCCCGCGCGGTGGCGCAGCAGGTGGTTGAGCAGCGTCGTCTTGCCGGATCCCAGGAATCCTGCGAGGACGATGACCGGGATCTGCCGGCCGCGGGGCGGGGACGACGGGTTCAACGGGGGCCCTTCGGGGAACGTCAGGCGGCCGGGACCGGCTGCGGCGGAGGCGGGCCGACGTAACGGGCCGCCGGGCGGATGATCTTGGAGTCCTCCGCCTGCTCCAGGATATTGGCGCTCCAGCCGACCACGCGCGCCGCGCAGAACGTCGGCGTGAACATCTCGCGCGGCAGCCCGCACAGCTCCATGACCACTCCGGCGTAGAACTCCACGTTGGTGTGCAGTTCGCGCCCCGGCTTGAGCTCGGCGAGGATCGCCTCGACCTGCCGTTCCACCTCGACGGCGAAGTCGACGAGCGGTCCGCCGAAGCTCTGGGCGATGCCGCGGAGCATGCGTGAGCGCGGGTCCTCCGTGCGGTAGACCGGGTGTCCGAAGCCCATGATCCGGTCACCGGCGAGGACTCGTTCCCGGATCCATCCGTCGATGCGGTCGGGGGTCCCGATGGCGTCCAGGGTGTCGAGGGCCCGGCTGGGCGCACCGCCGTGCAGCGGTCCGGAGAGCGCGCCGACGGCCGCCACCAGGCATGCGGCGACGTCCGCGCCGGTGGAGGCGACGACCCGGCCGGTGAAGGTCGAGGCGTTGAAGCCGTGGTCGACGGTGGAGATCAGATACTGCTCGACGGCCCTGACCCGGGCGGCGTCCGGCACGGAACCGGTCAGCATGTAGAGGTAGTTGGCCGCGTACGGCAGGTCGTCGCGCGGCTCCACCGGTTCGAGGCCCCGGCCGAGCCGGTGCAGGGCGGTGAGCACGGTGGGGACCGCGGCGCAGGCGGTCAGCGCGTCGGCACGGCGCTGGTCCGCGTCGATGTCGTACACGGGGCGCAAGCCCGCCGACGCACCGAGCAGCGAGAGCGCCGTGCGCAGCCCCGCCAGCGGACCTGAGACGGCGCCCGCGCGGGCTATGGCGGGCAGGGCGTCACGTACCTCCGCGGGCAGCCGGCGCAGTGCGGCGGTGCGGGCCGCGAAGTCGGCGCGGGCGGCCGGACCGGGCAGCTCGCCCTCGGTCATCAGGTACCAGACGTCCTCGAAGCCGCGGGTCCGGGCCAGCTCGACCGCCGAGTACTGCCGGTAGTGGTAGAAGCCCTCGCGGCCGCGGACATCGCCGAGGGCCGTGTCGGTGACGACGACACCCGCGAGGCCTCGGGGGACGTCGAGCGGGGCTGAGCCGGTCATGGTCGTCATTGCTTCCTCCATGGACATTCCGGTGGTGCGACTCTTTACATTGATTCGACTGTCCATGCTTGACTTTAGATCTGTCAATGTTGATTGAATCAATATGGATACCGTGAGCAGCATGACGGATCAAGCAGGTGCGGGCGACAGTTCGGGGGCCACGGCGCATCGGCTCACCACCCGGGAGACGGCCGAGCGCCTGGGCGTGAAGCCCGAGACGGTGTACGCGTACGTGAGCCGGGGGCAGCTGACCAGCAACCGCGCGCCCGGCGGGCGGGGCAGCACGTTCGACGCGGCGGAGGTCGACGCCCTGGCACGGCGTACGGGACGCAGGGAGCCCGCGCCCCCCGCAGGCGAGCTCGCCTTCCGGACCGGCATCACGCTCATCGAGAGCGACCGCTACTACTTCCGGGGCGTGGACGCCACGGAGCTGGCCCGGCGCCACACCTACGAGGAGGTCGCCGAGTGGCTCTGGACCGGCGAGCTGCGGACGGGCACGCACTTCACGGCGCCTCCCGAGGCGCTGGCCGCGGCCCGCCGGACGGTCGGCGCCCTGCCGGCGCACAGCGGTTCGACGGACCGGCTGCGGGTGGCGGTCGTCGCCGCGGCCGCCGCCGATCCGCTGCGCTTCGACCTGTCGCGCGAGGCGGTGCTGGGGGGCGCCCGGAGTCTGATCCCGACCCTGGTGGCCGCACTGCCGACAGTGGGCGCGGATGAGGCGGGGGCCTGGGGCAGGAAGGGCGGCACGGACGCGGACGGAGCCGGGGACGGCGGCGCGGACGCGTCCACCGGCGCCGGTCTGGCGCGTCAACTGTGGCCGAAACTCACCGCACGCCCGGCCGACGAGGCGTCACTCGACGTGCTGGACACCGCCCTGGGACTGCTGATCGACCACGATCTGGCCGCCTCCACCCTGGCGGCCCGGGTCGCGGCCTCCGCTCGGGCCCACCCGTACGCGGTGGTGTCGGCGGGGCTGGGGGTGCTGGAGGGGCCGCTGCACGGCGCGGCCAGCGGACTGGCGCACCGGATGCTGGCCGAGGCCCTGGAGCGGGGCGGCGCGGCCCCGGTGGTCGCGGACCACCTCCGCACCGGGCGCCGGGTACCGGGGCTGGGCCACCGGCTCTACACCGGCGAGGACCCACGGGCCACGGCGCTGTTCGCGCTGCTCGCGGAGGTCCCGCGAGCAGCGCCCGCGCTGGCCGCGGCCCGCGACGTGGTCACCACGGCCGCGCGCCACACCCCGCTGCACGCGAACGTCGATCTGGCGCTCGCGGTGCTGTCCGTCTCCTCGGGCATGGCGGCGGAGGCGGGTGAGACCGTGTTCGCGATCTCCCGCACCGCGGGGTGGATCGCCCATGCCCTGGAGGAGTACGGGGAGCGCCCGCTGCGGATGCGCCCCATCGGCCAGTACACCGGACCGCGGCCGCCCCGACCGCTGCCCGACGCCATCGGAAACACCGTCGCAATAGACGGCTCACCAGGCGCAAAATAGCGACGGTCAGCGGGAAGTGTTGCGCGGGGGCTGGGCAGTCGAGCCGCGCACCACCAGCTCGGGCTCGAAGAGCAGCTCGTCGGAGGGCACGGCGCGCCCGCCGATCTGCACGGAGAGCAGCTCGACCGCGGCCCGCCCCATGGCCTCGATCGGCTGGCGGACCGTGGTCAGCGGCGGCTCGGTGCAGTTCATGAACGCCGAGTCGTCGTACCCGACGACCGAGACGTCCGCGGGGACCGAGAGGCCGCGGCGACGGGCCGCGCGCACCACGCCCAGGGCCAGCGGGTCGCTGGCGCAGATGAACCCCGTGACCCCTTCGTCCAGCAGTCGCGTGGCGGCCGCCTGCCCGCCCTCGAGCGAGAACATCGCCCTGGCCACCCACGCATCGGGGATGGCCGTGCCGGACTCCTCTGCGAGCACCCGGGCGGCGGCCAGCTTGCGCAGCGAGGGCATGTGGTCCGAGGGGCCGAGCACCAGGCCGATGCGCTCGTGGCCCAGCGAGACCAGATGGCGCCAGGCCTGCTCGACGGCGACGGAATCGTCGCAGGAGACGGCCGGGAAGCCGAGATGGGCGATGGCCGCGTTGATCAGGACGACGGGGATCTTGCGGTCGGCGAGCACCTTGTAGTGGTCGTGCGGGGCGTCGGCCTGGGCGTAGAGGCCACCGGCGAAGACGACGCCGGAGACCTGCTGCTGGAGGAGCAGCTCGACGTAGTCCGCCTCGGAGACGCCACCCTTGGTCTGCGTGCACAGGACGGGCGTCAGGCCCTGCTGCGCCAGCGCGCCTCCGACCACCTCGGCGAAGGCGGGGAAGATCGGGTTCTGAAGCTCGGGCAGGACCAGGCCGACCAGCCGGGCCCGCTCGCCGCGCAACTGGGTCGGCCGCTCGTACCCGAGGACGTCCAGCGCGGACAGGACGGCCTGCCGCGTGGCGTCGGAGACTCCTGGCTTGCCGTTGAGCACCCGGCTGACCGTAGCCTCGCTGACTCCAACCTTCTGTGCCACCTGAGCAAGTCGTCGCGTCATGTGTGCAAGATTAGCGCAAGATACGCAAGCGGATTGCGTGGGGCTGGAAACTTGACGAATTTCGGAAAGCACCGGAATGCCCCCACCGTCTCCGCGATGAGCGCACCGCCCGTCTCCACGACGAGCGCCCCACCGCTCACGGCCGGAAAGCCGCGCCGGCCCGGCCGGCCCCGGCGGGTCTTCTCGCAGGTACCGCTGATGCAGCCGACCGGCGTCACCGTACTCGTCACCGGCCCCTTTCCGGCACCCCTCAGCGCGCAACTCGACGACCAGGCGATACGCCGGGCGCCGGCCGGCGCGCTCCCCCGCACCCGAGGGCGCGGGCCGCCGCCCGTCAGACGGCGCCGGCTCCGGTCAGCGCACGGACCTCGGTCTCCGCGTGCTTGGCCACGTCCGGCGGCTCCTGCGAGGTGACGGTGCCGATCCAGCCGGCCAGGAATCCCAGCGGGATGGAGACCAGGCCCGGGTTCTCCAACGGGAAGAGCTGGAAGTCGACGCCGGGGAAGAGAGAGGTGGTGCTGCCGGAGACCACCGGGGAGAGCACGACGAGCAGCACGGCGGGGATCAGCCCTCCGTAGACCGACCAGACCGCCCCGCGCGTGGTGAAGTTCCGCCAGAACAGCGAGTAGAGCAGCACCGGGAGGTTCGCCGAGGCCGCGACGGCGAAGGCGAGGCCCACCAGGAACGCCACGTTCAGGTCCTGGGCGAGCAGCCCCAGCCCGATGGCGGCCACCCCGATCCCCGCTGCGGCGACCCGGGCCACGGCGACCTCGCTGCGCTGCTCGGAACCCGGACGGCGGAGCGACGCGTAGAGGTCGTGGGCGACGGACGCGGACGAGGCCAGGGTGATCCCGGCGACGACGGCGAGGATGGTCGCGAAGGCCACGGCGGCGACCACGGCGAACAGGATCGTTCCTCCGGTGGAGCCCTCGCCGCCGCCGAGCACGAGCGCCAGCAGCGGAACGGCCGTGTTCCCGGCGGGATTCGACGCCCGGACGTCCGCCGAGCCGACCAGCGCCGCCGCCCCGAATCCGAGCACGATCGTCATCAGGTAGAAGCTGCCGATGAGGCCGATGGACCAGACGACCGACCGGCGGGCCGCGCGGGCGGTCGGCACGGTGTAGAAGCGCGACAGGATGTGCGGCAGTCCGGCCGTGCCGAGTACCAGGGCCAGTCCGAGACTGATGAAGTCGACGCGTGCCGTCCAGGTGCCGCCGTACCGGAGACCCGGCGAGAGGAACTTCTTGCCGTACCCGCTGCGGTCGGCGGCGGAGTTGAGCAGCTCGTTGACATTGCCGTGGAAGTGGACCAGGACGAGCACGGTGAGGACGATCGTGCCCGCCATCAGCAGGACGGCCTTCACGATCTGGATCCAGGTGGTGGCGCGCATCCCGCCGAGCGACACGTAGATCACCATGAGCGCACCGACGCCGATGACGGTCCAGGACCGCGCTGCACCGCTCGTTCCGCCGAGGAGCAGGGCCACCAGGCTGCCCGCGCCGACCATCTGTGCCACCAGGTAGAGCACGGAGACCGTGACGGAGGACGTCCCCGCCGCGATCCGGACCGGGCGCTCCGCCATGCGCGCCGCGACCACGTCGGCGAGGGTGAACCGGCCGCAGTTGCGGACGAGTTCCGCGACGAGTAGCAGCACGACGAGCCAGGCGACCAGGAAGCCGACCGAGTAGAGCATGCCGTCATATCCGAAGAGGGCGATCAGACCGGAGATGCCGAGGAAGGACGCGGCCGACATGTAGTCGCCCGCGATGGCGAAACCGTTCTCCATGGGCGAGAACAGCCGGCCGCCGGCGTAGAACTCCTCGGCCGAACCGTGCCGGTCGCGGCTCACCCAGGTGGTGATGCCGAGTGTCACGGCGATGAAGACGCTGAACAGCAGGAGTGCCAGGGTCTGGTGATTCCCGCTCAACGCCCGGACCCCCGCGTCATCTCCTGTGTCTCCCAGCGCAGATCGAGCGCCGCCCGGTCCCTGCGCAGCCGTGCGTGCCGTGCGTACGAGCCGGTGAGAAGGAACGTCGTGAGGAACTGTCCGAGTCCCGCGACCATGGCGACGTTGACCGCCCCGGCCACCGGTCTCGCCATCAGGCCGGGCGCGGTGACCGCCATGACCACATAGGCGAGATACCAGACGAGGAAGGCGAGGGTGGCGGGGACGACGAAGCGCCGGTACCGGCGCCGCACCTCCTGGAAGGCGTCGCCGCGCTGCACCTCCAGATAGATGTCCGCCGCGCTGCGGCCGCGCTGCGGTGCCGCGGAATCGGGCGTCCCGGCGGGCGCGAAGCTCCCCGTACCGTCCAGTTCCCCCCATCCGGAGGCCAGCGCGTCGTACCACGGGTCGTCGAGTCGCATCACTGCGGATTCGCGCCCTGCTTCCTTCTCCACCGAACAACTCCCCTTGTCCACGGACCACTTCGGCCGCGTACCCAAGAATGGGCAGATCGGGAAGACCCCGGGCACTTCATTCCCGAGACTTCACCTCTTCAGGTGAAGGATGTGCCGGGTGGCTGTGCGAGCCCTCGAACGTACGCGTAGCGGACCGCCTGGGCGCGGTGGCGGAGCCCCGCCTTGGCGAACAGGTTGTTGATGTGGCTCTTCACGGTCGCCTGCGAGATGTGCAGGCTGCGGGCGATCTCCGCGTTGGACATCCCGTCGGCGATCAGGACGAGCACCTCCACCTCGCGGGGTGTCATCCCGTCGGGCAGCTCCGGCTCACCGCCCCCGGCCAGGGGCAACGGCCCCGTGGTGACCTGTTCCAGCAGCCGGCGCTGCACGGCGGGCGAGAGGCCTGCCTCGCCGGAGAGCACCGCCTCGATGGCCCGCACGATCTCGTCACCCCCGGCGTCCTTGGTGAGATAGCCGCGGGCCCCGGCCCGGAGTGCGGGAAAGAGCGAGTCGTCCTCGGCGAAGGTCGTGAGCACCACGACCTGCGTGGCGGGAAAGTCCTGGCGGATACGGCGCGTTGCCTCCACCCCGTCGCAGCGGGGCATCCGCAGGTCCATCAGGACCACGTCGGGTGCCTGCTCGGCCACCAGGGCGACGGCCTCCTCCCCGTCCTTCGCCGATCCGACCACCTCGATCCCGGGCAGCAGGCCCAGGAGCATGACGATCCCCTCGCGCACCACCGCCTGGTCGTCGGCCACCACCACCCGCGCGGTCACGCGGGCACCCTCAGATTCACCACGAACCCCTCCTCGCCGGGACCGGCCTCCAGCGTGCCGCCCAGCAGTTCGGCGCGCTCCCTCATTCCCAGCAGACCGTATCCGGAGCCACTGACAGCGAGGTCGCCCCCGGGACTTCTCCCACCCGAATCGCTGACCTCCAGGGCGATCCCGTCCGGCAGGTACTCCAGCCGGATGAGCACCCTGGCCCCCGGCGCGTGCTTGCGCACATTGGTCAGCGCCTCCTGTGCGACGCGCCGGACCGTCTGCGAGGCCTCGGCGGTCAGCGTGCGGCGCTCGCCCTCCACCCTGACCTCGGCCGGCTCGGCCGCCACCAGCTGGCGCAGGAAGTCCTCCACCGGCGACACCTCGCCGCGCAGGGCGGAGAGCGCCTGGCGGGTCTCCGCGAGCCCCTCACGGGCCATGGAGCGGGCCGCGACCACCCGCTGAAGGACCAGGTCCCGGAACTCCCCCGCGGGCTCCCTCTCGATCAGCAGCCGTGCCGCCTCCAGATGCACCAGCTGCGCGGAGAGACTGTGGGCGAGCACGTCGTGGATCTCCCGGGCGATCCTGGACCGCTCGTCCAGAGCGGCCGTCTCGGCCTCCGCCTTCCGCGCGGCCCGCTCCTGCGCGAGAAGCCGGCGCGCGCTGCCGCGGGCCTCGGCGTCCAGGCGCAGCACGTAGCCCGCGAGACAGAGCCCCGCCGTGGTCATGGCCGTACTCGGCCAGTTGTCGGTGTTCACGACGGCGTACGCGCCGAGCGCGACCGCCGTGGACGGGATTCCCGCCACCAGCGGCAGCCGCTCCAGAGCCGTGACCGCGCAGCCGCACCAGAGCACCACCGCCGGCACGGTGGCCCCGGACCGCTGGGCCCCGAACGCCGCCAGCATCAGCAGGGCGAGCACGCCGAGGGACACCCACAGCCGGTTCTCCAGGCTGGCCCGGAAGAAAGCCACCGCGAGCACCGCGCAGCCGAGCACCCCGATCAGGCCGACCGCGATCTCCCAGGGCCCGAACAGCCCGCCCGTGAAGGTCCCCCAGAGCATCAGGGTGAGCAGCGCGGCCCGTACGGACCATGCGATGAAGATCCGTGAGCGGGTGCGCGTCTCCCGGGAGAGAGCCTCCCGCGAAGGCCAGCTCGTCCACGAAGCGGGGGTCACACACGGTCCTTCCATGCCTGCCGGAACGGCGCGCGGTCAGCGGGGACACCGTACGACGCGGGTATTTCCGAGGCCCGGCGGACCAGCACCCCGCCGCGCACCAGCAGTGTCACGGCGAGCGCCGTCATCAGGGCGGGGCTGCCCTGATGCACACCCAGCGCCGCGGCCACCCCGTAGAGCGCCACCCTCAGCACCAGGCCCCCGGTCCAGACGTAGACGGTGGCCTTGGTCCCCTTGCTCCAGAGGGAGCCGTCCTCCGCGCGCCAGAGCCGGGCCGTCCATCCCCAGGCGGCGCCCGTGACCAGCCCCACGACCAGCTCGGCGCCCAGGACGACGACGGAGAGTGTCTCGTGGTGCCGGTCCACGAGTCCGGGGTCGCGCAGCGCCATGACGAGCAGGACGCCCGGCAGGACCCACCAGCGCCGGTCGCCTGAGATCCGCCGCGCAGAGCACTGGCGGACCACCACGAGGACGATGACCGCGACGATCACCAGGACATTGACGAACCCGGACATGGAGGCCTCCGAACAGCGGGAAGTTCTACGACTCCGACGCTACGGAAACGGCCAGGTCAGGGGATCGGCTCAGGGGTGGATCGTGGGTGGAGCCGTCGTCTCCACCCAGGGGTGCAGACGACGGCTCCGGTGACGTGCGAACCACGGGCTCAGACGTCGATGCGCGAGCGGTCCAGCGTGGCGGCCGAGCTGGTGATGAATTCCTTGCGGGGCGCCACCTCGTTGCCCATCAGCAGGTCGAAGACCTGCTCGGACGATTCCAGATCGCCGATGTTGATCCTCCGCAGGGTGCGGAAGCGCGGGTCCATCGTGGTCTCGGCGAGCTGGTCGGCGTCCATCTCGCCCAGACCCTTGTAGCGCTGGATCGAGTCCTTGTACCGGACGTTCTTGCGCTGGAGCTCCAGCAGCCGCTGGCGCAGCTCGTTGTCCGAGTACGTGTAGATGTACTTGTCCTGGCCCTTCTTCGGCTGGACGAGCTCGATCCGGTGGAGCGGGGGCACCGCGGCGAAGACCCGCCCCGCCTCGACCATGGGCCGCATGTACCGCTGGAAGAGAGTCAGCAGCAGGATCCGGATGTGGGCGCCGTCCACATCGGCGTCCACGAGCAGGACGATCTTGCCGTAGCGGGCCGCGTCGATGTCGAAGGTCCGCCCGGACCCCGCTCCTATGACCTGGATGATCGCGCCGCACTCGGCGTTCTTCAGCATGTCGGAGACGGATGCCTTCTGAACGTTGAGGATCTTGCCGCGGATCGGCAGCAGGGCCTGGAACTCACTGTTCCGGGCCAGTTTGGCGGTCCCGAGCGCGGAGTCGCCCTCGACGATGAACAGCTCGCTGCGCTCCACGTCGTCGCTGCGGCAGTCGGCGAGCTTCGCGGGCAGCGAGGAGGACTCCAGAGCCGTCTTGCGGCGCTGGGCGTCCTTGTGCTGGCGGGCCGCGATCCGGGTGCGGGCGGCGGCCACCGCCTTCTCCAGGACGGCCCTGGCCTGGGCCTTCGCGTCCCGCTTGGTCGAGGTCAGGTGTGCCTTGAGCTCCTTGGCCACGACGTTGGCGACGATCCGGTTGGCCGCGGAGGTGCCGAGCACCTCCTTGGTCTGCCCCTCGAACTGCGGCTCCGCCAGCCGTACGGTGACGACCGCGGTGAGGCCCTCCAGCGCGTCGTCCTTGACGATGTCGTCCTCGGCGACGCGCAGCAGCTTCGCGGAGCGGAGCACCTCGTTGACCGTCTTGGTCACGGAGCGTTCGAACCCGGACACGTGGGTGCCGCCCTTGGGGGTGGCGATGATGTTGACGAAGGACTTCAGGTTGGTGTCGTAGCCGGTGCCCCAGCGCATGGCGATGTCGACGACCAGTTCCCGGGTGACCTCGGTCGCCGTCATGTGCCCGCGCTCGTCGAGTACCGGCACGGTCTCCTTGAAGGTGCCCTGGCCGGTCAGGCGCAGCACGTCGCAGACGGCCTTGTCCTGCGCGAGGTACTCGCAGAACTCGCTGATCCCGCCGTCGAAGCGGAAGGTCTCCTCGGTCTTGCCCTCGCCGTTCAGGCCCCGCTCGTCGCGCACGACGATGGTGAGACCGGGAACGAGGAAGGCGGTCTGGCGGGCCCGCTGGTAGAGCGTGTCCAGATTGAGCTTGGCGTCCTTGAGGAAGATCTGCCGGTCGGCCCAGTACCTGACCCTGGTACCGGTACGCGCCTTGGGGACCCGCTTGCCCTTGAGGAGCCCGTTGGCCGGGTCGAAGGGGCTGTCCGGGCCCTGCTCGGTGAAGATGCCCGGAACCCCGCGCCGGAAGCTGATCGCGTGGGTCACGCCGTTGCGGTCGACCTCCACGTCGAGCCGGGCGGAGAGTGCGTTGACCACGGAGGCGCCCACGCCGTGGAGGCCGCCGGAGGCGGCGTAAGAGCCACCGCCGAACTTGCCTCCGGCATGGAGCTTGGTCATGACGACCTCGACGCCGGACAGGCCGGTCTTGGGCTCCACGTCGACGGGGATGCCCCGGCCGTTGTCGCGGACCTCGACGGAGTTGTCGTCGTGGAGGATGACCTCGATGTGATCGCAGTAGCCGCCGAGGGCCTCGTCGACGGAGTTGTCGATGATCTCCCAGAGGCAGTGCAAGAGGCCGCGGCTGTCGGTGGACCCGATGTACATCCCGGGGCGCTTGCGAACCGCTTCGAGCCCCTCGAGTACGAGCAGATGCCGCGCGGTGTAGTTGGAACCGTCTCGGTCTGCTCCGGTCAGCAGCGCAGTGGACGGCACGGACGTATCGGCGGTCACGCGGTTCGCTCCTCGCTGAATTTCATTTGGGGCCCAGTGGGTAACGGGCTCGGCTTCGGTTGCCGCTGAGAGGGTACCGAGGCCTGGTAGAGCGGGTGTAACGCCACCCTCGGAGAACGCTCACAGTAGTCCAGCCTCGCATACACGTTCGATCCCTCCTTGGAGTGACGTGCACATCACGTTCCCTTCCAGGCATGAACCATTTAGGCTCCGGGCACGTCCTCATCAACAAGCCGGCAAGCCAGCCGGTCGGACGGACCGACCAAGACAAGCAACGCGAAACCGTAGCGCTACGCAATACGGCACATTCGCCGCGAACCGGCAACAGACAGCCATCTTGAGAAGAAGTTTCGAAGAAAAGCCACGAGCGGGAACGTTTTCGGCCTGGTTGGATGTTGACCCTGGTACGACAGCTCGTCGAGCTAGAGAAGAGGCGACGTGACTACTGTTCTGACCCCCGCGAGCCCGCTGACCGCAGCAGACCGCTGTGACCGTTGCGGCGCCCAGGCATACCTGCGCGTCGTCCTGATCAGTGGCGGTGAACTGCTCTTCTGCGCCCACCACGGTCGCAAGTTCGAGCCGGAACTCAAGAAGATCGCCGCGGAAATACAGGATGAGACGGACCGGCTGACGGCCGTGCAGGCCCAAGCCGCCGAAGAGGAACAACACTGACACCTCGCATCCACGACGAGCCAGGGTCCGGTCCCGGACCGACCGACGGGCGGCCCCCTCCACAGGAGAGTGCCGCCCGTTCTCGTACCCGGAGCCGGTATCGGTCAGTCGGCGTCCGCCATCCACCCGATGGCGGCGGAGATCCGCGTATAGACCCCGGGGCTCCCGGCCCGACCGCAGCCGCTTCCCCACGACACCAGGCCGACAAGCCGCCCACGGGCCACCAGCGGCCCTCCGCTGTCTCCCTGGCATGCGTCGTACCCGCCCTGCGGTTCGCCCGCACAGAGCATCGCAGAGGCCTCGTACGTGCCGTCCCTGCCGCCCGGGTAGGCCTGCTCGCACGAGCTGTCCGGCAGAATGCTCACTTTCGCGGACCGGAGTGACGACGCGTAGTCACTGTTACCCGTGGTGTCCCCCCATCCGTAGACGACAGCGGCCGTACCCGACCGATATCCGGCGTCACCGGCTTCGGCCATCGGGATCACGCTCTGCTCCGGCAACGCCTCGGCGAGGGTCAGCACCGCGACGTCCCCGCTGTTGGTGGTGGCGTCGAACCCAGGGTTGACCCACGTCCCGCTCACCGCGATCTCCTTGCCGCCGGAACCGGTCAGCTCGTCGCGGCCGGAGATGATCCGCAGATCCCGCACCTGGCCGACATCGGCACCGAGCGCCCCCCTGCTGAGGCAGTGCGCGGCCGTCAGCACTTTCTTCGGCCCCACCGCCACGGCGCCGCAGAACTGGCCGGCGCGGGCGTCGCCGAACCTGTCCCGGCTGGAGAGCGCCACCACCCACGGGCTGTCCTCGACGTGAGCGGGCTGGCCCCCGATGACGATGCTGTCCGCGACGGCCGAGGCGGGGAATCCGAGCGGTATCACGGCCGCGGCGGCGGTGAGGGCGAGCGCCCCGGTCATGGTGCGGACGACGGTACGGGACATACGTACTCCTGACTCTTTGAGGGGACATGCCTACCCAGAGTCATTCCGCCGGCGCCGATCCGCACCCCAGCACAGGCCGAGGGCCCGCATCCCCCTGGGATGCGGGCCCTCGTTCCGTGTACTCGCCCGCGACCTAGTCGAGGTAGTCGCGCAGCACCTGCGAACGCGACGGGTGGCGCAGCTTCGACATGGTCTTGGACTCGATCTGACGGATGCGCTCACGCGTCACGCCGTAGACCTTGCCGATCTCGTCGAGCGTCTTCGGCTGCCCGTCGGTGAGACCGAAGCGCATGGAGACCACGCCGGCCTCACGCTCGGAGAGGGTGTCGAGCACCGAGTGCAGCTGCTCCTGGAGGAGCGTGAAGCTGACCGCGTCGGCCGGGACGACCGCCTCGGAGTCCTCGATCAGGTCACCGAACTCGCTGTCCCCGTCCTCACCCAGCGGGGTGTGCAGGGAGATCGGCTCGCGGCCGTACTTCTGGACCTCGATGACCTTCTCGGGGGTCATGTCGAGTTCCTTGGCCAGCTCCTCCGGGGTGGGCTCGCGGCCCAGGTCCTGGAGCATCTGGCGCTGTACCCGCGCGAGCTTGTTGATGACCTCGACCATGTGCACCGGGATACGGATGGTGCGGGCCTGGTCCGCCATGGCACGGGTGATCGCCTGACGGATCCACCAGGTGGCGTACGTGGAGAACTTGTAGCCCTTGGTGTAGTCGAACTTCTCGACCGCGCGGATCAGACCGAGGTTGCCCTCCTGGATCAGGTCCAGGAAGAGCATGCCGCGGCCGGTGTACCGCTTGGCCAGCGAGACCACGAGACGGAGGTTGGCCTCCAGCAGGTGGTTCTTGGCACGGCGGCCGTCCTCGGCGATGATCTCCAGCTCGCGCTTGAGCTTCGGCGCGAGCTTGTCGGAGTTCGCCAGCTTGTCCTCGGCGAACAGGCCCGCCTCGATGCGCTTGGCGAGCTCGACCTCCTGCTCGGCGTTGAGGAGCGGGACCTTGCCGATCTGCTTCAGGTAGTCCTTGACCGGGTCGGCCGTGGCGCCGGCGACGGCGACCTGCTGCGCAGGTGCGTCGTCCTCGTCGTCGTCGGAGAGGACGAAGCCCTTGTTCTCGCCCTCGCCCTCCTCTTCGTCACCCTTGCCGGCCTTGACTTCCTCGGCGGCGTCGTCGCCGTCGAGGGCATCGTCGTCCTGCTTGCCGGCCTTCTTCGACGCGGTCTTCTTGGCCGCCGTCTTCTTCACGGCGGTCTTCTTGGCAGCCGTCTTCTTGGCTGCCGCCTTCTTCGCAGGGGCGGCCGCGGTGGCGTCATCGGCCACCACGTCCACGGTCTCGGCCGACGGGGCGGCGGTGGCCGCGACGGTACGCGTCACGGTCGTCTTGGCCGCGACAGTCTTGGTGGCGGTGCGCTTGACCGGGCTCTTCGCTGCGACGCTCTTGCGGGCGCGCTTGGACGGCTCCGCGGCACTGACCATCAGCGTCACACCCTCTTCCTCGAGGATCTGGTTGAGGCTGCGCAGAACATTCTTCCACTGGGTTGGCGGAATCTGGTCAGCCTCGAAGGCCCGACGCACGTCATCGCCGGCGATCTGCCCATCAGCCTTTCCCCGCTCGATGAGCGCCATCACAGATTCGGACTCGGCGATCTCCGGCGGGAGCGTACGGGATGTGCTGGCCGACACGAACAACCTCTCGGAACGATGGAAACGGCTTCCGGCCCGGCCCAGGAGAGGGCTGAACCGACGACCGTCGGCTGGGAGTGTGCCGACGGCGCGGGCTATGCCTCGGAACTGCACAGCGCACTGAATGGCTGCTGTATTCCTTCCGCGACGGTCACCTCTTAAGTCATCGCGCTGTTTCGAGGAGTGTTACGCCCAATCCGCGTGGCCCGAGTCACACCCCATTTCCGACGAACGCGACCAGGGGCAACATCCCCCCACAATTGTGCCGCCGGACCACGAGGGTCCGGCGACACCTGGCTCGTACGCCCTGCCCGCGCCGCGCTCAGTGCTCGCGCGGCGCCGGCACCACCCGCTCCACCTCGAGGGGGGCCGCGAGGAGCTGGCGCATTGCGGTCTCGGCGCCCGCGGAGTCGCCGGACGCGAGGGCGTCGACGATCCGCGCGTGGTGGCCGAGCGATGCCTCATTGGGGCGGTCACAACCGGTCACCGGACCGCCCGAGACGTGCAGGGCGGCGGAGACGATGCCGGAGAGGTGCTCCAGCATGCGGTTACCCGCGGCCTGGATCAGCAGGGCGTGGAACTCCGCGTCGGCGCGGGCGCAGGTGATCACGTCACCCTGCCCGAGCGCGTGCCCCATGATCTCGACCATGTCGGCGAGGCGCTGCTGAAGATCCTCACGGCCGTGGCCCGCGGCGAGACTGGCGGCGAGCGGCTCGATCGTCCACCGCAGCTCGCTCAGCTCGCGGCGCTGGTCGTCGCGCTGCGGGCCGAAGGCGCGCCATTCGATGATGTCGGGGTCGAGCAGGTTCCAGTCACTGACGGGCCTGACCCGGGTACCCACATTGGGCCGGGCGCTGACCAGACCCTTCGCCTCCAGCACGCGCAGCGACTCCCGCACGACGGTGCGCGAGACCTCGAAACGCTGACCGATCTCCTCCGGCACCAGGGGGCGGTCCGCACCCAGGTCCCCGGAAACGATCATCTGTCCGAGCTGCTGGACAAGTTGGCCGTGCAGGCCTCGGCCGCGACTGGCCGATCCCCGTCGGCCCACCCTGCCGAGCTCGTTGTCGGGACCGCCCCAGGAACGAATGGCGGCACGCTCGCCGGCCGGCGCCTCCGCATAGGGGTATCGGTCTGGTTCGCCCGAGCCGGCGAGGCCGGAGTCGGCAGTGCGGGCGGCGGTCATCATGGTGTGCGCAAGGGTACTCACGCATCCTTTGTCGGCGCGGCTCAGCCGCCCCTTGAGGTCTTTGGTGAAAAGCACACGAAAGGGTGATCGGCACCCGCTTCCCAATTGACGCCTTATCGGTACAAATAGGGCATTCCCAATGGAGTTGTGGGACTTTTGACGTTCCGGCGCCGTCCTGCGATCACCAACGCACCCTGCCTCGAAGGCTCGTGAACAGATACGCGCAGATGAGGACCGACAACGACAGGGTCAATGCGCTCCCCACGGGGTGCGCCACGACCCGCATCGCGGCCAGCGCCCACCGGTCCGTCTCGTGCGGCCACCGCAGCCAGGCCAGGTCCCGCAGCCGGACCGGGAGCCCGCTCATCGAACGGGCGGTCGGAGTCTTCGGCATCCACTGAACGAGCGGAACCATCAGCACCGGGACAGCGAGCACCGCGGCCACACCCGCCGCCGTCACCCGGAACACCCCGGCGGCCAGCAGTCCGGCCCAGGCGCAGCCGACGGTCAGGCCGGACCAACTCACGGCCAGCGACATCACATTCGGCGGGATCCGGATCAAGTCACCCCCGTACACGAGGCGAAGAGACATCACGGAGGCCAGTACGGCGAGCAGGGCGAGCAGCAGGGCGACGCCCGCGGACACCGCCAGCTTGGCGAGGAGCAGCCCGAGGCGGCGGGGTACGGTGCCGCGGCCGGCGGCGAGCGCGGGGTAGCGGAACTCGTCACCGAAGGAGAGCGCCCCGAGCAGCCCGGCACAGAACGCGGCGGGCGGCAGCGGGAGCAGGGACGGCCAGGCGGCGAGCACGTTCGGCAGCGGCGTACGGCCGTCGCGGGCGAGCAGTACGGAGATCCCGGCAGAGGCGACCAGGGCGACGCCCATGATCAGGGTCGTGGTCCTGACCCCGAAGAGGCGGCGCAGTTCGTAACGCACCGGGCGCAGCGGGCCGCGGGCGGGACGCCGCCTGATCGGCGGCGGAAGCTCGGGCCCGTCGGCACCCGCGGCCGGTCGCGGTGCGGCCGCGCCCCCTGCCCGCTCGGCCCCTGCCTCACCGGCCCCTGCCCGCTCGGCCTCTGCCCCTGCCCCCTGGCCACCTGTCCCGTCGGCACCGGTGGCGGGGGTACTGGCCGCGGGGGTACCGGTCGCGGGGGCGCTGGTCGCGTCGGTACTGCTCGCGGGGGCGACACCTCCGGGAGCCGCGCGGTCGACGGCCGGGCCGGTGTCGCCGACCTCGCCGATCTCGTCGGCGAGCTGGTGAACGGGAAGCCCGTGCCGGAACGCCGTGTCGCCGATCTCCGCACAGGTGCTGCCGTAGACGGAGAGGCGGCTGCTGCTCGCTTCGGTGACCACTTCCACGGAGCGCCGGGCCGCCCGCGCCTCGCGGCTGACGACCGCGGCGAGGCGGGCGGCGTGCGGGGTGCGGACCGCGACGCGGGGGCGGAGCCGGGTGCGTGCGAAGTCGGCGACGTCCTGGTCCGCGACGAGCCGTCCGCCGTCGATGGACACCACGTGCCCCGCCGACCGCGCGGCCTCCTTGGGATCGCTGGTCGTGTACAGCACGACGCCGCCCCGGGCGGCGTGGGACCGCAGCACCCCGTGCAGCCAGTCGGCCTCCCGCGCGGCGAGCCCTTCCGTGGGTTCGTCGAGGATGAGCGCGTGCGGGTCGCCGAGCAGCGCGCAGGCGAGGGCCAGCCTGCGGTCCATGCCGTGGGAGAGCGAGGCGATGCGCTGATCCCCGAGCCCGGCGAGGCCTACGGTGTCGAGCAGTTCGTCGGCCCTGGACGCCGGTACACCCGCCGCCGCGCAGAGCATCCGGAGCTGTCCCCGGGCGGTGCGGACCGGGTGGCCCGGCACATCCCCGAGCAGCACCCCCACTTCGCGGGCGGGGTACGCGACACGGTGCAGCGCTCTGCCCCGGAAGTAGGTGATCCCCCGGCCCGCGTCGAGTTCGAGCATCAGCCGCAGGGCCGCGGTCTTGCCGGAGCCCGGTGCGCCCAGAAGGGCGGTGACACAGCCGGAGCCGGCTTCGAACGTGAGGTCGTCCACGGCGGGCGGAAGACCGCGGTGGCGGGCGCTGGTGAGTCCGATGGCCTGGAGCATCGCTTCTCTCGCAGGAGGTGAGACCGCTCGACGGCAGTGGGTACCGCAGCAAGATAACCCGACATATACGACTTTCTGTGCAGCGCCGCATCTGTGGCGCTGCGGCCTCACCCACGCGGAACCGCGGCGGCTTGCCGCACCCGGCACCCGGACACGTATCCGGCGTACGAGGACGTATCCGATGTACGAGTACGCATCCGGTGTACGGGCACACCGGTGCGCAGGCACGCACCGGATACGGATACGGGTACGGAGCGGCGCACCGCGCCAACGACGGCACGACCGCTGAAGTGGGGTCAGACCTCGGGCCGGAGCATCGGCGGGTTGAGCACCGTGGCCGCGCCCGACCTGAAGAGCTGGGCCGGACGGCCGCCCTGCCTGGTGGTCGTGCCGCCGGAGGGGACCAGGAAGCCGGGGGTGCCCGTCACCTTGCGGTGGAAATTCCTCGGGTCGAGCACCACGCCCCACACCGCTTCGTACACCCTGCGCAGCTCCCCGACCGTGAACGCGGGCGGGCAGAAGGCCGTGGCCAGCGAGGAGTACTCGATCTTGGAGCGGGCCCGCTCCACCCCGTCGGCCAGGATCCGCGCGTGGTCGAAGGCCAGCGGCGCCCGGTGTTCGCCGTCGCGGCCGTACCCGCCCTCCGGTCCGAGCACGTCCTCTACGGGTGCCCAGCGCGCACTGTTCGCGTCCCCGCCCGCCCGGGGAGCGGGCAGATCAGGGGCCAGCGCGAGGTGGGCGACGCTGACGACCCTCATCCGCGGATCACGCCCGGGGTCCCCGTAGGTGGCGAGCTGTTCGAGATGGGCACCGTTCCCGACGGCCGGCACCGCCGGGTCGTGCGCGGACAGCCCCGTCTCCTCGACGAGCTCACGCGCCGCGGCGGCACCGAGGTCCTCATCGGCTCTGACGAAGCCGCCGGGCAGCGCCCACCTGCCCTGGAACGGCGACTCACCTCGGCGTACCACCAGCGCGCAGAGCGCATGACGGCGCACCGTGAGCACGACCAGGTCGACGGTGACAGCGAAGGGCGGAAAGGTCGACGGGTCGTAGGGCGGCATGTCGTGATCATAGTCGTCTGCCTGACGATAAACACTCCCTTCGTCGCGCTCTTCACCCGTCCCCGCACCATCGGTGTACGGAGCCGGAGGACCGTGCCGTGCCCCCTGTCACCGGCGGGTCCTGGTCCCCCGGCGGCCCAGGGTCCGCGGCTGTCCGGCGCGGCGCCTGCCGGTCGCCGGTCCGGGCCCGGCGGTACGCGGCTGCGTCCCGCGCCGCCCGGCGGCCCGCGCCCGTACGGAAGGGGTCCCCGCGGCCCGGCCCGTGCGGTGGCCGCGCCGCACCGAACGCGTGGTGCGCTCACCGCGCAGGCAGCGCCGCAGCGTCTCCGGATCGAGGCCCTGGTTGCACGCCTCGTGCAGGAGCTGGGCGAAGGTGTATCCGGGATCGAGCCGCAGGGCGAGGCCCAGCGCGACCCGTGCGGCCGGTTCGTCCCCGGTGGACCAGGCGACCCAGCCCGCCAGCGTGAGCGGGGCCGCCGCGTGCTCCTCGTACGGCGCGACACAACGGCGCGCCAGCGCACGCCACAGCCTCAGCGCGGACTCCGCCTCGGGCCCTTCCATCCATTCAGCGGCCCTGTCGCGGGTCTCCCGGTCCTGAAGGCCGAGAATCAACGCGGCGGCCTCCTCGTGACTGATCAGCCGGTCATCGTTGAGGTCGCGGAGCGAGGGCATCGCCACCGGAGCCTCCCCGAGGCGTTTCATGAGCCGCCGGGCGAGCTTCACAGTCGAGCCGCCCACCTCCCTGCGGCCCTCCTCGTCGAGGAGCTTCGGCAGCAGCGTGGCTCCCGCGGAATCGAGCGCCTGCTGCTGCCCCGCACCCGCCGTGGCTGTCAGGGGCGCCAGCCCCGCCTCCATCTCACGCAGCGATCCCCGCACTTGAATACCCGCGTAGGCCGCTGCCGCAGCCATCACCGAGGTGCCGGGCACAGCCAGCGGATTGCCGTCGGCCGGGCAGCACCGGGCATCGGGGCAGCAGTAGGACCAGTAGCGGCTGTCGGAGATGCAGAGCGCTTCGAGCACGGGCACGTCCAGTGCGCCGCAGGCGGTGCGCAGCCGCTGGGCGAAGGGCCGCAGACGCTCCATGACCTGGCCGCCGGTCTCCCCCTCGGCCGGGTCCTGGCAGAGGAAGATGACGATGGCGTCGGGCCGGCCGCCGCGCCGCTCGCTTCCCTTGATCAGGCACTCCGCGAGCTGCTCGGCAACCGACGGCCACTCCTGCGCGGACTGCGGAATGCCGAGCCTGAGCCGGCCGCCGAAGCGGCCCCGGCCACCGTGCAGGGCGACCATGACCACGCTGTCGTTCGGATGGAACCCCATGAGGTACGGGAGGGCATCGGCCAGCTCGGCCGGGCCTCGTAGGGTGATCTGCTGCTCGTCGGACGGGCCGGTGGATTCGTGGTGCTGGTTCATGGCATGACCGTCTCGTGCCCGGCCGGAATCCGCGACCCCCTGTGGATAAGTTATCCACAGAGAGTCACCCGGGCGTCATGCTTTCGCATCGGTCCAAAGCAGCTCAGGCATGCCCGACGAGCCTTCGCAGCGGCCGAATCGCCCCCGTCGGGCCGACCTGCCGAATCAACCCGCCGAATCGGTCCGCCGAATCCGCCCGTGCCGGGTCCGTCGATCCGGCCTGTCCGACCTATCCGGCCTGTGCGAGAACGAGGGGGAGCACCTGGCCGGCCCCGCTCTGGCGGAGGAGACGTGCGCCGACGGCCAGGGTCCAGCCCGAGTCGGTGTAGTCGTCGACGAGCAGGACCGGGCCGGGGGCGGCGGCCAGGGCTGCCGCGAGTTCGTCGGGCACGGTGAACGAGGCGGCCAGGGCCCTGAGCCGCTGGGCGGAGTTGCTGCGGTGTCCCGCGTACGCGTCGGCCTGCGGGGTGTAGGCCAGGCTGCCCAGCAGCGGGAGCCTGCCGACCCGGGCCAGGCCCTCCGCCACGGAGGAGACCAGGCGCGGGCGGGTGCGGGAGGGCATGGCGACGACGCCGACCGGCCGCGCCACCGCGTCGTCGGCGCCACTGGCCCAGCCGCCCGGTGAACGGGCCCAGTCGGCCACCACCGTCACGACGGCGGTCAGCACATCGTCCGGGACCGGCCCGTCCGCTGCCTGCTCCGTCAGCAGGGGGCGCAGGCGGTTGCCCCAGCCGATGTCCGACAGCCTGCCGAGGGCCCGCCCCATGGCGGCCTGCTGGCCCACGGGGATGCGGCCCTTGAGGTCGACTCCGACCGCCGCCATACCCGTGGGCCACATGCGGCGCGGCTCCACCTCGACCCCCGGGCGGTCCAGCTCGCCGGCCGCTCCGGCAAGAGCGCCGGGGGAGACGGCGGTATCGAGCCAGGGTCCCGCGCAGATGTCGCAGCGACCGCAGGGGGCTGCCTTCTCGTCGTCGAGCTGCCGCTGCAGGAACTCCATCCGGCACCCCGTGGTCGCCACGTAGTCCCGCATGGCCTGCTGTTCGGCCTTCCGCTGGCGCGCCACCCACGTGTACCGCTCCGCGTCGTAGGTCCACGGCTGCCCGGTGGCCGTCCAGCCGCCCTTCACCCGCTTGACCGCGCCGTCCACGTCCAGGACCTTCAGCATCGACTCCAGCCGCGAGCGCCGGAGCTCCACCAAGGGCTCCAGCGCCGGCAGCGACAGCGGCCGGCCGGCGTTCTCGAGTACGTCGAGGGTGCGTCGCACCTGCTCCTCGGGAGGGAAGCCCACCGAGGCGAAGTACGCCCAGATCGCCTCGTCCTCCCGGCCCGGAAGCAGCAGCACATCGGCATGGTCCACGCCACGCCCCGCACGCCCGACCTGCTGGTAGTAGGCGATCGGGGAGGAGGGTGACCCCAGGTGCACCACGAATCCCAGGTCCGGCTTGTCGAACCCCATGCCCAGCGCGGACGTCGCCACCAGCGCCTTCACCCGGTTCGCCAGCAGATCCTCCTCGGCCTGCAGCCGGTCGGCGTTCTCCGTCTTCCCCGTGTAGGAGGCCACCGGGTACCCGCACTGCCGCAGGAACGCCGCCACCTCCTCCGCCGCCGCCACTGTCAGCGTGTAAATGATCCCCGAGCCCTGGAAATCCCCCAGCCGCTCCCCCAGCCATGCCAGCCGGTGCGCCGCGTCCGGCAGCTCCAGCACGCCCAGCCGAAGGCTCTCCCGGTCCAGCGGCCCCCGCAGAACCAGGGCGTCCCCGCTCCCCGTGCCCAACTGCTCCGCCACATCCGCTGTCACCCGGGCGTTCGCGGTCGCCGTCGTCGCGAGCACCGGCACGCCCTCCGGCAGCTCGGCGAGCATGGTGCGCAGGCGGCGGTAGTCGGGCCGGAAGTCGTGCCCCCAGTCGGAAATACAGTGCGCCTCGTCGACCACCAGCAGGCCGGTCGTGGCCGCGAGCTTCGGCAGCACCTGATCACGGAAATCAACAGAATTGAGACGTTCCGGGCTCACGAGGAGAACGTCGGTCTCGCCGCGCTCCACTTCCCCGTAGATGGTTTCCCACTCCTCCGGGTTGGCCGAGTTGATGGTGCGTGCCTGGATACCGGCCCGCGCCGCCGACTCGACCTGGTTGCGCATCAGCGCCAGCAGCGGCGAGATGATCACCGTGGGGCCCGCACCGCGCCGCCGCAACAGGGCCGTGGCCACGAAATAGACGGCCGACTTGCCCCACCCGGTCCGCTGCACGACCAGCGCACGGCGATGCTCCCGCACCAGAGCGGCCACCGCCTGCCACTGATCCTCGCGCAGCCGTGCCGACCCCCCGGGGTCGCCGACGAGCTCAGCGAGGATGGCGTCGGCTTCAGTGCGGAGTTCCAGGTTGTCCATGCCCCCATGCAACCCGATGGCACGGACAATCGACCACTTCACCCCGCGTGACAACCGACTCACCAGCCGCGCACGTACAGGCGCCGCGATCCCCGGCGGCCCCGGGACAGCGAGAGTCCGAGCTACGACGGGCCTGCGCTGCAGCGGGTCGGAGGGACGCCGTGTTTCCGCTGGTCCTCGCTGTTCAGGCGGGACAGGTGGCGTCATCCGGGGCCCGATTGGGCAGGGATATCCGTGTCATTCCAGCTGATTACCGTCAGCTGCGCCAATTGTTCGTTGCCGCCTGCCGATACGCCAGGAAGAATTGGACTCGCTCCCCGCACAGTCTCTTTCGCGGCCCGGAAGGGCTGTGCCGCGGCGCGCCCTCACCCGACCCTGCCCGCATCGTGGGCGCGTATGCGAAGGGAGGACCGTGACCTTCGGATTCGCTCCGTCCGCAGCCACTTCGATGTCGGCAGCCGCCGACTCCGCCAACCGCCTCGCCCGGATACTCGAACCGGCCGAGTGGGCCGCGGCGGGCATACCGCTGCTGCGCAACCCGCGCGAGGTCGTCAGCGGCCTGCACGCCAGGCACCGGCCGACTCCGGCGACCGCCGTCGTCGCCGTGCTCGATCACGAGCAACGCCTGACGGCCAGCGCCTCGTTCGCCCGCCGCTCGGTGACGGCGGACGGCTGGGAATTCCGTAACTCACTGCTGGCGCATCTGCGCCGGGTCATCCCGCACGATCTCCGCCGTCGCACCCCTGTCCGTACCGCGGTGCTGCTCTACTGCCGCGAGGGGGACGAGCGCTGGACGGAGGAGGACGGGGCGTGGATGTGGGGGCTGCGGGACGCCTGCACCCTGCACGGCCTGCGGTGCGGCGCGTACATCACGCTGACCCGCGGCGGCTGGCAGGTGCTGGGCGAGGGCCGGGGCGGCCGTCGCCCCAGTTCCACCTCGCAGCCGGCCGCTCTCGCCGACACCGCGCCGGCCCAGGATCCGGCACCGTCGCGCACCGGTGGCGGGGCGGCCCAGGCTCTGCACCGCAGCGCGGCACGCTGACCCCGGCCGTGGGCCCGGCCGCCCCTCGGGGCAGCCGGGTCACCACAGGTCGGCTCGCGCCGCGGTCAGACGCCCGCGCCGAGCACCGCGTTGACCGGCTGCGGGTCACCGCAGACGATCAGCAGGGCTCCGGCGTTCCGCTGTGCGGTGGACAGCGCGCGGGTGGCGGCGTCGTCCAGGGCACCGTTGACCGCGATGATCACCACCGGCCGGGGCTTCACCCGGTCCGCGACCGCGGCTCCGGCGAAGAACACGTCGTCGCCGGCTTCGTGCTGGGCCCAGTAGGCGTCCTCACCGAAGGACAGCTCGTGCGTCGCCCACGGGTGCTGCTCGCCCGTGGTGAGCACCAGGATGTCGCCGGGTGCCCGACCGGAGTCGAGCAGCAGGTCCACCGCCTCGTCGGCGGCGGCAAGCGCACCGTCGGCCGAGGCGGGGATCAGCTGGAGCTGCGGCGAGGAACGATTCTCCGGCGGAGCGGCCTGGGGCCGGCCGGAGGTGGGGTGCGGGCGCGGCGCCGGGGGCGTCGGCCTCGCGGGGCCGGGACCCGGACGACCGGGGCGCGGCGTGGCCGCTGTACGCGGACCGGGTACGGGACGAGGGGTCGACGCGGTGCGGCCGGTGGCCGAAGTCGCGCGGGGACCCTGGGCGCTCTCGTGAATCTGAGGCTCCTCGGGGATGAGAGGCATGGGTGATTGTCTATCAAACGCCGACGCACAAGACATCGGCGGGTGGGTACGTGTGTGCGATCAGAAGTCGAAGCCGAGCTGGCCCCCGCTTTCCAGTGCGGCCGCCCCGGCGGAGAAGCGGACCTTCTTGAGGTGCTGCCACCTGGGCAGCGCGTCGAGGTAGGACCACGAGAGGCGGTGGTGGGCCGTGGGCCCCCGCTCCTCCAGTGCGGCCCTGTGCACGGGGGACGGATAGCCGGCGTTGGCGCCGAACGCGAAGTCCTCGTACTCGCCGGATTCCGCGCCGAGTCGGGCCATCACCGTATCCCTGCGGACCTTCGCGATCACCGAGGCCGCCGCGACCGCCACGCAGGACTGGTCGCCCTTGATGACCGTACGGACCTGCCAGGGCGGGCCCAGGTAGTCGTGCTTGCCGTCGAGGATCACCGCGTCCGGACGCACCGGCAGTGCCTCCAGGGCACGGACGGCCGCGAGCCGGAGAGCGGCGGTCATCCCGAGCTCGTCGATCTCCTGCGGTGAGGCGTCACCGAGACCGTACGCGGTGACCCATCGCTCCAGGAGCGGCGCGAGTTCGGCGCGGCGCTTGGGGCTGATCAGCTTGGAGTCGGTGAGTCCCGCGGGCGGTTTACGGAGACCGGTGACGGCGGCACACACGGTGACCGGACCCGCCCACGCTCCGCGCCCGACCTCGTCGACACCGGCGACGGTCCTGGCACCGGTGGTGGCGCGCAGTGAGCGCTCGACGGTGTGCGTGGGTGGTTCATACGGCATGGCGCCAGCAAGCGTACGCCGATGCGGCCGCCGAGAACACCCCGGGGCGCCTGCCGGCTGCCGCCGTCCGGTGCCGTGCCCCGGGACGGGTCACGACGGCGCCGCCGGGAGGGCGTCCCGGCGGCGTCCGGCAGGGCGGGTCAGCGGGCGCCGGAGCGGAAGAACGGCATCGCGACCTGATCGATCAGCTCGGCGATGTCGCTGTCGCTCCATTCGCTGCCGCACACCTTGCTGCGATACATCATCATCGCGGGGATCACGTCGAAGGCCAGCCCGCACAGCGCGTCGGGACGGGCCTCACCCCGGTCGACCCCACGGCGCACGACTTCCTTGATGAGGTCGGTCGTCGGTGCGATCACGCCGTTGAGGATCACCGCCTGGAACCGTTCAGCCGTACTCACGTCGCATTCGTGAAGGACCGACCGCAGTGCGGTGCCGGACTTGGAGAGCATGCCGTCACGCAGGATCCGGCACAGTTCATAGAGATCGTCACGGATGTTGCCGGAGTCGGGCGCGTCGCCGATCGCCGGCAGCGCACAGCGCAACGCGTCCACGGCCAGATCCTCCTTGGAGGACCATCGCCGGTAGATCGCCGCCTTCCCGGTCTGGGCGCCTGCCGCGACCCCCTCCATCGTGAGGCCGTTCCAGCCGACCGTACTCAGCCGCTCCAGTGCGGCTTCGAGGATCGCGCGCTCCAGCACGGGGCCTCTGCGGCGAAGGGACTCCACCGGCGGCCGGGCGGCGGCCGCCGATCGCGAAGTAACCATGAGCTTCTCTCCATCGAAACGGGTTCGCCGCACCCGCGCCGGCCGGCCGGCGTCGGGCCCGGACGGACACAGCGGAACAGGGCGGCGCGTGGGGCCGGACGGGACCGAGCAGTCCCCGGCCGGGGCGCGACTCCGGACCTGACCGCGCAACAGCGGATTCAGTGAACGCTTGCGTTCACTGAAGGGGACTCACTACCGTTGCCGGAACAGTGAACGGATCCGTTCACTAATTCACTTGTGGGGGACCCAATAGTGACAACCTCTCAGTTAGAAGCGCGGAGCGCACCGGGCGGAGCACGCCGGCAAGGCCGTCCGGGCATCGCCCTGACCGTCATCGCCGCCTGCCAGTTGATGGTTGTGCTCGACGCCACGATCGTCAACATCGCGCTTCCGCACATCCAGAACGCCTTGAGTTTCTCGACCACCGATCTCTCCTGGGTCCTCAGCGCCTACACGCTCACCTTCGGCGGGCTGCTGCTGCTCGGTGGCCGGGCCGGTGACATCCTCGGCCGCCGCAGGGTCTTCATGGCCGGAATCCTGATCTTCACCCTGGCCTCACTGCTCGGCGGATTCGCCCAGGAACCCTGGCAGTTGCTCGCGGCCCGCGCCCTCCAGGGCATCGGCGGCGCGATCGCCTCACCGACCTCACTCGCCCTCATCACCACCACCTTCCCGGAGGGCCCGGAGCGCAACCGCGCCTTCGGTGTCTTCGCCGCCGTGTCGGCGGGTGGCGGCGCGATAGGGCTGCTGGCGGGCGGAATGCTCACCGAGTGGCTCGACTGGCGCTGGGTCTTCTTCGTCAACGTGCCGATCGGCGTGCTGATCGCCGTACTCGCTCCGCTGTACATCGACGAGTCCAAGAAGCATCCGGGCCGTTTCGACATATCGGGCGCCCTGACCTCGACGCTCGGCATGGCCTCGCTCGTGTACGGGTTCATCCGGGCGTCCGAGGAGGGCTGGAGCGACTCGCTCACGCTGAGTTCGTTCGGCGCAGCGGTCGTGCTGCTCGCCTCGTTCGTCCTCATCGAGATGCGTGCCAGGGAGCCGATCACCCCGCTGCGGATGTTCGCCGACCGCAACCGCTCCGGAACGTACGTGATCATGCTCAGCCTGTCCGCGGCCATGCTCGGCATGTTCTTCTTCATCGTGCTGTTCGTGCAGAACGTGCTGGCCTACAGTCCGATCGAATCGGGCCTGGCGTTCCTGCCCGTGGCCGTCGCGATCGCCGTCGGGGCCGGGCTCTCGCAGCGGCTCCTCCCGGTGCTCGGGCCGAAGCCCTTCATGGTCACCGGCTCGGCGCTCACCGGTGTGGGGCTCGGCTGGCTCACGCTCATATCCTCCGACAGCTCGTATCTGTCGGGGGTGCTGGGACCGATGCTGCTCTTCGGCTTCGGCATGGGGCTGAACTTCGTGACGCTCACCCTCACCGCGGTCTCCGGCGTCGCCCAGCACGAGGCGGGGGCGGCGTCCAGCCTGCTCAACGCGAGCCAGCAGGTGGGCGGTTCACTGGGGCTCTCGATCCTGGTCACGGTCTTCGGCACGGCGAGCCGCGACGAGGCGGAGAAGCAGGTCCCGCGGTTCCTGGCGAAGGCGTCGCCCGAACAGAAGGCGGAGTTCGCCAGGAGCCGGGAACTGCCGGGGAGCTGGGGGCACGACGTGCTCGCCCAGGGCATCTCCAGCGCGTTCGTCGCGGCGGTGGCCATGGCGGCTCTCGCCCTGCTGACCGCGGCGCTGGTGATCCGGGTGCGCAAGAGCGATCTGGACGCGCTGAGCGGCAAGGCGTCGGCGGGAGGGCCGGCCGCGTAACGCGCAGCAGTCCGGAGGGACGGAGGGAAGCGCAGGCCCCGTCCGTCCCTCCGTACGGATGCCGTGCGGAGGGGGCCTGTCCGGCTCCGATCCGCCGGACAGGCCCGCACCGGATCAGTACGGGTCGTACGGATCGTACGAGTCGCCCCCACCGCCGCCGCTGTCGCCGTCTCGGCCGCTCTCCTCCTCGCCCGACCCCACGCCCCGGCAGTTCCGCGCCGGCGCACCGGGGTCCGAGTCACCGAGAATGTCCCGGGCCCGCGCCTCGCCCCAACTCGTCGCGTACCAAGGCGTGTCCGAGTTCCCCAGCGTCCGCTGGATCTCCTGAAGGGCGCAGGAGCGCAGCGGCTCGCTCAGGCTGTCCAGGGCAGGTACCGCGTCGGCGGAGAGGCCGCGGAGGTACTGGATGTCGATCGAGTGGCCCTGGCGGTAGCGGTGGACGTTCTGTTCCGCGATCAGGGCGTCCGGCGAGACCAGGCCGAAGGCCAGCACCCCGAGGGCGGCGCTCGCCGCGACGGCGCGCGGGAGCAGCTTGGCGCCGAACACCCCGGCCGCCATGATCAGCGCGAGGACCACGCCCAGCCAGAGTTCCACCGCCGCCACGGAGATGCGCAGCCGGGTCAGACCGTAGGCATCGACGTACAGGTCCATGCGCCGCAGTGCGGAGGCGACGACGACGAGGGTCAGCAGGCACAGCGTGCCGAGCACGGCCCGCACGAGCGTACGGTCGCGTGCTCCGCCGCGAGGTGCCCAGCGCAGCGCGAGCGCGATGACGCCCAGTGTGAGCAGGGTGGCCCAGAGCAGTTGCCAGAAGCCCTCGCGGGCGTACTGGGCGTACTGGTCGCTGGGACCGGATGCGGCCATCACCTTGCCGTACCCGCCGAGCAGCACCGTGAGCTGAATGGCGAGGAAGACGGCGAAGAGCAGGTTCAGGACGATCAGCGGCAGGGCCCACTCCAGCCGCCCGCGTGCCGGGCCGGGCGGTACGGCCAGCGCGTCCCAGCGCACCGGTGCGGCGGCGGTGTACGCGGCGGCGAGCGCCCCCACGAGCCCGATCGCGCCGAGGAACAGCCGCCACGGGCCCTCGCTGACCGACACATCGGGGATCAGGCTGCCGAGCACATCGGCGAACGCGGCATCGGCGCTCGCGAATAGCGCCCCGAACACGATGAGCAGCACGAGCGCCGCGGCCGTGGAGCGGAACGCGACGCCCCAGCGGCCCCGGGAGCCGGCCATCCGGTCGCGTACGCCGTGGACGCCCCAGCCCAGCGATCCGGCGACGGAAGCCAGGAGCCCCAGCGAGCCGAGGAAGATCCCGAGCCAGCCCCGGCTGCCGTGCAGCGCGAGCGAACCCACCGCCACTGCGGACACGACGGCGAGGAAGACCGGCCAGCCGGCGTCGCGGAGTGCCGGGACGATCAGGAGCGAGAGGCCGCCGACCGCCCAGACCGCGGTCCACGGGCGCAGCCGGCGGCCGGCCGCCCTTGCGGCGAAGTACGCCGCGAGTGCCGCGGGCACCGCCACGACGAACAGGTTCGGGCCGATCCCTTCACCGAGCAGCAGGGCGCTGAGCAGTGCGGTGGCCAGGACGGACCAGAGTGTGGCCGCGGGGATGACCCCCGGCTCCGCGGGGCGGATCCGGGTGAGCTCCGAGGGCGTCCGCTCGGCGGTGTGGCCTCCGGGAGCGGGCGGCCGCGGCGGATGCGCCCGCGCGTGTGCGGGCACCTTCAAAGGCTCCGGCACGGTGTCGCGCTCGTCCGGGACGGCGGGCTCCGGCGTACCGGACCGCGCGGGCTTGGACATTTGTACCTGGGCGGGCTCGGGCGTCCGGGCCTCGGCCGCTCCGGGCGGATCCGCCTGCTCCGGCGTCCCCGGCGCGTGCTCAGGCCGGGGTGACTCTGATCTGTGATCGGACATGGGACCCCTCCCCACCGAGGTCCGCCCACGCGAGCCCTGGGCAGCGCGCGGCCCCCCGGCGTCTCATTCGGTGCGCGCCCGTCGTAATGATCACCGAGGGCGGCGTGGCCGAAAGAGTAACCCCCCGTCACCGGCGTCGGCCGGACGCGGAAGCGCTGTGGCAGTACCGTGACACTCCGGTACTGCGCGCCGCTTTCGAAGCGGCTTCCGCCACGTTTCCCGGTGGGACAGCCTCAGCGGGCAAGCCAGCCGGGGAGCTGCTCCGTCTTGGCCGTCCACTCCGCCGGTGGCGCTCCCGCCGTGCCCGCCGCGACCACTCCGCCGACGATCGCGCAGGTGGTGTCGACGTCTCCGCCCGCCTGCGCGGTCACCCAGAAGGCCTGCTCGAAATCGCCGAGGCTGCGGGCCGCGGACCAGAGTGCGAACGGGACGGTGTCGTGCGCGCTGGTCCGACGGCCGTTGCCGAGCACAGCGGCGACCGTGCCGGCGTCGCGGTAGTCGAGCATGTCGCGGGCGCGGCGCAGCCCGGCACCGACCGCGCTGCGCGGTACGAGCGCGATGACTCCGTCGAGGAGGTCCGCCGGCTTCGGCGGGCCGGTGGGCGACGCCGCGAGCGAGGCGGCCGCCGCCACGGCCATCGCGCCCACGACGGCTTCGCGGTGCTGGTGGGTCGGGTACGAGGAGATCTCGGCCTGGTGGGTGGCCTGCTCAGGGTCGTCCGCGTACCAGGCGCCGAGAGGTGCGATGCGCATCGACGAGCCGTTGCCCCACGAACCCTGGCCGTTGAACAGTGCGGAGGCCAGCTCCCGCCAGTCCCCGCCCTCCCGGACCAGCCTGAGGAGGCGGTTCACGGCAGGGCCGTATCCCCGGTCGAAATCGTGGTGCGCCGCGAAGGAGCGGGCGAGCGCGTCCTGGTCGACACGGTCGTGCTCACGGAGCACGGACAGGACCGAACAGGCCATTTCCGTGTCGTCGGTCCACTGCCAGGGTCCCGGGGGCAGGGAGCGGTCCTTCAGCAGCGGATAGTTGGCGGGCACAAAGAACTGGGAGCCCAGGGCGTCTCCCACGGAGAGGCCGCGCAGGCTGGCAAGGGCGCGTTCGAAGCGCTGGTCGGAAGCGGATTGGGTCATCCGTGCCAGTCTATCCGGTGATGCCGTACGGCTCAGGGGTACGCCAGCGCTCGAACGGCCGGTCAAGTGTGTAGCGCCCGTCCTTGCCGAGCACCAGCGTGCGGGACTCCCCGTTGCCCGGATTCGAGAGCGATTCGAATTCGGCCACGGACCAGTGGAACCAGCGCATGCAGAACAGCCGCATGGTCAGACCGTGCGTGACCAGCAGGACGTTCGGCGGGTGGTCCGGAGCCTCGAAACTCCGGTACAGGCTCTCCAGGAAAGCCCCCACCCGGTCGTACACGTCCGCCCCGGACTCGCCCTGCGCGAAGCGGTAGAAGAAGTGCCCGTAGGCATCCCGGTACGCCTTCTGCAGCTTCACGTCGTCCCGTTCCTGCCAGTTCCCCCAGTCCTGCTCGCGCAGCCGCGGCTCCTCCCGCACCCGTACGCGTTCGAGGTCGAGGCCGAAGGACCTGAACGTCTCGTGCGTACGGCGGTAGGGCGAGACGTACACGCTGACCTGCTCGTCGCCGAAGAGCTCGCGCAGATGCACCCCCGTCTCGCGGGCCTGACGCAGCCCTCTGGCGGTGAGCCTCAGCGCGTGGTCGGGCTCGTGCTCGTACACGGTGTCATCGACATTGCCCTCGGACTCGCCGTGGCGGACAAGGACGATGCGTTGCGGTCTTGCCATGTACCGACCCTAGATCGAGTCGCCACCATTCGAGCAATTGTCCGGATCCCGACGGTCGCATGTCGCAGGCGTCACGCCCCGGCGCCGCGTCCGCTCACACCGTCCACGACGGTTCGAGCTGCACCACGTCACCGGCGAGCGCCGCGACGTCGTCCTCTGTCTGCGCCCGCTGCGAGAGCCGTTCGACACTCCCCGCCCGGTACTTGCCGCGTTCGGCGCTCGACTGCCACATGGAAAGGACCAGGAACTCATGGCCCGGAGCCTCTCCGAACACCCCGCGGAGCATCCCGGGCGATCCGGCCATCGCCGGGTTCCACACCCGCTGCTGCATCAGCGCGAAGTGCTCGACCCGGTCCTCGTGCACCCTGCTGTGCGCCACCCTGAGTACGTCCGCGTCGGTGAAGGCGGGTTCGAAGCCGGTCTTCACGTCGAAGCGGTACTCGAACAGCTTGACCTGTATGTCGTTGCAGGTACCCGACTGCTCGGCGGCCAGGGCGTCGTGCCCGCGTGCCATGAAGGAGTCGTAGAAAACCCGGTTCTCCCAGAACGCGAAGACATGCGCCACCTCCGGCCGGCCACGGCTCCAGCCGCCGCCCTGCCCCCTGAACCCCGGCTCCCCCAGCAGCCCCGCCCACTTCCGCTGCCCCCGCTCGAAACCGCGACGGTCGACCACATTGCAGCGAATCCACTTGACCAGCACGGCCCCATCGTACGGGTGCCGGACGTGGCATGGGTCACGCTCAGCCGGAGTGCACCGGAACCGGCCCGCGGAATGATCAACACGAGCCCGCCCCTCGGCCCCCGGGCACCGCCGACGGGCCGAACGCCGCGGCGGTTCCGGAGAGTTCGGTGGCCCGATTCAGCCGCACATGACCAAGCCGGTTGGTTTCACCGTCAGTTACCGACATGATCGGGTGACAGAACCGGAGCGACGGCCCCGTGCGCGCAGGAGGGAAGTCCGATGAGCACGCCCAACAAGGACATCGAGAAGGTCGAGGTCAGGATCAAGTGGGACCCCAGTTCTCAGAGCGAGTCACCCAATGACCTCGACATCATCGCGGCGACCTACCCGGCCGAGGAGCCGTACGGCAGCCCGGCGTACCTCGTGCACTTCGACAGCCGTGCCCCCGACGGCACGATCACGCTCAACCGGGACAGCCGGACCGGTCAGGGCCTGGGATTCGACGAGGTGATGACGCTGGAACTGGACCGGCTGTCGGAGTCGTACTCCCGGGTCATCGTCGGTGTGGCCATCCAGCAGCGCGACGGCCACAAGACCTTCGACGCCGTGGAGAACACCGCGGTGCAGATCCGCGAGGGATACGACACCCTGGCCGAGGACGACTTCTCGGCGGTCGGGGCCTCGACGGCGGCCGTCGTCGCCGAGTTCGTCCGGGACGCCTCGGGAGTCTGGCTGTTCCACGACACGCTGCGGGGTTTCGACGGGGACGCCGAATCGTTCGCCGCGACGATGGGAAGCCGCCCGTCCGGAGCGTGAGGCTCCGGATACGGGTCGGGGCGGGAAGGTCTCCGAGGAGATCTTCCCGCCCCTCGGCCGGCCGCTGTACGCGGCTCAGCCGTTACGCCTCAGGCTGCCTCGATCAGCTGCAACCGCTGGTCGAGCCGCAGCCCTCGCAGATGTAGCAGGATCCGGCGCGCTGCATCTTCGTACCGCAGGAGAAGCAGAGCGGGGCGTCGGCGCTGATGCCCAGCTGCATCTCGACGAGTTCCGCCGAGGTGTGCGCCGTCTTCGGTTCCGGCTTCTCGGCCTCCCGCACGGGGGCGACCGCCTTCAGCGGTTCCGCCGTCCGCACGGGGGCGGACTGGGCCAGGCTCTCGATGTCCAGCTCGTCGTCGTCCAGCGAGGCCTCGTACGAACCGGTGTCGAGGTGGCGCTGACGCTCGTCGGCCGAGTGGATGCCGAGCGCCGAACGGGTCTCGAACGGCAGGAAGTCGAGCGCCAGGCGACGGAAGATGTAGTCGACGATCGACTGCGCCATCCGCACGTCCGGGTCGTCCGTCATGCCGGCCGGCTCGAAGCGCATGTTGGTGAACTTCGAGACGTACGTCTCCAGCGGGACGCCGTACTGAAGACCGACCGAGACGGCGATGGAGAAGGCGTCCATCATGCCCGCGAGGGTCGAACCCTGCTTGGACATCTTCAGGAAGACCTCACCGAGACCGTCGTCCGGGTAGGAGTTGGCGGTCATGTACCCCTCGGCGCCGCCCACCGTGAAGGAGGTGGTGATGCCGGGACGGCCCTTGGGCAGACGCTTGCGGACCGGGCGGTACTCGACGACCTTCTCGACCGCGGTACGGATGGTGTCCTCGGCCTTGGCGGTGACCGCCGCCTTCTCCTTGTCCTTGGTCTTCGCGGAGAGCGGCTGGCCGACCTTGCAGTTGTCGCGGTAGATGGCGAGCGCCTTGACGCCCATCTTCCACGCCTCGAAGTAGACCTCTTCGACATCCTCGACGGTGGCCGTCTCCGGCAGGTTCACCGTCTTGGAGAGCGCGCCGGAGATCCACGGCTGGATCGCCGCCATCATGCGCACGTGACCCATCGCGGAGATGGAACGCTCGCCCATCGCGCAGTCGAAGACCTCGTAGTGCTCGGGCTTCAGGCCGGGCGCGTCGATCACATTGCCGTTCTCGGCGATGTGGGCGACGACCGCCTCGATCTGCTCCTCCTGGTAGCCCATGCGGCGCAGGGCCTGCGGGACGGTGCCGTTGACGATCTGCATCGAGCCGCCGCCGACCAGCTTCTTGAACTTGACCAGGGCGAGGTCGGGCTCCAGGCCGGTGGTGTCGCAGGACATCGCGAGACCGATGGTGCCGGTGGGCGCGATGACCGAGGCCTGCGCGTTACGGAAACCGTTCTGCGCGCCAAGGCGGATGACGTCCTGCCAGGCCTCCGTCGCGGCGGCCCAGATCTGGTTGTCGAGGTCGTCCGCGTGGACGGCCACGGCGTTGGCGTCGGAGTGCTGCTTCATGACGCGCTGGTGCGGCTCGGCGTTGCGTGCGTAGCCGTCGTACGGGCCGACGACCGCCGCCAGCTCCGCGGAGCGACGGTAGGAGGTGCCGGTCATCAGCGAGGTGATGGCGCCGGCGAGCGCGCGGCCGCCGTCGCTGTCGTACGCGTGGCCGGTCGCCATCAGCAGGGCGCCGAGGTTGGCGTAACCGATGCCCAGCTGGCGGAACGCGCGGGTGTTCTCACCGATCTTCTCGGTCGGGAAGTCGGCGAAGCAGATGGAGATGTCCATCGCGGTGATGACCAGCTCGACGACCTTGGCGAAGCGCTCGGACTCGAAGGACTGGTTGCCCTTGCCGTCGTCCTTGAGGAACTTCATCAGGTTCAGCGAGGCCAGGTTGCACGAGGTGTTGTCCAGGTGCATGTACTCGCTGCACGGGTTCGAGCCGTTGATCCGGCCGGACTCGGGGCAGGTGTGCCACTGGTTGATCGTGTCGTCGTACTGGATGCCGGGGTCGGCGCAGGCCCAGGCGGCCTCGGCCATCTTGCGGAAGAGGGACTTCGCCTCGACCTCTTCGATGACGTCACCGGTCATCCGGGCACGCAGCCCGAACTTCCCGCCGGCCTCGACGGCCTTCATGAACTCGTCGTTCACCCGGACCGAGTTGTTGGCGTTCTGGTACTGGACGGACGTGATGTCGTCGCCGCCCAGGTCCATGTCGAAGCCCGCGTCACGCAGGGCGCGGATCTTCTCCTCCTCCTTCACCTTGGTCTCGATGAAGTTCTCGATGTCGGGGTGGTCGACGTCGAGAATGACCATCTTGGCCGCACGGCGGGTGGCGCCACCGGACTTGATCGTTCCGGCGGACGCGTCGGCGCCGCGCATGAAGGAGACCGGACCGGAGGCGTTGCCGCCGGAGGAGAGGAGCTCCTTGGAGGAGCGGATGCGGGAGAGGTTCAGGCCCGCGCCCGATCCGCCCTTGAAGATCATCCCCTCTTCCTTGTACCAGTCGAGGATCGACTCCATGGAGTCGTCGACGGCCAGGATGAAGCAGGCGGAGACCTGCTGCGGCTGGGGCGTGCCCACGTTGAACCAGACCGGCGAGTTGAAGCTGAAGATCTGGTGCAGGAGGGCGTACGCCAGCTCGTGCTCGAAGATCTCCGCGTCCGCCGGAGAGGTGAAGTAGTTGAAGTCCTCGCCGGCCTTCCGGTAGGTCTTCACGATCCGGTCGATGAGCTGTCGCAGACCGGTCTCGCGCTGCGGGGTGCCTACGGCCCCGCGGAAGTACTTGCTGGTGACGATGTTGACCGCGTTCACCGACCAGAAGTCGGGGAACTCGACGCCACGCTGCTCGAAGTTGATCGAGCCGTCGCGCCAGTTGGTCATGACGACGTCACGGCGCTCCCACGCCACCTCGTCGTACGGATGCACGCCGGGGGTGGTGTGAATGCGCTCGATACGCAGGCCCTGCTTGGTCGCAGTCGACTTGGTCCCCTTGTTGCGGGAACCTCGTGCCGGGCCGCTCGCCGTCTCTGTCATGCCGCCTCCCATATGTGGGCAAAAACGCCCTGAAGTGCCGAGAACTTCCCCGGGCACAGTGTGTGTCTGGTACTTCGGACGCCGCTCAGGGCATCCGGAGCAGGTCTGTGTGCCGCTCGGCCGCCGGTCCGCGGACCGGCGACGATCGGCCTGTGCCGCTCAGTCGGCGGCGACGGCGGGAACGGGGACCTCAAGGGTCTCGCCGGTCCCGCATCCCTCTACGGGAGGCCGCCGCTCGCGGAGTTCCACGATGGCGGCCTCGAAGTCTTCGAGGCTGTTGAACGCCCGGTACACGGATGCGAACCGCAGGTAGGCGACCAGGTCGAGTTCCTGCAGGGGGCCGAGGATGGCCAGGCCCACATCGTGCGTGGTCAGCTCGGCGCTGCCGGTGGCGCGCACCGCCTCCTCGACCCGCTGGCCGAGTTTGGCGAGGGCGTCCTCGGTGACCGGCCGCCCCTGGCACGCCTTGCGCACGCCGGAGATGACCTTGGTACGGCTGAAGGGTTCGGTCACGCCGCTGCGCTTCACCACCATGAGCGAGCAGGTCTCCACCGTGGTGAAACGGCGGGAGCAGTCGGGGCACTGGCGGCGCCGGCGGATCGAGGTCCCGTCGTCGGTGGTGCGACTGTCGACGACCCGGCTGTCGGGGTGCCTGCAGAAGGGGCAGTGCATGGCTCCCAACCCTCCTTCACAGCACGACTGAATGGCCTCACCAGGCCCCGCGAGGGGCCTTCGAAGCAGTCTCAAGCATAGGCGATGACCGCGCCCCCGAAAGACGGGGACCACAACTTCTGGGCGGCTGGAACAATCCAACCACTAGATCTTGGGTTTGGCCGCGCATTTGGCCCTAGCGCGTGTCGCGCGTCACGGGCGGCCGGAAGGCAGCGTACGACCGAGCAAGAGGGTACGGGAAGCATCCGGCTCCACCGATCGCGGGGGCGGCGGGTTCCAGGGCGCGAGGAGGGCCGGACGGCGACCCCGCGCGGCACCACCGCGGCCGGGAACGCTACCGTAATGGTCCGAATTGCCGTTCGACCCGACAGCGGGCGGCGTGCCTTCCGGCTTCGCTCATACACCTAGCAATGAACGCTCAACAGACTTTTATTTGTTTTTCACTCGAACGTGTGTTTGGCGCAACCTTTCGAAAGCTACTACCGTTGTGCAGCTAGGGAGACCATTCGAGAGGGGCCGACGTGACCACCACCGCAGACAGTGCCATCATCACTGCCCAGGACCGCTCCCAGAGCCGACTCGAGCCGGTGCATGCCATGAATGACTCAGTCACGAACACGGAGGGACCGGAGCCCGCGCGCCCAGCGCGCTCGCTCCCCGGGCGACCTCCTGGAATCCGGGCGGACAGCTCGGGGCTCACGGACCGCCAGCGGCGAGTGATCGAGGTCATCCGGGACTCCGTGCAGCGACGGGGATATCCCCCGTCGATGCGCGAGATCGGTCAGGCGGTGGGCCTTTCCAGTACGTCCTCCGTCGCGCATCAGCTCATGGCCCTGGAGCGCAAGGGTTTCCTGCGCCGCGACCCCCACCGCCCCCGGGCGTACGAGGTCCGCGGTTCGGATCAGCCCAGCACACAGCCCACGGACACCACGGGGAAGCCGGCGGCTTCCTATGTGCCGCTCGTCGGCCGGATCGCGGCCGGTGGCCCGATCCTCGCCGAGGAATCCGTCGAGGACGTCTTTCCGCTCCCCCGCCAGCTGGTCGGTGACGGAGAGCTCTTCGTGCTGAAGGTCGTCGGTGACTCGATGATCGAAGCGGCGATCTGCGACGGCGACTGGGTCACCGTCCGACGCCAGCCCGTGGCGGAGAACGGCGACATCGTCGCGGCGATGCTGGAGGGCGAGGCCACGGTCAAGCGCTTCAAGCGGGAGGACGGTCATGTCTGGCTGCTCCCCCACAACTCCGCGTACCAGCCGATCCCCGGCGACGAGGCGACCATCCTCGGCAAGGTCGTGGCGGTGCTGCGGCGGGTGTGACGCCTCGACCGCTCCGACGGGGCCCCGGGATCGGCTGTACCGACCCCGGGGCCCCGTCCGTGCGGCCTGGCCCCGTACGGAACTACTTCTCCTCCGCCTTCGCGGCGGCATCGATCGCGGCGAGCGAGCGACGCGTCTGATCACGGTCGGTCGTGTACCAGAAGTCGGGGAGCGAGGCCCGCAGATAGCTCCCGTACCGGGCGTTGGCGAGCCGCGGATCGAGCACCGCGACGACGCCCTTGTCACCGGTGGCACGGACGAGCCGGCCGGCGCCCTGCGCCATCAGCAGTGCGGCGTGGGTCGCCGCGACCGCCATGAAGCCGTTGCCCCCCGCTTCCTCGACCGCCTTCTGCCGGGCACTCATCAGCGGGTCGTCGGGGCGGGGGAACGGGATGCGGTCCATGACGACCAGCTGACAGCTCGCCCCGGGGACGTCCACGCCCTGCCAGAGCGAGAGCGTGCCGAAGAGGCAGGTCTCCGGGGAGGCCGCGAAGTTCTTGATCAGCTCGCCCAGCGTCTCCTCGCCCTGGAGCAGGATCGGCCTGTCCAGCCGGCTCCGCAGTTCCTCGGCTGCTGCCTGGGCGGCCCGCATGGAGGAGAACAGCCCGAGGGTCCGGCCGCCCGCGGCCTCCACCAGCTCGGCGAGCTCGTCCAGCATGTCGGTGCGGGAGCCCTCCCGGCCGGGTGTCGCCAGATGCCGGGCGACGTACAGGATTCCCTGCTTCGGGTAGTCGAAGGGTGAGCCGACGTCGAGCCCCTTCCACTGCGGGATGTCGTCGCCCGCGGTGCCTTCTGGGGCGAGCCCGAGTGACGCTCCCACCCCGTTGAAATCGCCGCCGAGCTTCAGTGTGGCCGAGGTGAGCACGACGGAGCGGTCCGTGAAGAGCTTCTCCCGCAGCAGTCCGGAGACGGAGAGCGGGGCGACCCGTACGGAGGCGCCGAAGCGGTCGTGGCGCTCGTACCAGACGACGTCGTACTCGGACCCCTGCGTGATGCGTTCGGCGACACCGTGGATGGTCTCCACCGAGGCCAGTGCCTGCTTGCGGACGGCGTCCTCGTCCTGGACGGACTTGTCCCGGGTGGAGCCGAGGGCGGAGATCACCGTACGCGCCGCGTCGCGCAGGGCCATCAGCGCGTAGCCCAGATCCTCCGGGACCTCCTCCAGCCGGCCGGGGAGCGCCAGCTCCATCACGCGCTCGAAACCCTCCGACGCGCTCTGCAGCGCGTCGGCGGCCTTCTCGTTGACCAGCTTCGCCGCGCGCCGCACCGCGCGGCCGACCTGGCCGGGGGTGAGCTCGCCGGTGGCCACGCCGGTGACCCTGGAGACCAGCTCATGGGCCTCGTCGACGATCAGCACCTCGTGCTGTGGGAGCACCGGGGCGCCCTCGATGGCGTCGATGGCGAGGAGCGCGTGGTTGGTGACCACCACATCGGCGAGCTTCGCCCGCTCACGGGCCTGTTCGGCGAAGCACTCCGCCCCGTACGCGCACTTGCTGGCGCCCAGGCACTCGCGCGAGGAGACGGAGATCTGCGCCCAGGCACGGTCGGAGACACCCGGGGTGAGGTCGTCGCGGTCGCCGGTCTCCGTCTCGTCCGACCAGTCCCGCATCCGCAGCAGGTCCTGGCCGAGCTTGCTCGACGGGGCCGCGGCCTCGAACTGGTCGAAGAGCCCCTCTTCCTCCTCCTGCGGCACTCCTTCGTGGAGGCGGTGCAGACAGAGGTAGTTCGACCGGCCCTTGAGCATCGCGAACTGGGGGCGGCGGCGCAGCAGCGGATGGAGGGCGTCGACCGTACGCGGCAGGTCCCGCTCCACCAGCTGGCGCTGGAGGGCCAGGGTCGCCGTGGCCACCACGACCCGCTCGCCGTGTGCGAGGGCGGGCACCAGGTAGCCGAGCGATTTGCCCGTGCCGGTACCGGCCTGGACGAGCAGATGGGAATGGTCGTCCACGGCCGCGGCGACCGCGTCGGCCATGGCGGCCTGACCGGGCCGCTCCGTACCGCCGACGGCGGTCACGGCGGCGTGCAGGAGCTCGGGGAGGGATGGCTTCGTCATAGCCCGACCAGCCTACGGGGCGCCACTGACAACGGCGATCACTCCCGGCCTCACGCGGAGGGGTGGAGCGGGTTGGGCACCGTGCCGTGGACCGCCGCGTGCGGCCGCTCGGGGCGGTCCCGGTAGCCGTCCAGATGCAGGCGGTTGCGGTTCAGACAGAGGCGTTCGATGCGCGGCGTCAGCATGTCGAACATCTCGAACCTCTCCTTCAGCTCGGGAAAGCGGGCGTGGTGGCGCAGGATCTCCGCCCGGACGAGTGACCAGAATTCGGCCTCCGGGACGCCCAGCTGCTCCTCGCAGAGCGGGGAGAGAAAGCGGAAGACTCCGGTGAAGAGCCCGGAGTGGATGAACTGGGTGAGGAAGGCCGGCTCCTCGGTGAGCAGGACGCGGCGCACGTCGTACGGCATGGTGTCGTGCTCCGGCAGTGGCCGGGCGCTGACGTTCACGTCGTCCACGAAGTCCTTGATCGCCAGGCGCACGGGGACGTCCTGGTCGTCGAAGACGACGATGGCGTTCTCGCCGTGCGGTGAGAACACGGTGCCGTAGCGGTAGAGGAAGTGCAGCAGCGGCGGGAGCAGCGCGGCGAAGAGCCGGGTCAGCCACGCGGTGGGGGTCAGTCCGGAGCGGCCGACCAGCTCGGCGGTGAAGGCGCGGCCCTGCGGATCGGTGAGCAGCAGCGAGGCGAGGGTGCGGGCCCGCTCGCCGGGTGCCAGACGCGGGAGGAGGGGCTCGCGCCAGATCGCGCCGAGGATCTCCTTGAACTGGTACGGCGTCTCGGGGAGGTGGTCGTACAGCGGGTGCTCGACCGTGACCGACGCCACCTCTCCGAGCAGGATGACGCCGCAGGTGTCGCGCAGGAAGGGATCGCTGTCGCGCAGCCCCTGGACCCAGCCGGTGACGGCGGGGGCGGCGAGGGTGCGTTCGGTCGGGAGTCCGCGCCAGACCAGTGTGTTGAGGATCGACAGCGGCAGTTTGACGGTGTGCCGGTCGGGCCGCTCAAGGTTGACGAAGGTACGGATGGACTGCTGCGGCAGCCGCAGATCCGGGTCGGCGTGCAGGGGAACGATGTCGCCCGTGGCGATGGCCGGGGCGAACAGGGGCACGATCCATTCGTCCCACTGCCAGGGGTGGACGGGCAGACAGTAGTAGTCGTCGGGGTCGAGGCCCCGGGCGCGGAGGGCGGCGGCGAAGGAGGCGCGGACCGCTGGGTCGAGTTCCTGGGCGTAGAGCTGTTCGGCGGCGGCGAGTGAGTTCACGCCCCGGTAGGCGGCGATCCGGGAGGAGACCGCGATCCACGGCAGCCTGACCGGCCTGCGGGCCTCTGGGGTGAAGCGCGACGCGTCGGTGGCGGAGAATCCGAGCCGCCCTTTGTTCGCGACGATCCAGGGGTGGCCGGTCTGGTGTCCTTCGAGTTCCGCGTAGTCGAGGTCGGCCAGCTCGGCGACGGTGAGCGCGCCGTGGTCGAGGCGGGCATCGGCGGTGAGCGTGGTGGTGAGCTCCCGGACGAGGTGGCCGAGGGTGGCGCCGTCGAGCCCGAGGAGACGGCGGGCGCGGGCGAGGAAGAGCAGCGGGTCGCGGAAGGGGACGCCGGCGGGGACGGGGTCCCGGGCCGGATCGGTGTGTCCGGCGGAGCGGCCGGGCCCGGCGGGCGCTTCGGCCGGGGGTGCGCCGAGTGCGTGTGCCTCGGTCTCGGCGGTGGTGGCCTCGCGGATCGAGTCGGGGGCGACCCGCCAGCTGCCGTAGACCCCTCGCCCGGCGGTGAAGATCAGGCTTCCGCCGTCGTCCAGCACGAGGGTGTACGTATCGCCCCCGGCGGATCGTGGAACCGGCTGGATGACTTCCTCGTAGGCGAATTCGCCGAGCATCTTCGCGAGCATCCGGGCGGCGGCTCGGTCCCACACCGCCCGGTTCAGTTCTGGAGTGCTGAGCAGCGCGGGCGACTCCGCTGAATCATGGCTCGCGGGATATGTGGGCACGGGGACTCCTCGGGATGGAACCGATGGGGTTCGAGCGGTGTGGAGAAGGCGGCGGATGGTTCACGGCTGGGCACGGTGGGCTCGGTCGCGGATCATGAGCGCGGCCCGCTTGTCCGGGAGTTCGACCTCCGCGGAGAAGCGGAATCCGGCGCTGAGGAACGCGGAGACGGAAGGGGTGTTTCTGAGGTCCGGTTCGGCGACGACGCGTGTGCACAGGGGCCGGTTGTCGAGCACGAGGTCGGCGGCGGCCCGGAGCAGTGTGGTGCCGACTCCGTGGCCGCGCTTGCTCACCTCGCCGATGAGGAGGTGGATCCCGGTGTCGTACGGGCGGGCGGGGTAGTGGCGGGCCAGCGGGTCCAGGTCGGCGCGGTAGATCTCCCAGTAGCTCATGGGGACGCCTGACAGCACCCCGAGACAGGGAAGGCTGCGTCCGTCGCCGTCGAGTTGGGGCATCAGATGCTCCGCCGTGACGGATTCGGCTCCGGAGAGTTCCCAGAAGGCCGCCACGGCGGGGTCGTTCATCCAGCGGCTGATCACCGCGAGGTCGCGCTCCAGCCGTACGGGCACGAGCTGGAACACTCCGGCCGGCGTGGTGACGGGCTTCCACGCGGCCGGCCGGTCGAGCAGTCCGGAGACGGCCGCGCGGTACTCGGTGCCGGGTGCGGCGGGTGCGTCCTGCGCCAGGAATGCCAGGAGGTCGTCGGTGAGCTCCAGGTCCAGTGTGTCCTCGGTCCCCGTAGCGGCCTGGGGCGCGGGGCCGGTGCCGGGGTCGGCGTGTGCGTCGGTGGGAGGCACGGTGATGCTCTCCTCTCTCAGCAGTTCGGACGACGAGGTTCCTTCGGGCCCGGTGGGATTCCTTCAGCCGCGCAGGGGGTTGGCGATGGTGACGTAGACGGACTGGGTGTCGACGGGGCCGACGAGTTCGTCGAGGCCGCGCAGCCGGGTCAGCATGTTGGCCTTGCAGCGCAGGCGCGGCGTCTCCAACAGATGTGCGGGGAGCGGGGATCCCAGCGCGGTGGCCGCTCCCAGGAACCGGCGGAAGGCGGCGAGGAGCATCCGTTCGTCGGCGAGCTGCTGGGCACCGAACGCTCCGATCAGTCCGAACACGTTGTTGATGCCCAGGTAGTACGCGAAGCGCTCGTCGGTGACGGCATCGGAGACGAAGGTGTCGCTGACCGATCCGATGCCGGGGAGCCTGCGCTCAAGTGCGGAGCGGTAGGACTCGCGGAAGTAGTAGCCCTGATTGTCGCGGTAGCGGCCGCCGACCGGCCAGCCCTGGGCGTCGAGCATCACCAGGGTGTTCTGCTGGTGGGCTTCGAGGGCGACCCCGGCGTGTGCGTCGAGCCAGAGCACCGGCTGGACGACCCGGTCGAGGTAGCGCAGGAACCACTCGGCGGCGACGGCGGTCGTGGTCCGTCCGGTGCCTGCGGCGAGCCGGCAGACGATGTCGGCAAGGCGTGAGTGCATGCCCTCCCGGCCCGGCCAGGGGCGCGGTGCCGTGAGTCCGGCGATGCAGACCGCGTCGTCGTGCCGGTCGAAGGGGTTGTGGCGCAGCATGACGTCGAAGCCGGGGACGGGTTCGCCGTCCGGGGTGTCGACCGCGAGCCATGCGGGGTCCCGGACGATGTCGAAGCCGGGCTGGGCCAGGTGCAGCTCCGTGGCGAGCCCGGTGCGCAGCAGACGGTGGACCTCCACTCCCCGGTGGAGTTCCTTGCGGAGGTTCTCCCGGCGGGAGTTGGTGATGCGCAGTCCGAGGGAGAGCTTCAGCATGGTGTCGACGCCGGGCCGGTGCACGGTGCGCACCGACGAGGTGGGGTGCCAGCGCGCGCCGTACGGGCCCAGATCGTGTACGAGTCCGGCGTCGAGCAGGGCGGCGACCTCGGGCCGGTTCCCCAGCTCGCGGGCCTGCCAGGGGTGGAGCGGAATCGGCGCGGTGTGCTCGGGGAACCGCAGCCCCTCGGCGTGCCGGGCCACGAGTTCCGTCGCCGGCACCGGTCGGCCCTGGTCGGTCCAGGCGGAGTCGGATGCCAGTACGGACCGGTCGACGGCCATCCAGTGGAGGGGGAAGGAGCCGTTCAACTCAGGTGCGTAGAGGCGGGACTCTGAGTCGGAGAGACCTTCACGGCTCTTGGGAGAGGGGTGGAGGGGGTGTCCGAGGAGGAGTGACTGCTCCGCGGTGAGGAAGAGGTCGGCCTCGTCGGGAGCAGTGGGGCGGCGGCGTTGGCCGTCGATGAATCCGGCGGTTCGCCGTACCGAGTCGGCCACCCTGGCCACCATGTCGGCGCCCTCGCTGTGGTCGGCCTCGCGGCCCAGGAGCGCGGCGACGGTGACGGCGTCCGCGGTGGGCGCCCCCTCGGGTGCCTGTTCCAGGACGGGTGAGCCGAAGCGGTGCCAGCCCGTGGCCGACCAGTGCCGGACGGGGACGAGCAGGGCGGTGCCGCTCGCGGGCAGCGGGATGCGGAGGGTCTCCCCCTCCGGGCGGGGCAGGTCGCATTCACGGACCCAGCAGCGCAGCAGGTTCTCGATGCCGGCGGCATCCGCGGCCCGGACCGGGTCCGGGTGGTCCAGGGGGTCGGCGGCCGGTGCCGGGCAGAAGGGCGTTGCCCTGGAGGCGTACCACTGACCGTGCGGCATCTCCTTCTGACGCGGCACGGTCGGCTCGACAGCGAGACGGCCGGGAGTTCCGGCCTCTCCTCGGTGGTGGCTGGGGGGAGGGCCGTCGGCCTCGGGCGCGGGGGTGGGGTTCACGGCGGTCTTTCCTGTGATGGGGTCCGGGATCAGCGGATCGACCCGGTCGCGGTCCGTCGGTGCGGTGAGTGCTCCGCGGCTGCCATGGCGTCGGCGAGGCGGTCGATGACCGCTGTTGCCTGTTCGTCGGTGAGCGTGAGGGGAGGTAGCAGGCGTACGACCGCGGAGTGGCGGCCGCCGAGTTCGACGATGAGGCCTCGGCGCAGGCACTCCTGCTGGACGGCGACGGCGAGGGCCGGGTCGGGCGGGGGCTCGCTCCCGCCGTCCACCGGGGCCGCCTCGGGGTCGACGAGTTCCACCCCGATCATCAGGCCCCGTCCTCGGACGTCGCCGATGCACGGGTGGTGCGTGGCGAGGGCCCGCAGGCTCGCCAGCATCCGGGCGCCGAGGACCCCGGCCCGCTCGGCGAGCCGGTTCTCCCGGACGTGGGCGAGGGTGGCCGTGCCTGCCGCCATCGCGAGCTGGTTGCCGCGGAAGGTGCCGGCGTGGGCACCGGGCTGCCAGGTGTCGAGTTCGGAGCGGTAGACGATCACCGCGAGCGGGAGGGAGCCGCCGATGGCCTTGGAGAGCACCATCACATCGGGAACGACCCCGCTGTGCTCGACGGCCCAGAAGGCACCGGTCCTGCCGACGCCGGTCTGGACCTCGTCCGCGATCAGGGGGATGGACCGGGACGCGGTGATCTCCCGCATCCGGCGCATCCAGCCGTCGGGCGCGGGGTTGACGCCGCCCTCCCCCTGTACCGGTTCGAGGATCATTCCGGCCGGCGTGGGTGTTCCGCTCTTGGGGTCGTCCAGCACCGTCTCGGTCCACCGCGCGGCGATCCGTGCACCGCGCTCACCGCCGATGCCGAAGGGACAGCGGTAGTCCTGGGGGAAGGGGAGACGGGTCACCCGTACGTCCGCGGCGCCGCCGGATGCCGCGAGGGCTCCGGCCGTCATGCCGTGATAGGCGCCGGTGAAGGCGAGCAGGCCGCTGCGTCCGGTGGCGGCGCGGACCAGTTTGAACGCCGCCTCGACGGCGTCCGTACCGGCGGGTCCGCAGAACTGGATCCGCGCGTTGTCCGCGAACTCGGGCGGCAGCGTGGCGAACAGCTCCGTGGTGAAGGCGTCCTTGACCGGGGTGGCCAGGTCGAGGACATGCAGGGGCGCCCCCGAATCGAGGACCTTCTTGATCGCTTCCAGGACGACCGGGTGGTTGTGCCCGAGGGCCAACGTCCCGGCTCCCGACAGGCAGTCGAGATAGCGCCGCCCGTCCGCGCCCTCGATGGTCAGCCCCCGGGCCCGTACCGGGACGATCGGCAGCGACCGGGCGTAGGTACGGGCGGCCGACTCGCGCATTGCCTGGCGGCGCAGGATTCCCTCGTACGCCGTGGGCGGCGCCGCCGGAGCTGGTTCGGTCACGGCCACGGCTCTCGTTCCTCCCGCTGTAACAGTTGCGTTCCACGTCAGCACGATTGCGCAGTGACGGACCGCGGGGGTGAACTCTGTCCCTGTGTCCCCCGTACGTACCAACGACGCGGGACGCGGAGGATCACGGGTAAGTCCGAAGATCCTTGGGGAGCGGAACCATGCCCCTGCCGCACACCGTCCACACCGGCACCGGCATAGTGGGGGACCGCGCCGAGCCTCCGGGACGGCTTCCCGGTGGTCGCGGCGTCTCCGGAGCGGCCCCGGAACGCCGTCCGGGGAGCTGACCGGTGTGCCGTGCGAAGTCCGGTGCGGCGTGCAGAAGTGCAGTACAGAAGCGTTGAGTTACGAAGTCCCAGGGGGATCACCAGATGCGACTCATACGACCAGCAGCCACCGCACGCCGTGGGGGGAGCGCCCGCCGCTCCTCCTCCCCCGTGCTCGCCACCGCGGCGGTCGCCGCCGTCCTCGCGCTCACCGCGACCGCCTGCGGGCCGGGCGACGACGACGCGGGCGCCGAGCCGAGCGGCAGCTCCGCGGGCCAGACGTCGGACGGCAAGATCACCGTCCCGGACGATCTCAAGGACCGGCTCAAGGCGCACGGGATCGACCTCGGCCAGTGGAAGAACGGCGAATGGAAGAACTGGGACAAGGACAAGTGGCTGCGCGAGGCCAAGGACTTCATCAATCCGATCATCGCGGGCCTCTGGGACCCGGACCGGATGCGGGACGCCGACAAGTCGCCCGAGAAGCCCGTCGACAACGACATCTCGGGTGACGAGGGCGTGACCGACCCGACTCCCGCGCCGGTCCGGGCCGTGGGCGTGAAGACTCCGCTCCACGACAACGCCGCCGAGTCCGGAAAGCTGTTCTTCGACGGCCCAGAGGGCTCGATGGTCTGCTCGGCGACCGTGGTGAAGGACCCCGAGCACCCCGGCAAGTCCAACATGGTGTGGACCGCCGGCCACTGCGTCCATGCGGGCAAGAAGGGCGGCTGGTACCGCAACATCGCCTTCGTGCCGTCGTACAACAACAGCGGTCTGTCGACCGATGAGCTCCGGAACAACCCGCCCAAGGAGAAGGTCGCCCCGTACGGCGTGTGGTGGGGCGCTTGGGCGCAGACCTCCGAGCAGTGGATCGACCAGGGGTCCTCGGTGGGCGGTCTGGGCGCCCCGTACGACTTCGCGGTGCTGCACGTGACACCGGAGAAGGGCGCGAACGGGAAGTCGCTGGAGGAGACGGTCGGTTCGGCGCTGCCCGTCGACTTCAACGCCCCGGCCGTTCCCGAGATCGCCGACATGACGGCCACCGGCTTCCCGGCCGCTCCGCCGTACGACGGCCAGAAGCTGTTCCAGTGCAAGGACAAGCCGGGCCGGCTCTCGCTCACCAAGGCCGACCCGACGATGTACCGCATCGGCTGCTCCATGACCGGCGGTTCCTCCGGCGGCGGCTGGGTCGCGGCGGGCCAGGACGGCAAGCCCGCGCTGGTCTCGAACACCTCCATCGGCCCGGTGACGGCCGGCTGGCTGGCCGGGCCGCGCCTCGGCAAGGAGGCCAAGGGCGTCTACGACTCGGTCAGCAAGAAGTACGCGGGACAGTGAGGGCGGACCGTCACCCGTCCGGGCAGGGGTGACGGCAGGTCAGGGGCCGTCGGCTCCGGCGGGAATGCCGTCCGCCGGGCCGAAGGCCCCTGACCTGCACGGGGCATCCGGGCCTCGCTCCGGGACCCCGCCTCGGCCCGCACAGGGTGGCCCCGCATCATCACCGACAGCCGGCCCGACCGGCGTTTCGCATGACACGCTCATGCCATTTCTGAGATTTCAGGAGGAATCTTTTCCATGCGATCCATACGTCCGCTGCTCGCGGCCACCGGCCTCGCCGCCGCGCTGGCCCTGACCGCCACGGCCTGCGGTCCGAGCGAGGACAAGGCGGCCGACAAGCCCGCCGCCACGGAGTCCGCCGGTGCCGGCGACGGCGGCCTGTCCGCCGGTCTGGCCGACACGCTGAAGAGGCACGGCGTCGACCCGGAGAAGTGGAAGAACGGCGAGTGGAAGAACTGGGACAGGGACAAGTGGCTGCGTGAGGCCAAGGACTTCGTGAACCCGGTCATCGACGGGCTGTGGAAGCCCGACCGGATGAAGTCCGCCAAGGACCCGGCCAAGACCATGTCCGCCGGTGACCTCTCCGGCGACCAGGGCGTCAGCGACCCCGAGCCGAAGCCGGTCAGCGCCGAGCGCGAGAAGACGCCGTACCACAACTACGCGGCGCCGGTCGGGAAGGTGTTCTTCGATTCCCCCGAGGGCCACATGGTCTGCTCGGGCACGGTCGTCAAGGACCCGAAGAACCCGGACAGGTCCAACCTGGTGTGGACCGCAGGCCACTGCGTCCACGCAGGTTCCAAGGGCGGCTGGTACCGCAACATCGTCTTCGTTCCCGCCTACAACGACCAGGGCAAGAGCGCCGCGGCGCTCCAGAACGCGCAGCCCCAGGAGATCGCCCCCTACGGCGCCTACTGGGCCGACTGGGCCACCACCTCCGGCGAGTGGCTGACCGACGGCGGCCCCACCGGCGGCGAGGGCGCCCCGTACGACTACGCGGTACTGCACGTGAAGCCGGAGAAGGGCACGAAGTCGCTGGAGGAGACCGTGGGCAACGCCCTGGCGGTCAACTTCGACGCCCCCGAGGCCAAGCAGATCAGCGCGATGGGGGCCTGGGGCTACCCGGCCGCCCCGCCGTACGACGGCCTGATCATGCACAAGTGCGTCGACCGTCCCGGCCGGCTCTCCATCAGCCCCGCCACCCCCACGATGTACCGCATCGGCTGCACCATGACCGGCGGTTCCTCCGGCGGCGGCTGGTTCAGCGAGGGCGACGACGGGAAGCTGGCACTGGTGTCCAACACCTCCATCGGCCCGGTGACCGCGGGCTGGCTGGCCGGACCTCACCTGGGCCGGGGCGCCGAGCAGATCTTCACGATGATGAGCGACAAGTTCGGCGGTCAGTGACACGCCGCACGACGCACGGCCGACGGCCCGCTCCCCGGATGGGGAGCGGGCCGTCGGCCTGTACGGTGCAGCGCCGCGGTCAGTGCGCCGCGGGCACGAACGTGGAGAGCTCCGCGGCGAGTTCCTCGTGCACCAGTGCCTTGAGCAGGGTGCCCTCCGCCAGGTGCTCCTCGGAGATCACCTCGCCCTCGGCGTGCACCCGGGAGACCAGGCCGCCCTGGGTGTAGGGCACGAGCGCCTCGATCTCGACCGAGGGCCGCGGCAGTTCGCTGTCGATGAGCGCGAGCAGCTCGTCGATTCCGGCGCCGGTCCTGGCCGACACCGCGATGGCGTGCTTCTCGATGCGCAGCAGCCGCTGGAGCACCAGCGGATCCGCGGCATCCGCCTTGTTGATCACCACGATCTCGGGCACGTCCACCGCACCCACCTCACGGATCACCTCGCGCACGGCGGCGAGCTGCTCCTCCGGCACCGGGTGCGAGCCGTCCACCACGTGCACGATGAGGTCGGACTCACCGACCTCCTCCATGGTGGAGCGGAAGGCCTCGACGAGGTGGTGCGGCAGATGCCGTACGAACCCGACGGTGTCGGCCAGCGTGTAGATCCGGCCGCTCGGCGTCTCGGCCCGGCGCACGGTCGGGTCGAGGGTGGCGAACAGCGAGTTCTCCACCAGCACGCCCGCGCCGGTCAGCCGGTTGAGGAGTGAGGACTTGCCGGCGTTGGTGTAGCCGGCGATCGCGACCGAAGGCACCTTGTTGCGCCTGCGTTCCTGGCGCTTGATCTCGCGGCCGGTCTTCATCTCCGCGATCTCCCGGCGCATCTTCGCCATCTTCTCGCGGATCCGGCGCCGGTCCGTCTCGATCTTGGTCTCACCGGGGCCACGGGTCGCCATGCCGCCACCGCCGCTGGAACCGCCGCCGCCCATCTGACGGGACAGCGACTGACCCCAGCCTCGCAGCCGCGGCAGCATGTACTGCATCTGGGCCAGCGAGACCTGCGCCTTGCCCTCGCGGGACTTGGCGTGCTGGGCGAAGATATCGAGGATCAGGGCGGTCCGGTCGACCACCTTGACCTTGACGACGTCCTCCAGGTGGATCAGCTGGCCGGGGCTGAGCTCACCGTCGCAGACGACGGTGTCGGCCCCGGTCTCCAGGACGATGTCGCGCAGCTCCAGGGCCTTGCCGGAACCGATGTAGGTGGCCGCGTCGGGCTTGTCGCGGCGCTGGAAGACGGCGTCGAGCACCTGGGCTCCGGCCGTCTCGGCGAGAGCCGCCAGCTCGGCGAGCGAAATCTCCGCGTCGTGCACGGTGCCGGAGGTCCAGACACCGACCAGCACCACACGCTCCAGGCGCAGCTGCCGGTACTCGACCTCGGTGACGTCCTCGAGCTCGGTGGAGAGTCCCGCCACCCGCCGCAGCGCGGCGCGCTCGGAGCGGTCGAGCTGCTCGCCGTCCCGCTCTCCGTCGATCTCGTGGCTCCAGGCGACGTCCTCTTCCATCAGGGCGTCCGCCCGAAGGGGCTCGTTGAGGCTCTCGGTGACGTTCTCCGTGGCGCTCTGCGCGTCCTGCGCGTCCTGGGGAAGGGAAGAAGAGGAGGTCATTGGATCCTTACGTCGATAGGAGTGGTCTACAGCAGTCACAACGCGTCACCTCTCCGGATGATTCCCGCGCGGGGAACGCTCCGGTCCGGCGGCCGTGGCGACCCGTCGATAGTGACATGGCGCGCCCGGCCCGTCACGCGGGTTTACCGCCGTCCGCCGGTGCGGTGCTGTGCCAGTCCGGGTGGCCGGGCATGGGCGGTGTACGCGTCCCGTACAGCCAGCCGTCGAAGAACGTGGACAGGTCGCGTCCGGCCACCTGGGACGCCAGCCGGACGAAGTCCGCCGTGGCGGCGTTGGAGTCGCGGTGCCCACGTACCCAGAGCCGCTCCAGCCGGTCGAAGGCGCTGTGACCGATCTCCTGGCGCAGCGCGTACAGGATCAGGGCGCTGCCGTCGTAGACCACCGGGCGGAACAGGCTGATCTTCTCGCCCGGGGCCGGCGCGTCGGGGCGCGCGGGCGGCCCTCCGGCGGCGCGCCAGCCGTCCGACCTGGTGTAGGCGTCGCGCATCCGGCGTTCGAGCGGCCTGTCGCCGTGCTCCTCCGCATAGCGCGCCTCGTACCAGCTGGCGTGTCCCTCGTTGAGCCAGAGATCGGACCAGGTCCGCGGCGAGACGCTGTCGCCGAACCACTGGTGTGCCATCTCGTGGACCATGACCGAGTCGACGTACCACGCGGGGAAGTCGTCGTCGGTGAACAGGCGGCGTTCGAAGAGCGACAGGGTCTGGGTCTCCAGCTCGAAGCCGGTGTCGGTGTCGACGATCAGCACGCCGTAGTTCTCGAAGGGGTAGCGGCCGACCTGCTTCTCCATCCATGCCAGCTGCCCGGGTGTCTTCTTCAGCCATGGTTCCAGTCGCTTCCGGTCGGCGGCCGGCACGACGTCGCGCACCGGCAGTCCGTGCGGCCCGGTGCGGTGCGCGACCGCGGACTTCCCGATGCTGACCTGGGCCAGTTCGGTGGCCATCGGGTGGGCGGTGCGGTAGGTCCAGGTGGTGCGGTCGCCGTGCCGGGTACGTCCGGTGCGCAGACCGTTGGCCACGACCGTCAGGTTCTGGGGGGCGGTGATCCGGAAGGTGAAGTACGCCTTGTCGGCCGGGTGATCGTTGCCGGGGAAGACCCGGTGTCCGGCGTCGGCCTGGTTGGCCATGGCGAGCCCGTCGGCGGTCCGCACCCAGCCGCCGCTGTTCCGCTCGCCCCCGGGATCGCTGGTGTGCCTGACCGTGATCCGCAGCGGCACGCCGGCCGGGAGCCGACCCGGGGTCTCGACGATCAGGTCCTCGTCCGCGACCGCGAAGTCGGCGCGCAGGCCGTTGACTTCGACGGAGTGCACGGTGCCCCGGGTGAAGTCGAGGTTGATCCGGTCCAGCGGCCCGGTCGTCCGGGCGTCGATCGTGGTGACGGCTTCGAGCGGTTCGTTGTTGTTGCCCGGGTAGTCGAGGCCGATGTCGTAGGCGAGTACGTCGTATCCGGGGTTGCCGAGGTGGGGGAAGAGCGGGTCACCGATGCCGAGCGGCACCGGCGCGGGCAGGGTGGCTGCGACGAGGGTGGCCGATGCGGTGGCCAGCAGAGCGGCCCGCAGACGGCGGGAGAGGAACGGCATGGACTACGGCTACCAGCGCCGCCCGCCCGGCACGGGACGGCGCGCGCCGCGCCACTCGAACGAGATCCGCGGTGGCGGACGGTCCCGGCCCGGCCCGGGAGCGCGCCGGGTCAGAGAACGGCGGCCGGGTGCTGGGCGCGGCTCACGTCGTAGACCCCCGGTACGTCGCGCATGGCGCGCATCAGTGAGGGCAGTCCCGCGGCGTCGGGGAGCTCCAGGGTGTAGGTGTGCCGCACACGCTGTTCACTGGGCGGTTCGACGGTGGCGGAGATGATCGCCGCGTCCGCGCCGGCGATCGCCTCGGTGAGGTCGGCCAGCAGCCGGGGCCGTCCGAAGGACTCCGCGACCAGCGTCACCCGGCATTCGGACGCGTCGCCCCAGCTCACCGCGACCGGTACCCGGCCGACGGCCTCCATGCGGGCCGCCGCGGGGCAGGCCAGCCGGTGGACGGTGACGGCGCCGCCGCGCACCGTGAAGCCGGTGACGTCGTCGGGCGGTACGGGGGTGCAGCAGCCGGCGAGCCGGACGGTGGCGTCCGGCCGGTCGACCAGGGCGCTCGCGGTACGGACGGCCGCCGCGGCTCCGGGCGCGGGCTGCGGCACGGGCCTGGGGTCCGTGGGCCGGCCGGCGGGCACGGTCTCCGGATGCTGCGGATGGGCGTCGAGCCAGCCGGTGATCGCGATGCGGGCGGTGGGTGTCCGGGCGTGGTCGAGCCAGCCGGGCGAGGGGCCCGACGCGGCGTCCTCCGCGAGGAGCAGCTGCACGGTGTCGCCGTCGCCGAGCGCGGTGCCGAGCGTGGCCAGCCGGCCGTTCACCCGGGCCCCGATACAGCTGTGCGCCGCGTCCCCGTACTGCGCGTAGGCGGCGTCGACGCAGCTGGCGCCCGCGGGCAGGCCGAGCGTGCCGCCGTCGGTGCGGAAGACAGTGATCTCGCGGTCCTGGGCGAGGTCGGCGCGGAGGGTGGTCCAGAAGGTGTCGGGGTCGGTCGCGGACTGCTGCCACTGGAGGAGCCGGGACAGCCAGCCGGGCCGGGTCGGGTCGGCGCGCTCCCCGTCGGCCGGTTCGGCGGTCTGCGCGACGCTGTCCGCGGCGTACGGATTGCCGAGCGCGATGACGCCCGCCTCCGCGACCTTGTGCATCCGGTGGGTGCGGATGAGAACCTCGGCGACCTCGCCCTCGGGGCCCACCACGGCGGTGTGCAGCGACTGGTACAGGTTGAACTTCGGGGCCGCGATGAAGTCCTTGAACTCGGAGATCACCGGGGTGAAGCAGGTGTGGAGTTCACCGAGGACGGCATAGCAGTCGGCGTCCTCCCCGACGAGCACCAGCAGTCGTCCGAAGTCGGTGCCGCGCAGTTCGCCGCGTTTGACGCTGACCCGGTGGACGGAGACGAAGTGCCGCGGCCTCACGAGGACTTCGGCGGGGATACCGGCCTCCCGGAGCACTGCGGAGACGCTCCCGGCGATGGCGGTGAGCGGATCGGCCGCCGTGGTGGCGGCGGCGATGACGGCGCGGGTGTGTGCGTACTCCTCGGGGTGGAGGATCGCGAAGACGAGATCCTCCAGCTCGGTCTTGAGCGCCTGCACCCCGAGCCGTTCCGCGAGCGGAATCAGTACGTCGCGGGTGACCTTGGCGATCCGGGCCTGTTTCTCGGGGCGCATCACGCCGAGCGTGCGCATGTTGTGCAGCCGGTCGGCGAGCTTGATCGACATGACCCGGACGTCGTCCCCGGTGGCCACCAGCATCTTGCGGAAGGTCTCGGGCTCGGCCGCCGCGCCGTAGTCGACCTTCTCCAGTTTGGTGACGCCGTCGACCAGGTAGCGGACCTCGTCGCCGAACTCCTCGCCCACCTGGTCGAGGGTCACCTCGGTGTCCTCGACCGTGTCGTGGAGCAGCGACGCGGTCAGCGTCGTCGTCTCGGCTCCGAGTTCGGCGAGGATCAGGGTGACCGCGAGCGGGTGTGTGATGTACGGCTCGCCGCTCTTGCGCATCTGCCCGCGGTGCGAGGACTCCGCGAGGACGTAGGCCCGGTGCAGGACGGTGAGGTCGGCGTCGGGATGGTGGGCCCGGTGCGCCTCCGCGACATGGCCGATGGCGGCCGGCAGCCGGTCCCGGGAGACCGGGCCGAGCAGGGCGACCCGCCCCAGTCTGCGGAGGTCGATCCGGGGACGGCCCCGCCTGCGGATGGGGGCACCTGGGTTGGTGGCCTCTGCGCTCATGGGGCACCTCCGGCGACGTCGACCGGCGGTGAGAAGGTGCGGTCGCGCCTCCGGGCCGGTGCTTGATGCTACCGACCCCACCACGTGGCGGAGTCCCGCTCTCGCCCAGCGTGAAACGGATCACCCATTCGAGCGAAGCCCCAGGGCCCCTCGTTTGGATCATGCCGGTCTCGGGGGGGCTACGCCCCGATCGGGGCGTAGGCCCTAGCCGTTCAGCGTTTCGATCCAGGCCGGATCGATCGTGCCTCCGGCGACGATCACGGCCGGTCCGGTCATCTCGATCTCGCCGTGCGGGTGCTCGGTGATCACCAGCGTGCCGCCGGGGAGGTCGACGCTGTACGTGACGGGGGTGCCGGTCAGCGCGGGGTCGGCCGCGTCCCGGCGGGCCGCGGCGACGGCCACGGCACAGGCGCCGGTGCCGCAGGACCGGGTCTCCCCCGAGCCGCGCTCATGGACGCGCATCGCGACATGGCGGGGGCCGCGGTCCACGACGAACTCGATGTTCACCCCGTCGGGGTAGACCGCGGCCGGGCCGAAGGACGGCTCGGAGAGCAGATCACCGGCGTGCGCCAGGTCGTCGACGAAGGCGACCGCGTGCGGGTTGCCCATGTTCACGTTGCGGGCGTCCCAGCTGCGGTCGCCGACGGTGACCGTGACTCCGGCGGCCGGGAGCTCCGCGCGGCCCATCGAGACGGTGATGTCTCCGTTCTTGGCGAGGTGCACCTTCTTCACCCCGCCGCGGGTGGCGACGGCGACGTCGCCGTCCTCGACAGAGCCGGAGCGCTGGAGGTAGCGGGCGAAGACCCTTACGCCGTTGCCGCACATCTCGGCGATCGAGCCGTCCGCGTTGCGGTAGTCCATGAACCACTCGGCCTCGTCCGCCATGTCCCGCGCCTCGGGGTGGGCGGCGGACCGCACGACGTGCAGCAGGCCGTCCCCGCCGATGCCGGCCCGGCGGTCGCAGAGCCGGGCGACGACGGGGGCGGGCAGGGCGACGGCGTTGTCCGGGTCCGGAACGATCACGAAGTCGTTCTCGGTGCCGTGGCCCTTGAGAAAGGCGATCTGCGAGGTGGTCACGGGACAACTGTACGAGGCGGCGCCGACAGTGCCGGGAACCGGCCGCCCGCGCGGAGGGGCTCCGGCAGCCGCCGGGAGCGGGGCGGGGTCCGGTCCGGTGTCAGGAACGCAGCCGTGCCACGCGCCACACGGCCAGCGCGACCAGTACCGCGCACACGGCGACGTACAGCATGATCACGCGCCAGTCGGGGCGCTCCCCCGAGCCCTTGGGCGGCAGTCCGGGCCAGGTGTGTCCGACGCGGCGGGCGGCCATCATGCCCCAGCCCGCGGCACAGCAGCTGATCAGCAGTCCCAGCATGGCGACGACCGCGCCACCGTCACCGAACTCGAAGGCGAGCGGGAAGGCGAACATCAGCGATCCCAGCGCGGCGAGGGTGACGATCGGCGCGAGCTGCCAGATACGCAGCCGGCGGGCGGGACGCAGCTCGACCTCGACCTCAGGGGTCACTTCGAGCTCATCGGGCCCGTCGGGGCTCAGTCGTCCTGCCTCGTGCTGCGTGTCCGGTGCGTCTTGCTCTGTGTCGCGAGGGCCGGCCTCCATCGCCACGCGCCCTCCCAACTCGGACTCCACTGGTCGATCGATGCTCGATGATGGCACGCCGCGGCTCGCCGAACTGACGGGCAGGGCTTCCCGATGCCATCACGTGATCAGGCTGTAACCGCTCGTTCGACCAACGCCAGCGCCTGGCCCGGAAGTTCCCCGCGGTGTGCCGCGGCGCCGTTCAGCCAGTGGACGCGCGGGTCGCGGCGGAACCAGGAGTCCTGGCGGCGCGCGAACCGTTTGGTGGCGCGCACGGTCTCGGCGCGCGCCTCGTCCTCGGTGCAGTCCCCGGCCAGCGCGGCGAGCACCTGCTGGTAGCCGAGTGCCCGGGAGGCGGTGCGGCCGTCCCGCAGCCCCCGCGCCTCCAGTGCGCGCACCTCGTCGACCAGCCCCCCGTCCCACATCCGGTCGACCCGCCGGGCGATGCGCTCGTCGAGTTCGGGGCGGGCCACGTCGACGCCGATCTGGACGGTGTCGTAGACCGCATCGTTACCGGGGAGGTTGGCGGTGAAGGGCTTGCCCGTGATCTCGATGACTTCGAGGGCCCGGACGATGCGCCGCCCGTTGCTCGGCAGGATGGCGCGGCCCGCTTCCGGGTCCGCCGCGGCGAGCCGGCCGTGCAGCGCGCCGGAGCCCCGTTCGGCCAGTTGGGCCTCCAGCGCGGCCCGGACGCCGGGGTCCGTGCCGGGGAACTCCAGGGCGTCGATCGCGCCCTTCACATAGAGGCCGGAGCCGCCGACCAGGACCGGGGTGCGGCCCTCGGCGAGCAGCCGGTCGATCTCGGCGCGGGCGAGGCGCTGGTACTCGGCGACGCTGGCGGCCTCGGTCACGTCCCAGATGTCCAGCAGCAGGTGCGGGACGGACGCGCGCTCCTCGAGTGTCAGTTTCGCGGTACCGATATCCATCCCCCGGTAGAGCTGCATGGAGTCGGCATTGACCACTTCGCCCCCGAGCTGCTGGGCGAGGAACACCCCCAGGTCGGACTTTCCTGCTGCGGTGGGACCGACGACGGCGATGACCCGCGGTGCGGGAGCTGGACTTCTCACTGCGACAGTCTCGCAAACCGGGGGCCCGTTCCCGAATGGACGGCGCGGCAGCCGGGACGGGGGCGCGTCCGGATGCCCCGTCAAGTAAAATGTCGAGTACATATGGGCGTTTTCTCATGGTTCTACCGCTCGTCCTCCATGACCGCCGAAACCGCGGCCGGGAGAGTGCGTCACCGCACGGCGGGTATCCGGGCCGGAGAGAGCACTCGCACGCAGTCCCCCAGCAGAGAAGGTGTCCGATGGGCTTCATGGACAATTTGAAGGCGAAGCTGAGCCCGGCGAAGGACAAGGTCAGCGACCTCGCGCAGCAGCACGGGGGCAAGATCGACCAGGGGCTCCAAAAGGCCGCGCGGACGGTGGACGAGAAGACCAAGGGCAAGTACAGCGACAAGATCGAGTCCGGCACCCAGAAGGCCAAGGACGCGGTGGAGCGGCTGTCCCACAAGGACGGGGGCACCACGCCGCCCGCTTCCTGACCCCGGTCCGGCAGGACAGCGTCACGGCCGCGGAGCGGCATCGCTCCGCGGTCGTCGTGCGTCCGTGCTGATTCGGCCCCCGGCGGGCCGGCCGGCGTTCCCCGCGGTCGAAGCCGTGGCGGGTCAGGACCAGGCGGCGACCAGGTAGCCCACGCCGTACGGCGCGTCGTCGTACAGCAGCCGGCCGTCGAGACCGGCGCCCTGCGCGGCCCCCGCGAGCACCTGCCAGGGTGCGCGGCCCGCGGCCTTCAGCTCGTACGCCAGCGCCTCGTCCAGCGCGATCAGCGCACCGGTGTCCGCCGTGCCCAGGGCGCGCGAGGCCACCGCGTCGAACTCCGTGGCGCGCTCGTCCAGGTAGCCCGGGGCCTTGAGGGTGCGGCAGGCACTGCCGTCGCCCATCACCAGCAGCGCGACCCGGTCCGCTCGGGCGGCCAGCGCCCGTCCGGTCTCCGTGCAGCGGCCGGTCTCCAGCGGCTCCCCCACGCCGAGCCCCTCGACCGGTGCGTCCGCCCACCCGGTGCGGGCCAGCAGCCAGGCGCCGACCGCGAGTGAGGCCGGAAGGGGCCGGTCGGTGACCGCGCCCAGGTCCCGCCCGAGCCGTACCGCGAGATCGACGCCGAACTCCTGGAAGGTGCCGGTGGCGCCCTCGGGATGGGGTCCGCGGCCCGCGGGGTCCGCCGGGCCGATCACGATCAGCAGATCGGGCCGGGAGGCGGCCAGCACGCCCAGGGCATCGGTGCACGCGGTCCTCGCGGCGTCGAGCTCGGGCGCGGCACCGGCGGCGACGTCGGGGACCAGCAGGGGCGGGCAGGGGCAGACAGCGGCGGCGACAAGCATGGTGGGCAGCGTACTGGCTGGGGGGCCGCCCGGCCCTCGGCGACCGCACCCCCGAGCGCCCGTGGCGGCGGGCCCGTCAGTCGCAGCCGCAGCCCGGGGCCGAGGCGGCGGGCAGCGGTGCCGGGGCGCCGATCCCGGGCAGCCCCAGCATCACGCCGACGGGCGTCGCGGCGGGGGCGGCGTTGCGCTTCTCCCAGGCGTCCCCCGACCGGGTGCGCCGCACGGCGACGGGTGTGCCCTCGGCGAGCAGGTGGTGCGGAGCGGCGTAGCTGATCTCGACGGTCACCACGTCGCCGGGCCGTACGTCCTGGTCCGGCTTGGTGAAGTGGACCAGTCGGTTGTCCGGGGCGCGGCCGGACAACCGGTGGGTCGCGCCGTCCTTGCGGCCCTCGCCCTCAGCGACCATGACGTCCAGCGTGCGGCCGACCTGCTTCTTGTTCTCCGACCAGGAGATCTCCTCCTGGAGGACCGACAGGCGCATGTACCGCTCCTGGACGACCTCCTTGGGGATCTGCCCCTCCATGTCGGCGGCCGGGGTACCGGGGCGCTTGGAGTACTGGAAGGTGAAGGCGTTGGCGAAGCGCGCCTCCCGGACCGCGTGCATGGTCTGCTCGAAGTCCTCCTCGGTCTCGCCGGGGAAGCCGACGATGATGTCGGTGGAGATCGCGGCGTCCGGCATCGCGGCGCGGACCTTCTCGATGATGCCGAGGAAGCGTTCCTGCCGGTACGAACGCCGCATCGCCTTGAGGATCGTGTCCGAGCCGGACTGCATCGGCATGTGCAGCTGCGGCATCACGTTCGGGGTCTCGGCCATCGCGGCGATCACGTCGTCCGTGAAGTCGCGCGGGTGGGGCGAGGTGAAGCGGACCCGTTCCAGCCCCTCGATCCGTCCGCAGGCGCGCAGCAGCTTGGAGAAGGCCTCGCGGTCGCCGATGTCGGAGCCGTAGGCGTTCACGTTCTGGCCGAGCAGGGTGATCTCGGAGACGCCCTCGGCGACCAGGGCCTCGATCTCGGCCAGGATGTCGCCGGTCCGGCGGTCCTTCTCCTTGCCGCGCAGCGCGGGGACGATGCAGAAGGTGCAGGTGTTGTTGCAGCCGACGGAGATGGAGACCCAGGCCGCGTACGCGGACTCGCGGCGGGTGGGGAGCGTCGAGGGGAACGCCTCCAGGGACTCGGCGATCTCGATCTGCGCCTCCTCCTGGACACGGGCGCGCTCCAGCAGCACGGGCAGCTTGCCGATGTTGTGCGTACCGAAGACGACGTCGACCCAGGGAGCCCGCGCGACGATGGTGTCGCGGTCCTTCTGGGCGAGGCAGCCGCCGACCGCGATCTGCATCCCGGGGCGCTTCGTCTTCATCGGGGCGAGCCGGCCGAGGTTGCCGTACAGCTTGTTGTCGGCGTTCTCCCGCACCGCGCAGGTGTTGAAGACGACGACGTCGGCGTCGCCGTCGGAGCCCTCGGGCGCCCGTACGTAGCCGGCGCCCTCCAGCAGCCCCGACAGCCGCTCGGAGTCGTGGACGTTCATCTGGCACCCGTAGGTACGCACCTCGTAGCTTTTTCTGACGTCCACTGCTTCGCTCCGGTTGCCGCTGCTCATGCGACAAGGGTAGGCGCTGCCCGGACACCTCCCGTCGCGGGCGGCTCCCGGACGGCCCTCCCGGCCGCGCTGGAGGGCCGGAGATCCGCCGGCGCCCCTGGCCAGGGCCGGGAACGACCTGGCAGGATCGCCGCCATGCTCCCGGCCGCACTGTCCCGAATCGGCCGGCGTCGCTCCTTCCGGGCGGGCGCCGCCCTCGTCGTCGTGCTCGGGCTGCTCCTCTGGTGGCTGATGCCGCTCGGGGAGTCCGCGCCGAGCGGAACCCTGTCGTTCAGTACCGGGGTCCGCAGCGGCGTCTACCAGCGTTACGGCGAGCGGCTCAAGGGCGCACTCGCCAAGGACCTGCCCGATGTGTCGATACAGCTGCAGACCAGCGAGGGATCTCAGCAGAACATCGCCCGGGTGGCGACGGGCAAGGCCGATTTCACCATCGCGACCACCGACGCCGTGGCCACCTATCTGCGGGACGGGAAGCCGGGCGCCGAGCGGCTGCGCGGCTGTGTCCGGCTGTACGACGACTACATACAGCTGGTCGTGAACCGGGGCTCGGACATCCGCAAGGTCGCGGACCTGCGCGGCAAGAAGGTCGCGGTCGGACAGCCGGGGTCGGGGGTGCGGCTGGTCGCCGACCGGCTGATGACGGCCGCCGGCCTCGACCCGGTCAACGATGTGACGGCGGTACCGGCGGGCATCGACACCATGCCCGAGCTGCTGGAGGACGGCAGGCTCGACGCGTTCTTCTGGTCGGGCGGGCTGCCGACCACCGCGGTGGCCGACCTCTCGGACCGGTTCGCGATCCGGCTGGTCCCGCTGGAGGACCCGCTGATCAAGGAGCTCCAGGCGGCGGGCGGGTCTACCCGCTACTACCGCTCGGCCGTGATGCCCGCGGACGCCTACCGCAACGCGCAGCAGGGCCAGGCGGTGCCCACCGTGGCGGTCGCCAATGTGCTGGTGACCACCGACCGCACGGATGCGGCGATGACCGAGGCGTTCACCCGGACCGTGATCGACAGCCGGGACCGCATCGGGCGCGAGGTGCACGCCGCGCAGCTGGTGGATCTGCGGACGGCGATCTACACGGATCCGCTGCCGCTGCACGAAGGGGCCAAGCGCTACTACCGCTCGGTCAAGCCCTGACGTCCGGTCCCGGCCGCTCCGCGGAAGCGCGTGTTCAGCCGTGCGGTCCGTTGCGCGGCACCGAGACCGTCACCCGCAGCCCGTGCGGTTCGTGCCGCTCATAGGTGAGGGAGCCGCGGCTCGCGGCCAGGAGCGCCTGGGAGATGGAGAGGCCGAGGCCGGACCCCCGCACGTTCTGGTGCTGTGAGCTGCGCCAGAAGCGGTCTCCTACGCGCTCCAGCTCCTGCTCGGTGAGACCCGGTCCGCGGTCCGCGACGACGACCGTGACGCATTCGCTGCCGGAGGCGACCGTGACCCGGACCTCCTCCTCCGCGGGGGTGAACTTGAGCGCGTTGTCGATGATCGCGTCGAGTGCGCTGGACAGGGCTATGGGGTCCGTCCAGGCGGTGACGGCGGGCGTGCCGTCCGCCCTGAGCCGTACGCCCTTCTCCTCGGCCACCGGCCGCCACGACGAGACGCGCTCGGCGGTGAGGGCGCCGATGTCCGTGAGCTGGAGATCGGCGGCGGCGTGCTCGGCCAGCGCCAGGTCGAGCAGATCGTCGAGGACCTGACCGAGGCGCTTTCCCTCCGTGCGCACGGAGGCGATCTCCTCGTTTCCCTCCGGGAGTTCGAGGGCGAGCAGCTCGATCCGCAGCAGCAGCGCGGCCAGCGGATTGCGCAACTGGTGCGAGGCGTCCGCGACGAAGGCGCGCTGCTGTTCCAGCACGTCCTCGACGTTGTCGGCCATCTCGTTGAACGAACGGGCCAGCCGCCTGAGTTCCGGCGGTCCTCCCGACGCCGCCACCCGCGACCGCATCCGGCCACTCGCGATGTCGTGGGCGGCCACGTCCAGGGTCCGTACCGGGAGCAGGACCCAGCCGGTGAGCCGGATCGCCGCGCCGACGGCCACCAGCATCGCGACCACCTCGCCCGCCGCGATCACCAGCCAGCCGCGGAGTGTGTCGGAACGCATCTGTGCGGTGGGCGAGTCGATGACGACGACGGCCACCACGTCCCCGTCGCGCACGACGGGCGAGGCGACGACGACCCGGCCGTTCTGCCAGGGCCAGACCTGCGGCGGATCGTGGCTGCGACGGCCGAGCAGCGCCTCGTTGAACGCCTGGCGGCCCTCGCCCTCGACCGGCAGCCGCCATGTTGCCGGGGCCTTCGCCATCGCGGAGTCGTCGCGGTAGAAGACGCCCGCCCGGATGCCGTACACCGAGTCGTACGTCTCCAGTTCGGTCTGGAGCGTGCGCTGCCGTTCGTCGTAGCCGTGGGTGCGTTCGGTGATGAACTGGGCGAGTGCGGCGAAGCGTGCCGTGTCGTCGATCCGGTCGATCACGACGCCCTGCTGCTGGGCGGCGGCCACGCTGACGGCCAGCGGGAAGCCGAGCGCGAGCAGCACGCTCGCCATGAGAACGATGAGCAGCGGAAGCAGCCTGGTACGCACCGGGGACGTACGCCTCTACGCGGACGGGGCGACGAGGCGGTAGCCGACCCCGCGCACGGTCTCGATCAGTGCGGGCAGCCGCAGCTTGGCCCGCAGGGAGGCGACATGCACCTCAAGCGTGCGCCCCGTCCCCTCCCAGCTCGTGCGCCAGACCTCGCTGATGATCTGCTCCCGGCGGAACACCACGCCGGGCCGCTGCGCGAGGAGGGCGAGGAGATCGAACTCCTTGCGGGTGAGCTGGACTTCGCTCCCGTCGACGCTGACCCGCCGGGTGGGCAGCTCGATGTGCACATGGCCCAGGCGCAGCGCGGCTACGGGAGTGGGCCCGGTCTCCTCACCGGCCGGCTTGCGGCGGCTGACGGCGTGGATACGGGCGAGGAGCTCGCCGGTGTCGTACGGCTTGGTCACGTAGTCGTCGGCGCCGAGGTTCAGTCCGTGGATGCGCGAGCGGACGTCGGCCCGCGCGGTCACCATGATCACCGGTACCGCACTGCGCTTGCGGATCTTCCCGCACACCTCGTAACCGTCCTGGTCGGGCAGCCCGAGATCGAGGAGTACGACTCCGAAGGGCTCCGCATCCGTAGGGAGGAGGGCCTGGAGGGCCTCCTCGCCGCTGCGGGCGTGCACCACCTTGAAGCCGTGCCGGCCGAGGATCGCGGACAGGGCGGCGGCGACGTGGTTGTCGTCCTCGACGAGCAGCAGTCTCATGGGCCTCCTCTCCGAAGGTGCGGTTGCGTGTCACTGCGATCGCATGTCGGTGCGGTCGCGTGGGCCTCTGGTCACTTCCCCGTTTCGAGGCGTTTCACATCAGGGTGTACCAGGGCATCCACTCCGATGACCGGTGGACCAGTCAAGTGCTCGCCCGTTGCATCCATGTTTCCGTTATGCACCCGGTACGCCCGGAGGGCCACCAGGGCGTCCCGTTCACGCGGAGTGTCCGGTTGCGGCCGGATCGTTATGCTCAATTTCCGCTCAGATGTAATGACGCTGGTCGCACTGCGTCACTAGGGTCCTTCCCAACCGAGGAGGACGGAGCAAAAAGCCGATGAGCGGAGTTTCAGTGACCAAGGGCGCCGAGGACGCTGCACCCGCGGCCGGTGGCGACCTGGTCGTGCTGAGCAACGTCAACAAGCACTTCGGCGCGCTGCATGTGCTCCAGGACATCGACCTGGCTATCGCCTCCGGCGAGGTCGTGGTCGTCATCGGGCCCTCGGGGTCCGGGAAGTCCACGCTGTGCCGCACGATCAACCGCTTGGAGACGATCGACTCGGGCGCGATCACGATCGACGGGAAGCCTCTGCCCGAGGAGGGCAAGGAGCTGGCACGGCTGCGCGCCGATGTCGGCATGGTGTTCCAGTCGTTCAACCTCTTCGCCCACAAGACGGTGCTCGAGAACGTGATGCTGGGCCAGCTCAAGGTCCGCAAGACGGAGAAGAAGGCGGCCGAGGACAAGGCGCGTTCGCTGCTCGACCGGGTGGGCGTGGCGACCCAGGCCGACAAGTACCCGTCGCAGCTCTCCGGCGGTCAGCAGCAACGTGTGGCCATCGCACGGGCGTTGGCGATGGACCCCAAGGTCATGCTGTTCGACGAGCCGACCTCCGCGCTCGACCCGGAGATGATCAACGAGGTGCTGGAGGTCATGCAGCAGCTCGCCCGCGAGGGCATGACCATGGTCGTCGTCACCCATGAAATGGGTTTCGCCCGCTCCGCGGCGAACCGGGTCATCTTCATGGCGGACGGGAAGATCGTCGAAGAGGCAACACCCGACCAGTTCTTCAGCAACCCGCGCAGTGACCGGGCCAAGGACTTCCTGTCGAAGATCCTTCACCACTGATGAAGCCACCGTCGAGGCCTTCAGCGCCGGTTTCCGGACCGGCTGATCACTCACATAGCGTCAACCCCAGGGGATTTCACCATGCAGCTTCGTAAGGTCACCGCCGCCTCGGCCGCCGTGCTCGCTCTCGCTCTCACCGCCACCGCCTGTGGTTCCGACGACAAGGACGACTCGTCCGGTTCGGGCGGCGGCAAGAAGATCACGATCGGCATCAAGATCGACCAGCCGGGTATCGGTCTGAAGACCCCGGACGGCAAGTTCACCGGCTTCGACGTCGATGTCGCCACGTACGTAGCCAAGGAACTGGGCTACGACGCGAAGAACATCGACTTCAAGGAGACCAAGAGCGCCGACCGCGAGACGTCGATCGAGCGCGGTGACGTGAAGTTCATCGCCGCCTCCTACTCGATCAACGACGAGCGGCTGAAGAAGGTCGACTTCGCGGGTCCGTACCTCCTCGCCCACCAGGACATCCTGGTCCGCGCGGACGACACCTCGATCAAGTCGCCGCAGGACCTGAACAACAAGAAGCTCTGCTCGGTCACCGGCTCGACCTCGGCGCAGAACATCCACGACACCCTGGCCCCGAAGGCTCAGCTCCTGGAGTACGGCGGCTACTCGGAGTGCCTGACCGGCCTGGAGAACAAGGCCGTTGACGCGCTGACCACGGACGACAGCATCCTGGCCGGCTACGCCTCGCAGGACGCCAACAAGGGCAAGTTCAAGCTGGCCGGTTTCAAGATGACCAACGAGAACTACGGCATCGGCCTGAAGAAGGGCGACGCCGACCTCAAGAAGAAGATCAACGACGCGCTGTCCAAGATGGTCTCTGACGGTTCGTGGGAGAAGGCCGTGAAGGCCAACTTCGGCCCGGCGAACTACAAGAACGACCCCGCCCCCAAGATCGGCAACGTCGTCAAGTGAAGCAGGGCTGACCGGGCGCGCCGCCGCTGACGGCGGCGCGCCGTGCCCTCCTACACGCGGAAGCACGGGAGATCGTGTTCGACTTTCTTGATGGTTACGACCTGCTGGGGGCTTTCTGGGTGACGGTGCAACTCACCGTCTACTCCGCCCTCGGCTCCCTCATATGGGGAACGCTGCTGGCCGGCATGAAGGTCAGCCCGGTCCCCTTGATGCGCGGCTTCGCCACCGCTTACGTGAACGTGGTCCGGAACATTCCGCTGACCGTGATCATCGTGTTCTCCTCGCTGGGCCTGTTCCAGACACTCAACGTCAAGCTTGGTGCAAGCGACTTCACCGACATCAACTTCCGGCTCGCGGTGCTCGCGCTGAGCGCCTACACCGCCTCCTTCGTGTGCGAGGCGCTGCGGTCCGGTATCAACACGGTGCCGGTCGGTCAGGCCGAGGCAGCACGCGCTCTCGGTCTGAGCTTCACCCAGGTACTGCGGCTGATCATCCTCCCGCAGGCGTTCCGGTCGGTCGTCAATCCGCTCTCCAACGTGCTGATCGCGCTGACGAAGAACACCACCGTCACGTCCGCGATCGGTGTGGCGGAGGCCTCGTACCTGATGAAGGGCATGATCGAGAAGGAGGCCCAGCTCATCCTGATCTCGGCAGTCTTCGCGTTCGGCTTCGTCATCCTGACCCTCCCGACCGGCCTCATCCTCGGCTGGGTGAGCAAGAAGGTGGCGGTGAAGCGATGACCTCCGTCCTCTACGACGCCCAGGGGCCGCGCGCCAAGCGACGGAACATCCTGTACACGGTGCTGTTCGCACTGGTCGCCGCCGCGGTGGTGTGGTGGGTCTACGACGGCCTCGCCTCCAAGCACCAGCTCGACTGGATCAAGTGGAAGCCCTTCTTCACCAGCTCCCAGCCGTGGGAGACGTACATCTGGCCGGGGCTCCAGAACACGCTGAAGGCGGCCTTCTTCGCCCTGATCATCGCCCTTCCTCTGGGTGCGCTGTTCGGGATCGGCCGGCTCTCGGACCATCGGTGGATGCGGATGCCGTCCGGGGTGGTCGTGGAGTTCTTCCGGTCCATCCCCGTACTGATCCTGATGATCATCGCGAACGCGGTGTACTCCGAGTACACGAACATCAGCACCGACACGCGCCTGCTGTACGCCGTGGTCACGGGACTGGTGCTCTACAACGCCTCGGTGCTGGCCGAGATCGTGCGGGCGGGCATCCTGTCCCTCCCGCAGGGGCAGACCGACGCGGCCAAGGCGATCGGTATGCGCAAGGGCCAGACCATGGTCTTCGTGCTGCTGCCGCAGGCGGTCACCGCCATGCTCCCCGCGATCGTCAGCCAGCTCGTGGTGATCCTGAAGGACACCGCGCTGGGCGGCGCCGTGATGACCTTCCCGGAACTGCTGGCATCGGTCCGGCCGATGGCCGCGAACTACGGTGCGAACACCATCGCGTGCTTCACCATCATCGCCGTGATCTACATCGCGGTGAACTTCACCCTCACCTCGTTCGCGAGCTGGCTGGAGCGCCGGCTCCGGCGCGGGAAGAAGAGCACGGGCGCCGTCGTGGGCACCGGCCCGGGGGGCGCGCCCGAGACGGTCGGTGCGCCGGTGGTCGTCATGGACTCGTCCGCTTCCTGACGGCTCGTCGACAGACGTCCGCGAGGGGCGGTGGCGCATCCGCCACCGCCCCTCGCCGCGTTCCGGTGTCACTTGACGCATGCACCGGCAGTAGGTTGCATACGTTCTGTGATCGCGCACCGAGCCCCCTACGCCGCCGCATCTCCGTCGCCGCCGTCCCCGACCTCGTGGGCCGTCCCGGCCCGTCCGCTCTCCCCGTGCGCCTCCACGCGTCCGACCTCACACGTTCCGGGGGCCGCGCCGTGGACCCGGTGATCATCGTCGGTGCCGGGCCGGTCGGTCTGGTGCTGTCCCTCGCCCTCGCGGCGCAGGGTGTGCCGTCCGTGCTCCTCGACGAGGACCCCGGCAGGGACGAGACGCGCCCGGCCCGCACGGTCGTGCTGCGCGAGGACACCGCGGCCCTGGTGGAGCGGCTCGGCTGCAAGACGCTCCAGGACGAGGGCCTTCGCTGGTCCGGCTGGCGGTCCCTGCGCCGCAAGCAGCTGGTACGCGAACTGCCGCTGGAGGAAGGCGCCCCGCCGGGAGGCCCGCCGGCCGCCCCCGTCCACATGCCGCAGCACGCACTGGTACGCGGACTCCGGGACGCGGTGGCCGCGCAGGATCTCGTCCAGGTGGCACGGCTCAGCCGGATCGACACGCTGGAGCAGGACCCGGCCGGGGTCACCGTGCACACCAGGGAGCCCGGTTCGACCTGGTGGCGCGGGAGTTACCTGGTCGGCTGCGACGGGGCGCGGTCCACGGTGCGCAAGCTCCTCGACATCCGGTTCCCCGGGCGTACGGCGGTGGAACGCCATGCCGTCGCCGCGCTGCGCACCGAGCTGCCCTGGCCGGGCGAGGCCGTGCTGCACCGGCTGCCGCCGTGGCGCACCTGTGGCGCCGAGGTGACCGCTCGCCCGCTGCCCGACGACGTCTGGCGGCTGGACTGGCTGCTGCCGCCGCGTGGCGAGCTCGTCACGCCCGACGTCCTGGTCACCCGGGTCCGGGACACCCTGGCGGGCTGGTGCGGCGAGACACCGCCGTACGAGCTGCTGGACACCGGCGTCTACACACTGCACCACCGCCTCGCCCGGCGGTGGCGGGTGAAGAGGGCCTTCCTGGCCGGGGACGCCGCCCATCTGCTGGGGGCTCTCGGCACCCAGGGGCTGGACGAAGGGCTGCGGGACGCGGAGAACCTGGCCTGGAAGCTGGCGCTGGCGTGGCATCACGGCGCGTCCGACGCGCTCCTCGACAGCTACCAGGCCGAGCGCCGGGCCGCGGTCGCCTCGCGGCTGCGCGCCGCCGACCAGTCGCTGCCGATACTGCGGGGCGGCGGCGGACTGCGGACCCTGGTCCCGGGGAGCGCACGGGGGCACGATTCGCTGCTCACCGACGGACATCTGGGCTGCGGCCCCCTCGGTGCGCCCCCTTCCTACTCCCTGTCCCCCCTTGCGCCCCCACGCGCCGAGGCGCACGCCTCCGTGGGTACGCCCCTCGGTGCGCCGGTCGCGGATGTGCGGGTGACGGCGCCGGACGGCACGCCCGTACGGCTTCGGGAGCGACTGGGGCAGGGGCAGCTCCTGGTGGTCCTGGTGGCCCCCGGTACGGGTGTGTGGGACCGGCGGCACTGGATGCGGGCCGGGATCATGCCCCGGCTCGTCGAGGCGGTGGACGCCCTGCCGGTGAAGGGTGAACTGCTGGTGGCGGAGAGCTATCCGGGGGCGTCCGCACACACCGTTCTGCTGGTCAGGCCGGACGGCCACCTCGTGGAGTCGTTCGGCGGGGTACAGCCCGCGGAGCTCCTCGCGGCGGCCGAAGCGGCGCGCGGTGGCGCGGCCCGCACCTCCGAACGCTCCGACCGCACCGCAGACATCAATTGACCCCCCACAGGCGCACATGGTCTACTCCGGAACATGACCGACACCGATGTGCGCCTGTGGCGGAGGGTCCATATGGACCTGCTCCGCTATGCGGGCTGCGTGTGTCGCCCGTCCTGCTGAATCGCCTCCTCCTGCTCCGCCGTGCTCCACGACGTACGGCGTGAGCCTTCGCGCGAACTCTCAGGACGGTCCCTGTGTCTGCCTCCCCCTCCCCTGTTTCCGTACGCACGTCCACTTCCGGTCCGACGGCTGCGGAACTGCTCGACTTCGTCCGCCGTACCGCCGCCGACACCGGCCTCATCGCCTCGCTCCCCCTCGATCCCGAGGGCCGGACCTGGATCCGGCTCGACGGGCCCGGTGGCAGTGAGGCCTGGCTGATCGGCTGGCCGCCCGGCACCGGCACCGGCTGGCACGACCACGCCGACTCGATCGGCGCCTTCCTGACCGCGAGCGGCACGCTCAGGGAGCACTCACTCGCGGCGCGGCTGCCCACCGACGGGTGGAAGACCCTGGAACTGACCGAGGACATCGACCGCTCACGGGAGTTGACGGTAGGTCAGGGCAGGGCCTTCGGCAGGCACCATGTGCACGAGGTGCTGAACGAGTCCGCCGCGGAGCACGCCGTCTCCGTCCACGCGTACTACCCCCCGCTGCCGCAGATCCGGCGCTACAGCCGCACGGGCGCGGTACTCCGCCTGGAGCAGACCGAAAGCCCGGAGGACTGGCAGTGAGCGACGAACCGCACGACGGTACGGAACGAGCGGTCACCGGCCGGATACGCACGGAGCAGACCGGTACCGAACAGGCCGGTACACAGGAGGTCTGTACCGAACGGGCCGGTACACAGCCGACCGGTACCGAACGGGCCGGTACAGAGGAGGCCGGTACCGAACAGGCCGGTACAGAGCAGGTCGGTACAGAGCAGGTCGGTACAGAGCAGGTCGGTACAGAGCAGGTCGGTACAGAGCAGGTCGGTACAGAGCAGGTCGGTACAGAGCAGGTCGGGATCGATGAACTGCTGGAGCGGGTCCGGTCCGGATATGAGCGGCTCGGCCCCGACGAGGCGAGGGCGGCGGCCGCCGAGGGGGCCCTGCTCGTCGACATCCGCTACGCGGAGCTGCGCACCCGGGACGGCCTGATCCCGGGAGCGCTGGTCGTCGAGCGCAATGAGCTGGAGTGGCGGCTGGACCCGCTGGGGAGCCATCGCGCGGCGGAGGCGGTGAGCCACGGTCTCCGGGTCGTGGTGATCTGCAACGAGGGCTACGCGTCGAGCCTCGCCGTCGAGTCCCTGCACCGGCTCGGGCTGTACCGGGCCACCGATCTGGTCGGCGGCTTCCAGGCCTGGCGCGCGGCGGGGCTCCCGGTCGACGCGTGACCTGTAGCCCCGGCCCGGCAACCCTGGGCCGGGGCTCCCGGGCCGGCGGTGGCTCCGTTCACTGACCCGACGTGACGGCCTCCACCGGGCGGGCCTTCAGCACCACTCTGCCGGGCAGCACCGTGGCCGTCAGAGCCAGCAGCGCCGCGGCTCCCACCACCGTCGCGTACACCAGCGGAAGAACGGCGGGCGCCGCGCTGCCGGTCATACCGATACTGAACGCGGTCAGCACGGCGAGGGCGATGCCCGTTCCGAGAACGGCCGCGATCAGCACGACCGACACCGTCTCGATGCGCAGCATCCGCAGCACCTGGCGGCGCGTCGCTCCCGCCAGCCTGAGCAACGCGAACTCCTTGAGCCGTTCCGACACCGACATAGCGAGCGTGTTGACGACCGCGATGGCGGTGAAGGCCAGGACCAGGCCCATGGCGAGAAGGTTGACCTCGGCGTTCTCCCGCTGCCGGTCCGCATGGAGCCGGTCGGCGGCTGTCGGGGCCAGGACCGCGATCCCGGGAAACCTCCTTACGGAGGCGGTCAGTTCGCTGCGGGAGGTGTCTCCGGCCACCAGGACGGTGGCGGCCAGCGGGTTGTCCATGTGGCGGGCGACCAGGTCGTGCGGCAGCGTCAGATCCCCGAAGCCCAGGCCGCGGTGGTAGACGGCGGCGACCGTGAGGGTGGCGGGTGTCCCGTCGCCGAGGTGCAGCTCCAGCTCGCTGCCGGGGCGGAGGCCGAGCCGGTCGGCGGCGAGCTCGCTGATCGCGGCGGTGCGCGGGCCCGCGGTGAACGCGGCGAGCGAACCGCTCGTCACCTCGGGGTCCCAGGTACGGCTGAGGCCGGCCGCGGTGACCCCCTGGGCCTGGTACTTGTCGAGCCCGACCCGGACCGTGGTCCGGACGACCTCCGTGGCGGCGGTGACACCGGGCGCCCCGCGGACCGCGTCGACGGCGGCGGACGGGACTCCGGGGCCCTGTGCGCCCAGCACCCAGGTCGCGCGGGTGCCCTCCCGGGCCTGAGCCAGGGCGGCGTCCCCGAGGGTCGGCTGGATGAAGAGCACCGTGCAGGTCATGCCGATGAGCAGGGTGAGCGGGGTGACGACGGAGGCCATCCGGGTGGAGTTGCCGCGGATGTTCGCGTTGGCCAGCTTCCCGACGGTTCCGGCCGGACGGAGCACCAGCCTCAGCAGGACGGCGGCCGCCCGTACGAGGTACGGGCCCAGGAGCGACACCGCCGTGGCCAGCACCACCACCGCGAGGAAGGTCACCGGGGTCGAGGCGGCCTCGGTGCGCAGGATGCTCAGTACGGCGACCAGCACGCCGCCGCCGATGAGCAGGACCAGGCCGGCGACGGTCCGTGCGCGGGCTGGGCGGGCGCGCTCGACCGCGGCTTCGGCCATGGCCTCGGCCGGGCGGAGCCGGGCGATGCGGCGGCCCGAGATCCGGGCGGCGGCCCAGGCGCCGATGAGGGTGACGGCCAGGGCGACGCAGGCCGGGAGGATGCCTGAGGTCCGCTCCAGGGTCGCGGGGATCGCTCCTGTGTCGACGAATCGACTGTGCAGCCAGACGGCGAGCGGCAGTCCCGCCAGTGCGCCCAGCACCCCGGCTACGGCACCGACCACCAGTGCCTCACGGCCGAGCAGTCGCCGGACCTGCCGTGAGGTGGCGGCGATGGTGCGGAGCAGGGCCAGTTCACGGTGGCGCTGCTGGATGGAGAGCGCGAAGGTGCCGACGACGACGAGCACGGCGACCAGCAGGGAAGTACCGCCCATGGCCGCGCCCATGGAGATGAGCTTGACCCGGGCGCCCGCCGCGTCCAGGAACTCGACCGGCCCGCGGTCCTCGCCCGTGGCGATCTGGGCGGTCGTTCCCCTGAGGGCACGGGTGACCTGCTGCTTCAGCCGGCCGACGTCCGTCCCGGACGCGGGCAGCACACCGAAAGCGGTGACCTGACCTGGGCGGGCGGCGAGGCGCTCGGCCTCCGCGGTGGAGAAGAACAGCGAGGTCTGACGGCGGAGTTGGCCACCTCCCTCCGGGGCCGCGATGCCGCTGACGCGGTACGTGCGAGGCGCCCGGGTGGACTGCACGGTGAGCCGGTCACCGGTCGACAGGCCCGCCCGTTCGGCGAGGCCCCGGTCGATCACCACGTCGTCGTCGGCAGCCGGTGCACGGCCCTCGGTGAGGGCGAACGGGGTGAGCGGGGCGGAGGCCCACGCGTGGCCGTAGGACGACGGGCCGGCAGCTCCGTCGCCCGCCGGGAGGCCGAGCGGCTGGGCGAGGAAGGTCAGTTCGGGGACGACCGCACGGACGCCCTCCAGGTCACGGAGCCGGTCGGCGTCGTCTGCGGGGAGCCAGGCCCGTTCTGCGACCGGCTTCGCCTTGTGCTTGACCTTGGTCTTTCCATTGCCCTTGTGCTTGACGGTGGTCCGGTGGACGTTCTGGTCGGCGGAGACGACGAGCGGCGTCGCGGCATAGCGCTCGGTGGCGATACGCCCGCGCAGACCGGTCTCCAGCAGGGTGCCGCAGGCGGTGACGAGGGCGGCGGCGCACATGAGGGCCAGCAGCGCTCCGAGGAATCCGCCCTTGCGGTGTCTGATCGTCCGCAGTGCGTAGCGCAGCATCATGATGCGTCCGTCTCTTTTCCGTTGTCGCCTGCGGTGTGGTCGCCTGCGGTGTGGTCGCCCGAGCTGCTGCCGTCACGGGACCTGCGGGCTCCTGGCTCTGAGCTCCGGACTCCGGACTCCGGGCTCCGGGCTCTGAGCTCTGAGCTCTGAGCTCTGAGCTCTGAGCTCTGAGCTCTGAGCTCTGAGCTCTGAGCTCCGGGGGCACGTCGTCCGCCACGTGTCCGTGGCGGACCGTTTCGGCATGTGTCACACACTGCTCTGCGCACTGGCACCTGCGCACTGGAGCGTTCCGCCGTCTTCACGCGGGGGCTTTCCCCCGCACCAAGGGCACTCCCCGCGCCGCGCGTCCAAGGGCGACCTCCCGGCCCGAATCCGTCGCGACACACCCGTATGGCCTCGCTCCGGTGGAGCGATCAGCGTGCGGGACGGACATTCGCCTCAACGACAAGGACCGCACCGCTATGACGGGGAGCCCGCACCGATGCCGACCACCGCCCTCACCCCTGACGAACTCGACATCCAGGCCGCTCGTCTCCACGACACCGATGCGTGGCGCCAGATCGTCACAAGCTGGGACCTCACGGCCCAGGAACCCGTGCGCCCGATTCCGGCCGTACCCGATCCAGCCCAGTCCGATCCGGCCGAGTCCGATCGGGACGGGTCTGACCCGGGCGGGGCTGACCGGGACGAGTCCGATCCGGACGGCCTGTCACACCCGCTGCACCTGCCGCACACAGCACACACACCGCACCCGCTGCGTCCACCGCACCCACCGCAGAGGGACCCTGCCGACTGGCGCGGCCTGCTGTCCGTCCCGGTCGATCAGCTCATCGCGGATACGGTTCGCGCCCTGCCCGCCACCGCGCCGCGCGAACGCCCGCTCCCAGGGCGCCTCGGTGCGGTACTGCCCGACCGGCTCCACTCCTGGCGGCGCATCGGACAGCCCGAGGTGCGGCCCTCCACCCATCTCGCCCATGCGCGGCAGATCCTGACCGAGTGGGGCTGGCAGAACACCCCGTACAAGCTGCGCAACGCGAGGGGCGCCCGCTGCGTATGCGGTGCCATGCTCACCGCGCACCGCCTCGGCTACGGTTCGCAGGCCACCGTCGACCGGGCCGGCGCCTGGCTGATCACCGAGCTCCGCTCCCAGGGCTGGACCGGGCTGATCGGGCCGTGGAACCGGTACCCCGGGCGCACCGCCGCAGACGCTGTCGCCCTGATCGACGCCACCATCAGCCGCGCCGCCCGCGCCGGGCAGTAGCACGCAGCAGGGGTGCCGTTCGGTCAGAAGGGCTCGTCCAGCCCTTCCGTGTCCTCGCCCTCTTCCTCAAGTGCCCTGCGCACCACACGCAGGGCCATGCCCTCCCCGTATCCCTTGCGGGCGAGCATGCCGGCGAGCCGGCGCAGTCGCTTGTCGCGGTCCAGCCCACGGGTGGACCGGATTTTGCGCGCGACGAGTTCGCGCGCCGTCGCCTCCTCCTGCTCCGGGTCGAGCTGGCCGATGGCTTCGTCGATGACCGCCGAGTCCACCCCCTTGGTCCGCAGCTCACGGACGAGCGCGCGGCGGGCGAGCCCCCGGCTCTGATGCCGGGATTCCACCCAGGCGTCGGCGAACGCGGCATCGTCGATCAGTCCGACATCCTCGAAGCGCGACAGCACTTCTTCGGCGGCCTCGTCGGGGATCTCCCGTTTGTGCAGGGCGTCCGCGAGCTGCTTGCGGGTGCGCGGGGTCCCGGTGAGCAGCCTCAGACAGATGTTGCGCGCCTCCTCGACCGGATCTCGCGACTCCCCCTTCTCGGCCCTCGACGAGGAGGGGGAGCCGCTGCCTCTGGAACGGGAGCGGGAACGACGCCCGCCCCCTTCACCGAATCCGGAGCCCGAACCCGCCCCCCTCCCTCGGCCGGTCCCCACCGACTCGTAGGGAAGATCGGACTCGGGATCGGATGCGGTGGTGTGTCCGGCAGCGGATTCGGGGCCGGGGCCCGCGCCGGATTCGGCGGCGCTGCCCGGCCACTCCGTACGACGCGTCACGGTCTAGCTCTTGGCCGCCGCCGTCTTGGCCGGCTTCGCCTTGCCGGCCGCGGCGGACACCGGCTTCGCCGCACCGTCGGCAGGAGCCGCGGCGGTTCCGGCCGCGTCCGCTCCGGACTCGGCGGGCACTGCCTCGGGCCGCACACCGACGCCCAGCTTCTCCAGGATCTTCTTCTCGATCTCGTTGGCGAGATCGGGGTTGTCCTTGAGGAAGTTGCGGGCATTCTCCTTGCCCTGGCCGAGCTGGTCGCCCTCGTACGTGTACCAGGCGCCGGCCTTGCGCACGAAGCCGTTGTCCACGCCCATGTCGATCAGGCCGCCCTCACGGCTGATCCCCTGGCCGTAGAGGATGTCGAACTCCGCCTGCTTGAAGGGCGGCGCGACCTTGTTCTTGACGACCTTGACGCGGGTGCGGTTACCGACGGCGTCGGTGCCGTCCTTGAGCGTCTCGATCCGTCGGATGTCGAGGCGCACCGAGGCGTAGAACTTGAGCGCACGGCCACCGGTGGTGGTCTCGGGCGAGCCGAACATCACACCGATCTTCTCGCGGAGCTGGTTGATGAAGATCGCGGTGGTCTTGGACTGGTTGAGCGCGCTGGTGATCTTGCGGAGCGCCTGGCTCATCAGACGGGCCTGCAGACCCACGTGCGAGTCACCCATCTCGCCCTCGATCTCCGCACGGGGCACCAGGGCCGCGACGGAGTCGATGACGATCAGGTCGAGGGCGCCCGAGCGGATCAGCATGTCCACGATCTCGAGGGCCTGCTCACCGTTGTCCGGCTGGGACAGGATGAGGTTGTCGATGTCGACACCGAGCTTCTTCGCGTACTCGGGGTCGAGGGCGTGCTCGGCATCGATGAAGGCCACCGTGCCGCCGAGCTTCTGCGCGTTCGCCACGGCGTGCAGGGTCAGCGTCGTCTTACCGGAGGACTCCGGTCCGTACACCTCCACCACACGGCCGCGCGGGAGGCCGCCGACGCCGAGCGCGACGTCGAGCGCGGTCGAGCCGGTGGGGATCACCTCGATGGGCTCGTTCGGCCGCTCGCCGAGGCGCATCACCGCGCCCTTGCCGAATTGCCGTTCAATCTGTGCGAGTGCGGCGTCCAGCGCCTTCTCGCGGTCGTTTCCTGCCATGGGTTCCACCCGATTTGCTTGAGTCGATCGCTTCACGTCTCAGACGCTAACCCCTGCCACTGACAATGGGCCTCGGCGTCCTCCCGGCCTGTGGACAACTCCACGGTCGAGCCCGGCAAAACCCGGCCGGAATCCCATGAGAACGGATGTTCGATTTTAGTGTCAAGCGCACCACGCCGCACAGACTCACCCCCAGGATAGCGCTCCAGTACCGGGCATTAATGGAGTTACTGCCGCATATCAGCCGCAACGCTCGATACCGGCGCTACGGCGGCATCAGTGGTGAGAAGCGCCTCCGCTCCTCACCGGCACCGCCCGTCAGGAGCGTGGCTGCCGCCCCTGCGGCTCCTCGTCCGCCCCTTGCCCGCCGTCGCCCTCCGGGGCATGCCAGAGTCGGCGCAGCCGCGCGGACACCGGTACGCCGCGCCGCCACTCGTGCCGGCCCTGTACCCGCGGATCGTCCGTGACGTCGTACCGCTTCACGTAGGCGCCGAGGAAGGCCTGCAGCGTGGCCACTGCCGGAATGGCGATCAGCGCGCCGACGGCGCCCATCAGAGCCGTACCCGCGATCACCGAGCCGAAGGCGACCGCCGGGTGGATGTCCACGGTCCTGGAGGTCAGCTTGGGCTGCAGCACATAGTTCTCGAACTGCTGGTACACCACCACGAACCCGAGGATCCACAGGGCGTACCAGGGGTCGACGGTGAAGCCGATCAGCATCGGCAGGGCGCCCGCCAGATAGGTGCCGATCGTGGGGATGAACTGCGACACGAGCCCGACCCAGACCGCGAGCGCCGGCGCGTACGGCACTCCGAGAGCCGCCAGCAGGATGTAGTGCGCGACTCCGGAGATGAGCGCCATCAGGCCGCGCGAGTAGAGATATCCACCGGTCTTGGCGACCGCGATCTCCCAGGCCCGCAGCACCTCGGCCTGGCGGGAGGGCGGGAGAACGGAACACAGCCCGCGGCGCAGCCGGGGCCCGTCGGCTGCGAAGTAGAAGGAGAACAGGAAGATCGTCAGCAGCCGGAACAGGCCGCCGAGGACCGTGGTCGACACGTCGAGCACACCGGTCGCACTGTTCTGGACGTACTTCTGCAGCCAGTCGGAGTGCAGCAGGCTGTCCTGCACCTCGACCCGGGAGAGCTCCGTGTGGAAGGTCTGGTTGACCCAGTTGATCACCGAGTCGAGGTACTTGGGGAACTCGTCGACCATGTCGACGATCTGGCCAGCGAGCATCGAGCCGAGCATCACGACGAAACCGATGCTCGCGATCAGTACGGCGAGGAAGACCAGGAAGGTGGCGAGGCCCCGGCGCATACCTGCGGCCGACATGCGGCTCACCGCGGGCTCGATGGCGAGCGCCAGGAAGAAGGCGATCAGCACGTTGATCAACAGCCCGATGAGCTGGTCGAACGCCCAGCTCCCGAGCCGGAAGCAGGCGTAGAGCGCAAGGGCCAGCACCATCGCACGCGGCAGCCAGACGGGCATGCGGGCCGGCCCGGTGCCGGACGGCGGGGCCGGTGGCTCGACCGGTGGGACGGGCGGGGGGAAGGGGGGCTGGGTCTGAGCGGTCTCGTCTGTCGGTGCCACGGAGCCAGTCTCGCCTACGGCTGAGACACGCTGTCGCGCACCCCGGGCAACCGTCACCCGGCGCAGGACGCCGAGCTGTGCGTCAGCGCTTGTCCGCGGGAATGCCGACCGCTGTGCAGACTCCGCGCCAGACGTCCTTGGCGTCCCAGCCGGCGGCCAGTGCCTGATGCACCGTGCGCCCGCCCAGCTCGGCCATCACGTGGTCGCGCGCGAAGGAGTCGGCGTAGCCCGCGCCGAAGTGGTCCGCCATCCGTTCCCAGAAAATCGTCAACCGCATGCCATCAGTATCCCGCTCCTGAGAGTGCAGACGGGCCGCCAGCCCTTGCAGAGAGCGTTCACCGGCCTACGGTCGGTCCATGGCTGGAACCGGAGAAAGTCCCCTCAACCGTGCCGAGCAGTTCATCTGGCTCACGGCCCGTGTCCTCGAACAGCGGCGGTTCGCTCATCACTTCCTGAAAGGAAGTGCGGATGCCGTGGAAACGGCGCTCGCCGCCTATCTCAATGAGGACGGCGGGTACGGTCACGCGCTCGAACCCGACCTGCGCGGCCCCGTCAGTCAGCCGCTGCACACGGCCCACGCGCTGAGCGTCCTCGACTCCATCGGCCGCTGCGACGGTCTCCGGGTGGAGCGGATCTGCCGCTTCCTTACGGATGTGTCCACGAAGGAGGGGGCACTGCCCGCGCTCCTTCCCTCACAACGCGGCTATCCGGCCGCGCCGTTCATTCCGATCGTCGACGACCCGCCGGCCGAGCTGCTGGCCACCGGCCCCGTTGTCGGATTACTCCACCGCAACGCGGTCTGGCATGCCTGGCTGTTCCGGGCCACCGACTTCTGCTGGGCCGCCGTCGACGCCCTTCAGGTGTCGCACCCGTACGAGATCGAGGCGGCCGTCGCCTTTCTCGACGGAGCCCCGGACCGGTCACGGGCCGAGGCCGCGGCCGATCGTCTGGGGCGCCTGGTACGCGACCAGCGGCTCGCCGTGCTGGATCCGGAGCAGCGCGCGGAGTACCCGGTGGCGGCCGGTTACGCGCCCGGCGAGCAGCACTTCCCGTACGACTACGCCCGTGCCCCCGAGTCGCTCGCCCGCCGGTGGTTCACCGACGCGGAGATGGAGCTGTCGCTGGACCACCTGGCGGCCGGGCAGGAGGCGGACGGCGGCTGGCCGGTGACCTGGCGGCAGTGGGCGCCGGGGACCGCGCTGGAGGGGCGGCCCCTGGTGACGCTCAGAGCGTTGCAGACGCTGTGTGCGCACGGGCGCGCCCTCGGCTGACTCGGGTCCTCGTGCGGTGTGCGTTCATCCGAGGGCCCGCACCGCGGCGGTGACGGCCACGGCGGCGCCCACCACGACGAGGAAGGGGGCCCGCAGGACGAGTGCGAGCGCCGCCGCGGCGAGGCCCGCGCCCCTGGCGTCCAGCACCAGGTGCTGTCCGTCACCGAAGGTCTGCTGTGCGGTCAGGGCGGCCAGGAGCGCCACCGGCAGCAGCGCGGCGAGGCGCTGCACGAGGGGGCGCTCCAGGGCTCCGGCGGGCACCAGGAGCCCGAGGAGTTTGGCGAGGTAGCAGCCGACGGCGGTCAGCGCGATGGCGATCCAGACGTTCATCGGCCGTCCTCCGGAGTGCTCGTGCGCGCAGCCGTCGCGCCACTCTTGTCGTTCATGTCCCTCGGGCCCTTGTCGCGTCCCCTCATAAAGAGGACGACGGGTGCCGCGAGCGCGGACACCAGTACGGGCACCCCGGCGGGCAGTACCGGCAGCAGACCGAGGACGAGGACGACCGCGATCCCCGCGGTGACGCGTTCCGTGGTGGTCTTCAGCATCGGCGCGAGCAGGGCGAGGAAGACGGCGGGGCTGGCCGCGTCCAGCCCCCAGGCGTCGGTGTCGCCGAGCGCCTCGGCGCCCAGGGCGCCGACCAGTGTGGTGAGGTTCCACAGCACATAGAGCGTGAGCCCGGTGACGGTGAAGCCGATCCTGGCGGCCCGCCGGGTGGGCTGGGGCAGTGTCACGGCCGTCGTCTCGTCGATCACCCAGTGGGCGGCGAAGGGGCGCACGGCGCGCGGGAGTGCGAGCAGCTGAGACAGCCGCAGGCCGTAGAACGAATTGCGTACGCCGAGGAAGAAGGCACCGGCTGCGGCGGTGTACGGATTGCCGCCCGCGGCGAGGGCGCCCACCAGGGCGAACTGGGAGGCCCCGGTGAAGACGAGGAGGCTGAGCGCGCAGGTCTGCAGCAGGCTCAGTCCGGAGCCGGCCGAGGTGACGCCGAAGGCGAAGCCGGAGAGTCCGACGGCGATGCCGACGCCGAGCGCGTCACGTACGACGGCCGCGTCCGGCTTCGCCCCGGCGGTGATCACACTGCCGCCGGCGGGTTCGCCGGTTCTCTGAGGTGTTGTCTGTTCTGCCACGGCCGGAACGCTACCCGGGCGGCTCAGCGCCGGTCTTGTACGTTCTTGCACGTTCGCGCTGGTAGGCGCCCGGCGGCACGCCCACGATCCGGGTGAAGTGACGGTTGAGGTGTGGCTGGTCGGTGAAGCCGACCTCGGCGGCCGCCACCGCGGGAGGCGTGCCCGCGTCGAGCATCCGGCGCGCCCGCCGGACCCGGGCGTCGGTGAGCCAGGTGTGCGGCGGCATTCCGTACTGCTTCTTGAAGGCTCTCAGCAGCGCGAACGGGCTCGTGCCCAGCTCGGTGGCCAGCGCCTCCAGCGTGGGTGGCCCGGCCATCCTGCTCTCCAGTACGGCACGGGCCCGCTCCGCGTCCCGCGCGCCCGCCGCCCTGGGCTCGAAGACGGGAAGCGCGCTGCCGTGCCGGGTGAGCAGCCGCGTGACCATGACCCGCAGCAGGCTGTCCGCGGCGAGTGCGTTGCCCTCCTCCGCCGCGCGGTGGACCTCACGGATCAGCCGGGCCGCGTACGGATCGACCACATCGGTCTCCGTGAAGCCGACCGTGCCGCGCAGGCTCGTCGCATCGGCCGCGATGTCGTTGATCACCTGTGCGGACGGGTAGAGCGTGGCGTACACCCACCCCTCGGGGACACCGGCGCGGGCGGTGTGGGGCACCTCCGGGTTGATCATGACGACGGTGCCGGGTCCCGCGTGGACGGTGCCGCCGGGCAGCCCGACGTCCTCGACCCCGTCGCTGATGGTGCCGAACACATAGCCCTCGTGGCTGTGGCGCGGGAAGGTGTGGCGGACGTAGCGGGCCCGCAGCAGGTCGAGGTCGGGCAGCTCCGCGTACTGCCAGTGCCTCGCCCACTCCCCCGGGCCCGCGGTTCCCGCCATCCCCGAATTCTCGCAGCTCGCGGCGGAGGTCACCGACCGTGGCCACCGGGCTCGCGAAACCGGCCGGAGCGGGTGGCCCGGCCCGGTCGCAGGGCGGTTTCGCGGCCGTTGTCAGTGGCGGGGTGCACGATGGGGACCATGACCGGCTCCGCACTCGATTCGTTCTCCTCCGCGACCCGCAGCTGGTTCACGGGCGCCTTCAGCGCGCCGACGGCCGCGCAGGAGGGTGCCTGGCGGGCGATCGGTGCCGGGTCGGACGTGCTGGTCGTCGCGCCGACCGGATCGGGCAAGACCCTGGCCGCCTTCCTCGCCGCCCTGGACCAGCTGACGGCGGTCCCGCCGCCCGCCGAGGCGAAGAAGCGCTGCCGGGTGCTGTACGTATCCCCGCTGAAGGCCCTCGCGGTCGACGTGGAGCGCAATCTCCGCTCCCCGCTCACCGGCATCCGCCAGGAGTCGGTGCGCCTCGGACTGCCCGAGCCCGAGGTACGTGTGGGGATCCGCTCGGGCGACACCCCGCCCGCCGAGCGCCGGTCGATGGCGAACAAGCCGCCGGACATCCTGATCACCACGCCCGAGTCCCTGTTCCTGATGCTGACCTCCTCGGCCCGGGAGGCGCTGGCCGGGATCGAGACGGTGATCCTGGACGAGGTGCATGCCGTCGCGGGCACCAAACGGGGCGCCCATCTCGCCCTGTCACTGGAGCGCCTCGACGAACTGCTGCCGCGGCCGGCCCGTCGGATCGGCCTGTCAGCCACGGTCCGCCCGGTCGACGAGGTGGCACGGTTCCTCTCCCCGCAGCGGAGGGTGGAGATCGTCCAGCCGCCGTCCACCAAACAGTTCGATCTGTCGGTGGTCGTACCGGTCGAGGACCTGGGCGAGCTCGGCGGCTCCCCCGCCGCCGGCACCGACACCGCGGGCCAAGGGGACAAGCCGTCGATCTGGCCGCATGTGGAGGAGCGGATCGCCGACCTCGTCCAGGCGCACCGCTCCACCATCGTCTTCGCCAACTCCCGCCGTCTCGCCGAGCGGCTCTGCAACCGGCTCAATGAGATCGCGTACGAGCGGGCCACCGGCGAGACGATGCCTGAGGCCCACTCACCCGCAGAGATCATGGCCGAGTCGGGTGCCGCGAAGGGTGCGCCCGCTCTGCTCGCGCGGGCGCACCACGGATCGGTCTCCAAGGAACAGCGGGCCCAGGTCGAGGAGGACCTCAAGGCGGGCAGGCTGCCTGCGGTCGTCGCCACCTCAAGCCTGGAGCTGGGCATCGACATGGGCGCGGTCGACCTGGTGATCCAGGTGGAGTCGCCGCCGTCGGTCGCCTCCGGGCTCCAGCGGGTCGGCCGTGCCGGACACCAGGTGGGCGCGGTGTCCACCGGAGTCGTGTTCCCGAAGTACCGTGGTGACCTGGTGCAGGCGGCGGTGGTCACCGAGCGGATGCGCGAGGGTTCCATCGAGGCGCTGCGGATCCCGTCCAACCCGCTGGACGTGCTGGCCCAGCAGCTGGTCGCGATGGTCGCCCTGGACAGCTGGCAGGTGGACGACCTGCTGGCCGTGACCCGCCGTGCCGCCCCTTTCGCCTCGCTTCCCGAGTCGGCGTTCACCGCCGTGCTCGACATGCTGGCCGGCCGCTATCCGTCCGACGCCTTCGCCGAACTGCGCCCGCGCGTGGTCTGGGACCGCGTCGCGGGTACGGTCACGGGCCGTCCCGGCGCCCAGCGGCTCGCCGTCACCTCCGGTGGCACCATTCCCGACCGCGGACTCTTCGGGGTCTTCCTCGCGGGAGCCGACCCCAAGAAGGGCGGCGGCCGGGTCGGTGAGCTGGACGAGGAGATGGTGTACGAGTCCCGGGTCGGTGACGTCTTCACGCTGGGCACCACGTCCTGGCGGATCGAGGACATCACCCGCGACCGGGTCCTGGTGTCGCCCGCGCCCGGCGTCCCCGGGCGGCTGCCGTTCTGGAAGGGCGACCAGTTGGGCCGCCCGCTGGAGCTGGGCCGCGCCCTGGGCGCCTTCCTCCGCGAGCTCGGCGGGCTGTCCCCCGAGGACGCGCGGCAACGGCTGCTGGCCGCGGGCCTGGACACCTGGGCCGTGGACAACGTGCTGTCGTACATCGACGAGCAGCGCCGGGCCTGTGGTCACGTACCGGACGACCGGACGATCCTCGTCGAGCGTTTCCGCGACGAGCTGGGCGACTGGCGGGTCGTCGTGCACTCACCCTTCGGCGCCCAGGTGCACGCCCCGTGGGCGCTCGCGCTCAGCGCCCGCCTCGCCGAGCGGTACGGCATGGACGCCCAGGTCATGCACGCCGACGACGGCATCGTCCTCAGACTGCCGGACGCCGACATGATGGGTCTGGATCTCCTCGACTTCGACCCGGTGGACCAGGACCGGGCCGCCGACCCCGGCGGCGGGGCGCCGGCCCCGCTGTCGAACGCCTCCCAGGACAGCGACCAGCCCCCCGTCGGCGCCGCCGACGTGGCCTTCGACCAGGGCGAGATCGGGCAGATCGTCACCGACCAGGTCGGCGGTTCCGCCCTGTTCGCCTCCCGGTTCCGCGAGTGCGCGGCCAGGGCGCTGCTGCTCCCGCGGCGCAGCCCCGGCAAGCGCACACCGCTGTGGCAGCAGCGGCAGCGGGCCTCCCAGCTCCTCCAGGTCGCCTCCGAGTTCGGCTCCTTCCCCATCGTTCTCGAAGCGGTCCGTGAATGCCTCCAGGACGTCTTCGACGTCCCCGGGCTCACCGAAGTGATGGGTGATCTGGAAGCACGCCGGATCCGCCTGGTCGAGGTGACGACCCAGGAACCCTCACCCTTCGCGCGCTCGCTCCTGTTCGGCTACGTCGCACAGTTCCTGTACGAGGGCGACTCGCCCCTCGCCGAGCGGCGGGCCGCCGCGCTCTCCCTCGACTCGCACCTCCTGGCCGAGCTGCTGGGGCAGGCGGAGCTGCGCGAGCTGCTCGACGCCGAGGTCCTGACCGAGCTGGAGCGGGAACTCCAGTGGCTGACCGAGGACCGCCGGATCAAGGACATCGAGGGCGTCGCCGACCTGCTGCGGGTCCTCGGACCGCTCACCTCGGCGGAACTCGCCGAGCGCGGGGCCGAACCACCGTGGGCGCAGGAGCTGTCATCGGCCCGCCGGGCCATCCGGGTCCGGATCGGCGGCGGCGAGCACTGGGCGGCGATCGAGGACGCCGGACGGCTGCGCGACGCGCTGGGCACGGCGCTCCCCGTCGGCGTCCCGGAGGCGTTCACCGAACCGGTGAAGGACCCGCTCGGCGACCTGCTCGCCCGCTACGCCCGTACGCACGGCCCGTTCACCTCCACCGCGGCCGCCGCCCGATTCGGCCTCGGCACCGCGGTCACCGACGGTGCGCTGCAACGGCTGGCGGCCTCCGGCCGGATCGTCCAGGGGGAGTTCCATCCCGCCGGCATCGGCCAGGAGTGGTGCGACGCCACGGTGCTGCGCCGGCTGCGGCGCCGCTCGCTCGCCGCGCTCCGGCACGAGCTGGAGCCGGTCCCGCCCGCCGCCCTCGCGGGCTTCCTGCCCCAGTGGCAGCACCTCGGCAGCAACAGCCTGCGGGGAATCGACGGACTGGCCCGTGCCATCGAGCAGTTGCAGGGCGCCCCCGTCCCCGCGTCGGCCCTGGAGAAGCTGGTCCTGCCCGGCCGCGTCACCGGTTACTCCCCCGCGCTGCTCGACGAACTCACCACCACCGGCGAGGTCGTGTGGGCCGGGGCGGGCGCCCTCCCCGGCAAGGACGGCTGGCTCTCCCTCTACCTGGCCGACAGCGCCCCCCTGCTCCTGGCTCCGCCGCGCCCGCTGGAGCTCAGCGCGCTGCACGAATCCGTACTCACCGCCCTGACCGGCGGGTACGGGCTCTTCTTCCGCCAGATCGCCGATCAGGTCCGGGCCACCACGCACCCGGACTGCACCGATCCGCAGCTGGCGGACGCGCTCTGGGACCTCACCTGGTCGGGCCGGCTCACCAACGACACCCTGGCACCGCTGCGTTCGCTCCTCGGCTCCGGCCGCACCGCCGGATCGACCGCCCACCGCGCCAGGCGGAACGTCCCGCGCGGCCGTTACGGCTCGCTGACGGCCGCGTCCCGCCCGGCCTCGCGCACCGGCCCGCCCACCGTGTCGGGCCGCTGGTCCCTGCTGCCCGCCGCCGAGCCGGACCCCACGCACCGGGCCCACGCACTGGCCCGCACCCTGCTGGACCGGCACGGAGTGGTGACCCGCGGCGCGGTCCAGGCCGAGGGCGTGGAGGGCGGCTTCTCCGCCGCGTACCGCGTGCTGTCCGTCTTCGAGGACAACGGTCAGGCGCGCCGCGGCTATGTCGTGGAGGGGCTGGGGGCCGCACAGTTCGCCATGGACGGGGCGGTCGACCGGCTCCGCGCGGCCTCCACCGCCCGCGACCGGAAGGAGCCGGGCGCGGCCCCGGGCGCCCTGGTCCTCGCCGCGGCCGACCCGGCCAACGCCTACGGTGCGGCGCTGCCCTGGCCCGAGCCACCGGACGGGGCCGGGCACAAGCCCGGCCGCAAGGCGGGCTCCCTCGTGGTCCTGGTCGACGGCGAGCTGACGCTCTACATGGAGCGCGGCGGGAAGACACTGCTGGCCTGGCCGACCGATCCGGATGATCCCGCGCTCCGGGCGGCCGCCGCCGCCCTGGCCGCGGCCGCCCGCGCCGGAGCCCTCGGCACGGTGACGGTGGAGCGCACCAACGGTGCCTCGGCACTGACCTCGCCGCTGGGCCGAACGCTGGAGTCGGCCGGTTTCCTCGCCACCCCGAGGGGCCTCCGCCTCCGCGCCTGACCCGGCCCGCGCAGCGCCCACGGCTGCCGCCCGGGAACCGTCGCGCGGCCCACATCCCGCGCATCATGGACACATGCCCGAAGGAGACACCGTCCTGCAGACCGCCAGGCGTCTGCACCACGCGCTCACGGATCAGGTCCTCACCAGGTCCGATCTGCGCGTCCCCCGGTTCGCCACCGCCGACCTCACCGGCCGGACCGTGCTCGGCACCCTCTCGCGCGGCAAGCATCTGCTGACCCGCTTCGAGGGCGGCCTGACCCTCCACAGCCATCTGCGGATGGACGGCGCCTGGCGGATCTACGGCCCTGACGAGCGCTGGCGCGGCGGCCCCGCACACCAGATCCGCGCCGTCCTCGCCAACACCGCGCACACGGCCGTCGGCTACCGCCTCCCCGTCCTCGAACTCCTGCGCACCGCGGACGAGGAGAAGGCGGTCGGCCACCTCGGCCCGGACCTCCTGGGGCCCGACTGGGACGCCGGCACGGCGCTGCGTAATCTGCTCGCCGACCCCGCACGTCCGCTCGGCGAGGCCCTCCTCGACCAGCGCAACCTGGCCGGCATCGGCAACATCTACAAGGCCGAGCTGTGTTTCCTGGCCCGTGCCACGCCCTGGCTCCCCATCGGTGAACTGCCCGCCGCCACGGCTGCCCTTCTGGTGAGCACCGCCCATCAGCTCCTCGAAGCCAACCGCGACCGTCCGGTCCGCATCACCACTACCGGCGCACGCCCCCGCACCGCCACCGGCCGGCCTTACCGCACCGGCCGCCCGAGCGAGAACCTCTGGGTCTACGGCAGAACCCACCGCCCCTGCCTGCGCTGCGGAACGCCCATCCGCGCGGCGGAGCAGGACGCCCGCCCCGCCTACTGGTGCCCAGGCTGCCAATCCGGCCCCACCCACTAGTTGACGGCCCGTCAGATTCAGTCGTACGGTCCGGTCATGTCCCTCGCCGCGTACGACCTCACCGGCCGATCCGCGTTCGTCACCGGCGCGGCAGGCGGCATCGGCCGCGCCTGCGCCGTCCTCCTCTCGGAGGCGGGCGCCACCGTCCACTGCGCGGATCGCGACGAGAAGGGCCTCCAGGAGACCCTGGAGCTGATCACCGCGGCGGGTGGTGAAGCCCACACCCACCCGCTGGATGTCACCGACCGCGATCAGATCCGGGCCGCCGTCGCGGCCGTCGGAGATCTGGACATCCTGGCCGCCGTCGCCGGGATCATGCACACGAGCAGCGTCCTGGAGACCGCTGACGAGGACCTCGACCGCGTGCTCTCGGTCAACTTCAAGGGTGTTCTGTACGCCTGCCAGGAAGTGGCGCGTTCCCTGCTCGCCCGCGACGCCCCCGGCTCGCTGATCACCATGGCCTCGGGTGCGGTCGACGCCGCGAGCCCGGGGCTGCTCTGCTACAGCGCGGCCAAAGCGGCGGTGGTCCAGCTGACCAAGACCCTGGCGGCCGAGCTGGGGCCGCGGGCCATTCGGGTCAACGCCGTCGCCCCGGGCTGGGTCCGCACCCCCATGACCGCCCGCCACGACGCGGAGCAACAGCACCGGGCGGAGGCCGCCATGGCGCGGATATCGCCGCTGGGCAGGGTCGGGGAGCCCATGGACGTGGCGCACACGGTTCTGCATCTGGCGTCCGACGCTTCGGCCTTCATGACAGGTCAGATCCTCCGCCCGAACGGCGGCGTCGCCATGCCCTGGTAGCCGCCGTGGCAGCCCATCGGGACCGCACCTCCTCGACGCACCGCCGCAGCAGGCCGGTACCCGCGTCGAATATCCCGGTCGGCCGGGCGGTCGCGGCCACATGCACCGGCAGGAGACTCAGCCCCCAGCCGCCCGCCGCCACCGCTCCCTCGACCACTCCGGTGTGCGCCGGCTCCAGCAGCAGCCGCAGCACGGCCCACCACCACACCCCACCGAGAACGAGCGCCGGCACCCATCGCCGCGCCATGGCTGCCTCCTCCGGCCGAACCCAGTACCCCCGGCAATATGTCGGGCCCGATCACCCGACGGGAGAGCGCACCGGTGCAGTACCGGCGCGCACGGCGCAGTCTCACACCCTCGCAGTCTCACCCGGCGCCACCGGGGCCGCATCCAGAGCGGAGCCCCCACCGCTTCCGGTGGGGGCTCCGCGTCCGGCTGTCAGTTCTTGTCGTCGCCGGTCAGGGAGTCCTTGACGCCCTCGGCGCGCTCCTTGGCGTCACCCATGGCGCCCTTGGCCTGGCCCTTCGCCTGGTCCGTCTTGCCTTCGCTCTCCTTGCGGCGGTCACCGGTCATCTTGCCCATGGCCTCCTTGGCCTTGCCGGTGATCTTGTCCTTCGCGCTTCCGTCAGTCATGGCGACTCCTTCGGATGGGGCGGACCGGCAACTGCCCGAACACGGGCAGACCGGGAGTGGGGGCGGTCCGGCGCGATGGCGCCCGACCGGGTGAAACAGGGGGCGGGTCAGGCGCTCTCCGCCTGGAACATCCACGCGTGCTTCTCAAGGTCGGCGGTCAGCGAGATCAGGATGTCCTGGCTGACCGGATCGGGGTCACCGGTCACCTCGATCCGCTCGCGCATCCGGCCGATCACCACGCCTAGGGCGTCGACCAGGGTCCGTACCGCGTCCACGTCCTTGACCCAGCCCTCGGGCACGGAGTCGATGGCCGTGGTCCTGGCGATCGTCCCCGACCGCCCGTCCGGGTTGACACCCAGCGCGGAGGCCCGTTCGGCAACCGTGTCGGAGTGCTGGCGGGCGGTGTCGACGACCTCGTCGAGCTGAAGGTGCACAGACCTGAAGCGCGGCCCCACCACGTTCCAGTGGACCTGCTTCGCGACCAGGGAGAGGTCGACGAGATCCACCAGGGCGCCCTGGAGCGCATCGCCGACGGACTTGAGGTCGGCCTCGGACAGCGGGCTCTTCACCACAGACATGCACGTCTCCGATCTGGCTATCCATTCCGTTCAGCACCACCCACGATGGCACAAACGAAGCAAAAGGGTCACATGGGGAGGAATCTGCGGGAGACCCTTCCCCGGTCACACAGTGCGCCTGCCCGCCACAGCTCCTCCCACACACGCAGAAGCCCCGGTCCGCCCCCTGAGGGGAGGACCGGGGCTCCGGCTTCAGACCGAACCGAGCGGGTCAGGCGGCGACGACATCCACCGCTTCCGCAGGCGCCTTGATGGTCACCCGCCCCGTCGGCACACCCGCCACCGACGAAACAGAGACGGAATTGAGCCTGGGGCGCACCGGCACGGGTACCGGGTCGCCGGCTGCTGCCGACTCGGCCAGTTCAGCCAGCGACAGATCATCGCTCACTTCACGCATGAGCTCGGACATCCGTACGTCAAGCGCGTCGCAAATGGCGGAGAGCAGTTCGGAGGATGCCTCCTTCTGCCCCCGCTCCACCTCGGAGAGATAGCCGAGCGAAACTCGGGCGGACGAGGAGACTTCGCGCAGAGTACGGCCTTGGCGCTGGCGCTGCCGACGCAGCACGTCACCAAGCAGGCGACGGAGCAGAATCATCGGTGGCTCCCTCCTCGGACCGCGTAGCCGCATCCTTCACGCCCCACCGTACCGCCTAGCGCCGCGGCCGTGCGGGGAGCGATGTCGTGTTCACTCAGGGCTGCAAACATCAATTCCCCCCGATCTGTTCCGTATCCTGTGCGCTCGCGTACCCGCCGAGTTCGCCGGAGAGCAGATCGAGCACGCTCCGTACGCTCTCATTACGGATGTCCGCTCGTCCGCCGTTCAACCGCAGCGTGGCCACTTTCGCAGCCCCGCCGGGCCCGCACACTGCGACGAAGACCGTTCCCACCGTACGGCCGTCCTGCTGCTCCGGGCCCGCTACACCAGTGGTGGCCAGCCCCCAGTCCGCTCCGAGGACCCGGCGTACACCCGCGGCCATCTGGGACGCGACCTCGGGGTCCACCGCGCCGCGCGACGCCAGAAGGGCCGGATCCACACCCAGGACTTCACTCTTCAGGGGGGTCGCATAGGCCGTCACGGAGCCGCGGAACGCCTGCGAGGCACCCGGTACGGAGGTCAGCTCCGCCGCGACCAGACCGCCGGTCAGCGACTCGGCGACAGCCACGGTCTCCCCCCGCTCGACGAGCAGCCGCAGCACCCGGGCCGCGGCTGTCACCGCTCGGCCTCCGCCGCGCCGCGGGCTCCTGAGGTCTCTGAGGCCCCGGCGACCCGGTCCGCGCCTCCGGCGCCCTCCGGCGTCTCCGCGGCCGCCTCTGCGGCTTCCTGCGCCACGGCCGACCGCTCCGCCGCGAGCCCCTGGCGTCGCAGCACGACGGCCTGGCGCACGTAGTCGAGACCGGTGACGACCGTCAGCACGACGGCGACCGCCATCACCCAGAACCGCAGCGTCGCCAGCGGTCCGGTCAGCGCCAGGACGTACATCCCGGCGGCGATCGCCTGCGACAGCGTCTTCATCTTGCCGCCGCGGCTGGCCGGAATCACCCCGTGCCGGATCACCCAGAACCGCAGCACGGTGATGCCGAGCTCGCGGAAGAGGATCACTCCCGTGACCCACCAGGGCAGATCACCGAGGTACGAGAGGCAGATCAGCGCGGCGCCCATGATCGCCTTGTCGGCGATCGGGTCGGCGATCTTCCCGAAGTCGGTGACCAGGTTGTACGTACGCGCCAGATGTCCGTCGAACAGGTCGGTGATCATCGCGATGGCGAAGGCCGCCCAGGCGAAGGAACGCCATGCCGGGTCGTATCCGCCGTTGTGGAGCAGCAGCAGGACGAATCCCGGCACCAGCACCAGTCGCGCCATGGTGAGGAGGTTGGCGATGTTCCACAGGCTCGCCTGGTTAACGGCCGCAGTGCCCAGCTTCCCGCCGCGGACCGGCGTCGCGCCGGAGCCCCCTGTCGCGGATGCCGGCGCTCCGGTCATCTGGCCACCTCCGCAAGCTCACGGCATTCGGCCACCAGGTCCACGCCCTCGGTGCCCACTGCCTTTGCCTCGACCATACGGCCCGGGACGAGTCCCTCGCGTGCGGTGAAGAGCACCTGGCCGTCCGTTTCCGGCGCCTGGTGGGCCGCGCGGCCCACGGCGCGCGACTCGTCCTCGGTCGCCTCCACCGACTCGACCAGCACCTGGAGCGTCTCGCCGACCCGTTCCTCGGCCCGCTGGGAGGTCAGCTCCTCGGCCAGCTGGGAAATGTGCGCGAGGCGCTCCGCGATGGTGTCGGCGTCCAGCTTGCCGCTGTAACCGACCGCCTCGGTGCCGTCCTCGTCGGAGTAGCCGAAGACGCCGATGGCGTCGAGACGCGCACCGGTGAGGAACCGTTCCAGCTCCGCCAGGTCGGCCTCGGTCTCGCCGGGGAAGCCCACGATGAAGTTGGAGCGGGCGCCGGCGTACGGGGCCTTGCCCCGGATGGTGTCCAGGAGCTCCAGGAAGCTGTCGGTGTCGCCGAACCGGCGCATCGCCCGCAGCACACCGGGGGCCGAGTGCTGGAAGGAGAGGTCGAAGTAGGGCGCGACCTTCGGCGTCGAGGTCAGTACGTCGATCAGACCGGGCCGCATCTCGGCGGGCTGAAGGTAGCTGACCCGGATGCGCTCGATCCCGTCGACGTCCGCGAGCTCCGGCAGCAGCGTCTCCAGCAGCCGGATGTCACCGAGGTCCTTGCCGTACGAGGTGTTGTTCTCGGAGACCAGCATGACCTCCTTCACGCCCTGCTCGGCCAGCCACCGGGTCTCGCCCAGGACGTCCGAGGGCCGCCGCGAGATGAAGGAGCCGCGGAAGGACGGGATGGCGCAGAAGGAGCAGCGGCGGTCGCAGCCGGAGGCCAGCTTCACCGAGGCGACAGGGCTGGTGCCGAGCCGGCGGCGCAGGGGTGCCCGCGGGCCGGAGACCGGAGCGACACCCTCCGGGAGGTCGGCGGGGGCCGGTGCGGCCTCCTGGGCGTGGCCGGGCAGCGCCACGACGGCGTCCTGGCGGTCGGCCGGGCTGATCGGCAGCAGTTTGCGGCGGTCCCGCGGGGTGTGCGAGGCGTGGATACCACCGTTGAGGATGGTCTGGAGGCGGTCCGAGATGTCTGCGTAGTCGTCGAATCCGAGGACTCCGTCCGCTTCCGGCAGGGCCTCTGCGAGGTCCTTGCCGTAGCGCTCGGCCATGCAGCCGACGGCGACGACGGCCTGGGTGCGGCCGTGGTCCTTCAGATCGTTCGCTTCGAGCAGGGCATCGACGGAGTCCTTCTTGGCGGCCTCGACGAATCCACAGGTGTTGACCACGGCGACATCGGCATCGGAGGCATCCTCGACGAGCTCCCAGCCGTCCGCTGCCAAGCGGCCTGCGAGCTCCTCCGAGTCCACCTCGTTACGGGCGCAGCCAAGAGTGACAAGGGCGACGGTACGGCGTTCGGGCATGGGCTCAAGACTACTTTGTCCCGGCACTGGCCCCACCGTGCAGGTTCCGCAGTTACAGGGAGTAACAAAGCGGCGAGCGCCCGGCACGATGGCCGGGCGCTCGCCGCAGGGTGCGAACCGTGGAGTGCCGCGGTCAGCCGACCTCGGGATCACCCTTGGTGTACGAGAGCCGCTCGACCTGACCGGGCTGGAACTGGTCCTCGACCTTCTTGCCGTTGACGAAGAGCTCGACCGAGCCCGCGTCGCCGAGGACGAGGTCGACCCGCTCCTTGTCCTGGAACGTCTTCGACTGGCCCTGCTGGAGCAGCCCGTCGAAGAGCAGCCGGCCGTTGTGGTCCTTGGCGGAGATCCAGCTCTTGCCCTGACTGGCGCTGAGCTTGACCGTCACCTTGTCCTGCGGCGCCGCGGCAATGGCGCTGTCGGAGGGAGCCGGCTTGGGGTCGGCCGTCTTGCTCGCCGACGGTTTGGGGGTGGTCCTGGCGGACGTCGGGCCCTCGGCGACCTGGTTGGCCGCCGGGGAGTCGTCGCCGCCCTTGAAGAACGTGAAGCCGACGAACCCGACCACGGCGACGATGGCCGCGACCATGGCCGCGGTCCAGTTGGGCCGTCGGGGTTCGGAACGGATCCGCTCGGCCTCGAACAGCGGAGCCGCCGGCGTGGGTGCCGGACGGCCGCCGTGCTCGCCGTCGTACTGCGAGACGAGCGGTTCGGGATCGATGGCGACGGCACGTGCCAGCGTGCGGATATGGCCGCGCGCATACACGTCGCCGCCGCAGCGGGAGAAGTCGTCCGCCTCGATCGCGTGCACGATGGGGATGCGCACCCGGGTGGACGTGCTGACCTCTTCGACCGTGAGACCTGCGGCGATTCGAGCCTGCTGGAGCACTCGACCGATCGAAGGCCGGTCGTCTTCGGGGGAGTTGCCGATGGACACGGGGGCGCCTTTCGAGCGTGAGCCACCTGCTGGATGTTCAGTCTAGGGGGGGTAAGAAAGGGTGGGGCAACCGGGAGGGAGGACTTTGTACGCCATCAGATTCGAACAGAGCCGGATTCGCCGGACCGCCCCGCGGAAGGACATCCTGCTGTCCTCCCTTCAACTTGACGTACGGCCCCGCGAAACGGTTGCCCGCAGAATCCTCACGAACCGGTTTCCCCGCGAATCAGCGCCAACACCCCGTCGAGCTCGTCCGGCTTCACCATGACGTCGCGCGCCTTGGATCCCTCGCTGGGTCCGACGATGTTCCGGGACTCCATGAGGTCCATCAGCCGGCCCGCCTTGGCGAAACCCACCCGCAGCTTGCGCTGGAGCATCGAGGTGGACCCGAACTGGGTGGAGACGACCAGCTCGGCGGCCTGGCAGAGCAGGTCCAGGTCGTCGCCGATGTCCTCGTCGATCTCCTTCTTCTGCTTCGTGCCGACCACCACGTCCTCGCGGAACACCGGTGCCATCTGGTCCTTGCAGTGCTGGACCACGGCGGCGACCTCGGCCTCGGTGACGAAGGCGCCCTGCATACGGGTCGGCTTGTTCGCCCCCATCGGCAGGAACAGCCCGTCACCCTTTCCGATGAGCTTCTCGGCTCCTGGCTGGTCGAGGATGACGCGGCTGTCGGCGAGCGACGAGGTCGCGAAGGCGAGCCTGGAGGGCACGTTCGCCTTGATCAGACCGGTGACGACGTCCACCGAGGGGCGCTGGGTGGCGAGGACCAGATGGATACCGGCGGCGCGGGCCAACTGGGTGATGCGGACGATCGAGTCCTCGACATCGCGCGGAGCGACCATCATCAGGTCGGCCAGCTCGTCGACGATCACCAGCAGATACGGGTACGGCGACAGCTCCCGTTCGCTGCCCTCCGGAGTCTTGAGCTTCCCGGTGCGCACGGCGTGGTTGAAGTCGTCGATGTGCCGGTACCCGAACGCGGCGAGGTCGTCGTAGCGCAGATCCATCTCGCGCACGACCCACTGGAGTGCCTCGGCGGCCTTCTTGGGGTTGGTGATGATCGGCGTGATCAGGTGCGGAATGCCCTCGTACGCGGTCAGCTCGACGCGCTTGGGGTCGACCAGCACCATCCGGACGTCCTCCGGAGTCGCCCTTATCATCACCGAGGTGATCAGGCAGTTGATGCAGGAGGACTTCCCGGAGCCGGTCGCACCGGCCACCAGGACGTGGGGCATCTTCGCGAGGTTGGCCATCTCGTAGCCGCCCTCGACGTTCTTGCCGAGTGCGACCAGCATGGGGTGATCGTCCTCGGCCGCGTCCGCCAGCCGCAGGACGTCCCCGAGGTTGACCATCTCGCGGTCGGAGTTGGGGATCTCGATGCCGACCGCCGACTTCCCCGGGATCGGCGAGATGATCCGGACGTCGGGGCTGGCGACGGCGTACGCGATGTTCTTGGCGAGCGCCGTGATCCGCTCGACCTTCACGGCCGGGCCGAGCTCCACCTCGTACCGCGTCACCGTGGGGCCGCGGGTGAAGCCGGTGACGGCCGCGTCGACCTTGAACTCGGTGAAGACGGTGGTCAGTGACGCGACGATCGCGTCGTTGGCGGCGCTGCGGGTCTTGCCGGGGCCGCCGCGCTCCAGCAGATCGAGCGAGGGCAGCGCGTACGTGATGTCGCCGGACAGCTGGAGCTGCTCGGCGCGGGACGGCAGCGGCTGCGACTGCGACCGGTCGGGGGCGGGCTTCGTCAGATCGGGTACGCCGCCGGAGGGCGAGGAGGCCCTCTCCCCCGGCCTCCGGGCGGGCTCCGCCTCCCTGGCACCCGGCACCGGGGTGCCCGCGCGCTCCCGGTCCGCGGAGACGCCCTGGGTGAGGTCGGCGACGACGGGCGAGGGCGGCATGCCGTTGAGCACCGCGCCGTCGAGCGCCGCGGCAGCGGCCGCCGCGACGTCCACCGCGTCCATGGTGCGGTTCATCGCGGGCTGCACGGAGGGCCTGCGCGGCCTGCCGCGGCGCTTGGCCAGGGCGTCGGCCTCGACCTGGTCGGTGTCGTAGACCTCGGACGCCTCGGAGCGGCGCGCCGAGGAGCGCCGGGAGCGGGCGGGCAGGGCCTCGCGCCACTGCTCGTCGTACCGCTCGTCGTCGCTCTCGTCCTCCGCGCCGGGGTCGTGCACCGGGTCGAGGATCCCCAGCCTGGAACCGAGCAGCCGGAGCCGCTGCGGAATGGCGTTCACCGGGGTCGCCGTGACGACCAGCAGCCCGAAGACGGTGAGCAGCAGGAGCAGCGGGACGGCGAGCACCTCGCCCATGGTGAAGATCAGCGGTTTGGAGGCGGCCCAGCCGATGAGCCCGCCCGCGTCCTGCATGGCCTCGGTGCCGTCCTCGCGCCCCGGTGATCCGCAGGCGATGTGGACCTGGCCGAGCACCCCGATGACCAGTGCGGACAGTCCGATGACGATCCGGCCGTTGGCCTCGGGCTTCTCGGGATAGAGGATCAGCCGTACGGCGATGGCGCCCAGCAGTATCGGCACGAGCAGATCGAGCCGGCCGAAGGCGCCGGTGACGAGCATCTCCACGAGATCGCCGACGGGACCGCGCAGATTCGACCAGGTGCCCGCGGCGACGATCAGGGCGAGGCCGAGGAGCAGCAGTGCGACACCGTCCTTGCGGTGTGCGGGGTCCAGGCCCTTGGCGCCACGCCCTATGCCGCGGAACATCGCGCCGATGGCGTGGGCCGCACCGAGCCAGACAGCGCGCACCAGGCGGTACACACCGCCGGTGGGAGAGGGCGCCGGTTTCGGCGCGGCCGCCTTCTTGGCCACCGCCTTCTTGGCGGGAGCCCTCTTGGGGGGCGCGCTCTTCTTGGCAGCCGCCTTCTTCGCGGGCGCGGCTTTCTTCGCCGGACCCGGGCCACCGCCGACGCGCTTCGCGGTGCCCGCCGTGCCCTGGGAACCCTTGCCGGACGTACGTGAGGCCATGGGGCCGAGGTTACCGGTGTCCGCGGCAGTGAACACGTGCGCGGGCCCGTTCACCCGACCGTGTCGCCGCGCGGCGGACGCAAACTGACGCGCCCTCATCCGCCCCGCACCGCGGCCCGGCCGCCGACCGACGTGATCCGCCGGGCAGTTGCCGCCGTCCAGGCACGAAGGCACCTGACGGGAAAGGGCAGTACGGGCGGGAGCCGGACCCGTTACGAGGGAAGGGGCGCCGGTCCGCCGTTGGCGCCGGGCTCCAGGGCGTCCAGCGCGCGGCGCAGTCCGGTCAGCTTCCGTTCGAGATGGGCGGCGGTGGCCACGGCCCCGGCGTCCGCCGACTCGTCGTCGAGCTGCTTGGACAACGCCTCGGCCTGCTCCTCGACGGCGGCGAGCCGCGCGGAGAGTTCGGCCAGCAGACCGACGGGCTCCCTCTCGTGGTTCGCGCCGGTGTGCCCGCCGCCTTCGAGCTGGAGCCGCAGCAGCGACGCCTGCTCCCGGAGCTGGCAGTTCTTCATGTAGAGCTCGACGAAGACCGAGACCTTCGCCCGCAGCACCCACGGGTCGAACGGCTTCGAGATGTAGTCCACCGCGCCTGCCGCATAACCCCTGAAGGTGTGATGCGGACCGTGATTGATCGCCGTGAGGAAGATGATCGGGATGTCCCGGGTCCGCTCCCGCCGCTTGATGTGCGCGGCGGTTTCGAAACCGTCCATGCCCGGCATCTGCACATCCAGCAGAATGACCGCAAAGTCGTCCGTGAGCAGCGCTTTGAGCGCTTCCTCCCCTGACGATGCCCGCACCAGTGTCTGATCGAGCGCAGAGAGGATGGCCTCCAGCGCCAGCAGATTCTCCGGCCGGTCATCGACCAGGAGGATCTTGGCCTTCGGCACCATGGCCCGTCCTCCTCGCCCCGGAATTGCACCGGGCGCCGCCCCAGGGGACGACTCCCTTACGCCGTCCGTCCTTGTGCCGGTCATGGTAGCCGCACCCCGCCCGTCACCACACCCTGTCACCGCGATGTCACTGTGCACATACCAGAAACGCGGTGGAAGACCAAAAGGTTCCCCGGAAACGGCGCTCCCACACCACTTCGGACACACTCGATCAACAAATCATCATTGATTCGCTCAATCGGCGATCACTCTCCGCGCATCCATCCCTCCATAACGGAAAGAAGATGATCAGGGTCGACCGGCTTGGTGACGTAGTCGGATGCTCCGGACTCGATCGCCTTCTCCCGGTCCCCCTTCATCGCCTTGGCCGTCAGCGCGACGATCGGCAGCCCGGCGAACTGCGGCATCCTACGGATCGCCGAGGTCGTCGCATAGCCGTCCATCTCCGGCATCATGATGTCCATCAGTACGACCGTCACATCGTCGTGCTGCTCCAGGACTTCGATCCCCTCGCGCCCGTTCTCCGCGTACAGGACCGCCAGCCCGTGCTGCTCCAGCACGCTGGTGAGCGCGAAGACGTTACGGATGTCGTCGTCGACGATCAGCACCTTCTCACCGCTGAACCGGAACGTCCTGCGGACCTCGGGCTCATCCTGGACAGCGGGCGTCCACGGCTCCTGCGGGGCGCTCCGGGACGCAGAGGGGGCCGGCAGCGCGGGCTGCTGTCCCGCGCCGCCCAGCGCCTTGCGACGGCGCCTGAACAGCCCTGCCGTGCCGCCCTGGTCGTCTGCGCTCCCCTGCCGGCCCGTTCCGCGGCCGAAGTCCGGGAAGTTCTCTCCGAGCCCCTGCCCGGCCTCGGGCAGCCGCCCGCTCTCGACCCCGGCACCGTGCACCTCGATGGGCCCGGGGCCGATCTGCGGGTAACCCTGCGGCGGGAGTTCGCTCGGGTGCAGCGGCAGGTACAGCGTGAACGTCGAACCCCGGCCGGGCTCGCTCGCCGCATGGATCTCGCCGCCCAGCAGCCGGGCGATCTCCCGGCTGATGGACAGGCCCAGGCCCGTACCTCCGTACTTGCGGCTGGTCGTGCCGTCCGCCTGCTTGAACGCCTCGAAGATCACCAGCATCTTGCTGGACGCGATCCCGATACCGGTGTCGGTCACCGAGAAGGCGATCAGATCGGCGTCGGCGTCACGGAGCGAACCCGCCTCCAGCAACTGCTCGCGAATGGCGTTCGGCACCTCCGCCCCCGCATGGCGGATCACCAGCTCGACAGCGCCGCTGTCGGTGAACTTCACCGCGTTGGAGAGCAGATTGCGCAGCACCTGGAGCAGCCGCTGTTCGTCGGTGTGCAGCGTGGCCGGCAGTTCCGGCGACACCCGTACGGAGAAGTCCAGTCCCTTTTCCGCGGTGAGCGGCCGGAAGGTCGCCTCCACGTAGTCGACCAGCTGAACGAGTGCGATCCGGGTCGGGCTGACATCCATCTTGCCCGCCTCGACCTTCGACAGATCGAGGATGTCGTTGATCAGCTGCAGCAGATCGGACCCGGCGCCGTGGATCGTCTCGGCGAATTCCACCTGCTTCGGTGACAGATTGCCCTCGGCGTTGTCCGCGAGCAATTTGGCCAGAATGAGCAGCGAGTTGAGTGGCGTGCGCAGCTCGTGCGACATATTGGCCAGGAACTCCGACTTGTAGCGCATCGAGACAGCGAGCTGTTCGGCACGCTCCTCCAGGACCTGCCTGGCCTCTTCGATCTCGGTGTTCTTGACCTCGATGTCGCGGTTCTGCTGGGCCAGCAGCTCGGCCTTCTCCTCCAGTTCCGCGTTGGACGCCTGAAGGGCTTTCTGCCGGTTCTCCAACTCCTGTGACCGGTCACGCAATTGCTCGGTCAGCTCCTGCGACTGCTCCAGCAGCTTCTCGGTCGTCGTGTTGACGCTGATGGTGTTGACGCTCGTCGCGATCATCTCGGCGAGCTGGTTGAGGAAGTCCCGCTGGATATGGGTGAACGGCTGGAACGAGGCCAGTTCGATCACCCCGAGGACCTTCCCCTCGAAGAGCACCGGCAGCACGATCACATGCGCGGGCGGCGCCTCACCGAGGCCGGAGGAGATCTTCAGATAACCCGGCGGCACGTTGTCCACCTGGATCGTCCGCTTCTCCTCCGCGGCCGTGCCGATGAGCGTCTCACCGGGCCGGAAGGACGTCGGCATGGAGCCGGCGGAGTAGCCGTAGCTGCCGCGCATCCGGAGCACGTACGCGCCCTCCCGGTCGCCTTCCGCGCCCAGCGCGTCGGTCTCGCCGGTCGCCATGGCCAGGAAGAACGCACCGTGCTGCGCGGAGACGACCGGGGTCAGCTCGCTCATGATCAGCGAGGCGACGTCGTCGAGATCGCGCCGCCCCTGCATCAGACCGGAGATCCGGGCGAGGTTGCCCTTGAGCCAGTCCTGCTCCTTGTTGGTGGCCGTGGTGTCACGCAGGTTGGCGATCATCGTGTTGATGTTGTCCTGCAGCGCCTGGATCTCACCGGCCGCGTCCACGTCGATCTTCAGATTGAGATCGCCGCGGGTCACCGCGGTGGCGACGGCCGCGATGGCACGCACCTGGCGGGTGAGGTTCCCGGCCATCTCGTTCACCGACTCGGTGAGGTCGCGCCAGGTGCCGTCGACGTCCCGCACCCGTGCCTGGCCGCCCAACTGCCCCTCCGTACCCACCTCGCGGGCCACCCGGGTCACCTGCTCCGCGAACGAGGACAGCTGATCGACCATCGTGTTGATGGTGTTCTTCAGCTCCTGGATCTCACCGCGGGCGTCGATGTCGATCTTCTTGGTCAGATCGCCCTTCGCGATCGCCGTCGTGACGGTGGCGATCTGGCGCACCTGACCGGTCAGGTTGGACGCCATCGAGTTCACGGACTCGGTGAGGTCCTTCCAGGTACCGGCGACGCCGGGGACCCGTGCCTGGCCGCCCAGCTCCCCCTCCGTACCCACCTCGCGGGCGACGCGGGTCACCTCGTCGGCGAACGAGGACAGCGTCGTCACCATCGTGTTGACGGTGTCGGCGAGCTCGGCGACCTCGCCGCGTGCCTCGACGGTGACCTTCTTCGTCAGATCGCCGTTGGCGACCGCGGACGAGACCCGGGAGATGTTCCGCACCTGACTGGTCAGGTTGTTGGCCATCAGGTTGACGTTCTCGCTGAGGTCCTTCCAGATGCCCGTGGCACCGCGCACCCGCGCCTGGCCACCGAGGATGCCCTCGGTACCCACCTCGCGCGCGACCCGCGTCACCTCGTCACCGAAGTTCATCAGCTGGTCGACCATGGTGTTGACGGTCGTCACCAGTTCGAGGATCTCGCCCTTGGCGTCGACGGTGATCTTCTTGGAGAGGTCGCCCTTGGCGACCGCGGTGGTGACCTCGGCGATGTTGCGGACCTGAAGGGTCAGGTTGTTCGCCATGCCGTTGACGGACTGCGTGAGGTCCTTCCACGTACCGGACACGCCCTGCACCTCGGCCTGACCGCCGAGGATGCCCTCCGTGCCCACCTCGCGGGCGACCCTGGTCACCTGCTCCGCGAAGTTCGAGAGCTGGTCGACCATCGTGTTGAGGGTGTTCTTCAGCTCCAGGATCTCGCCGCGCGCGTCCACGTCGATCTTCTGCGACAGGTCACCGCGCGCCACCGCCGTGGCGACCTGCGCGATGTTACGGACCTGGGCGGTGAGGTTTCCCGCCATGCCGTTCACCGAGTCGGTCAGATCGCGCCACACACCGGCGACGCCGGGCACCTGGGCCTGGCCGCCGAGCCGCCCGTCCGTGCCCACCTCGCGGGCCACCCGGGTCACCTGCTCGGCGAAGGCGGAGAGCTGGTCGACCATCGTGTTGATGGTGTTCTTCAGCTCCAGGATCTCGCCCCGCGCGTCCACGTCGATCTTCTGCGACAGGTCGCCCCGGGCCACCGCCGTGGTCACCTGGGCGATCTGGCGCACCTGGGAGGTCAGGTTCCCCGCCATGAAGTTGACGGAGTCGGTGAGCTCCTTCCACGTACCGGAGACGCCGTCGACCCGTGCCTGACCGCCGAGGCGGCCCTCCGTGCCCACGTCGCGTGCCATCCGCGTCACCTGGTCGGCGAAGGAAGACAGCTGGGCCACCATCGTGTTGACGGTGTTCTTCAGCTCCAGCATCTCGCCCGCGACATCGACGGTGACCTTCTGCGACAGGTCACCGTTGGCGACCGCGGTCGTCACCTGCGCGATGTCCCGGACCTGACCCGTCAGGTTCCGGAACGCCGTGTTCACGGAGTCCGTGAGGTCCTTCCAGGTACCGGCCGCGCCGGGCACCTCGGCCTGGCCGCCGAGCCGGCCCTCGACGCCGACCTCCCGGGCCACCCGGGTCACTTCCGAACCGAAGGACTGAAGCTGGTCGACCATCGTGTTGACGGTGTTCTTCAGCTCCAGCATCTCGCCGGCCACGTCGACCGTGACCTTCTGCGTCATGTCACCGCTGGCCACCGCCGTCGTCACCTGCGCGATGTCCCGCACCTGGGTCGTCAGGTTGCGGAAGACGGTGTTCACCGAGTCGGTGAGGTCCTTCCACGTCCCCGCGGCACCCGGCACCTGTGCCTGGCCGCCGAGCACGCCCCCGCCGCCGACCTCACTCGCCACCCTCGTGACCTCGTCGGCGAAGGTGCGCAGCGTCTCGGTCATCTGGTTGATCGTCTCGGCGAGCTGGGCGACCTCACCGCGCGCGCTCACCCGGACCTTCTGCGACAGGTCACCGTTGGCGACCGCCGTCGTCACCTCCGCGATGCCGCGCACCTGGGAGGTGAGGTTCCCGGCCATGGTGTTGACGGAGTCGGTGAGGTCCTTCCACACCCCGGCCACACCCGGCACCGTCGCCTGCCCGCCGAGCTCGCCCTCGGTGCCCACCTCGCGGGCGACCCGGGTCACCTCGGAGGAGAACGACGACAGCTGGTCGACCATCGTGTTGACGGTGTTCTTGAGCTGAAGCATCTCGCCGGCCACATGGACGGTGACCTTCCGGGACAGGTCGCCCTTGGCGACCGCCGTCGTCACCAGGGCGATGTCGCGCACCTGCGCCGTCAGCCGGTACGCCATGGTGTTCACGGAGTCCGTGAGGTCCTTCCAGGACCCGGACATGCCGCGCACCTGGGCCTGCCCGCCCAGCTTGCCCTCGGTCCCCACCTCGACCGCGACCCGCGTCACCTGCTCGGTGAACGCCGACAGCTGGTCGACGAGGTTGTTGACCGTACGGGCGACCTTCAGGAACTCGCCGCGCAGCGGCCGTACCGTCTCGTCGGTGGTGTGCGACCGGAGCTCCATCCGCTGTTCCAGATCACCGTCGGCCACCGCCGACAGCACCCGTCCGACCTCGGAGACCGGTCGTGCGAGATCGTCGACGAGCTCGTTGGAGGCGTCGATCGCGGCGGCCCAGGACCCTTCGCAGGCGCCCGTCTCCAGCCGTTCGGTGAGCTTGCCCTCCCGTCCGACCACACGCCGTACCCGGGCGAGCTCACCCGTGAGATGGACATTGCGATCGGCGACTTCATTGAAGACGGCTGCGATCTCCGTCATCACGCCGTCGCCGGAGACTGTCAGGCGCCTGCGGAAATTCCCGTCACGCATGGCCACCAGACCGGCCAGCAGTCTGTTGAGCGCTGCCGCGTCGACTTCGATGGTTCCATTGCGCTGCTTCTTCACGGACTGTCCGCCTTTAGTGCGCGTGCCTGTTCCCCGCGCCGCCACGCCAGACTCCACCGTGTCCCTCCCGCAGGGTTGACCGTATCGCTCGGGTCTTCTCTGGGAGCTTGCCCAGATCCTCAATGGCTCACCGCCACAGCCCACCGTTGACGGGTGACTATGCGGACGTCAAATCGTTGAAACCTACCAGGCCGGAACCGGTCGGGGTGGAACGACCAATGGTTGTCCCGTATCGCTCTGTTGGGAAGCCCACACTTGTCCGGTCACAGGCCCGTATCCGTTCGTCCTTGCCCGAAGTCTGCCCTCGTGTATCCGGTGCACGGACAGAGCGTCTAGCCTGGCAAGCGAATCGAAGCGGCTAGAAACGGGCACAGGACTCGGGGAAGCGACGAGACACCATATGGGGAGTGCTGTGATCACGGCGCGCGCGGCTGCCACCTTCGACCCGGCCGGGCGCTCTGTCGCGACCGCCCGCGCTTTTGTCCGCGACACCCTCCAGGGGTGGGGGTACACCGATGTCGTCGACGATGCCGTCGTCCTCACCAGCGAGCTCGTCACCAACGCGGTGGTCCACGCCGGCACCGCCGCAGACGTGCTGTGCCTCCGTACGGAGAGCGGCGTCCGGGTCGAGATCTCCGACCACTATCCGGAACGGGAGATCCCGCTCCAGTCCACCGGACCCGACTTCGGCAGCCCGGACCGGGAGGGCGGCCGCGGCCTGCTGCTGTGCGCCGCGCTCGCCTCCCGCTGGGGCGTCGAGTACTCCCCCGCGCACAAACACGTCTGGTTCCAGCTCGATCTTCCCGACCGCCCGGTGGGCATCCGGTCCGCGGGCCCGCTGCTCCCCGTCGACCTGCTCCCGGTCACCGACGAACGGGTCAGGGTCGCCGTCGTCCAGATCGACAGCCTCGGCGCCATCGCGGCGTGGAACGACGACGCCGCGTACCTGTTCGGGTACACGGCGGACCAGGTCGCCGACAAGCAGTTCACCGACCTCACCGCCTGGCCGCAGACCCCCGGCACCAACACCGGCATCGCCGACGCCCTCCGCCTCTCCCGCTGGGAAGGCAGCTACGGCATCCGGGGCGCCGACGGCCGCACCATTCCGGTCTACGGCTCCCACCTGCGCGTACGGGACACCCAGGGCGAACCCTCGACGGTCTGTCTGCTGGTCCGCGACTACGAGCGGGCGGTGCTCCAGTCGCCGGTGCGCACCCCCGTCTCCGACGCGAACACCGAGCGCAAGACGGACCCCTTCGAGGTCTTCATCGGCTCACCCGCCCCCGACGACCTCGACGGTCTGCTCCAGCGCACCGTCGAGCGGGCACGCGACATGCTCGACGCCGACGCGGCGTTCCTGCTGCTGGCGACGGACGACGAGACCGAGCTGGAGGTACGGGCCACGACCGGCCTGCCCTCCGCGCGCCAGCGCTTCGCCCGCGTCCCCGTGGAGGCCGGCACCGGGCGATACGGCTCGGCGCGCATGCCCGCGGTCCACGAGGACCTCGACGCCGTTCCCGGCGCCGTGCCGCTGCTCGGCAACACCGGTATGCGTTCGGTGGTCACCGTCCCGCTGAAGGTCGAGGGCCGCCTCACGGGCTCCCTGGGCGTCGCGGCGGAGGCCGCCGGCCGGTACTCGAACGAGGAGGCCCTGCGCCTCCAGTTCGCGGCGGACCGCATCGCCCTGGCCGTCGAGTCCGCCCGGCTGGGCGAACTGGAACGGCTGCGCCGCGGTTCCCTCTCCTTCCTCGTCGAAGCGTCGGACCTCCTCGCGGGCACGCTCGACCGGGACCAGACCCTGGCCCTGATGGCCCAGATGACGGTCCCGACGCTGGCCACCTGGTGCGCCGTCTACACGATCGCCGACCAGTCCTCCGACCCGTACCTCTCGTACGTGCTGCACGAGGACGAGGAGCTCATCGACGGCCTCAAGGCCCTTCTCTCCAAGATCTCCCCGCCGGACCCGGTGCCGGCCCCCGGCGCCCGTGTCTGGTCCGCTCCGTCCGAGGCCGCCCACCAGGCCGCCCTGCGCACGTCGATGCGGAGCATCGGCCTCGGCGACGCGGGGAGCCTGGGCGCGGGTATCCGTTCGACGCTCGCCACGGCGGCGGCCGTGGGCGGGGAGACGGTGGTCCTTCCGCTCGTCGCCCGCAACCGTGTCATCGGGATGCTCACGCTCGGCAAACCGTCCGACGACCATTTCCGCCAGGAGATCCTGGAACTGGCCGAGGACCTCTCCCGCCGGGCCGCCCTGGCTCTCGACAACGCCCGCCTCTACTCGGAGCGCATGGCAATCAGCCAGTCCCTGCAGCGCAGCCTGCTGCCGCCGGGGCTGCCGGACGTACCCAATGTCGAGATCGAGGTCATCTACCGGGCAGCCGGTGAGGGCAACGAGGTGGGCGGCGACTTCTACGACGTCTTCCCGATCCAGGACGGTGCCTACGGTTTCGCCATCGGCGACGTCTGCGGCACGGGCCCGGAGGCCGCGGCCGTGACGGGCCTGGCCCGCCACGCACTGCGCCTGCTCGCCCGCGAGGGCTTCGGAGGCCCCGCCGTCCTGGAGCGCCTGAACGCCGCCATCCTCGACGAGGGCGCCCGCAGCCGCTTCCTGACTCTGCTGTACGGGGAGCTGTGGCCCCAGGAGGACGGCAGTGCGCTGCTGAAGGTGGTCTGTGCGGGCCACCCGCTGCCGCTGCGCCTGCGCCAGGACGGATCGGTGGAGGCCGCTGCGGAACCGCAGCCGCTGCTGGGTGTCATCGAGGATCTGGAGCTGTACGAGCAGACGGTGACCCTCGACCCGGGCGATGTCCTGCTGTGCGTGACGGACGGTGTCACCGAGCGCCGTGAGGGCGCTCGCATGCTCGGCGACGACGGTCTGGCGGACGTACTGGCCACGTGTACGGGCCTTACGGCGGGCGCGGTGGCGGCACGTATCCTGCGGGCCGTCGAGCGGTTCGCCGCGGAGCCGGCCTCGGACGACATGGCCATCCTCGCGATGCGCGTCCCTCAGCCGCCGGCCGCTTAGATCCTCCGGTCGGATCGGGTAGATCCGGATACGCGAAAGGCCCCCGCCAAGTGGCGGGGGCCTTTCCGTGTGTCTGAGCCCCAATGCGGAATCGAACCGCAGACCTTCTCCTTACCATGGAGACGCTCTACCGACTGAGCTATTGGGGCCTTGCTGCCCTGCGGCAAGGAGCTAAAGCATACCCTGATCCGGAGGGTGCGCAAAACCATCTGTCGCACCGTCACCTGCCCACGCCCCAGGGGCGTTCCGCAGTGCGGGGGCCGACCCACCAGCCTCCCGTGGCGGCCGGGCCGGCGAGCTGGTCGGGAACGCAGAAAAGCCCCGTGCCACAAGGGCACGGGGCTTAACTATAAAAGGAGTTCGGCGGCGTCCTACTCTCCCACAGGGTCCCCC